>JBGAML010000013.1:0-136488 GCA_044223005.1 Candidatus Eiseniibacteriota bacterium
CGCGTGGAGCGCCCACGACCCGCCGCGCGTGCGGGCCGGGGAGCCGCTCGCGGTGTGGGCGGCGGCGCACGCGGACGGCTGGATCGAACCGCATCCCGCCTGACGCGCGCGCTGCGACATTCGCCGGTGGCGGGGCGCGAGCCGTCCCGCTAGATTCCCGGCCGTGAACCCGTCGCGCATCCTCGTCCTCGGTTCCGGCGGCCGCGAACACGCGCTGGCGTGGCGGCTCGCACGGGACGCGCACGCGCCGCAGGTGATGCTCGCTCCCGGCAACGAGGGCGCCGGCCGCGCGTTCGAACGCCTCCCGATCGTCGAGACCGACGCCGCGGCCGTGGTCGCGGCCTGCCGCGCGCACGCGATCGACCTCGTGGTGATCGGGCCCGAATCGGCGCTCGCCGCGGGCGTGGCCGATGCGCTCGCGGAGGCGGGCGTGCCCGCGTTCGGCGCCACGCGCGAGGCCGCGCGGCTCGAGTCGAGCAAGTGGTTCGCGAAGGAGATCATGCTCGCCGCCGGCGTTCCCACGGCGCGCGCGGAAGCCTTCGAGGCGGTGGAGCCGGCCCGGCGCGCGCTCGACGCGTTCGGCCCGCCTTGGGTGCTCAAGGCGGATGGCCTCGCCGCGGGCAAGGGCGTGCTCGTCACGCGCGACCGCGCGGAGGCCGAGGCGTTCCTGCCCGAGTGCCTCGAGGGCGGCCGGTTCGGCGCGGGCGGCCGGCGCGTCGTGCTGGAGGAGTTCCTCGCGGGCGAGGAGGCCTCGGTGATGGCGGTCTGCGACGGCGAGGCCTGCGTGCTGCTGCCGCCCGCGCGCGACTACAAGCGCGCCGGCGACGGCGACGCAGGGCCCAACACGGGCGGGATGGGCGCTTACGCGCCCACCGCATTCGTCGACGCCCGCACCGAGGCCGACGTCGGGGCGCGCGTGGTGCGGCCGGTGCTGCGCGCCATGGCGTCCCGCGGCACGCCGTTTCGCGGCGTGCTCTACTGCGGCCTGATGCTCGGGCCCGCCGGCGCGCGCGTGGTGGAGTTCAACGCCCGCTTCGGCGATCCGGAGACGCAGTCGATCCTGCCGCTCGTGGACGGGGACTTCGCGGCGCTGCTCGTATCGGCGGCGGCCGGGTCGCTGCGGCCGGACGCGATTTCCCGGCGTGCGGGCGCCGCGGTCACGGTGGCGCTGGCCGACGTGGGTTATCCTGTACGGCTGCTGGGCGAGGGGCGGATCGAGGGGCTCGATGCACTCGACGGCGGCGACGTGCAGGTGTTCCACGCCGCGACCGCGCGCGACGGGTCGGACTGGCGCGTGGCGGGCGGCCGTGCGGCCTACGTCACGGCGACGGGAATCGACGTGACCTCGGCGCGTGCCCGCGCGTATGGTGCGATCGGCCGGCTGGGTGGCCATGGCTGGAGGTGCCGGGCGGACGTCGCGGCCCGGGCGGAGACGAGCGGAGGCGCAGGCGATGGCGCGTGAGGCGGGACCGAAGGCTCGGGTCGGGATCGTGATGGGCAGCGAGTCGGATCGTGCGGTGATGGAGGAGGCGGCGAAGGTGCTCGCCGACTTCGGCGTGGGCTGCGAGATCGCGGTGCGCTCGGCGCACCGGACGCCGGACGCGGCCGCGAAGTGGGCGCGGACGGCGAAGTCGCGCGGGCTCGCGGTGCTGATCGCGGGCGCCGGCGGCGCCGCGCACCTCGCGGGCGCGATGGCCGCGCACAGCCGTCTGCCCGTGCTCGGCGTGCCGCTGGCGTCGTCGCCACTCGCGGGTTTCGACGCGCTGCTCTCGACCGTGCAGATGCCCCCGGGCGTGCCCGTGGGAACGCTCGGCGTCGGCGGCTGGGGCGCGCGCAACGCCGCGCACCTGGCGCTGCGGATCCTCGCGCTCTCCGACGCCGCGCTCGCGCGCCGGCTCGAAGCGCACGCCGCCGCGATGGCCACCGGGGCGTCGCGCCGGAGGAGGGCGTGATGGAACTGCTGCCCGTCGATCCGCTCCATCCGGATCGCCGCACGCTGGACGCCGCGGCCGAAGTCGTGCTGCGCGGCGGCGTGATCGCGTTCCCGACCGACACGCTCTACGGGCTCGGCTGTTCGCTGTTCGACGTTTCCGCGGTGGAGATGATCGGGCACCTCAAGCGCCGCGATCCGCGGCACGCGGTGATCTCGCTCATCCCCGAGATCGACCAGGTCTACGGCCTCGCCGCGGACGTGACGGGGAGCGCGGAGAAGCTGATCCGCAAGTGCTGGCCCGGACCGCTGTCGCTCATCTTCCACGCCTCGGGCATCGTCCCGAAGCGCGTGCAGGGGGCGGGTGGGACGATCGCGCTGCGCTGTCCCAACGACCCGCTCTCGCTCGCGCTGCTCGCGCGCATCGGCGGGCCGGTCGTCTCGAGCAGCGCCAACCTGAGCGGCCAGCCGCCGGCCGAGACGGCCGAAGACGTCGTGCGCTACTTCGGGAACCAGCTCGACCTGATCCTCGACGGCGGCCCCCGGCGGGGCGGCGTTCCTTCGACCCTGCTCGACGTGACCGGCCCGCGGCCGAAGCTCCTTCGGCGCGGTGCGCTGGACGTGACGCAGGTGCTGGACGACTTCGAGGACCTCACGGCGCCGCCGGCCCACGGCGGTTGACGCCCTCGAAATCACGCGCCTATCCTCGCCCCATGGCGTCCTCCGATCCGCTCGTCCGCGTGCTGTTCGTGTGCACGGGTAACACGTGCCGCAGCCCGCTCGCGGCGGCGGCGTTGTCGGCGGAGCTCGGGGACGACGCGGCGCGAGTCGAAATCGCGTCCGCCGGCACCTCGGCGATGGACGGGCAACCGGCCAGCGCCGGAACGCGCGACGTCGCGGCGCGGGAGGGGATCGATCTCTCCTCGCACCGTTCGCGCCGCACGACCGCGGCCCTGGTCCGGGCGGCGGATTTCGTGTTCGTGATGGAGCCCGCGCACCGCGCGGCGCTCGAAGCGCTGGGAGCGCCGGGCGAGCGGGTGCACGTGCTCAGTGAATGGCCTCAACCCGGTGAACCCGGTCTCCCGGTGTCCGACCCGTTCGGAGCCTCTCGGGAGGCCTATGAAGAGTGCTGGCGGCGAATCCGCCGTCACGTCCGGCGCGTCGCGCCGGCCGTGCGGGAGACGCTGAAGGCACGAACGGCATCCTGAGCGGCCGCGCCGCTCGGAGGGATCCAGTCATGGCCAACATGATCAAGAGCGACAAGATCTGGATGAACGGCGAGTTCGTACCGTGGGACGACGCCAAGGTCCACGTGCTGGCGCACGTACTCCACTACGGTTCGAGCGTGTTCGAAGGCATCCGCGCCTACCACACCAAGAACGGCCCGGCGATCTTCCGCCTCGGTGAGCACGTCGAACGCCTGATTCACTCAGCCAAGATCTACCGGATGAAGTCGGCGTTCTCGGCCGAACAGCTCGAGCGGGCCTGCATGGACGTCGTCGCCGTCAACGGCCTCAAGGAGTGCTACATCCGGCCGCTCGTCTACCGCGGCTACGCGCACGTGGGCGTGAATCCGATCGGCACGCCGATCGAGACGATGATCGCGGCCTATCCGTGGGGCAAGTACCTGGGCGACGACGCGCTCACGAAGGGCGTCGCGGTCAAGATCGGCACGTGGGCCCGCATGGCGCCCAACACGCTGCCGGCGATGGCCAAGGCGGGCGGCAACTACCTGAACTCGCAGCTCCTCAAGCTCGAGGCGGTCGAGGACGGCTACGCCGAGGCGATCGCGCTCGACACGCAGGGCTACGTGAGCGAAGGCAGCGGCGAGAACGTCTTCATCGTCGTGAAGGGTGAGCTGATCACGCCGCCGGTGTCGTCCAGCATCCTTGCGGGCATCACGCGCAGCAGCGTGATCAAGCTGGCGCTGGACATGGGCTACAAGGTGCGCGAGGCGGTGATCCCGCGCGAGATGCTGTACATCGCCGACGAGTTCTTCTTCACCGGCACGGCCGTCGAGATCACGCCGGTCACGAGCGTCGACCGCATCCCGGTCGGCAACGGCGAGCGCGGACCGGTCACCAAGGCGATCCAGGACGCCTTCTTCGGCATCGTGAAGGGCGACCTGCCGGATCGCTACGGCTGGCTGTCCATGGTGCCGCAGGGCGCCAAGAAGAGCTGACGCGCATGAAGATCGCGGTGGGCAGCGACCACGCCGGTTTCTGGCTCAAGGAAGCCGTGCGAGGCGAGCTCGAGCGCCTCGGCCACGAGGTCGTGGACCTCGGGACGAACTCCGGCACCGATTCGGTGGACTACCCGGACTTCGCGATCCCCGTGGCCGAACGCGTCGCGGGCGGGCAGGTGGACCGGGGCGTGGTGGTCTGCGCCACCGGCATCGGAGCCAGCATCGCCGCGAACAAGGTGCATGGCGCGCGGGCGTCGGTCGTGACGAGCGACGACACCGCGCGCCTCACGCGCCAGGACAACGATTCGAACGTGCTCGCCCTCGGCGCCAAGACCGCGCCGGGGACGGGCGACGCGCTGCGCTGGCTGCGCATCTGGCTGGACACCGAGTTCGCCGGCGGGCGCCACGAGCGCCGGCTCGAGAAGATCCGGTCGTACGAGGACACTCACTCGAAACCCTGAAGGAGCCCCCGTGTCCCGACTCGCGTCGCAGGACCCCGCGCTGCACGCCGCCCTCGCCGACGAGGCGGGCCGGCAGCACGGGACGCTCGAACTGATCGCGTCCGAGAACTTCGCGAGCGACGCCGTGCTCGAAGCCCAGGGCTCGGTGCTCACGAACAAGTACGCCGAGGGCCTGCCGGGCAAGCGCTACTACGGCGGCTGCGAGTTCGTGGACGTGGCGGAGAACCTCGCGCGCGACCGCGTGAAGCAGCTCTTCGGTGCGGATCACGCCAACGTGCAGCCGCACTCGGGCGCTTCGGCGAACCTGGCGGCGTACCTCGCGATCTCCGAGCCGGGCGACACGCTGCTGGGCATGAGCCTCGCGCACGGCGGGCACCTGACGCACGGCCACTCGGTCTCGATCTCGGGCAAGCTCTGGAAGAGCGTGCAGTACGGCGTGCGCCCCGAGGACGGCCGGATCGACTACGACGCCGTGGCGGCGCTCGCCCGCGAGCACCGGCCGCGGATCCTCGTCGCGGGCGCGAGCGCCTACCCGCGCACGCTCGACTTCGCGCGCTTCGGGGCGATCGCCGCCGAGGTGGGCGCGACGCTGGTGGTGGACATGGCGCACATCGCCGGGCTCGTCGCGGCGGGGCTGCACCCGAGCCCGGTGCCGCATGCGGGCCTCGTGACGAGCACCACGCACAAGACCCTGCGCGGGCCGCGCGGCGGCATCGTGCTGGCGAAGGCCGAGTGGGCCGAGAAGCTCGACAAGGCCGTGTTCCCCGGCTTGCAGGGCGGACCGCTCATGCACGTGATCGCCGCCAAGGCCGCCTGCTTCGGCGAAGCCCTGACGCCCGGGTTCGTCGCCTACCAGAAGCGCGTGATCGAGAACGCGCGCGTGCTGGGGGAGACGCTGCTGGGCCACGGCTTCGACCTCGTCTCGGGCGGCACCGACAATCACCTGCTGCTCGTCGACCTGCGCCGCCGCAACATGACGGGGAAGGTGGCCGAGGAGGCGCTCCACCGCGCCCACATCACGGTCAACAAGAACGCCGTCCCGAACGACCCGCAGAAGCCGTGGGTGACGAGCGGCATCCGCATCGGCACCCCGGCGCTGACGACCCGCGGCATGGGCCCCGACGAGATGCGGCTGATCGGCGGCTGGATCGCCCGCGTGCTCGACCGGCCGGACGACACCGCCCTCGCCGCCGAGGTCGAACGCGACGCCCGGGCGCTGGCGAGCGGCTATCCGCTCTTCTCCTGGGAGCCGCTGCCGCGGCCGGCGGGCGTGCCGGCCCGTGCAGGCTGAGAGCCGGCCGAGGTCATCTTGCAATGTGCGAACGGGCGCCCGGACGGGCGCCCGTTCGCATGTGTCCCATTCGCATCACCGGGGCGGGTGGCATCGAACCTGCTCGATGTCCGGGCGCTCGAACGTCCCCCTCCGCGAAGACCCGAGACCTCCCATGCTCGACGACTTGCTGAACCGGGTTCTCGTCCGCATCGCCCCCGGATTCGTGCCCGGGCCCGCGCTCCATCGGCGCGCGCTCGCGGCCCACGCCGCGGGCCGCCCGCGCGAGGCGGAGGCGCTGTTCGACGCGGCCGCCCGGAGCTACCGGCACGAGCTCCAGGTCGAGCCGCTCGCGCGCCTGCGCGTGCACCAGCGCCTCGTCCGCGCCCGCGCCTGTGGCGACCCGGAGCGCGAGGCGGAACTCATGCTCGACATCGTCCGCTCGCTGAACAAGCTCGATCAGCTCGAGTCGCTGCGCGCCCCGTTCGCGCTGCGGGACGCCCGGACCGTGCTCTCGGAGTGGCTCTCCGAGGGGGTGCCGGCCCGCGACGACGCGTCCCTGGCCCGCGCGTCCTGAGCGCATCGCCGTGAACGCCGGGGCGTGCCCCGGTGTTTCACGAGGTCACCCGGGGGGCAGCCCGGGGAACGTCCCGGCTCACGTCATCGCTGGCACCTGCGTCCTCGTTCGCTATACTGCGGCGCCGGCTCCGCCATGGGGCCGCGGCGGCCTCTCACCGTTTCCAGGAAGGAACGCATGACCGTCGACTCCGTCACCGCCCGCCGGATCGAGCGCACCGGCGAAGTGCTGATGAAGGTCCGCGAAGAAGTGGGCCGGGTGATCGTGGGACAGCAGGCCATGGTGGACCGCCTGCTCATCGGGCTCCTGACCGGCGGCCACGTCCTGCTCGAGGGCGTCCCGGGTCTCGCCAAGACCCTCGCGGCCACCAGCCTGGCGCAGGCGCTCTCGCTCAAGTTCCGGCGCATCCAGTTCACGCCGGACCTGCTCCCGGCCGACCTCACCGGTACGCTGATCTACAACCCGCGCGACGGCTCGTTCACCGCCAAGGCGGGCCCGGTGTTCGCGAACCTCGTGCTCGCCGACGAGATCAACCGCGCGCCCGCGAAGGTGCAGTCGGCCCTGCTCGAGGCGATGCAGGAGCAGCAGGTGACGCTGGGCGACGAGACGCGGCGGCTGGAGCAGCCGTTCCTCGTGCTGGCGACGCAGAACCCGATCGAGCAGGAGGGGACCTACCCGCTGCCCGAGGCCCAGAGCGACCGCTTCATGCTGAAAGTGAAGATCGGCTATCCCGAGCGCGCCGAGGAGAAGGAGATCCTGCGCCGCGCGGGGCTCTCCGACCTGCCGCCGCTGCAGCCGCAGGCGACCCGCGAACAGGTGATGGAGGCGCGCGGAGCGCTCGGTGGCGTGTACGTGGACGACAAGATCCAGGACTACGTGCTGGACCTGGTCGGCGCCACGCGCCGCCCGCGCGACTTCGGTCTCGCCGGGCTGGACAACCTCATCACCTACGGCGCCTCGCCGCGTGCGACGCTGTTCCTCGTCCGCGGGGCGCAGGGGCACGCGCTCGTGCGCGGACGGCCCTACGTGCTCCCCGACGACGTCAAGGCGATCGCGCCCGACGTGCTGCGCCACCGCATCCAGGTCTCGTACGAGGCCGAAGCGGAGGGCGTGGACGGCGAAGAGGTCGCGCGCCGCATCCTGGAGCAGGTGCGCGTTCCCTGATGGAAACTTCCGAGCTGCTCCGGAAGGTGCGGCGGCTCGAGATTCGCAGCCGCCGCATGGTCGAAGACCTGTTCTCCGGCAACTCGCAGAGCGTCTTCAAGGGCCGCGGCGTCGAGTTCGAGGAGGTGCGCCCCTACGTCCCCGGGGACGAGGTGCGCGACATCGACTGGAACGTGACGGCCCGGCTCGGGGCGCCCTACGTGAAGCGCTTCGTCGAGGAGCGCGAGTTGACGGTGATGCTGGTCGTCGACGTTTCGCGCTCGATGCGCTTCGGCTCGGCCGCGCAGGAGAAGCGCGAGCTGGCGGCGGAGCTGTGCGCGATCCTCGGCTTCGCGGCGATGCGCAACAACGACCGGCTGGGGCTGGTCCTCGCGGCGGGTGACGTCGAGCACTACGTGCCCGCGTCGCGCGGCCGCACGCACCTGCTGCGCATGCTGCGCGACGTGCTCGACACCGAGCCGCGCACGGCCGGGACCAACCTCGGGGCGGCCGCGCGGTTCCTGACCCGGACGCTGCGGCGGCGCTCGCTCATGTTCTGGATCTCGGACTTCGATACGAAGCTCGACTCGCGCGACTGGCGCGTGCTCTCGCGCCGGCACGAAGTCACCGCACTGCAGCTGCGCGATCCGCGCGACGAAGCCCTGCCCAACGCGGGCTGGGTGCTGCTCGAGGACCTCGAGAGCGGCACCCGGACGCTCGTGGACACGGGCCGCGAGTCGGTGCGGCGCGCCTACCAGGCGCGGGCGCGCGAGCGCCGGCGGGACACCGAGCGCGCGCTCGCCGCGGCGCAGTGCCCGGTGCTGGAGCTGCGCACGGACCGGCCGTACGTGCCCGTGCTCATGCGCTACTTCGGCAAGGCGGCGCATCGCCGCCGGGGCGTCGCGTGACCGGCTCGCGCGCGCTGCTCGCGGCGCTGCTCCTCGCGCTGCCGCTGCGCTTCACCATGCCCGGCTGGCTCGATCCGCAGCACGCGCCGAAGGGCCCCGATCGCTCGCAGATGCCGGCCAACCTCGCGCACGGGACACGGGCCGCGGGCATCGGCCCGGGTACGGTCTTCCGGCTGCGCGCGCAGGTCTCCCCGTCCCCGTCGCGGCTCGGCCAGCGGCTCACGTACCGCGCCTGGGTGCTCACCGACCCCGACACGCGCGTCACGTGGGCGGCACCGGCGTCGGAGGGCGTGTTCGAGTGGGGCGCGCCGCGGCGCGGCCGCGTGTCGCTGCAGCCCACCGACAGCCGCTTCGGCTACGCGCATTCCGACAGCGTCTGGCTCGAGATCCCGCTGCAGGTGTTCACCACCGGGCCGGTCTCGGTGCCGGGCCCCACGGTGTCGTTCAACGCCGGGCCCCCGGGGACGCCGTCGACGGCGGGCCGCCTGCCCACCGTGACGTTCCTCGTGCTGCCGACGATCGCCGAACGCGACAGCCACGCCACGCTGCGCCCGCTGCACGGTCCGCTCGGCGCACCGTGGTGGGAGAAGGTGCCGTGGGGGCTCGTGCTCCTCGCCGTGTTCGTGCTCGGCTCGCTCGTCGCGCTGATCGTGTGGAACCGCCGGCGCGCGCCCGTGCCCGTCGCCCCGCCGGCGCCGGCTGCCGCGCGCGCGCCCGCGCTGGACGCCAGCGCGGAGGCGCTCGCCGCACTCGCGAAGCTGCGCGAACGCCGGCTGCCCGAGCAGGGGCAGGTCGCCGATCACGCGTTCGAGCTCACGCGCATCCTGCGCCGCTACCTCGAGCGCACCACGGGGGCGCCGCGTCCCGGCGACACGAGCGGCGAGCTGCTGGCGCGCCTGCGCGCGCTGCAGTCGGGCAGCGTCGACCTGCCGCGGCTCGAGGGCCTGCTGGGGCTCTGGGACCGGGTCAAGTTCGCGCGCGCACCGCTCGAGGTGATCGAGGCCCACCGCTGCGAGGCGGCGGTCGAGCAGCTGGTGCGCCGGGACGCGCCGCGGGAGGTCGCGTGATCCGCTTCGAGTCCCCGTGGCTGCTGCTCGGCCTGCTGCTGCTGCCGGCGCTCGCGCTCTGGCGCTCGCGCCGGCGCGAGACGCAGTCGCCGGCCGTGCTCTGGGGCTCGCTCGCGGGCCTGCCGGGGGCGGGCGCCGCGGCGCGGGCCGCGCTGCTGGCCGTGCGGCTGCTGCCGTGGGCCGCGGCGGCGATCGCGCTCGTCGCGATGGCGCGCCCGCAGCAGGGCGTGCAGCAGAGCGAGGTGGACTCCAAGGGCGTCGACATCGTGCTCGCGATCGACATCTCGCGCAGCATGCAGGCGGGCGACATGGGCGGCGGGACGCGGCTCGACGTCGCGCGCAGCACGGCGCGCGACTTCGTGCGCGGCCGTCCGCACGACCGGCTCGGGGTGGTGGGCTTCGCCGGCACCGCGTTCACGCAGTGCCCGCTCACGCTCGACCACGAGACGCTCGCCACGCTGATCGGCAGCCTCGACTTCGGCCTCGCCGAGGACGGCACCGCGATCGGCATGGGGCTCGCGACTGCGGTGCAGCGCCTGCGCGAGAGCCGCACGCCGAGCAAGGTCGTGGTGCTGCTCACCGACGGCGAGAACAACCGCGGAGCGATCGATCCGCTCACGGCCGCCGATCTCGCGCACGCGATGGGCATCAAGGTCTACACCGTGCTCGTGGGCCGGCCCACCGTGGAGCAGGTGCCGGTCGACGACCCGGTGCTCGGGCGCACGTTCCAGATGATGCAGGTGGACGTCGATCCCGCGCCGCTGATCGAGATCGCGCGCCGCACCGGCGGGCGGTTCTTCCGCGCCGGCGACGTCGCGACGCTGAACGGCATCTACACCGAGATCGACCACCTCGAACGCGCGCCGCTGCACGCGCTCGTCTACCGCGAGTACCGCGACCTCGGTCCGCTGCTGCTCGGCTGCGCCGCGGTGCTGCTCGCGCTCGGCATGCTGTCCCAGGCCACGTGGGCGTTCCGCACGCCATGAGGAGGACGCCCGCATGGACCTGAGTTTCGCCTGGCCGGTCGCCCTCTGGGGCCTGCTCGCCGTGCCGGTGCTCGCGCTGCTCGAGTGGCGCGCCCGCTCGCGCGCGCGCCAGGCGATGCGCGCCCTCGCCGGCCCGCGCGAGGGGCACGTGCTGCTGCAGCAGGTGCTGCCGAACGAGCGCCGCACGGGGATCGCGCTGCGCTGCGCCGCCCTGACGCTGCTCGTGCTGGGCGCCGCCGGCCCGCAGTGGGGGCGCGAGACCGTGCGCCGAGCCGCGCGCGGTTCCGACCTGGTCTTCGCGATCGACGTGTCGGCCAGCATGAGCACCCGGGACGTGGCGCCGTCGCGGATCGACGAGGCGCGGCGCGAGGCGCTGGCGCTGCTCGAGCGCGTGACCGGCAGCCGCGTGGGCGTGCTCGCGTTCGCCGGCGACGCGGTCCGGCTCTGCCCGCTCACGCTGGACCACGCGGCCGCCCGCCTCACGCTGGAAACGCTCGCGACCGGCAGCGTGAGCACGCCGGGCACCGACCTGGGCGGCGCGCTGGAGGCGGCGATGCAGATGCTGCCCGCGGGCCGGCGCGAAGAACAGGCGATCGTGCTGTGGACCGACGGCGAGGACCTGGAAGGCCACGCGGGTTCGCTGGTCGACAAGCTGCGCGGGACCGGTGTCCGCATCTTCGCGGTCGGCGTCGGTACCGCGGCCGGCGACGTGATCCCGGTGCTGGACGACCAGGGCCGCATCATCGACGTGAAGCGCGACGACGCGGGCGGCACCGTGCACAGCCGCCTCGATGAGCAGTTGCTGCGCGACCTCGCACGCGCGACGCGCGGTGGCTACTTCGCGGCCAACCGCGTCGGAGGAGAGCTCGGCCGGCTCGCCGTGGCGATGGGATCGCTCGCGCGCTCCTCGCACGGCGCGCGTCTCGTCGAGCGGCCGGTGGCGCGCTTCCCGCTGGCCGCGGCCGCCGCGGTGCTGCTCGTCGCGGCCGAACTCGCGCGACCGCGCCGCCGCGGCGTCGCGAAGCCGGGCCGGGCGAAGCCGGGTGCCGCGGCGGCCGCGCTGCTCGCGCTCGTGCTCGCATTGGGCGCCGGTCGCGCCGACGCGCAGACCGCGTGGGCGAAGGCCGACCGGGCGTTCAAGGCGGGCGACTGGGCCCGCGCCGAATCGCTCTACGCACGCCGGGCCCGGCGCCGCGCACCCGAGGCCGTGCACGTGAACCTCGCGACCTCGCGCGCGCTCGCGGGACGGCCGCCGCAGGAGTGGCAGCCCGCGCTCGAGCGGCTCGGGAACGGCAAGGACTACCGCGCCGCCGCGGCCGCGGGCTACAACCTCGGCACCGTGCTCGGGGAGCGGAAGGACTTCGACGCGGCGCTCGCGCAGCTGCGCCACGCGCTCGAGCGCGATCCCGACGACGCCGACGCGCGCTGGAACTACGAGCTGCTCATGCGCGAGAAGCGGCAGCAGGACGAGGAGAAGAAGAAGCAGCAGTCGCCGCAGAGCCCCAAGCCGCAGCAGCAGCCGCAGCAGGGTCCGTCGCAGCCCTCGCCGGGCGGGCAGCAGCCGCAGCCCAACGGCGGCACGCCGCCGCCGCAGGGCGGGCAGCAGCCGCAGGGCCAGTCGCCGCCGCAGTCCACGCCGGGCTCGGCGCAGGGCATGACGCGCCAGCAGGCCGAGCAGCTGCTCGGCTCGCTGCAGGAACTCGAACGGCTCGAACGCCAGCGCGCGCAGCGCACCCGGGCGACGACCGAGAAGAAGGGGAAGGACTGGTGATGCGCCGAATCGCTGGGGCCGCCGCGCTGCTCGCGGCGTGGCTCGTGGGCATGCCGCTCGCCGCGTCCGCGGCGCCGCAGGCGCAGGCGACGCTGTCTGCCGGCACGGTGGAAGCCGGCGCGGGCGTGACGCTCGTCGTGGCGGTCAGCGACCCGGGCGGCCCGACGGGCGATCCGCAGTTCTCGCTGCCGCGCGGTCTCACGCTGCTGGGCAGCGAGCAGGGCCAGAGCTATTCGTGGGTCAACGGCCGGTCGTCGAGCCGGATCGAATACCGCTACGCGATTTCGACGGACGTCGTGGGCCACTACACGGTCGGCCCCATCCGCGTGAAGATGGGCCGCCAGGTCTACGAGTGCCCCGCACTCTCGCTCACCGTGACGGCCGCCGCGGCGCTGCCCGGCGGCGCCGCCGTCGCCCGGACGGCGGCGGGGGCCGCGCTCGAGGTGAGCGTGTCGCCGCAGCACCCGTACGTGGGCCAGCTCGTGCAGCTGGCGCTCAAGCTGGTCCAGACGCGCGACCTGAGCCAGAGCGGGCCCAACTCGACGCCGTCCACGACGGGCTTCTGGGCGGAGGGTTACGGCGATCCGGTCGAGTATCGCGTGAACACCGGCCACGGTCCCGGCGTGGTCACCGAACGGCGGGCGCGGCTCTATCCGCTCGCGCCCGGGCCCGTGACGATCGGCAGCGCCGCGATCGTGGTCTCGCTGTCCTCGAGCGATCCCTTCGCGACCGAACCCGGGCGGCCGTTCGAGATCCGCAGCCAGCCGGTGAAGCTCGACGTGCGGCCGTTGCCGCCGGGCGCTCCCGCCGGGTTCGCCAACGCGGTCGGGGCGTTCCGCTGGAGCTGGAGCCTCGATCGCGGGCACACGACCAAGGACCAGGCACTGACGCTCCAGCTCGACGTGCGCGGTACCGGCAACCTGCCACTGCTGCGCACGCCGACGCTCGCGCCGCCGGACTTCGAGGTGTACGCGAGCACCGTCGACGACAGCTTCCCGCCCGCCGGCGAAGCGCAGGCGGGCCGCCGCCGCTTCCAGTGGACGTTGATGCCGCGGCGCACCGGCGTGCTCCACCTCGCGCCGCCCGCGCTCGCGTGGTTCGATCCCGCGACCGGTGCCTACCACTCGGCCGAACTGCCCGCGCTCGAGGTCGAGGTGCTCGCCGCCGGGCCCGGCTCGGGCACCGACCGCGACGCGAGCGCGTTCCCGCCCGTATTCGGGCGCGATCCGGCGCGCCCGGGGGCGCGGCCCGCGTGGCCGTGGCTGTTCGCGCTGGCCGGCGCGCTCGCGGCGTTCGCGGTACGCACGTGGCGCGCGGCGAACGCGCCCGACCCCGACGGGCCGGAGCGCGCGCGCATGCGCGAGCTGCTGCGCGCGGTGGGGCTCGCGCACGGACCGGACTTCTGGATCGCCGCGGACGAGGCGGTGCGCTGGGTCGAGCGCCGCGGCGGGCAGGTGCTGCGCCTGCGCGAGGACATCGCGGCGGCGCGCTACAGCGGCCGGCCACTGCCCGAGGATGACGTGCGCCGGCGGCTGGTCGAACGCGTCGGCGAGACGCTGCCGGCCACCGCGTCCAGGCTGCCGCGGCAGCTCGTCGCGGCCGGCTGCGCCCTGCTCGCGCTGGCCGCGCTCGCGCTCGGCGCCGGCGTGCACGGCCCGGACGCGCTCGCGGCGCGCGCGCGCGAGGCCGACGCGCTCGCGCGGCAGGGGCGCGTGGCGGACGCGGTGTCGGCGTGGGAGGGGATCTGGCGCGAGTCGCCGGGTGACCCGGCCCTGGCCGCGCGCCTGGCGTGGGCCGCGCTCAAGGAAGAACGGGTCGGGACCGCGACCGTGTGGGCGATGCGCGGACAGCAGGGCGAGCCTCGCAGCGCCGCGCTCGGCTGGACCGCGGCGCGGCTGCGCGAGGCGGGCGCGCTGACCGGCGTGCCCGGCCAGGGCCTGCCGCTCCGCTCGCTCGAATGGGCGGCGCTGGCCTTCGCGCTCATGCTCGGCGCGGTGCTCGAGTGGCCGCGGCGCTGGAGCGCGATCGCGCTGGCGCTGCTGGCGATCGCGGCGGCGGCGGCCGTGCCGGTGCGGCACACGCTCGCCGCGCACGAGCCCGTGGCGGTCGTCGGCCGCGCCGTGACGCTGGAAGGGGGCGACGTGGATCTCGTGCCCGGGCAGGTGGTGCGCGTGACCGGCCGCGACGGCGCCGGGCGCGTCCGCGTGCGCGCGGGCCGGGACCTGGCGGGCGTGCTGCCCGAGGAGGCGCTGCTCCACGTCGGCGGCACCGGATGGTGATCGCGCGCGCGTGGCTGCTCGCACTCGCGCTCGCGTGGCCGATGCAGCCGCTCGACGACGCCGTGCGCACGGCCGTGCAGTCGCATCGCGACCCCGCGCTCGAGCGCCCGATGCACCTCGTGAGCGATCTCGGGCGGCCGCTGCTCCTGCTGACGGGCGCCGTCGCGCTCGTGTCCGGCGCGGCCGGGCGCGCGCTGCTGGTCGAAGCCGGCGTGGTGCTGGTGCCGGTCAACCTCGCGGTCGAGTCGCTCAAGTGGGTCACGTGGCGCGCGCGTCCGGACGGCACGCATCGCCACGGCAACGCCGCGTTCCCCTCGAGCCACGCCGCCAACGCGTTCGCGGTCGCGGTGCTGCTCGCGCGCCGCTGGAGGCGAGCGGGGCCCGCGTGGTTCGCGCTCGCCGCGCTGGTCGGGTGGTCGCGGATCTGGCTCGATCGCCACTGGCTGAGCGATGTCGTCACCGGCGCGCTGCTGGGTGCGCTGCTCGCGTGGGGCGCGCTGCTCGCGCTGCAGCGCTGGCGCGCGTCGCGCGCCGTCGCTCGCACGGCCTGACGCGGCGGATTCTCCGTCGGGCGAAGCGAATGCGGGGATTGCGGGCGACTTGACGTCGTGACGCGACCGGACGGTGCTATGGTGGGCCCGACGCGGAGGGACCCGAACCATGGCCATCGCCGACGTCCCCTCGATCAGTAACCTGCCGGTCGATTGCGTGGAGCTGCGCCATCGCAAGCGTGATTCGGCGCTCGTGCAACTGGTGGCGGCCGCGGAATCGTCCGGGCTGGTCCAGGATGCGGACGTCCTGCTCGCCACCTTGCAGCGATCGCTTCGCCTCGGGCGCACCGGGGTGGGCAAGGGCGTCGCCATTCCGCACTTGCGCTCGGCGTGTGTGCGCCGCCCGGGCGTCGTCCTCGGACGCTCCTCGCGCGGCATCGATTGGGGCGCCACCGACGGCCAGGACGTCCACCTCGTCGCGCTCGTGTTGAGCCCGTGCGCGACGCGCGCAGACGCGCACGTCGCGCGCGTCGCGGGCACCCTGCAGGGCATGCGCCTGCAGCGCATGCGCCAGCGGCTGCTCGACGCCGACGGACCGACCGCGGCGGCGCTGCTGCGCGGAGGTGGAGCGTGAACCCGGCGCGGACCGTGCTCGAGCTGCACGACCTCGACCAGGTGTTGGAACTCGCGCACGACCCCGCGTGCCGCACGCGCCTCGAGCGCATGGGGTTCTCGATGGAAGGCCTCGCCGTGCTCGAGCGCGAACGCGAGAAGCTGGTGGGCACGCTCGACCGCCGCTGGGCGACCCTGTACCAGCGCTCGCTGGCTCGCTACGGCCGCGGGGTGACCCTGGTCCGCGAGCGCGTGTGCCAGGGCTGCTTCGTGCAGCTGCCGACCTCGGCGGTGCCACCGCCGGGCGAGGCGGGGCTGCACCTGTGCGAGAGCTGCGGGCGGCTGCTCTACTGGCGCTGAAGCCGGCCGCGGCCCGGGCGGGAACCCGGCGCAGGGTCCCGGGGTTTGCGAGCCGAGGCCGTGGGCGCGTTCCCGGCTGGCGCCGCGCGCATGGCCCGCGCTACGCTGTTTCCGTCGCCTCCCGACCGGGAGCCACCGACCGGAACTCGAAAGGAAGACCGCATGACGTTGTCGCGCACCCTCCGCCTCGGTGTGCTCCTCGCCTGGACCGCCTCCACCGGCTGCATGACGCTGCGCGAGATCCCGCGCCAGGAGTACGGCGCGGTGCAGGAGCGCAAGAACGTCCGGGTCGTGACGCAGGAGGGCCTGCTCTACGAGTTCGACTGGGCCGACGTGGTCGGCGACACGCTCGTCGGCTACCGGAATCGCCTCGAGGTCGAGGGGCCGGTCGACCAGCTCGCGCAGGTGAGGCTGCCCGTGGACGACGTGCGCAGCCTGAGCGCCCGCGGCATCGACTGGCGCCGGACGGCGATCGTGGGTGGCGGCGTGGTCGCCGGCGCGCTGGCGGTCAGCCTCTCGCAGTCGCTGCGCCACGCCGACACGTCGAGCGGCTCGAGCGGTGGGCACAAGCCGCCACCGACCGTCGGCGCCATTCCCGCGGGTCGCTGAGCCGGCGAGCTCAGTGCGTCGCCGCCCAGGCGCCGAGTGCGGCGCCCGCGGCGTCGGCGGCGAGATCGATCGGATCGAACCGGCTCGTCCGCCGGTCGTGCAGTTCCTTCAGGGTGCCGAGCCCGAGCGTGACCAGCGCCGCTTCGGTGCGCGGCCGGCCCGCGAGCCCCATGCCCGCGGCGAGCGTGAACGAGAGCGAGCCGTGCTCGAGCCGGTCGGGTCGCAGCAGCCCGACCTGCCACGCGCGCACGTGCGCGGGCGGCAGCGAATCGGGCGGCGCGGCCGCGGCGCGGGCCGCAGGGACGAGCAGCGCGAGCACCGCGACGGCGATGACGCGGGCGAGGATCCGGCCGCGGCGAGAGGTGGACATGCGAGCCTCCGGGGGCGCGGCGCGAGGCGCGCGGCGCGCGCGGCAGTATCGCATGTGCGCGGGGAACCGGTGCACTGCTTGACACTCCCGGAAAGTGCCTCATATCCTGCGTCGCTGTTTTTCGTTCGCCCATCCCACCTTCCGGGGCACGTCACTCCCGAATGACCGTCGATCCCCAGATCCTCGCGGTGCAGAAACCCGTGCGGCGCCAGCTCGAAGAGGTGCAGAAGCGCCTCCGGGGGCTTTTCCGTACCCCGATCCCGATCCTGAACGAGGTGGGGGGCCACGTGCTCGCCACGCGGGGCAAGAAGTTTCGCCCCACGCTGCTGCTGCTCGCCGCCCGGCTCCGGGGCGAGCTCGGCAACGAAGCGATCGTGAGCGCCACGGTCGCCGAGCTCGTGCACGCCGCGGCGCTCATCCACGACGACGCCGTCGACCGCAGTCACCTGCGGCGCGGGCAGCCGACCGTGAACGGTCTCTGGACCGACGAGATGGCGATCATCATGGGCGACTACATGTACGCCCAGTCCATGGCGCTGCTGGTCGAGCACAAGCTCGACGCGGCCATGGGCATCCTCGCGCAGGCCGTGACCGAGATGTCCTGCGGCGAGGCGCTGGAGTTCCAGCACGCCTACAACCTCGACGTCCGCGAGGCCGACTACGAGGAGCTGATCCGCGCCAAGACCGGCTCGCTGATCGGCGCCTCGACGCAGATGGGCGTGGCGATCGGGCGCGGCGCGAAGGACCACCGTCGGCGCGCCGCATTCCACGCGTTCGGCGAGAAGCTGGGCGTCGCGTTCCAGATCGTGGACGACCTCTTCGATTACCTCAGCGACTCCGAGGTGACGGGCAAGCCCGTCGGCTACGACCTCGCCGAGGGCAAGGTGACGCTGCCGCTCATCGCCGCGCTGCGGCAGGCCACCGAGGCCGATCGCAAGCGCCTGCGGGCGCTGGCCGGCCGGCGCAAGTGGACGCAGGGCCAGTGGGCGAGCCTGTGCGCGCTGATCGAGCGCGCCGGCGGGTTCGAGTACTCGCGCCAGCGCGCCGCCGCCCTGGCCGAGGAAGCCCGCGCCGTGCTCGCCGACGAGCCGCGCTCCGCGGCGCGCCGCGCGCTGGACGCCGCGATCGACTACGCGGTCCACCGCGACCACTGATCCGGGCCCGGCCCGAACCCTCCGCCATGACCACTCCGCGCCCGCGCTCCGAAAACGCCGTTCCCGGCCTCGACCTGCTGCGCCTCTGTGCCGAGGCCGCGGCGAGCAAGAAGGCCGAGCAACTCGTCGGCCTCGACCTCCGCGGTCTCGAGGGCGTCGCCGACTACTTCCTCGTCTGCTCCGGCACGAGCGAAGTGCAGGTGAAGGCGATCGCCGAGGCCGTCGAGGAGAAGGCGCGCGTCGCGGGCGTGCGGGCGTGGCACATCGAGGGCCGCGAAGGGCGCCGCTGGGTGCTGCTCGACTTCGTCGACGTGGTCGTGCACGTGTTCCACGAGAAGACGCGCGAGTACTACCTGCTGGAACGCCTCTGGGGCGATGCGAGGAGCGTGGACCTTGGTGTGGAATGAGCTGAGAGCCGCCGTCGAGGCCGCGCTCTCCGCCGCCGGCCTGGCCACGCCCGAACGGCTCGCGAAGCTCGACTTCGCGATCCCGCGCGAGCCGTCGCACGGCGACTGGACGACGAACTTCTGCATGCTGGTCGCGAAGGAGGCGGGAAAGCCGCCCCGGGCGATCGCGCAGGCGATCGTCGACCACTTCCCGGCGGACCACCCGATCGTCGCGGCCCCCGAGATCGCGGGGCCGGGGTTCCTCAACTTCCGCTATCGCGATGCGTTCGTGGCCGGCCTGGCGCCGCGCATCGTCGGGGACGCGGAGGGCTTCGGCCGCTCGGCGTTCGGCGGTGGCGAGAAGATCCTCGTCGAGTACGTGAGCGCCAATCCCACCGGACCGATGAACGTCGTGAGCGCGCGTGCGGCCGCGGTCGGCGCGACGCTCGTGAACCTCCTGCGCGCCGCCGGCTGGGACGTCGCGGGCGAGTTCTACGTCAACGACGCCGGCAACCAGGTCGACCTGCTCGGCGAGTCGGTCGCGGCGCGCTTCGCGCAGCGGATCGGCGTCGAACGGGCGCTGCCGCCCGAGGGCTACCAGGGCGAATACCTCGCGCACCTCGCCGCGGAGCTGCCGGAGGCGGAAGCCCGAGCGGCGCTCGCCGACCCGCAGGGCGCGCGCTGGTTCCGCGACCAGGCGCTGACCCGCATGCTCGCGTGGCAGCAGCGCGACCTCGCCGCCTACGGCGTCACCTTCGACCGCTGGTTCCGCGAATCCACGCTCCACGACTCGGGTGCGGTGGACACGACGCGGACCGAACTCGTCGCGCGCCAGATGGCGTACCGGGCCACCGGTCCCGAGGGCGTGAGCGAGGCGGCACAGGCGCGCGTGCAGAACGAGCAGGGCGCCGCGGCCGGCACCGCCGAGGCGACGTGGCTGCGCACGTTCCGCTTCGGCGACGACATGGACCGCGTCATCGTGCGTGCCGACGGCCGGCCCACGTACCTGCTGCCCGACATCGCCTACCACCGCGACAAGCGCGCGCGCGGCTTCCGGCGCGCGATCAACCTGTGGGGCCCCGACCACCACGCGTACGTGGCGACGCTCACGGCCGCGCTGAAGGCGCTGGGGCTCGAGGACGACTTCCTGCAGGTCCTGATCGTCCAGCAGGTGAACCTGCTGCGCGACGGCGAGCCGGTGAAGATGAGCAAGCGCGCGGGCGAGTTCGTCACGCTCGCCGAACTGGTCGAGGAAGTGGGGCCGGACGCCGCCCGCTTCTCGTTCCTCATGCGCTCGACCAGCGCGCACCTCGACTTCGACCTCGCGCTGGCGGTCCGGCAGAGCGACGAGAATCCGGTCTTCTACGTGCAAATGGCGCACGCGCGCATCGCGTCGATCCTGCGGCTCGCAGCCGAGCGCGGCCTCGAGGCCGCGACCGGCGAGGCGTCGCCGCTCACCGCGCCGGAAGAGGTGGCGCTGGTGCGCAAGCTGGCCACGTTCCCCGAGGTGGTCCGCGGGGCGGCGGCGATGCGCGAGCCGCACCGGATCCCGACGTACCTCATGGAGACGGCGGCGGAGTTCCACCGCTATTACCACGTCTGCCGCGTCGTCGGGGACGACGCGGCCCTGTCGCGCCACCGCCTGCGCGTCTGCGCCGCGGCCCGGCAGGTGCTGCGCAACGGCCTCGCGCTCCTGGGCGTCTCCGCGCCCGAACGGATGGAACGCGAGGCGGAGAGCCCGTCATGACGTCACCCCAGCGGATCCTCGTGGTCGGTTCGGTCGCGCTCGACTCCATCCGCACGCCCTACGGCGAAGCGACGGAGGCGCTGGGCGGCTCGGCGTCGTACTTCTCGTTCTCGGCCTCGCACTTCGCGCCCGTGTCCGTGGTCGCCGTGGTGGGCGAGGACTTCCCGCTCGAGCATCGCGACCTCTTCCTCGAGCGCGGTGTCGACCTGTCGGGTCTCGAGACCGCCGAGGGCCGCACGTTCCGCTGGCGCGGCGAGTACGCCGCCGAACTCGGGCACGCCCACACGCTCGAGACGCAGCTCAACGTCTTCGCGCAGTTCCACCCGCGGCTCAACGACGACCACCGCCGGACGCCGTTCGTGTTCCTCGCGAACATCGATCCCGAGCTGCAGCTCGAGGTGCTCTCGCAGATCAAGCGCCCGGTGCTGACGCTGTCGGACACGATGAACTACTGGATCGCGCGCCAGCCGGACCGGGTGTTCGAAGTGCTCCGGCGCGTCGACATCGCGCTGCTGAACGAGGAAGAGGCGCGCGCCCTCGCGGGCGAGACGCACCTGGCACGGGCGGCCGACAAGCTGCTCGAGCAGGGCGCCAACGCGGTGATCATCAAGAAGGGCGAGCACGGGGCGCTCTACCATTCCCGAGAAGAGCGTTTCATCACGCCGGCCTACCCGGTCAAGGCGCTGACCGACCCGACGGGCGCCGGGGACTCCTTCGCCGGCGGCTTCATCGGCATGCTGGCCCGGGTCGGGCGCACCGACGGCGAGGCCCTGCGGCAGGCGATGGCGTGCGGCACGGCGATGGCGTCGCTGGCCATCGAGTCCTTCAGCCCGCAGCGGCTGGTCGGGACGACGCCGGGCGAGATCGAGGGCCGGGTGCGCGAGCTGCACGGCATGGTTCACTACGACCTCATGCCGATGTTCCGGGGCTGACGGACCAGTCACACTTCCCGCGGGTGCCTGTGGTAGACTTCAAGCGCATCATTCCCGAGGGGGGAAGAGGAGACCGTTCCATGATCGGGCCCGGCAGCACGCTGGCCGACAAGGCCGAAAACACGCTGCGCAGCCGACTGCCCGAGATCGAGGGGGTGCGGGTTCGCGCCGAAGGCGACGACATCCGCGAGATCCACGTCCTCACGAACTCGGAGCGCCCGCCGAAGAAGATCGTGCGCGACATCCAGACGGTGCTGAGCGCCGGCCTGGGGTTGCACATCGACCACCGCGTGGTCTCGATCGTCCGTTCGCCCGCCGTCGAGGGGGAGCCGGTGCACGCGCCGGCCCCGTTGCCGGCCGAAGAGCCCGAGCCCGCGCTGCGGGACGACCGGATCCGCTTCGAGAGCGTCAACCTGTTCGTCTCGGGTCCGCGGACCCAGGCGCAGGTCGAACTGCGCTGGCGCGGACTGCCGCGCATCGGCAGCGCCTCGGGGTGGAGCACGCGCGACGAATCGCACCGCCTGGTGGCCGAGGCCACCGCGGCGGCCGTCCAGGAGTTCCTCGACGATCCCGTGGCGCTCAGCGTCGCGAACGTCGAGCGGGTGATGATGGGCCGCGTCCGGGTCGTCGTCGTGACTCTGTCGCTGATCGCCCACCGCAAGGAGAAGGTGCTCACCGGCAGCTGTGCCGTGGAGCAGGACACGCCGCAGGCGGTCGTGCTCGCGACGCTGTCCGCGCTCAACCGCGTGGCCGGGGGCATGCGCGTCAAGGAGCCGACGGAGTACGTCCTGAGGCCCACGTCGGACTAGCACGACGATTTGGTGTCCGTCCGGCATCGTGCCGGGCGGCTGGATTCGGAGACCGGCAGGTCGGGGAGGTTCGAGCGAAGCGAGGCAGCCAAACAGCGAAGCGGACCCATCCTGTGATGGCAGAAGCCGTCCTCACAGAGTTCAACTCGGAGGAGGTGGGTCTGAATGGAGCTGCTTCTCGATCTGATCGAGCTGCTCGGCAAGGCGGGCTGGTAATTCCAGCTCCCCGGCTGTAGAAGTGACTTCAACCGGTTTGTCGGTCTCCCGTATCACGTCACGCACAGGCAGGGCCCCTTCGGCCCACTCGCGACAGGGAACGTGAGCGAAACGCCCGTCACTCGCCATCCGGCCCTCTTCCGGACCTACTACGCCGTGGTGGTCGTCGGTGCGATCGCGCTGATGGTCGCCGGCCGCGACGTCCCGGGGCTGAACATCCGCCCGGACGGTCCCATCGCCGCCGTGATGTTCGCGCTGATGCTCATGGGCGAGCTCGCTCCCGTGCCGCTTCCCGGCGGCGGCTACGTGACCGCCAGCACGATCTTCAACCTGCCGTGCCTGGTGATCTTCGGTCCGTTCTGGACGTCGCTGATCGACCTTGCCGCGAACGTCGTCGCGCACGGCATCGTGCGCCGCAAGCCGCTCGTCCGCGTCGTCCACAACCTCGCCATCTACACGCTCGGCTACTTCGCCACCGCCTGGGTCTTCGTGCTCGCCGGCGGGCGCATCGGCGCGCTGGACTTCCCGCAGGCCGGGCTGGCGCTGCTCGCGGCCGGCGCCGTCTACTTCGCCGTGAACTCGGCCTGCGTCTCCACCGTGATCGGGCTCACGACCGGCCCGAGCCCGTGGCGGATCTGGCAGCAGAACTTCCAGCAGGGACTCCTGCACCATCTTTCGTTCGTCGCGCTGGGCGCACTGGTCGCGGTGGTCTACCACGGCGCGGGCCCGTGGGGCCTGGTGCTCTTCGCGCTGCCGTTCCTCGTCTCGCGCTACTCGTTCCAGTCGCACCTCGAACTGCGCAGCGACATGAAGGACTTCGTGCGCGCGCTCACCGAGGTGCTGGAAGAGGTGGACCCGTACACGCGGCACCACTCGGTGCGCGTGGCGCAGTACGCCGTCCGGCTCGCGCGCGGCATGGGCCGCTCCGAGGTCGAGGTCGAGGAGATCGAGTACGCCGCACTCGTCCACGACATCGGGAAGATCGGACCGCAGCACCAGCACATCCTGCAGAAGCCCGGTTCGCTCTCGCACGAGGAGCAGCGCACGCTGCGCGCGCACCCGGCGGCGGGCGCCGAGATCGTCGCGCGCGTCCGGGCGCTGCGGCGCGCTTCCGAGATCGTGCGCGCCCACCACGAGCGCCCCGACGGCCAGGGCTATCCCTACGGCCTGCGTTCCGAGGACGTGCCGACCGGCGCGCGCATCCTCAACGTCGCCGACGCCTTCGATGCGATGACGTCCGATCGCCCGTACCGCCGCGCCCTGCCGCTCGAAGCGGCGTTGCGCGAACTCGAGCGCGGCGCCGGCACGCAGTTCGACCGCGAGGTGGTCGGCTGCCTGCTGCGCATGCACGCCGCCGGCGAGTTCCCGCTCGTGCCCAGCCCCAGCAGCGAGGACCTGCAGCTCCTTCGGCTCCGCACCCGGGTGGGGGGCTGATGCGCTACCGCGACGCGGGCGTGGACATCGCGCGCTCCGACGCGATCAAGCACGAGATCCTCGAGACGATCCGCGCCACGTGGGGCCCGGGCGTCCGGCCGCTGGTCGGCGGGTTCGCCGGGGTGACGGCGTTCCCGGGCGGGCCGCTGCTGCTCGCCGCGACGATGGACGGCGTCGGCACCAAGCTGCACCTGGCCTGGCGCGCGGGCCGGCTCGAGGACGCGGCCGCGGACCTCGTGCGCCACGGCGCCAACGACCTGCTCGTGCACGGCGCGCGGCCGCTGGCGTTTCTCGACTACGTCGCGCAGGCGACGCTGGAGCCGGCCGTGGTGCGCGCCGTCGTGCGAGGGCTCGCCGCCGGCTGCACGGAGACCGGGGCGGCGCTGCTGGGCGGCGAGACGGCGGAGATGCCGGACACCTACCTGCCCGACGTGGTCGACGTGGCGGGCTGCATGCTGGGCGTCGTCGAGCCCGGCCGGCTGCGCGACGGTTCGCACGTGCGCGCCGGGGACCGGCTGCTCGGGCTCGCGGGCAGCGGGCTGCACACGAACGGCTACTCGCTCGCGCGCCGCGTGCTCGCGGCGAGCGGGCTCGCGGACGACGCGCCGCTTCCGGGCGGCGCGGGCGAGTCGGTGGTGGACGCGCTGCTGCAGCCGCACCGGGCGTACGGCCGGGCGGTACTGCCACTCCTGGACGAGCCCGGGCTGCACGCGATGGCGCACGTCACGGGCGGTGGCATCGCCGGCAACCTCGTGCGCGTGCTGCCCGAGGGCTGCCGCGCGCACGTGCGCGCCGACGCGTGGCCGCGGCCGGCGCTCTTCTGCTGGCTGCAGTCGGCCGGCGGCATCCCCGAGTCCGACGCGCGCGAGGCGCTGAACCTCGGCGTCGGCTTCGTGCTGGTGGTGGCACCCGCGGTGGCGGAGGCCGTGACCGCGAGGCTCGCCGCCGCCGGCGAGACGGTGTGGGCGCTGGGCGAGGTCCGCGAGGGCTCGCGCGGCGTGGAATGGCAGGGCCCCTGACGCGACACGCCCCCGGTTTCGGACGATCGCTCCCGTGGCGCAGCAGGACGGGTGGAGGTGGTGGATGGAGCGAGAGCGGAATCGAGAGACCCCCGAACACGTGGTTCCGGAGCTGGTCGGCGAGTCGCCGGCGTGGTTGGAGCTGGTCGCCCAGCTGCCCGCGGTCGCGGCGAGCGGGCTGCCGGTGCTGCTGCTCGGGGAGACGGGCACCGGCAAGGAGCTGGTCGCGCGGGCGCTGCACGCGCTGAGCCCGCGGCGGCAACGCGGGTTCGTGGCGCACAACTGTGGCGCGACGCCGGACTCGCTGATCGAGAGCGAACTGTTCGGGCACGCGCGCGGGGCGTTCACGGGCGCGGTGAGCGAACGGGCCGGGCTGTTCGAGGCGGCCGAGCGCGGCACGCTGTTCCTCGACGAGATCGGGGACGCGAGCCCGCTGCTGCAGATGAAGCTGCTGCGCGTGCTGCAGGAAGGCGAGGCCCGGCGCGTCGGCGACACGCGCGTGCGGCGCGTGGACGTGCGGATCGTCTCGGCCACGCACCGGGCGCTCGACCGCGCCGTGGGCACGGCGACGTTTCGCGCCGACCTCTATTTCCGGCTGAACGCGGTGCGGCTGCGGCTGCCGACGCTGCGCGAGCGCGGCCGTGACGTGCTGGTGCTCGCGCGCCACTTCCTCGCGCAGGCCGCGGGGCGCGCGGGCACGGCGCCCGTCCCGACGCCGGCGCTGGCGGAGATGCTCCTGCGCTACGCGTGGCCGGGGAACGTGCGCGAGCTGGCGAACGCCTGTCATTTCGCCGTCCGGGTCGCCGGCGCCCGGGGCAGCGTGGGTCCGGAGCACTGGCCGGAGGCGCCGTTCGCGACCGCGGTCGCCGAGGGCGCGGGGCTGCACGCCGAGACGCGGGCGCTCGAGGAGCGGCGCCTGCGCGAGGCGCTGCGGCGCACGCACGGCAACAAGACGCAGGCGGCGCGCGCGCTCGGGCTCTCGCGGCAGGGGCTGCTCAAGAAGCTCCGGCGCTTCGGCGCGCTGCTCCCGAGTCCCGGCGCGCTTGACGATGGCGGGGACGCTGACTAGCGTCCCCGTCCGATGCGTGGAGGCGGCGGTGGACGCCGCGAGCGGGAATCCCGAGGAGGTCGCGTGGCGAAGAAGACGCTCAGGATCGGACTGGTCGGCGTGGGCGCCGCGGCGCAGGTCAACCACATTCCGGCGCTGAAGAAGGTCGAGGGGCTCGAACTCGTCGCGCTGTGCGACCGCGACCCCGAGAAGGCGCAGCGCGTGGCGCAGAAGTTCGGCATCCCGCACGCCGTCGGCCGGATCGAGGAACTGCTGGACCTCGAGGATCTCGACGCGGTCGACATCTGCACGCCCAACTACCTGCACGCGCCCATGGCCGTCGCTGCGCTCGAGGCCGGCAAGCACGTGTTCTGCGAGCGGCCGCTCGCGCGCAGCCGCGAGGAAGCCGCCGCGATGGCGAAGGCCGCGAAGAAGGCCGACCGCGTCCTCGCGTGCGCGGTCCAGCACCGCTTTCGGTCCGACGCGCAGCTGCTGCGGCGCTTCGTCGAGAAGGGCGACCTCGGCGAGGTCTACATGTCCAAGGCCGGCTGGCTGCGGCTCAAGACGCAGTGGGACTCCGACGAGTGGCGCCGCACCAAGCGCGAGTCGGGCGGTGGCGTCGTGCTCGACCTCGGCTTCCAGATGCTCGACCTCTCGCTGTGGGTCCTCGGCCAGCCGAAAGTCTCGTCGGTGACGGCGAGCGTGCACCGCACCAAGAAGGGCGAGGTCGAGGACAGCGCGACGGCGTTCTTCCGCCTCGAGTCGGGCGCCACGCTCACGCTCGAACTGACGTGGGGCCTGCTCATGGAGAAGGACTTCGCCTACCTGAACCTGTTCGGTTCGGGCGGCGCGGCGCTCCTGAACCCGTTCCGCGTGCACAAGGGCATGCACGGCACGCTGGTCAACGTGACGCCGACGCTCGACACGTCGCGCAACCAGTACCGGCTCGCGATGGAGGCGCAGGTTCAGCACTTCGCCGACACGCTGCGTTCGGGCAAGACGCCCATGGGCTCGGTCGACGAGGTGCAGGGCGTGATGGAGCTGATGGACGCCGTGTACAAGAGCGCGGAGTTGGGCAAGGAAGTGAAGGTCGGCTGAGGGTGCCGGCCGCACGTCGCGATCTCGCATTCGCCGCCGCGTCGGGCCTCGTGCTCGGCGCGGCGTTCCTGCCCCTGCCGCTCGGCGGCCTGGCATGGATCGCCTTCGTGCCGCTGCTGGCCGCGCTCGAGCGCCGGCTCGCCGCGGGCGGAGGCGCCGCGTCCGGTTTCCGGCTCGGCTACGTCGCGGGCCTGGCGTTCTTCCTCACCGGCACGCACTGGATCGCGCTGCTTTCCGACGTCGCCACGACGGTGCATTGGATCAAGTACCTCGGCTGGCTGCTCGCGGGCGGCTACCTCGCGCTCTACTGGGGCCTGGCGGTCGCGCTCGCGGCGTTCCTCGCGCGCCGCTCGGGGCTCGCCGCGCGCTGGACGTTCGTGCCCGCGATGCTGCTGGTGGAGGAGCTGCGCGGTTCGGGCGAGCTCGGGTTCCCGTGGTTCCAGCCCGGCTACACCCAGCACGCGCTTCCCTCGCTCGCGCTCGCCGCGTGGGGAAGCGTCACGCTCGTGACCGCGTGGGTGCTGCTGGTCAACGCCGCCGTGCGCGCCGCCGGCGAGCGCCGCTCGGTGGCGCGGCTCGCGCTGCTGGTGGCGCTGCTGGTGCTGCCGTTCGTGCCGCGCGCGTTCGTGCGCGGGCCGGTCGCGACCGGCGCCGGCGCCCCGGGCACGTTCGTGGCCCTCGTGCAGGGGAACGTGCCGGGCGAGATCAAGTGGTCCGGCACGCACCAGGACGAGATCCTCGCGTCGTTCCTCGCGCTCTCGGACACCGCGGCCGCGCGCCGCGGCCTGGACGGCCGCCCGCCGGCGCTCGTCGTCTGGCCCGAAACGGCCACGGGCAGCTACCTGCGCAAGCAACTCGAGCAGTCGATCGCCGTCGCGCGCTGGACGGCCTCGCACGGCATCGCGATCTTCACCGGCTTCGCGGACTACACGTATGGCGCCGACGGCAAGCCGCTCGCGTGGAACGCGGCCGGGCTCTGGGGCGTCGACGGCACGCCGTCCGGGCAGGTGTACGCGAAGCGCCACCTCGTGCCGTTCGGCGAGCGCATGCCGTTCCAGTGGCTGGTGCCCGCGATCGGCAAGCTCGACCTCGGCCAGGCCGAGTGGACGCCGGGAACGCGGGGCGTCGTGTTCCCGTCCGCGGCCGGCCCGTTCTCGTGCCTCGTCTGCTTCGAGTCGATCTTCCCCGACCTCGCGCGCGCCGATGTGCGTGCGGGTGCACGCATGCTGGTCGTGGTGACCAACGACGAGTGGTTCGGCGACAGCGCGGCGCTCTACCAGCACGCGGACATGTCGCCGTTCCGCGCGGTCGAGAACGACGTGCCGCTGCTGCGCTGCGCCAACACGGGGATCACCGAGGTGATCGGGCCCGACGGCCGGATCGTCGCCCGGCTCCCGGCGTGGAAGGCGGCGGTGCTGACGGCGAGCGTGCCCCCGGCCGGTCCGCCGACCCCGTACGGGCGGTTCGGCGACTGGCCGGGGGCGTTCGCGCTCGTCAGTGCGCTGCTGCTGACGCTGCGGCGGTGGCGGCGGGCGCCGACACCGGCGTGACGAGGCCGCTCGCCAGGTCGTAGACCGCGCTCACGACCTTGAGCTCGCCCTTCGCGACCGCATCGCGGAGCACCTCGCTGTTGCCCACGACGTCCGTGGCGCTCTGTCGGGCATTGGCGATCACGCAGCGCTGTACGAGCTCGTCGCCCTCGAAGCAGGGCGACAGCCGTTCCACCGTCGGGTGGATGCGGTCGACGATCGCCTGCAGGTGCGTGGTCGGCATCGTGCCGCCCGCGACCGCGGCCTTGACCGCGCCGCAGCCACCGTGACCCAGGACCACGAGCAGCTTGGGGTGCAGGTGCTCGACGGCGTATTCGATCGAGCCGAGCGCGATGGGGTCGACGATGTTGCCGGCCGTGCGCACGACGAACAGCTGGCCGAGCGTCTGGTCGAACACGATCTCGGGGCTGACGCGGCTGTCCGCACAGCCGAGCACGATCGCGCGCGGGTGCTGGCCGGAGACGAGCGCCGCGCGTTCGCGATCGAACTGCCGCGCGAGCGGATGATCGCCGACGAAGCGCCGGTTGCCGGCGAGCAGCGAACCCCAGACCGCGTCGGCCGTGCTGTCGGCCCCGGCGGCTTCCTCGTGCGCCGGCGCGGCGGTCGCCGCGTGCGCGTGCCGCGGCGTCGCCAGCGTGGCCGGGTGGGAGACGAGCGGCGCTGGCGTGACGTCGGCGGGCGGCTTCGCGAGCCCGGCGGCGACGCCCTGCGCGATGCGGTCGCGGATGGAGGCCGCGTCCTGCGCGGGATCGCCCGCGCGCGCGGGCGTGGAAGTGGCGATGAGGGCGAGCGCGAGGAGCAGTGGCGCCGCGCCCGTCAGGCGATGGGTCGTCATGGCGAAACCTCGGGAAGTGTGCCGCGTCGGCACCGGTCGCGCCGGCGCCGCGAATGGAGGAGGGGCACGTGGATCCGCGCCGGGCGTCGCCGGGGGCAAGGGAGTCGCGCCGGCGGCCGTGGAACGGCCCGGATCCACCTCCCAGTCTCGGCGGAACGAGCCGCGACTTGAACGCGTTGACAGTGCCCGCCCGTGCCGCCTAGATTCCGGAATCGATTCCCGCTCCAGTACTGCATACCAGCGTCAACCCGCGTTCGCGCTGGCGATTCCGCCGGGAGATCCGGAACTCGTCCGCGCCGTGACGCGGGCCACCGGGAGGCCACTTTGAGCAGCCGTACGGTCGCGATCCTCGGAGCCACGGGGCAGGTCGGCCGCACCATGCTGGCGACGCTCGAGGAGCGCGCCTTTCCGCTCGACACGCTGCGCCTGCTCGCGAGCCCGCGCAACGCCGGGCGCACGCTCCGCTTCCGCGGCCGCGAGATCCCCGTCGAGCCCGTGAGCGATTCCGCCTTCGCCGGCGTCGACATCGCGCTCTTCGCGGTCAAGAACCCGATCGCGCAGCAGTGGTCGGGTCCCGCGCAGGCGGCCGGCGCGGTGGTGATCGACAACAGCAGCGCCTACCGCTACGACGATCGCGTGCCGCTCGTGGTGCCCGAGGTGAACGGCGACCTGCTCGACGCGCGCCCGACCCTGGTCGCGAACCCGAACTGCTCCGCGGCCCCGGTGGTGGTGGCGCTCGAGGCGCTGCGGCCGCTCGGCGTGCTGAAGAAGCTCTTCGTCTCGACCTACCAGTCCGTCTCGGGCGCAGGTTCGGCCGCTCTCGACGAGCTCGAGCGCGGCATCCGTCACGGGCTCTCCGGCGCGACGCCGCCCGAGCGCACCGACGGCGGCGCGCCGTTCGCGTACAACTGCATCCCGCAGATCGACCGGTTCGAGGACAACGGCTACACGCGCGAGGAGATGAAGGTCGTGTGGGAGACGCGCAAGATCCTGCGCATGCCCGACCTGCCCGTGAGCGTGACGGCCGTCCGCGTGCCGGTGCGCATCGGCCACAGCGCGGCCGTGCACGCGATCTACGACCGGCCGGTCGATCCCGAGGCGGCGCGCGAACGCTGGCGCGCGTTCCCGGGACTCGAGGTCTGCGACGATCCCGCGCACATGGTCTACCCGACGCCGCTCGCGGTCGCGGGGCGCGACCCGGTGATCGTCGGCCGGGCGCGTCGCGATCTCGCGGAGCCCAACGGGCTCGCGTTCTTCTACGTGTCGGACAACCTGCGCAAGGGCGCGGCGCTAAACGCCGTGCAGATCGCGGAACGCTGGCTGGCGGCGCCCGCGGGCTCGCGGTGAACGAGACGCCCGTCTTCCGCCTGACGGTGGCGTACGACGGGACGGATTTCCACGGCTGGCAGAAGCAACCCGGGCTGCGGACGGTGCAGGGCGAGCTGGAACGCGCCCTCGCCGCCGCGCTGGAGGTGGAATCGGTGACGGTGCACGGAGCGGGGCGGACCGACGCGGGAGTGCACGCCCGCGGCCAGGTCGCGTCCTTCGCGGCGGCGACGACGCTCCCGGCGCGCGCGATCGCGGCGCGGGCGAAGCACGCGCTGCCCGCCGACGTGCGCATCGTGGCCGCGGCCGAGGCACCGCCCGGATTCCACGCGCGGCACTCGGCGCGGGCGCGCCGCTACGCCTACCGGCTGCTCGACCGCGACGACGTCATGCTCGACCGTTACGCGTGGTGCCCGGGGACGCCGGTCGACGGCGTAGCGCTGCAGGCCGCAGTCGCCCCGCTCGCCGGACGCCACGACTGCTCGGCGTTCGAAGCGGCCGGGAGTTCGCCCGCCGAGCCGGTGTGCTCGATCGTGGAGGCGCGCTGGAGCCGCGCCGAGGGCGGATGGCGGTTCGACGTCGAGGCCGACCACTTCCTCTATCACATGGTCCGCAACCTGGTCGGGACGTCGCTGCGCGCGATGCGCGCGCCGGACCCGGCCGCCCACATGTCCGAGGTGCTGGCGTCGCGCGATCGCGCGCGCGCCGGTGCCACGGCTCCCGCGCGGGCGCTCAGCCTGGAGCGGGTTCGCTACGAAGGAGACGGAGAGGAGTGAAGATCCTCATGCGGTTCGCGAGCGCGATGGTGTTCCTGGGTGGCCTCGCCATCGGGGCCGGAGTCATGGCGGGCGTGCCCCATCCGCCGGCGCCCGGCGGGCGCGACGCGGACGGGGACGGCATCTCCGGCTCGCGGCGCACGGCGATCGTGCGTGCCGCCGAGCGCGTGAGCCCGGCGGTCGTCTCGGTGAACGTGGTCACCACGCGCGTGGTCACCACGGATCCTTTCGGCGGCATGATCCCGAACATGCGGGACGAGTTCTGGGACCGCTTCTTCGGCCCGCGGCGGCAGTACAGCGAGAAGATCCCGAGCCTGGGTTCGGGCGTGATCGTGGACGCGTCGGGCATCGTGCTCACCAACTCGCACGTGATCGAGAATGCGGACGAGATCACCGTGAACCTGCCCGACGGGCGGCACTTTCCGGCCAAGGTGCTCGGCGACTCGCGCGTGTACGACCTCGCCGTGCTGCAGATCCAGGGGGGCGAGAAGCTGCCCGTGGCGACGCTCGGCAACAGCGATTCGCTGGTGGTGGGTGAGTGGGCGATCGCGATCGGCAATCCGTTCGGCCTGCTGCTCGACGATCCGCAGCCGACGGTCACGGCGGGCGTCGTGAGCGCCACGCGCCGCGACATCAAGAGCGGCGCGACCGGCGGCGGCGCGAGCGTCTACAAGAACATGATCCAGACCGACGCCGCCATCAATCCCGGCAACAGCGGCGGCGCGCTCGTGAACGGCGACGGCGTCGTGATCGGGATCAACACGTTCATCTTCACGTCGGGTGGCGGCTCGATCGGGCTCGGGTTCGCGATCCCGATCAACGTCGCGAAGCGCCTGCTCGCGGAGATCCGCCAGTACGGCCGCGTGCGGCAGGCCTGGCCCGGCATGACGGTGCAGGACGTGAACGAGTACCTCGCGCGCCGGCTCGGCTGGGACAGCACCGAGGGCCTCGTCGTGACCAAGGTCGATCCGCGCGGACCGGCCGCGCGCGCGGGCATCGTGGTGGGCGACCGGGTGCGCAAGGTGAACGGGCGCGTGACCAACAGCGCCGACGACGTGCCGGCCAGCATCTACGGAGCGCAGGTCGGCGACAAGCTCACGTTCGAGATCGAGCGCGAGGGCAAGCGCTCGACCATCACGCTCGTGCTCGAGGAGGCGCCGCGCTGACATGATCGAACGCTACCGGCGTCCGGAGATGGCGAAGGTCTGGAGCGACGAGCACCGGCTCGAGCTCTGGCTCGACGTCGAGCTCGCTGCGACGGCGGCGCGCGAGGCGCGCGACGAGGTGCCGCGCGGGACCACGGACCGCATCCGCGCGCAGGCGCACCTGGACCTCGACCGCATGCAGGCGCTCGAGGCCGAGGTGCACCACGACGTCATCGCGTTCCTGAGCATGGTGGCCGAGACCGCCGGCGACGACGCGCGGCACCTGCACGTCGGCATGACGTCCTCGGACCTGGTCGACTCCGCACTCGCCTGCCAGCTGCAGGAGGCCGGGCGGGTGCTGGCCGACGGCGTGCGGCGCGTGCGCCGCGCGGCCTGGGCGCTGGCGCAGGCGCATCGCCGGACCGTGATGGTGGGGCGCACGCACGGCGTGCACGCCGAACCGATCACGTTCGGGCTCAAGTGCCTGGTGTGGAGCGAAGAGTTGGGGCGCGGGCTGGACCGGCTGGAGACGGCACTCGGCGAATGCGCGATCGGCAAGCTGAGCGGCGCGGTGGGCACGCTCGCGCACCTCGATCCCGAGCTCGAGAACGCCGCGCTCACGTCGCTGGGGCTCGCGCCCGAGCCGGTGGCGAACCAGGTCGTGCAGCGCGACCGGCACGCGGCGCTGCTCGCGAGCCTGGCGCTGCTCGGGGGCACGTTCGAGAAGATCGCGCTCGAGATCCGTCACCTCATGCGCACCGAGGTGCGCGAGGCGGAAGAGCCCTTCACCGAGCGGCAGAAGGGCTCGTCGGCGATGCCGCACAAGCGCAATCCCGTGCGCTGCGAGCGCGTCTGCGGGCTCGCCCGGCTGCTGCGCGGCTACGCGATCGCCGGGTTCGAGGACCAGGCGCTGTGGCACGAGCGCGACATCAGCCACTCGTCGGTCGAGCGCGTCGTGCTGGCCGACGCGTTCCTCGTCGCCGACTTCATGGCGCACGATCTCGCCTGGGTGCTGGAGGGCCTGCGCGTGCATCCGGAGCGGATGCGCGCGAACCTCGACGCCGGCGGCGGGCTCGTGTATTCGCAGCGCGTCCTGCTCGCGCTCACCGCGGGCGGGCTGGTGCGCGACGAGGCGTACCGCGTCGTGCAGCGGCACGCGCTGGCGGCGGCGGACGGGGGCCCCGAGTTCCGGACCGCGCTCGCGGCCGACCCGGCGGTGACGGCCGTGCTCGACCCGGCGGCGCTCGCGGCCTGCTTCGACCCCGCCCACTTCCTGCGTCACGTCGACGCGATCTACGCCCGCGCCGAGGAGCCCCGCACGTGAGCCCGCTCGCCGCCGCACCCGCGTGGGACGTCGCCGAGGCGCGCGACCCCGCCGCGGTGTCGGCGCGGTTGTGCACGCACGGCGTCGCGCTCGAGCCGGACGAGGTGACGCTGCTCGGGGAACTCCTCGGGCGGCCGCCGCGGTGGGCCGAGGCCGTGCTCTTCGGCATCCTCTGGAGCGAGCACTGCTCGTACAAGTCGACGCGACACCTGCTGAGGCGCCTTCCCACGGAGGCGCCTCAGGTCGTCCTGGGCCCGGGCGAGGACGCCGGCGTCGTCGCGCTGCCCGAGCCGTGCACGGATACGGTGCTCGTGCTCGGGCACGAGAGCCACAACCACCCGAGCCAGGTGCTGCCCGTCGAAGGCGCGGCGACCGGCGTCGGCGGCATCGTGCGCGACATCGTGTGCATGGGCGCGGAGGTGGTCGGCGTGCTCGACGCGCTGCGCTTCGGCGACCCCGCGAGCGGCGTGCACGTGCGCGACGTGATGCGCGGCGTGGTCGAGGGCATCGCGGGCTACGCGAATCCGCTCGGCGTACCGAACCTGGGCGGCGACACGGTGTTCGACGCGGGCTACGGCGACAACTGCCTCGTCAACGTGATGGCGGTAGGGCTGGCGCCGGCCGACGGCGTGCTGCGCAGCCGCGTGCCCGAGGGCCCGGGCCCGTGGACGTTCGTGCTCGTGGGCAAGCCGACCGACGAGAGCGGCTTCGGCGGCGCGGCGTTCGCCTCCGACGCGCTCGGCGCGGTCGACCAGCGGGGCGCGGTGCAGCTCCCGGATCCGTTCCTCAAGCGCGTGTTGAACGTGGCGACGTACGAGGCGTTCCGCCGCCTGCGCGGCCGCGGCGTGCCGTGCGGTTTCAAGGATCTCGGCGCCGGCGGCATCGCCTGCGCGACCAGCGAGCTCGCCGCGGCCGGCGGCTGCGGGGCACGCATCACGCTCGACGACGCGCACCGCGTCGAACGCGCGCTGCCGCCCGAGGTGCTGCTCTGCGCCGAGACGCAGGAGCGCTACTGCTGGGTCGTCCCGGCGGCCGAGGCGCCGGCGCTGCTGGCGCTCTACAACGACGAGTTCGCGCTCGGGCGCGTGCATCCCGGCGCGGGCGCGCGCGCGATCGGCACCGCAACCGCCGAACGCCGCTACGTGGTCACGTGGGCGGGCGAGACGCTGGTGGACTGCGACGTCGACGCGATCACGGCCGGCCGGCGCATCGAGCGCCCGGCCCGTGCGCGCGCACGCGAGCCGCTGCCGCCGCGGCCGAAGCGCCGCGCGGTGGACCATCACTCGGCGCTGCGCACGCTGCTGCGTGGCGACCACCTCGGCTCGCGCGAGTACCTCGTGCGCCACTACGACACCGAGGTGCAGGGGCGCACGTGGCTGCGGCCGTGCGAAGGCGACGCGGCCGTGATCCGCGTGCATCCGGACCGCCCGACCGGTGTGGCGTTCGCCGTCGGCGGGAACCCGCACTGGTGCGCGGGTGATCCGGACCTCGGCGCGCGGCACGCGGTCGCCGAGGCGGCTCGTCGCGTCGCGGTGGTGGGCGCGCGGCCGTGGGCGCTCACCGACTGCCTCAACTTCGGGCACCCGGAAGACCCCGAGGTGATGGGCGACCTCGAGGCCACGATCGCGGGGCTCGCGGCCGCGGCGCGCGCGCTCGGCGGCCTCGCGGCGCCGGGGCAGCCGCTGCCGTTCGTGAGCGGGAACGTGAGCCTGTACAACCAGACGGGCACGCGTGCGATCCCGCCGTCGCCGATCGTGATGTGCTCCGGCGTCGTGCGCGACGTGACGACGCTGCCCGGGCAGGCGCTGCGGCATCCGGGGAGCGTGCTCGTGCTGGTCGGCGAACCGCGCGACGGCCTGGAGGGCTCGGCGTACCGGCGCGAGATCCTGAAGGCCCCCTCGGGGCCGCCGCCCGCGCTCGGCCTGGAGCACGAGGCGCGGCTGCAGGCGCTCGCGGTGCAGGCGGCGGAGGGCCGCTGGGTGAGCGCGGCGCACGCGCTCGGCAGCGGCGGGCTCGCGGTCGCGCTCGCCGAGATGCTGCTCGCGGCGCCGGCGGAGGAGCCGCTGGGGCTCGAAGCGAACCTCGATTCGCTCGAGGTCGAGCCCGGGGTCGCGCTCTTCTGCGAGCGGCCGGGCATCGTCTACGAGGTCGGTTTCGAGCGGCTGCCGCGGCTGTCGCAGGCCGCGCGCGAACTGGGACTCGTCGCCTGGCCCGTCGGCACCGTGACGACCCAGCCGCTGCTGCGCGCGCTGCTGCCCGGCGGCGCCACGGTCTCGTGGACGGTGGAGGAACTGCGCGACGCGTGGACGAGCGCGTTGCCGAGGCGCTGGAACGAGGAGGGGGCATGAGCGCGCGCGTGGCGGTGCTGCAGTTCCCGGGCGTGAACTGCGAGGCCGAGACGGTTCGCGCGCTCGCGCACGTGGGGCTCGAGGCGGAGGTGTTCCGCTGGACGCAGGCCCCGCGCGAGCTGCTCGGTTACGACGCGTTCGTGGTGCCGGGCGGCTTCTCGTACCAGGACCGCGTCCGCGCCGGCGCGCTCGCGGCCAAGGACCCGCTCGTCGAGGCGCTCGCGGAACGCGCGGAGACCGGCCGGCCGGTGCTCGGGATCTGCAACGGCGCGCAGGTGCTCGTGGAAGCGGGGCTGGTCCCGGGCGACGGCGCCGTGGCGCTGGCGCTTGCGCGTAACCGCATGCCCGACCGCCGCGGCTACCAGGCGCGCTGGGCGCGCTGCCGCGTCGAGGACTCGCCGTGCGTGTTCACGCGCCGGCTGGAGCCGGGCATGGTGCTGCCGCTGCCGGTCGCGCACGCGGAGGGACGCTTCACGTCGGCCGAGCCCGGGACACTCGAGACGCTCGCGACCGCGGGGCAGGTGCCGCTGCGCTACGTCGACGCGGCGGGGCGCACGGCCGAGGTGTTCCCGGACAACCCGAACGGTTCCGAAGCGGCGGCCGCCGCCGTCTGCAACGCGCGCGGCAACGTGCTGGCGATGATGCCGCACCCCGAGCGCGTGCAGCACGTGGGCGCGATCGCCCGCGAGGTCGGCGGCGAGTGGGGCGAGCGCCGCCGCCGCGCCGCCGAGCAGGGCGGTGAGGGCCCGTGGGCCGACGCCCCCGGCATGCTGCTCTTCGCGGGCCTGCGGGCCCACCTGGAGGATGCATGAGCCCGGTGGCGCGGACGCGCGCGCAGGTGTTCGTGGAACTGCGGGCCGAGGACCCCGAGGCGGTCAGCGCGTTCGCGGTGGCGCGCGAACGGCTCGCCGCGGGCCGCGGCCTGCGGGCGCTGCGGCGCTGGCGGGTGTTCGAGCTGACCGGCGCGCTGCCGGCCCGCGAGGAACTCGAGGCGCTGCTGCACGGCTCGATCCAGTTCTACAACCCGGCCAAGGAGCGCGTGCACGTGCGCGTGCACGAGGCGGATCCGACACCCGCGGCCGCGGGCGAGTCGCTCGTGCTCGTGCTGGAGCGCGGGGGCGAACGGCGCCCCGGCGCCGAACGCTGGTGGCGGCACGAGACCGGCGCGCGGATCGAGGTGCGCGAAGCGGTCGCGTGGGGCCTGCGGTTCGAGCCGGGAGAGGACGTGGCCGCGCGAACCGCGGAACTCGCGGTGACGCGCGACCGCGCGCACGGCCTGCTCGCCAACCCGCACGTGCAGGACGCGCGCGTCCGTACGGACGCGCCGCCACTCGACTGGCTCTCGCGCCGCGAGGGCCGCACCCGGTCGCGAACCCGGAGGACTCCATGAGCGCGGAAGCCTGGCTTCGGGACTGGAACGAGGAGTGCGGCGTGATGGCGGTGGTCGGAGCGCCGAACGCCGCCGAGCTCGTCGCACTGGGCCTGCACGCGCTGCAGCACCGCGGACAGGAGGCGACCGGTGTCGTGGCGTGCGGCGACGACGGCGAGTTCCGCGCCGTGCGCGGCATCGGGCTCGTCTCGGACGTCTATCGCGAGGCGAACCTCGCGCCGCTCACCGGTGCGATGGCGATCGGCCACAACCGCTATTCGACGACGGGCTCGCTCAAGCTCGAGAACACGCAGCCGCTCGCCGTCGTCTACCGCGGCGGCCCGCTGGCGCTCGCGCACAACGGCAACCTCGTCAATGCCCGCACGCTGCGGCAGGGACTCGAGGAATCGGGTTCGATCTTCCAGACGACGCTCGACACCGAGATCTTCCTGCACCTCGTGGCGCTCTCGCCCGGGGACGGGATCGAGGACGCGCTGGTCGAGGCCGCGCGCCAGGTCGAGGGTGCGTACTCGCTCGTGGTGCTCACGCGCCACGGCGTGATCGCGCTGCGCGACCCGCACGGGTTCCGGCCGCTCTGCATCGGACGGCTGGGCGACGGTTACGTGGTCGCGAGCGAGACCTGCGCGCTGGACCTCGTGGGGGCGGACTTCCTGCGTGAGGTCGAGCCCGGCGAGATGGTGACGGTGGACCCGCAGGGCCTGCGCTCGCGGCGCGCGTTGCCCGCGGCCGAGCCGCGCCAGCACTGCATCTTCGAGCACATCTACTTCTCGCGCCCCGACAGCCGCGTGTTCGGCGACACGGTCGACCGCGTGCGCCGGCGCCTCGGGCGGCGGCTCGCCGCCGAGCACCCGGCCGAGGCCGATCTCGTGACCGCGGTGCCGGACTCGAGCAACTCGATCGCGCTCGGCTTCAGCGAGGCGTCGGGCCTGCCGTACGAACTCGCGCTGATCCGCAACCACTACGTCGGGCGCACGTTCATCCAGCCGCAGCAGGCCGGCCGCGACTTCGGCGTTCGGGTGAAGTTCAACCCCGTGCGCGAGGTGCTGGATGGCAAGCGCGTCGTGGTGGTGGACGACTCGATCGTGCGCGGCACCACGAGCCGCAAGCTCGTCCGGCTGCTGCGCCGCGCGGGGGCGCGCGAGGTGCACATGCGCGTGGGCTCGCCGCCGGTGACGCACCCGTGTTTCTACGGCATCGACACGCCGAGCCGCCGCGAGCTGATCGGCGCCCTGAAGACGGTGGAGGAGATCCGCCAGTACCTCGGGGTGGATTCGCTCGGCTATCTCTCGCTCGCCGGCATGCTCGCCTGCGAGAACGACCCGCGGCAGTTCTGCCGCGCGTGCTTCACCGGCGACTACCCGGTCGCGGTCGATCCGGCGGCGGGCAAGCTCGCGCTCGAGCACCTGCGCCGCTCGCCGACCGGCGCGGGGAGCTGAGGGGCGCGAGCATGACGGTACCGTCGCGGCGCCGGCTCGCCCCGGCAGGGCGGCTCGCTGTCGTGCTCGCACTCGGCGTCCTCGCCGGGCCTGCCGGCGCGGCACCCTGGGCGCGGTTCGTCACGCGGCCCATGGCGTCGGACACCACCTTCTCCGCGCTGGCCGCACGGCCGCTGGAGTCGCTCGAGCCGAGCGAACGGACCTGGTTCATGGCGCAGGCCAGCTGGCGCGTGGAGATCGAGGAAGAGGCGGCCGCTTCACCGCGAGGCGCGCGGCCGTGGCGGCACGACGAGCGGCGGACCGACGCACGCCTCGCCTCGCGGCTCGCGCGCGACCCGCGCGAGCTCGGCGACTCCGACCTGGCGTGGATCGAAGCCGAGGCCCGCCGGCGGTGGAGCGGCCACACGTTGAGGCCGCAGCCGGAGGTGGGGGACATGAGCACGCTGTCGCTGCTCGGCGCGCTCGCGGCCATCGGCGGCTTGCTGTGGATGCTGCACACGCTCGCGGACTCCATTCACTAGCGGGAAGCGGCGTGCCGCCGTGGCGGCCCGAGGGTGCCGCAACGGGTTGGCCACGGGCGTTCACGTGGATTCCCACCGCCCGGCTCGCGTTTCGGCGCCGGCGCGATCCTCGGTTCGAGTCCGTGGGCCTGGCGGGTGTTCGCGCATCGAGTCACGGGCTTCCGGGGCGCGCCCGCCGCGGTTGACGCCCGCACGGGCGCTCCCTAGATTCGCGGTTTCGGCGCGTCCTGCGCGCCTCGGACCCCGACCGGGAAGGACCCATGTCGCTCGCTCACCTGATGGAACAGCGCCGGGCCAAGATCGCCGCGTGGCGTTCGCTCGGCTGCGAACCGTATGCCTACCGCTTCGACGTCACGCACCATTCCGCCGACCTGCACGCGATGGGCGACGCGGTGACGACCGAGTTCGGCGATCGGGTCCGGATCGCGGGCCGCATCCTGACCGTGCGCGGGCACGGCAAGGCGGCGTTCGCGCACCTCGTCGACAAGACCGGGCGCATCCAGGTCTACTTCCGGCAGGACGTCCTGGCGGAACAGTGGGCGCGGTTCGAGCTCCTCGACGTGGGCGACTGGGTCGGGCTCGAGGGCCCGGTGTTCCGTACCCGCACGGGCGAGATCACCGTGCGCGTCGACGCGGTCGAGCTGCTCGCCAAGTCCATCCGGCCGCTGCCCGAGAAGTGGCACGGCCTGAAGGATCCCGAGACGCGTTTCCGCCAGCGCTACGCGGACCTGTTCGTGAACCTCGACGTGCGTGAGACGTTCCGCCGCCGCGCGCGGCTCACGTCGGGCATCCGCGCGTTCCTCGACGCGCGCGGCTACCTCGAGGTCGAGACGCCGGTGCTGCAGCCGCTCTACGGCGGTGCGTTCGCGCGGCCGTTCGTGACGAAGCACAACGCGCTCGACGTCGATCTCTACCTGCGCATCTCCAACGAGCTCTACTTGAAGCGCCTGATCGTGGGCGGGCTCGACCGGGTCTACGAGTTCTCGCGCAACTTCCGCAACGAGGGCATGGACCGTTCGCACAATCCCGAGTTCACGCTGCTCGAGTTCTACCAGGCCTTCGCGGACATCCACGACATGATGGACCTGACCGAGGGGCTCGTCTGCGACGCGCTGATGGCGGCCTGCGGCACGCTGCAGGTGCCCTACCAGGGCCGCACGCTCGACTTCACGCCGCCGTGGCCGCGCGTCTCGATGCTCGACGCGGTGAGCGAGAAGGTCGGCGAGAGCGTGCACGCGCTGGACGAGGCGGTGCTCGCGAAGCACGTGGCGAAGCACAGCCTGCACCCGCGCGAGGGCACCGGGGCGGGCGGCATGCTCGACGAGCTCTTCTCGGCGCTGGTGCAGCCGGAGCTGCAGGACGCGGCGTTCGTGATCGATTTCCCGATCGTGACCTCACCGCTGGCGCGCACGAGCCGCACGAACCCGGCCGTGGTCGAGCGCTTCGAGCTGTTCGCCGCGGGCATGGAGCTGGCCAACGCGTTCAGCGAGCAGAACGACCCGGACGCGCAGCGGCGGGCGTTCGAGTCCCAGCGCGCGGCCCGCGAAGGCGGTGACGAAGAGGCGCAGCCGCTCGACGAGGACTACCTGCGCGCGCTCGAATACGGCATGCCGCCCACCGGTGGCGTGGGCATCGGCATCGACCGGCTGGTGATGCTGGCCACGGATTCGCGCACGATCCGCGACGTCGTGCTGTTCCCGCAGCTGCGGCCCGAGGAGGGCCGGCCCGCGGACGACGACGCCGAGGTGCCGGAGGACGAGGCGCCGCCCGCATGAACGTTCCGCTGTGGATCGCGGCGCGCTACCTGCGCACCCGGCCGACGAGCGGATTCATCACCTTGCTCACGGGGATCTCGATCGCCGGCGTGGCGCTCGGCGTGACCGCGCTCCTCACGGTGCTCGCCGTGATGAACGGCTTCGAGGGCGAGGTCCAGACGCGCATCGCGGGCACGGACGCGCACGTGATGCTCCTCGGCGCCGCCACCAACGGCGTCGAACGCGGGGAGGAACTCGCGGCACTGATGGCGCGCCAGCCCGGCGTGCTCGGCGCGTCGCCGTTCACCTATGCCAAGGCGATGGCGTTCCGCGACGGCGTCACCGAAGGGCTGGTCGTGAAGGGCGTCGACCTCGCGCGCGAGCGGGGCGTGACGAGCATCGCCGCCAACATCAAGCCTGCGCTCGATTCGATTCCAGGCACCACGCTCTCCGGCGAGCCCGGGATCGTGCTGGGCTCGGAGATCGCCGCGCGCCTCGGCGCCCGCATCGGCGACCGCGTGCTGCTCGCGACGCTCCGCAACGACGCGAATGCGGCCTTCGGCTACGCGCCGCGGCTCAAGCCCTTTCGGCTGGTCGGCATCTTCACGTCGGGGCTCTACACGTACGACTCGAGCGTCGGCTTCACCTCGATCCCGACCTCGCAGCAGTTCTTCGAGCTCGGCGACCACGTCACCGGTGTCGCCGTGAAGCTCGCCGACATGTTCGACGCGCCCGCGGCCGCGCGCCGGCTGCTCGCGGTGGCGCACCGCGACGGGCTGCGGACGAACAACTGGATCGAGATGAACCAGAACCTGTTCACGTGGATGAAGCTCGAGAAGACCGTGATGTTCGTGATCCTCGCGCTCATCGTGCTGGTCGCGGCCTTCAACATCGTGAGCACGCTGTTCATGGTCGTGCTCGAGAAGCGGCGCGACATCGGCGTGCTCAAGTCGATGGGCGCCGAGCCCGCGCTCGTGCTGCGCATCTTCCTGCTCGAGGGCCTGCTGATCGGCGGCCTCGGGACCCTGCTCGGGACCGTCCTCGGCGGGGCGCTGATCGCGGTGCTCCAGCGTTACCCGTTCGTACGCCTGCCGGGGGACGTGTACTTCATTGAAACGCTCCCGGTGCGTCCTGAAGCGGGGGACTTCGCCGCCGTCATTCTGGCCGCCGTTGCGCTGTGCCTTGCCGCCGCCTGGTATCCGGCGTGGCAGGCCTCCCGGCTGGACCCCGTGACGGCGATCCGGAGGCAGGCATGAGCCCCGACCTGAACTCCACGACGCAAGGCGCTGCGGAAGAAACGCTTGAGGGTCGCGAGCCGGTGCTGCGAGCACGCGGGATTCGCAAGGTGTTCGCCGGTCCCGCGGGGCCACTCGAGATCCTCAGCGGGGTCGACCTGGAGGTCCATCGTGGCATGCTTCTGGCAATCACGGGGGCGTCCGGGGCGGGCAAGACCACGCTGCTCAACATCCTGGGGGCCCTGGAGCACGCGACTTCCGGAACGCTGGAGATCGCGGGCAAAAGGGTCGATTCCATGGGGGAGACCGACCGCTGCCGCCTGCGGGTGGCGCGCCTGGGCTTCGTCTTCCAATTCCATCACCTGCTGCCCGAGTTCACCGCCGAGGAGAACGTCATGATGCCGTTGCTGCTGGCGGGCCAGGAGCGTGCCGCGTCGCGCGATCGGGCGAAGGTCCTGCTCGAGAGCGTGGGGCTGGCCGAACGCCGCCTGCACCATCCGTCGGAGCTCTCGGGGGGCGAGGCGCAGCGCGTGGCCGTGGCGCGTGCGCTCGCGTGCGGGCCGGAACTCGTGCTCGCCGACGAACCCTCGGGAAACCTCGACGCCGCCACGGCTTCGGGACTTCACGACCTCCTGTCGTCGCTGGCGCGCAAGCGGCATCAAACGTTTGTGCTGGTCACCCACAATGATAGGCTCGCGGCGCTCGCGGACCGGGTGATGCGGCTCGAAGCCGGCCGGCTCGTACCGGCCTGAGGCGAGGGGATCATGCTCTGCCAGATCTGCGGCAAGAACCCGGCGACGGTGCACTTCACGGAGATCCACGACAATCGCATGTCGGAGATCCACGTGTGCGAGCGCTGCGCCGAAGAGAAGGGCATGCACGCCTCGGCGCAGCAGCACAAGTTCGAGATCGCCGACCTGCTCGCCGGAATGGTGGACGCGATGACGCAGACCGACGAGGAACGCGTCGGCCACGTCCAGTGCCCGCGCTGCGGCATGCTCTACTCGAATTTCAAGGAGACGGGGCGCCTGGGTTGCGCCGAGTGCTACTCGGCGTTCCAGTTCCAGCTGCGGCCGCTCCTGCGCCGCATCCACGGCGACACGCGCCACCGCGGCAAGTCGCCCACGCGCGGCTCGGCCGGCGCGGCGCGCTCGCGGCAGATCCAGCGCCTGCACGACGACCTGCGCCGCGCGGTGGAGCGCGAGGACTTCGAGCAGGCGGCGAGCATCCGCGACCAGATCCGCGCGCTCGAAACGGAACTGCAGGCCGAACGCGCCCACACGCCGGAGGCCCGGTCGTGAGCGCGCGGCCCCGGAACTTCGACGAGCTGTTCGCGTCGCCGAGCCCCTGGCTCGCGGGCGAGGGCCCGCACGCCGAGATGGTGCTGTCCACGCGCATCCGGCTCGCGCGCAACCTCGCCGACGTGCCGTTCACGCACCGCGCGCGCGAGGAGCAGCTGCTCGGCGTGCTCGCCAGCGTCGCAGCGGCCGCGCAGGATTCGCGTGCGTTCCACGACGGCCTGCTGCTGCGCATGAACGAGGTCGCGCCGGTCGACCGGCAGGTGCTCGTCGAGCGCCACCTCGTGAGCCACGAACTGGGCGACGGCGCCCGGCCGCGCGGCATCCTGATCGCGCCGGACGCGCGGCTCTCGCTCATGATCAACGAAGAGGACCATCTCCGGCTGCAGGCGCTCACGCCGGGCTTCCAGCTCGCCGAGGCCTGGGCGCTGGCCGACGCCGCGGACGACGAGCTCGATCCCGCGCTCGAGTTCGCGTTCAACGAGGAGATCGGCTACCTGACGTCCTGCCCGACCAACGCGGGCACCGGTCTGCGGGCCTCGGTGCTCATCCACCTGCCGGCACTCGTGCTGCTCGAGGAGATCCAGCGCGTCCTCAAGAGCATCATGCAGGTGGGGCTCAACGTGCGCGGCCTCTACGGCGAGCACAGCGAGGTCATGGGCAACCTGTTCCAGATCAGCAACCAGACGACGCTGGGCCGCAGCGAGCGCGACTCGATCGAGAGCCTCGAACGCGTGACCCGGCAGATCATCGAGACGGAGGAGCGCGCGCGCGAGCGCATGATGCGGGACGCCCGCGTCCAGATCGAGGACAAGGTCTGGCGCGCGTACGGCACGCTGCGCTACTGCCGCTCCATCCACGCGCGCGAGGTGATCAACCTCTGCTCCGCGGTGCGCCTCGGCGTCGCCATGGGCCTGCCGGGCCTGTGCCCGCTGCGCGTGCTCAACGAACTCCTCGTGCTCACGCAGCCGGCTCACCTGCAGCGCGTGCGCGGGGAGGAATTGTCGCCCGCCGATCGCAACATCGTCCGTGCCCAGTTCGTGCGCGAGCGGCTCGCCGCCGCCGAGCGCGAGACCGGGGCGAATCCCCAGGGATAAGGAGGAGCCACCGGAATCCTCCCGGTGGCCAGGACCGACATGCACGACAAATTCACCGAACGGGTTCGCAAGGTCATCTACCTCGCTCGCGAGGAAGCGGCGCGGCTGCAGCACGACTACATCGGCACCGAGCACCTGCTGCTCGGCGTCATCCGTGAGGGCGAGGGCATCGCGGCGACGGTGCTCAACAACCTCGGGCTCGATCTCGACCGCATCCGCCAGGAAGTCGAGAACATGGTGTCCGCCTCGGGCGGCACGATGACGATCGGCGAAATCCCGTTCACGCCGCGCGCCAAGCGCGTGCTCGAACTGGCCGTCGAGGAGGCCCGCTCGCTCGGGCACAACTACGTCGGCACCGAGCACCTGCTGCTCGGCCTGATCCGCGAGGGCGAGGGCGTGGCCGCGAAGGTCCTGCTCGAGCTGGGCGTGGACCGCAAGCGCGTGCGCGAGGAGACGCTCAAGCTCCTCGGCGGCACGCCGTCGTCGTCGCCGTCGGCGGAGCGCGGCGAGGAGCGGGCCGAGACGCCCGCGCTGAACCAGTTCGGCCGCGACCTCACCACGCTCGCGCGCGAAGGCAAGCTCGATCCGGTGATCGGCCGCGACAAGGAGATCGAGCGCGTCATCCAGGTGCTGTCGCGCCGCAAGAAGAACAACCCGGTGCTGATCGGCGAACCCGGCGTGGGCAAGACCGCGATCGCCGAAGGCCTCGCGCAGCGCATCATCTCGGGCCAGGTGCCCGAGAGCCTCAAGAACAAGCGCATCGTCACGCTCGACCTCGCGGCCGTCGTGGCGGGCACCAAGTACCGCGGCCAGTTCGAGGAGCGGCTCAAGACCGTCATGAACGAGATCCGCGAATCCAAGGACACGGTGATCTTCATCGACGAGCTGCACACGATCGTCGGCGCCGGCGGCGCCGAAGGCGCGATCGACGCCTCGAACATGCTCAAGCCTGCGCTGGCGCGCGGCGAGCTGCAGTGCATCGGCGCCACGACGCTGGACGAGTACCGCAAGTACATCGAGAAGGACGGCGCGCTCGAGCGCCGCTTCCAGCCGGTGACGGTGGACCAGCCGAGCGTCGACGACACGATCCAGATCCTCATGGGCCTGCGCGACAAGTACGAGGCGCATCACGGGGTGAAGATCACCGACGGCGCCATCGTGCAGGCGGTGAAGCTCGCGGACCGCTACATGAACGACCGCTTCTTCCCGGACAAGGCGATCGACGTGATCGACGAGTCGTGCGCCCGCGCGCGGCTGTCGGTCAGCACCGTGCCCTCCGAGATCCACGAGCTCGAGAAGAAGCTCGAGGAGGTCGTGAAGGAGAAGGAAGCGGCGATCCGCGGCCAGGAGTACGAGAAGGCGGCCCGTCTCCGCGACAAGGAGAAGGAACTGCGCGCCCGCCGCACCGACCTCAAGAAGTCCTGGAGCGAGTCCAAGCGCGACAAGGACGTCGAAGTCGACGAGGACCAGATCGCGGCCGTGCTCAGCATCATGACCGGCATCCCGGTCGTGAAGCTGGCGGCCGAGGAGAGCCAGAAGCTCCTCAAGATGGAGGAGGAGCTGAAGAAGCGCGTCGTGGGCCAGGACGAGGCCGTGAGCGCGGTGTCGCGCGCCGTGCGGCGCAACCGCGTCGGCCTGCGCGATCCCAAGCGGCCGATCGGCTCGTTCATCTTCCTGGGGCCCACGGGCGTCGGCAAGACCGAGCTCGCGCGGGCGCTGGCGGCGTACCTGTTCGACGACCAGGACGCGCTCATCCGCATCGACATGTCCGAGTACATGGAGAAGTTCTCCGTGTCGCGGCTCGTCGGCGCGCCTCCCGGCTACGTCGGCTACGAAGAGGGCGGCCAGCTCACCGAGAAGGTGCGCCGCAAGCCCTACTCGGTCGTGCTGCTCGACGAGGTCGAGAAGGCGCACCCGGACGTGTTCAACGTGCTGCTGCAGGTGCTCGACGACGGCGTGCTCACGGACAGCTCGCGCCGCAAGGTCGACTTCAAGAACACGGTCATCATCATGACGTCGAACCTCGGCGGCCGGCAGATCGTGTCGGGCGGCAAGGGGCTCGGCTTCAAGCAGGGCGACTCGACGCAGCAGTTCAGCGCCATCAAGAGCACCGTCCAGGACGAGCTCAAGAAGGCGTTCAACCCCGAGTTCCTGAACCGCATCGACGACGTGATCGTGTTCCACACGCTGACGCGCGAGAACATGAAGAGCATCGTCGACATCCTGCTGGGGCAGTTCTCGTCCCGGCTCAAGGCCCAGGACATCGACCTCGAGATCTCGCCCGAGGCCACCGACCTGCTCATCGACAAGGGCTTCGACCAGGCCCTGGGCGCGCGCCCGCTCAAGCGCGCGATCCAGAGGCTGCTCGAGGATCCGTTCGCGGAGTTCATCCTCCGCGGGCAGTTCCCGGCCGGCTCGCGCGTGAAGGTGCGGCGCGAGGACGACCACCTCGAGTTCGACGCGGCGCCGGTCGGCCGCGAGGTGCCGCCGGCACCGCCCGTGCCGAGCGCCTGAGCGAACCGTCCCGATCCGCGCGCCGGGGGCCGACAGGCTCCCGGCGCGCGGCGTTTCCCCGCCGGGGGGTGTGCCGGCGGCACGGAACGGCCGGTCCCGCAGCGGGGTAGGAGGCGTGCCGGGACCCGGTCCGACGCTGGACTTGCCCTCGGGTCGCGGATAGAGTCGCCCGACTCCCTGAAGAACGATGGCCATCCCCGTCCGGCTCGCGCGCGCAGGGACGCGTACGGCGCGGGCGTGGCGCTGCGGACCGCCCACCCGGACGGCCGAGACCTCGAGGAGAACCGCTTGTCCCAGCTTCCGTCGTCGTTCCGCCGCCTCGCGGTGGCCGCGCTCGCCGTGGCCGCACTGGTGGCTCCGTTCCTCGCTCCGCCCGCTTCACGCGCCCAGGCTCCCGAGGCACCCGCCGCGGACGCCGCGCCGTTGACGATCGGGCGCGTGTTCGTCACCGGGAACCACCACACCGACAGCCTGCGCATCCTGCGCACGTTCGACGTCGCCCCGGGCTCGAAGTACTCCGCCGACGCGGTGCGGCGCGGAACGCGCAAGCTGCTCGCGCTCGGGCTGTTCAGCGACGCGCGTGTGCTCGCCGGCAAGCCGCACGACGGACTCGTCGACCTGAACGTCGTCGTGGTCGAGCGCCCGCGGCTCGGGTCGGTGGTCTTCCACGGCAATGTGAAGCGCGAGACGTCGGACCTGGAGAAGAAGCTCTTCCTGCGCCCGGGCGAGACCTATTCGGTGTCGCTGGTGCAGACGCAGGTGGACTCGCTGCTGCAGTACTACCGCGACGAGGGCTTCCCGCGCGCGAAGGTGACGCCGAAGGTGGACACGCTCGCGACCGGTCAGGGGCTCGGCCTCACGTTCGAGATCGAGGAGGGCGAGAAGCTGCGCATCACGGTGATCCGGTTCGAGGGCGCCGACGCGTTCTCGCCGGGCCGCCTGCGCAAGGCGCTCAAGACGAAGCAGAAGGGCTTCTTCGGCGGCGGCGACCTCAAGGACGAGTCGTTCGCGGAGGATCGTGAGAAGCTCGAGGAGTTCTATCACGACCACGGCTACCGCGACATGAGCGTGGACGATATCACCACCGCGCCCGGCGCCGAGCCGCGCGCGCTGACGATGACGGTGAAGGTCCACGAGGGGCCGCTCTACCGCTTCGGCGACGTCACGTGGTCGGGCAACAAGGTCGTGCCGACGGCGACGCTGCAGAAGCTGTGGACGCTCCGCAAGGGCGCGACCTACAGCAAGTCCAAGCTCGACAAGGTGGTGGGCAACGTCTACGGCGAGTACGCCGAGCACGGCTACCTCTACCTCGGCGTCGAGCCGCAGGAGGCGCCGCGCGACTCCGTCGTCGACATCGCGTTCGAAGTGAGCGAGGGCGCGCCGTCGCACGTGCGGCTGGTGAGCATCATCGGCAACAAGGGCACGCGCGAACACGTCATCCGCCGCGAGCTCGACGTGCACGAGGGCGACCTGTTCCGGCGCTCGTCGCTGATGCGCAGCCGCGACAACCTGATGCGCCTCGGTCTGTTCGAAGAGGCGAACCCGGACTTCCGCAACCTCGACAGCTCCGACGTCGAACTGATCTTCAAGGTGAAGGAGAAGCAGGTCGGCACCGCGTCGGCCGGCGCCGGCTACACGGGGAGCACCGGGCTCACGGGCTTCCTCGAACTCGGGCACAACAACGTGCTCGGGAACGGCCAGCAGCTCTCGCTTCACCTCGAGCGCGGCAACAAGATCGAGAACTACTCGCTGAGCTTCACGGAGCCGTGGTTCCACGACGCGCCCACACTGCTCGGTTTCTCGGCGTACAACCTGACCACCATCTACAACGAGTTCGACGAGCGCCGCCGGGGTGGCTCGGCGCGCATCGGCCGCCCGCTGCCGTGGCCGGACTACTCGCGCGGGTCCCTGTCGTACACGCTCGAGAAGGTGCGCATCAGCAACGTGCGCGACTCGATCTCGCTCGTGGGCGTGCCCGTGAACAAGGACCAGATCACGAGCGCGTTCGAGACCAATTTCGTCCGCAACAGTGCCGACCACCCGATGTACCCGTCGCGGGGCACGCGCCTCACGCTCAACGACGCGTTCACCGGCGGGCCGTTCCTGGGCGACGTCAACTACCACGTGCACCGGCTCGAGGGCCGCGTGTGGTTCAAGTCGCCGATCCCGCGGATGACGACCATGCTGCGGATGCGCGTGGGCGCGGTGGCGCAGTATCCGTGGAAGGACGGCGCGATCCCGGACTACGCGCGGTTCCGCCTCGGCGGCGGTTCGACGCTCGACCCGCTGCGCGGCTACATGGACTACCAGGTCGTGCCGCCCAAGTTCATCAGCAAGGTCTGGGTGTATTCGAGCACGGTGATCCGCAACGCGGCGAACACCGCCGACTCGATCACGGTGCGCGACTCCAGCCTGACCACGCGCCGGTATCCCGGTGGCAAGTACCTCGAGCTGTTCACCGCCGAGCAGCAGTTCCCCATTGTCCACCCGCTTCACGGTGTGATTTTCTTCGACGCGGGGAACGTCTGGGACTACGGGCAGGACATCAAGCCGTTGCAGCTCAAGTGCGGTGCGGGCATCGGGTTCCGCATGGAGATCCCGATTCTCGGCAACGTCGGGTTCGACTACGGCTACGGCTTCAACCGCGACGACGGGCCGAAATGGCAGGGACACTTCCTGCTCGGCAACGTCGGATTCTAGACGGAGGCACCCATGGCACGACGGGCGTTCCAGCGCTTGGGAGGGAGCCTCCTCGCGGCAGTGCTGCTCGCGATCGCGGCCGCCGGCCCGGTGCGTGCGGCCGACCTGCGTTTCGGCTACATCGACTCGGCCCGCATCTTCCAGGAGTTTGCCGACGCGCGCGAAGCGCAGCAGCGCTTCGACCGGCTGGTGCAGGGCTGGCGGGACGAGGCGGCCGAGAAGGAGAAGACCGTCACCCAGCTGCGCGCCGAGGTGCGCGACCAGTCGCCGATCCTGTCGGCGATGAAGCGCCAGGAGAAGGAGACGGCGCTGCAGCGAGCGGTCAACGAGTACGAGTCGTTCATCCAGGACGTGTGGGGGCCGAACGGCCGCGCCGCGCAGGAGAACGATCGCGCGACCGCCGACGTGGTGCAGCAGATCCGCGCCGCGGTCGAGAAGGTCGCGAGCCAGAAGGGCATGGAGGTCGTCCTGGACGCGGCGAGCGGGTTCCTGGTGTACGCCGACAAGTCGCTCGACCTGACCCCGGACGTGCTGGCGGAGCTGACGGCGAACAAGAAGACGCCGGGTTCCAACTGAGCGGGAGGGATCGCGCATGAAGACATGGACGCTCTCCGAACTCGCGACCGAACTCGGCGCTACGGTGGTCGGCGACGGCTCGGTCGTCATTCGCGGCGTCGCCGGCATCCGCGAAGCGCTGCCCGGCGACGTGACGTTCCTCGCCAACTCGCGCTACGACGGCTACCTGAACGAGACGCGGGCGTCGGCGGTGATCTGCTCGCGTGAGCCGCGCTCCGCCTCGATCCCGCTGCTGCAGGTGGACAACCCCTACCTCGCGTTCCAGAAGGCCGTGAAGCTCATGCGGCCGGAGCTCTATCGGCCGCTTCCCGGCGTGCACGCGACCGCGGTCGTCTCGCCGGCGGCGTCCGTGGGCGAGGGCGCCTCGATCGGTGCCTACTGCGTGGTCGAGGCCGGCGCGCGCATCGGCGCGCGCACGGTGCTCATGCCGGGCTGCTACGTCGGCGTGCAGGCGTCGATCGGCGACGACACGCTGTTCTACCCGCGCGTGACCGTCCGCGAGGAGTGCGTGGTCGGCAGCCGCTGCATCCTGCATCCCGGCGTCGTGGTCGGGGCGGACGGCTTCGGGTTCGCGTTCGACGCGGGCCGCTACCACAAAGTGCCGCAGGTCGGGAACGTGATCGTGGGGGACGACGTCGAGATCGGCGCGAACACGACCATCGACCGCGCCACCACGGACGCCACGCGCATCGGCGACGGCACGAAGATCGACAATCTCGTGCAGATCGGCCACAACGTGGTGACCGGGAAGCACTGCATCATCGTGGCCCAGGTCGGGATCTCGGGCAGCACGCAGCTCGAGGACTACGTCACGATCGGTGGCCAGGCCGGCGTCGTCGGCCACGTCGTGCTTGGCCGCGGCGCCCAGATCGGCGCGCAGTCGGGCGTCAGCAAGTCCGTGCCCGCGGGCGCGAAGATGTTCGGTACGCCCGCGCTGGCCCTCAACCTCTTCAAGCGCATCAACGCCTACCTGAAGCGGCTGCCCGACCTCTTCGAGCGCACGAAGGTCCTCGAGGAGCGGGTGCAGAAGCTCGAGCAGGGGGAGAAGGAGACCGTGCGTTGACGGGACGCATGCAGCGCACCATCGCAGGACCGGTGACCATCGAAGGCGTGGGACTGCACACGGGGGAGCCGGGCACGATGACCTTTTCGCCCGCACCCGTGGGACACGGCGTGCGCTTCGTGCGCGTCGACCTGCCGGGCAACCCCGAAGTGCAGGTGCGCCCGGAGAACGCGCACTTCGATCCCGACGCGGGCCGCCGCACGATCCTCCAGCAGGACGGCGTGCAGATCCACACCATGGAGCACGTGCTGTCGGCGATCGCGGGCCTGCGGATCGACAACCTGCGGATCGAGGTGAGCCGCATGGAGGTGCCGGAAGGCCACGACGGCAGCGCGGCACCGATCGCGCGGGCGCTGATGAGCGCCGGCATCGTCGACCAGGACCGCCCGGTGCGCCACATCAAGGTCACGCGCCCCGTGCAGTGGTCCGAGAACGGCGTCGAACTGAGCGCGGTGCCCTACCAGGGCTTCAAGATCACGTTCACGATCGACTACGACCACGCGCTGATCGGCACGCAGACCGTGTCGTTCGACCTCGACCCCGAGAAGTACCTCGAGCAGGTCGCGCCCGCGCGCACGTTCGTGCTCGAGCGCGACCTCGAGCTGCTGCGGCAGGCGGGCTGGATCAAGGGCGGCCGGCTCGAGAGCGCCATCGTCGTCGGCAAGGATCGGATCCTCAACGAGGAGCCGCTGCGGTTCCCGGACGAGTTCGTGCGCCACAAGGTGCTCGACCTGCTCGGCGACCTGTTCATCCTCGGTGGCCCGCTGCTCGGGCACGTGACGGCGCGCCGCTCGGGGCACCAGGGGCACGTCGCGTTCGTCAAGAAGCTCAAGGAGACGCTGCCGCTGCCGGGCCGCCGTGAAGGCGGACCGCCGGACGAGTGGGACATCACCGCGATCATGGACATCATGCCCCACCGGTATCCGTTCCTGCTCGTGGACCGGATCACGGCGCTGGAAGAGGGCAAGTCGATCGCGGGCTACAAGAACGTCACCATCAACGAGCCGTTCTTCAACGGGCACTTTCCCGGCCATCCGATCATGCCCGCCGTGCTGATCGTCGAGGCGATGGCGCAGGTGGGCGGGCTGCTGCTGCTGAACTCGGTCGAGGATCCCAACGACAAGCTGATGTACTTCATGGGCATCGACGGCGCGAAGTTCCGCCGCCCGGTGACGCCCGGCGACAAGCTCGAGTTCAAGCTCACGCTGCTCAAGGTGAAGAAGAGCACGAGCCGCATGCGCGGCGAGGCGTACGTCGACGGCAAGCTCGTCGCCGAGGCCGAGCTGATGGCGGCGATCGTGGACCGGCGGCCCTCGTGAGCGTGCGGATCCATCCCGCCGCCCACGTCGACCCGGCGGCGCGCCTCGGCGTGGACGTCGTCGTGGGGCCCGGTGCGGTGATCGGGCCCGACGTGACGGTGGGCGATCGCGTGCGCGTGGACGCGCACGTGCTGCTCACCGGTTGGACCACGATCGGCGCGGACTGCCACCTGCACCATGGCGCCGTGCTCGGGTCGCCGCCGCAGGACCTCAAGTACCTGGCGCAGCCGTCCTACCTCGTCGTGGGCGAGCGCACGGTCTGCCGCGAGTACATGACCGCCAATCTCGCGACCGAGCCCGGTTTCACGACGCGCATCGGCAGCGATTGCCTGCTCATGGCGTACTCGCACGTGGCTCACAACTGCCAGCTCGGCGATCGCGTGATCGTCGCGAACGCGGTGCAGATGGCGGGCTACGTCGTGGTGGACGACTGGGCGATCGTCGGCGGCGGCACGGTCGTGCACCAGTTCACGCGCATCGGCCGGCACTCCATGATCGGTGGCGGTTCGCGCATCCCGCAGGACGTGGCGCCGTTCGTCAAGATCGCGGGCAGCCCGCCCCGCAACGCGGGCATCAACGCCATCGGCCTCGAACGCCGCGGAGTGCCCGCGGACGTGCGCGAGGCCCTCCAGGGCGCGTACCGGATCTACTTCCGCGACGGGCTGACGTCGGGCCGTGCGGTGGAGGCGATCCGGGCCCGCTATCCGGGGATCCCGGAGGTCGAGCACTTCGCGCGCTTCTGCGAGACGTCGGTGCGAGGCATCTCGCGCTGAAGGAGGTCGTCGTGGAGCCGGTCCGCTGTGGTGTGTGGGGAGTCGGGGTCTGGGGCGAGAAGCACGCGCGCGTGTACGGCACGCTCGCCGAGACGACGCTGGTCGGCGTGTACGACCGCTCGCCCGAGCGCGCGAAGGCGATCGCCGCGCAGTACGGCACGCGGGCCTTCGAGACGCCGCAGGCGCTGCTCGCCGAGTGCGAGGCGGTGAGCGTCGCGGTGCCGACGGTGGCGCATCGCGAGGCGACGGAGCAGGCGCTCGCGGCCGGCTGCCACGTGCTGGTCGAGAAGCCGATGGCCGTCACGGTGGCCGAGTGCGACGCCATGATCGCCGCCGCCGTGCGGGCGAACCGCGTGCTGCAGGTGGGGCAGGTCGAGCGCTTCAACCCGGCGCTGCTCGCGGCGAGGCCGTTCGTCGGGAGCCCGAAGTTCATCGAGGGGCACCGCATGGCACCCTTCCAGCCGCGCTCGCTGGACATCGACGTCGTGGGTGATCTCATGATCCATGACATCGATGCCGTGCTGCACGTGACCGGCCGCACGCCCGAGCAGATCTCGGGTGTCGGCGTGGCGGTGCTCTCGAGCAACGAGGACATCGCGAACGCACGGCTCGAGTTCGCGGATGGCTGCGTCGCGAACCTGACCGCGAGCCGCGTGTCGGTCGAGCGGCTGCGGCGGCTGCGCTTCTTCACGGGCAACTCGTACGTCTCGGTGGACCTGTTCGAGAAGTCCGGCGAGGCGTTCGTGATCAAGGATCCGGGCTCCTTCCGGCCCGGGCAGGTGGACCCGCTCGCGCTGCTCGCGGGCATCCAGCGCACGAAGCTCGGGGTCGAGGCGGGAGAGCCGCTGACGCTGGAGCTGCAGGCGTTCGCCCGCTCGCTGCGGGGCCAGGGCGACGGCGCCGCGTCCGCGCGCGCCGGCCGGGACGCGCTCTACGTCGCCGAGGAAGTCCGCGAGGCCATGCGGCGCCGGGCGCTGCAGTGGTCCACACCCTGACGGGTCCGTCGGCCTACGCGCCCGGGGTGCGCCGCATCCTGGTCGTGGCCGGCGAGCCCTCGGGCGACCTGCACGCCGCGCGGCTCGTCCGGGCGGTGCGCGCGCTCGGTCCGTGCGACGTGCGCGGCGTGGCCGGGCCGCGCATGCGCGCCGAGGGCGTCGAGGCGATCGTGCCGCAGGAGGACCTCGCGGTGATCGGCTTCAGCGGCATCCTCGCGCGACTGCCGCAGCTGCTCGGCGCGCGCCGGACGCTGCTGCGCGCCCAGGAGTACTGGCGGCCCGACGCGGTGGTGCTGGTCGACTACCCGGGCTTCAACCTGCGGCTCGGGCCGCAGCTCAAGGCGCGCGGTGCGAAGGTGTTCTACTACATCGGCCCGCAGGTCTGGGCGTGGCACGCCGAACGCGCCGGGCAGATGGCCGCGTGGGTGGACCGGCTCGCGGTGGTGTTCCCGTTCGAGGAGACGATCTTCCGCGACGCCGGCGTGCCGACGACGTTCGTCGGTCATCCACTGCTGGACGAGCTGGAACCCGAGACGGACGAGGCGGAGTTCCGGCGCGAGCGGGAGATCGCCGCGGACGCGCCGATCGTCGGTCTGCTGCCGGGCAGCCGCCGGGGCGAGTTGGCGCATCACGGTACGATCCTGCTCGAGGCGGCACGGCTGCTGCGGCGCGAGCACCCGCGCGCCGTGCCGGTGCTGGCGCTGGCGGAGGGATTGGACGCGTCGGCGCTGCCGGCGGCGCTCGTCGAGGGCGTGCACGTCGTGCGCGGCCGCACGCGCGCCGTGCAGCGGTGGGCGGCGTGCTGTGCGGTGGCCTCCGGCACGGCCACGCTCGAGACGGCGCTCTTCGGGACGCCGCTCGTGGTCTGCTACCGCGTCGGCTGGCTCAACTACGCGATCGCCCGTCGCGTCGTGAAGCTGCCGCACATCGGGCTGCCGAACATCGTCGCCGGGCGCGAAGTCGCGCCGGAACTGATCCAGGACGCCCTCACGCCGGCCGCGCTGGCCGCGACGCTGGGCGCGTGGCTCGCGGACCCGGCCGCGCTCGCGCGGCAGCGCGCGGGGCTCGCCGTGGTGCGCGAGCGCCTCGGCGGCCCGGGCGCATCGGAGCGCGCGGCGCAGGCGCTCGTGGAGCTGTGCGCGTGAGCGCGGCGCGCTACCCGTGGTGGATGGAGCCGGCCGCGGCGCTGGGGGCGCTGCTCGTGCGGCTGCTCGGTTCCACCTGGCGCGTGCGCGACGTGCGCCCGCCCCAGTACGCCGACGCCGTGGCCGCGGGCGAGCGGTTCGTCTACTGCTTCTGGCACGCGCGGCTGCTGCCGCTCGTGCACCTGCGGCGCGGCGAGCGGATCTGCGTGCTCGTGTCGCGGCACCGCGACGGCCAGCTGATCACGCGCATCATCGAGCACGTGGGCTTCACGAGCGCGCGCGGCTCGAGCACGCGCGGGGGCGAGGCCGGTGTGCGCGAGCTGCTCGCCGCGGCGGCCGACGGCCGCGACCTCGCGATCACGCCGGACGGACCGCGCGGGCCGGCCGAGGAGGTGAAGGACGGCCTGGCGTTCGTGGCGGCGCGCGTGGGGCTGCGCGTGGTGCCGATCGCCACCTCCGCACGCGCGTCGTGGGTCTTCCGGTCCTGGGACCGCTTCCGGGTGCCGAAGCCGTTCGCGACGGTGCACGTGCACTACGGCGAGCCGATCCGCGTCACGACCGTCGACGAAGCGATGCGCACGACCCTGGAGCAGTCGCTGCGCGAGCTCACCGCCAGGGCCGACGCCGCCGCGGGGGTGACGCGATGAGCCTGCTCTGGAACGCCTACCGCGTGTTCGCGCCCGTCCTGGGTGCCGTCGCGCCGGCCGGCGGGATCTTCGTTTCGCCGAACGAGCGCACGTTCTGGCTGGAGCGGCTCGGCGAGGTGACGCTGCCGGGCGGCTGCGACGCGTGGGTGCACGCCGCCTCGCTGGGCGAAGCGTCGGCGGTGCCGCCCTTCCTCCGCGAGCTCGACGCCGTGCGACCCGCTGCGCGCTTCTGGCTCACCGCGACCTCGCGCACGGGCCGCGCCGCGCTCGCGGCGCACGGCCGCCCGCATTCGCTCGCGCCCATCGATTCCCCGCAGGCGACGCGCCGCTTCCTGGAGGGCGTACAGCCGCAGCGGATGTTCCTGATCGAGACCGAGCTGTGGCCGCACTGGCTGCTGCGCGCGCGTGCGGAGGGACTGCCGGTCGCGGTCGTCAGCGCGCGATTGAGCGAGCGCTCGGTCGCGCGCTACCGCCGGCTCGGTCCCGGGCTCCGCGACCTCGTCGGCGGGCTGGGCGCCGTGCTCTGCCAGGGCGAGGACGACCATCGCCGCTGGCTGGCGATCGGCGCGCCGCCCGAACGCACCCGTGTCGTGGGCAACCTGAAGAGCGACGGCCTGCCGCACCCGGCGCCGGATCGCGCCGCGGCGCGCGCGGAGGCGGGCCTCGACCCGGCGCGGCCGCTGCTCGTGCTCGGCAGCCTGCGCCCCGGGGAGGCGTTCGCGCTCGGTCGCGCGTGGCTCGGCCTGCCCGAGGCGACGCGCCGCCGCTGGCAGGTGGTCGCGGTGCCGCGGCACCCGCGCGCGTCGGACGAACTTCGCGCCGAGGCCGCGCAGGCGGGCGTCGAGGTGGCGAGCGGCGACCCCGTGCCGGGAGCGTGGCGGTGGGACGACCGGACCGGCGTGCTGGTCGGCTGGTATCGCGCGGCGGACGTGGCGTTCGTGGGCGGGAGCGTTGCGCGCTACGGCGGCCACAATCCGCTCGAGCCGGCCGCGTGCGGCGCAGCCGTGCTCATGGGCCCGCACCACGCGTCGCAGCGCGACGGCGTGCGCGCGCTGCAGGCCGCCGGCGCCATCCGCGTCGGCGCCGCGGGCGCGTCGCTGCAGTCGGCGCTGCGCGAGCTGCTCGAGGACGAGGACGTGCGGGCCCGCGCCGCATCGGCCGCGCGCGAGGTGGCGCAAAGCCAGCGCGGCGCTGCGGCGCGGGCGGTCGCGAGCCTCGTGGAGCTCGGGCTGTGGTCCGCGTGAGTTTGCGCCTGCTCGCGCCGCTCGCCGCGCTCTACGGCTGGGCGTGGGAGCAGCGCCGCGAGCGGTACGCGCGCGGCGCCGCGCGTCAGGAGTCGGTGCCGGCGCGCGTGGTGAGCCTCGGCAACCTGACCGTCGGCGGCACCGGCAAGACGACGCTCGCGCTGGCGCTCGCGGCGGCGGCGCGGGCGCGGGGAGTCGACGTCGCGGTGGCCTGCCGCCGCTACCACCCCGGACCGCAGGGACACGGCGACGAGGAACTGCTCTATCGCGCGGCGCTGGGCGAGGCGCGCACGTTCGCGGGCCGGCGCAAGCTCGAGCTCGCGCGGGCCGCGGCGGCGGCCGGCGCGAAGCTCGTGCTGGTGGACGACGGCTTCTCGCACTGGCCTCTCGCGCGCGACCTGGACGTGGTGCTGCTCGACGCGAGTGACCTCTGGGGCGGCGGAGCCCTGCTGCCCGCGGGCCGGCTGCGCGAGCCGCGGCGCGCGCTGCAGCGGGCGCAGGTGCTGGTGCTCTCGCGGCTCGAAGCGGGGCGCGATCCCGCGCCGCTGTTCGCGGAGGTGCGGCCCTTCGCGCCCGCGGCGCTCCTCGCCGCCGGGCGTCACCGGCTGACCGGCGTGCTCGATCCGGAGGGCCGGCCCGTGCGCGTGGCCGGGCCGGTGCACGTGGTGACGGCGACGGGCAACCCGGACGCCGTGGCTCGCAGCGCCGCCGAGGCCGGTTTCGGCCCGGTCACCTTGCGCGCCTATCGCGACCACCACTGGTTCTCGCGGGCGGAGGCCGCGCGAGAGGCGGAAGCCGCCGGGGGAGCGACGTTGCTCGTCACGCCGAAGGATGCCGTACGCTGGCCGGCGGACGCGCCGCGGCGGCCGCACGTGCTGGGGGTCGAGTGGGCGTGGGTCGCGGGCGGCGAGGCCGTCGAGCGGCGGGTGTTCGGCGAAGGAGCCTGAATGATCACGGAGACGGACGTCCTCGTGCTGGGTAGCGGCATCGGCGGGCTCATGCTCGCGCTCAAGGCCGCGCGGTTCGGCGACGTGGTGGTGATGACGAAGAAGGGTGCCGACGATTCGAGCACCAACTGGGCGCAGGGTGGCATCGCGGCCGTGTTCGACCGCCGCGACAGCTTCCGCAACCACGTCGCGGACACGCTGACGTGCGGCGCCGGGCTCTCGGATCGCGCCGTCGTCGAGGCCATCGTGCGCGAGGCGCCGGACCGCGTGGAGGAACTGGCGCGGCTCGGCGTGGCGTTCAACCGGCGCTCGACCACGTTCGACCTCGGGCGCGAGGGCGGGCATTCGCATCGCCGCATCGTGCACGCGTCGGACCTCACGGGGCACGCGATCGAGCAGACGCTGCTCGCGCGCGTGCGCTCGCACCCGCGCATCCGGCTGGTCGAGGGCCAGCTCGCCGTCGATCTCATCCTCGATTCGCGCCTGGGCGGGCGGCGGCCGGCCGCGCCGCGCGACGCCTGCTGGGGCGCCTACGTCATGGACCGGCGCACCGGGCGGATCCGCCCCGTGAGCGCGCGCGTGACCGTGCTGGCGACCGGCGGCTGCGGCAAGGTCTACCTCTACACGAGCAACCCCGACGTCGCGACGGGCGACGGCATCGCCATGGCCTACCGTGCGGGCGCGCCCGTCGAGAGCATGGAGTTCGTGCAGTTCCACCCGACGGTGCTGTTCCACCCGGCGGCGCGCACGTTCCTGATCAGCGAGGCCGTGCGCGGCGAGGGCGCGGTGCTGCGCACGCTCGACGGCAACCGGTTCATGCCGCGCGTCCATCCGCTCGCCGAACTCGCGCCCCGTGACGTCGTGGCGCGCGCGATCGACCGCGAGATGAAGCGGCGCGGCGACGCGCACGTCTGGCTCGACATCACGCACCTGCCCGCGAGCCGCGTGCGGCAGCGATTCCCGAACATCGACGCGCAGCTGCGCGCGCTCGGGATCGACATGACGCGCGATCCGATCCCGGTCGTGCCCGCGGCGCACTACATGTGCGGGGGCGTCCGCGCGACGCTCTCGGGCCGGACGCCGATCGCGGGGCTGCTCGCGATCGGTGAGGTGGCCTGCACCGGCCTGCACGGCGCCAACCGGCTCGCGAGCAACTCGCTGCTCGAGGCGCTGGTGGGAGCGCATCACGCGGCCGACGAGATCGCGGCCCGGCTCGCCGTGGCGAAGAAGCCGCGGCCGGCGGCACCGTGGCGCACGCGCGGCACGCGGCCGCCGCAGGAAACGGTGGTGGTGCACCACAACTGGGACACCGTGCGGCGCGTGATGTGGGACCTCGTCGGCATCGTGCGCACGGACGAGCGTCTCGCCTTCGCGGCGCGCCGGCTGGCGCTGCTGCGCGAGGAGATCGAGCGCGACTACGACCGGCTGCGGCTGTCGCCCGACCTGATCGAGCTGCGCAACATCGCCCTGGTGGGCAGCCTGATCGTCGCCTGTGCCCAGCGCCGCAAGGAGAGCCGCGGCCTGCACTACACGCTCGATCACCTCAAGCGGAGCCCGGCGTTCGGGAAGCGGACGATGCGGCTGCGGCGTCCCGCCGCGGGCCGGCCCCCGCTTGTGCCCGGTTCTCCGGGCGACCTATAGTCGGCGGCTGATGAGCGGCGAAACGGCCTTCTGGGACGCGGTCGACGCGTTGCGCTCGCGCCGGCGGCGCTACGCGCGCGAGGCGTACGCATTCGTGGTGGGCTCGCTCACGGCCACGGTCCAGGCCCTGCCGGCGGAGCGCCGGGACGACCCGCAGGCGCGGCACCTCTCGGGCCGCGAACTCGTCGCCGGTCTGGTGCGGCTCGCGCGGCAGGAGTTCGGCACGATGGCCCCGATGGTGTTCCGCGAGTGGGGCGTGACGAGCGGCGAGGACGTGGGCGAGATCGTGTTCGAGCTCGTGGGCTGCGGCCAGCTCTCGGCCCGCCCCGAGGACACGATGGACGACTTCCGCGGCGGCCCCGACCTGCTCGCGGCGCTCGCGACCGAGCTGCCTCCGGGCCCGCGGCCGGCCTGACCGCGTGCACGCCTACCTGCGGCTCCTGCGGCTGCTGCGGCCGTACCGCCTGAAGCTGGCGGCGGCGCTCGTGTGCATGGTGCTCTACTCGGTGACGGCGACGCTGTCGCTGACGCTGATCCAGCCGTTCATGCACCTGATGTTCGCGACCGCGAGCGGCACCACCGCCTCGCCGGTCGACACCGTCGGCAGCGGCCCGATGGCGGGCGTGGCGTGGCTCTCCGCGCCACTCGCGGGCTGGAACCACTGGTTGTTCGATTCGCGGCCATTGATCGGCTTCGAGCGGCTCTGCTTCGTGGTGCTGGTGCTCTTCTTCCTCAAGAACGTGGCCGACTACGCGTCGTCCTACCTCAGCGTCGCGGTGGAGCAGGGCGCGATGCGCGACCTGCGCCGGATGGTGTTCGCGCACCTCCAGCGTCTCTCGCTCGGGTTCGTGCACGGCAATCGTGCGGGCACGCTGATCTCGCGTGCGACCAACGACGTCGACGCGTTGCGCGACACGCTGGCCGCGAGCATCAGCAACATCATCAAGGACGGCCTCACCCTCGTCGGCTACCTCGCGGTGACGTTCTCCGCGTCGTGGCGGCTGGCGCTGATCTCGCTGCTCGTGGGCCCGCCCGCCGGCCTCGCGCTGACCGCGGTGGGTCGCAAGATGCGCAAGCGCTCGGGTCGCACGCAGGAGCGCATGGCCGAGATCACGCACGTGCTGCAGGAGACGATCACGGGCGCGCGGGTGGTGCGGGCGTTCGGCATGGAGCGGCACGAGGAGGCGCGGTTCGATCGTGCGAACACCGGCTACTTCCAGGCGTTCGTGCGGCTGCGCCGGGTGTCCGCGGCGCTGAAGCCGTTCAGCGAATACGTGATCATCCTGGTCGCGGTGGTGATCGCGTGGGCGGGCGCGCGCGAGATCTTCGTGCACCGTACCCTGCCGCCGGAGCGGCTGTTCCAGTTCGTGGCGGCGCTGCTCGCGACGATCTCACCCATCAAGAGCCTCTCCGAGGTGAACAGCAAGGTGGCGACCGGGCTGGGCGCGGCCGACCGCGTGTTCGGACTGCTCGACACGCCGCCGGCGATCGCCGACCGGCCGGGCGCGCGGCCGCTGGCGCCGCTGGCGGAGGCGATCCGCTACGAGGACGTGAGCTTCGCCTACGACACCGGCGCGCCGGTGCTGCACGACGTCTCGCTCGCGGTGCGGCGGGGCGAGGTCGTGGCGCTGGTGGGGGCGAGCGGTGCGGGCAAGAGCACGACGCTCGACCTGCTCGCGCGTTTCCACGACCCGACGTCGGGCCGGATCACGATCGACGGCGTCGACCTGCGCGACGTCACGGTGGCGTCCCTGCGCGGACAGCTCGGGATCGTGACGCAGGAGACGATCCTCTTTCACGACACCGTGCGGGCGAACATCGCCTACGGCCGCGCGGACGCGGACGACGCCGCGATCGAGGCGGCCGCCCGGGCCGCGCATGCGCACGACTTCGTCGCGAAGCTGCCGGAGGGCTACGCGACCCTGATCGGCGACCGCGGCGTGCGGCTCTCCGGCGGCGAGCGGCAGCGGCTCGCGATCGCGCGGGCCCTGCTGCGGAACCCGCCCGTGCTGCTGCTCGACGAAGCCACGTCGTCGCTCGACACCGAGAGCGAGCGACTCGTGCAGGACGCGCTCGAGCGCCTCATGCGCGAGCGCACCGTGCTCGTGATCGCGCACCGGCTCTCGACCGTGCAGCACGCGGACCGCATCTGCGTGTTCGAGGCCGGGCGGATCGTGCAGGTCGGCACGCACGCCGAGCTGGTCGCGGTCGAGGGGCCGTACCAGCGCCTGCACGCGCTGCAGTTCCGGGACTGACGCGTGGCTCGCGCCAGGCCGGTCGCCGTCCCGGACGGGGGCTTCCGCGAGATCGCGGTGCTGCGGCTTTCCTCGCTCGGCGACGTGGTGCTCACGCTGCCCGTGGTGCACGCGCTGCACGCGCGCTGGCCGCAGGCGCGGCTGCACTACTGGGTGAAGGAGGAGTACGCCGCCGTCGTCGCGCACGATCCCGCGATCGCGCACGTGCGACGGCTCGAGAAGGACGCGCGCGCGGTGCACGACGTGGTGTCGATGAGCGCCGAACTCGAGGCCTGCGACCTGATCGTGGACCTGCACGGCAACACGCGCACCCGCACGCTGGCCTTCCGCCAGGCGGCGCCCGTCCTGCGCGCGCGTTCGTGGCGGCTTCGCCGCGCACTCTGGGTGCACGGCCGGGCCCTGCGCCCCCGGCCCGTACCGAATGCGCTCGCGCGCTACGCCGAGGCGCTGGCGCCGCTCGGCCTCGAGGTGCCCGGCGTGCCGCGCGTCACCGCGGGCGAGGCGGCCGAGCGCTGGGCGGAAGATCGGCTCGCGGTGTGGGGCGCGGGGCCCGCACCGGTGGCGCTCGCGCCGGGGGCACTGCACGCGACCAAGCGCTGGCCGGAAGAACGCTGGTGCGCGCTCGACGCGGCGCTGGCCGCGCAGGCGCGACGGCGGCTGGTTTTCAGCACCGCGGCCGAGAAGCGCGCGCTCCCGGAACTCGCGCGCCGGATCGAAGCCGACCCGGCCGCCCGCTGGGTGACCGAGGATCTCGCGCGCGTGGCGGCGCTGCTGTCGCGCTGTTCGACCGCGGTGACGCACGACAGCGGCCTCATGCACCTGGCCGCGGCGCGCGGGCTGCGTGTGGTCGCGCTTTTCGGCAGCACCTCGCCCGTGCTCGGCTTCGCGCCGGCCGGGGAAGGGCACGCGGTGCTGTGCCGGAACGAGCCCTGCCAGCCGTGCACGCTCCACGGCCGCGCGGCCTGCCCGAAGGGCCACTTCCGCTGCATGACGGGCATCGAGCCGGGCGAGGTGCTCGCGGCGGTGGCGGAGCGCGCCGGGAACCCCTGAACCCGGACGCGGCGGATTTCCCGTTCCGCCCCGCCCGCGGCTGCGCTAGGCTGGTCCCAACCGACCGGGGCCGAGATCCGTTCGCATGGTATCTGCCGGCCGACATCGCGTCCCCCGCAGCGCGCTGGCCACGCTTCCGTGGCTCGTCGCGCTGTTTTCGTTGCATGCGGGCGCCGTGGCGTGGGCGCTTCCCGGCGATGCGGCTGCGCGTGCTCGGGCCGTGGAGGCGTGCGTCCGGCGGCTGGGCCCCGAGTCGTTCCGCCCCGACACCGACGCCTTCGTCGCGACGCGTGTCGACCACGCGCGCGGGCTCTGGTGCGTCGCCGTCGAACAGCGCTGGAACGCTCTCCCCGTGGTCGGCGTCGACCTCAAGGTCACGCTCGACGAGTCCGGCCGCGTCGTGTTCGAGGCGGGAAGTCCTCAGGCCGGGCTGCGGCCGTCTGCCGGGCCACTGCTCGGCGCGCGCGCCGTGACGACGCTCGCCGCGCGGGCCGCGGCTCGCGCGGCGGACGCGCCGTCGGCGTGCGAGCCCGTGATCTCGCTGCGCGACGGCGGTGCGCGGCACGCGTGGCGCGTCACGTGGAGCGACCTCGCGCCGCCGCGCCCGCGCACGCTCGTGCTCGACGCGGCGACGGGAGAGGTGCTCGCGCGCGAGGGCGAGCCGATGCCGAGCGTGGGCCTCGTCTACCCCCGCGACGGCCGCGATGCGCTGCAGGAGGTCGCGCTCCCCGGGCTCTCGGGCGACGGCACGCGGCTCGTCGGCCCGCGGCTCGACGTACTGCAGGCGGGGCTCGGGCAGCTCACGAATCCCGCGGGGGATTTCCGGATCGTGCCCACCGATCCCGACACGACGCGATTCGACGACGTCGCCGCATGGTGGCGGGCGCAGCAATTCCTCGCCTGGCTGTGGACGCGCGGCTACTCGGGTTTTCCCGACACGCTGCACGTTCGCGTGCACGCCCCGACGGCGCCGACGCTCGCGAACACGGTCGACAACTACGTCATGCTCGGCGAAGCCTTCCCGGGCTACACGCGCGACCCGGCAAAGGGCACCGACATCCTGGTGCACGAGACCCAGCACGCCGTGAGCTGGGGCTTCGGCCTGCGCCACGGCGGCGCCGAGGTCGATGCGCTGAACGAAGGGCTGTCGGATTACATGGCCGCCGCGATGACGAACGATCCGGTGATCGGCGAGTGGGAATACGTCGGCTTCCCCGGCGGCGCCACCACGGTCGCGAACGATCCGGCGGTCTACCGGTACGGCCGGTTCAACTTCGTCGCCTACGGCGCGGCGACGGCCGGGACGACGTGGGCCAACGGGATGATCTTCTCGGGAGCGCTCTGGGACCTGCGCTCGGCCGCCGGCGCGACCGCCGACTCCCTGGTGCTGGAGGCGCTGCGCATGGTGAACGCGACGCCGTGCTTCGCGGACTTCGCGAACGCGACCCTCGCCGCGGACACGCTGCTGCACGGCCGGCGTCACGTGGCGGAGATCCACGCGGCCTTCGGGCGGCGCGAGATCGTGGGGACGTCGGACGCGTCGCTCGTCGGCCTGGGCGTGGTGAACGGGGGCCAACCCGCGACCTACTCCGTGACGGGCGGCGTCCTCTCGACCCCGTCCGGGACGAGGTGGACGGTCCGGCACGAACGGAGCGGCGTGCCCGTGGACTCGCTGGTGGACGTCGCGACCGGCGCGGCCTTCACATGGTCGGACACGGTCGATTTCGTCGTCGTCGCGCGCGTGCCGACGGTGTGGGCTGGATCGCGAGTCAGCCTGCTGCGGCGGGTCGTGGTCTCACCCACGATGGCGACGATCGTCGGGGCCGGGATGCGATTCGCGGGACAGCCCGACACGCTCTCGCTGCTGCCCGATCCGCGGATCGTCCCGGACTCCACCACGTGGTCCGTCCTGCGCTCGTGCGGCAGCGGGTGCTCGCGGCTGGATCCGCTCGGCCCCGGCCTGTCGGTCGTGCTCGCCGACACGGTGAGCTACCAGGTCCTCGTGCGCACGCGTTCGATCTGGGGCGAGCCGCTGGCGTCGCAGTTCAACGTCGCCGTCGTTCCCGTGCCGCTCGGGGCCACGGGCCCGGCACGCCTCAACGGAACGGAACCGGGAACGTTCCGCGTGCCGCCCAACCCGAATCTCGCCGGACCGCCCGTCTGGTCCGTCGGCCCGGCTTGCGGCGCGGGGGGCTGTCCCGAGCCGGAATCCCTGGGCACCGGCACGGTCTTCGTGCACGCGGCCGACGCGTCGTTCCGGACACGGGTGAGTGCGCGGACGCTCTGGGGTCACACGGCGTCCGCGGAGCTGCAGACCACCGTCGTCCCGATCGCACTCGCGGTCTCCGGACCGGCCAATCTCGCGCCGGGGCAGCTCGGGACGTTCACCGCCGCCTACGATCCGCGTTTCGTCACGGCCGGACCGACGTGGTGGATCCAGCGGCGACGCGACGGCGCGGCGTACGGCACTCGCGACTCGATCGGCCGCGGATGGACGATGCGCCACGCCGACACGCTCGATTACGTCGCGACCGCCGTCGCCCGCACGTCGTGGGGCAGCGATCTCGCCGACACCGTGGCGGTGCTCGTCCAGACGCCGCTGGTCGCGATCCGGGGACCTGGCTGGTTCGATGGCGCAGCGAACCCGCTCCGCTTCACGCTGGAGATCGGCATGCCCGGACGCTGGACGGTGATCTGGGGCATCTACCCGGTCCCGCGCACGGGCTCCGGAAACCGGTTCCACGGCGCCGACACGCTCGAGTGGACCGGAACGGGCACGTTCGACATCGGCGTCACCGTGATCGACTCCGCCGGGCACCTCGGCAACTCCGAACGCCGGGTGTGGCGGCCCTCGCTCGGCCTGGTCGTTCCCGACGCCGCGCCGGCGGACGTGCCGGTGAACCTGGTCGCGTATCCCGACACGCTGTTCGCGGACATGCAGGCGAGCTGGGAGGTGGCGCCCGATGGCCCCGGCGGTCCCCAGGGGTGGTCGGAGGCGGCCGTGGGCTTCACGTGGTCCACGGCATCGGCGCGCGATCGCTGGGTCCGCGCGAGCGTGCGCGGGCGCGACGGCTACCGGATCGTCTCCGACGCACGGCTGCTCACGATCGCGCCACCGCAGGTGTCGGTGCGCCCGTTCGCGGGAGTGCCCGGGGCGGGGCTCGCGTAACGCGCGAGCGTGTCCGGCGCCGCGCCGCTCGAACTCGCGTGGAGCGTGCACGCACCGGGAGCGCCGCCCCACGCGATCACCGGCACGCCGGACGGCGCCGTCACGGTGAGCGAGTGGCCGCCGTTCGTGGTCGTCGCGAGCGCGACCGACGCCAACGGCCGAGTGGGAGCGGATTCGATCAGTGTCGCCGCGGACGGATCGCTCGCCGGCGGCGACATGGGCGGCTTCGGGGTCGCGTGCCCCGCGATCGCCGATGCCGAGCTGTCGCTGCTCCTCTGGGGGCCGGCGGCGCCCGAGGCGCGCCTGCGCGTGTACGACACGGCGGGCCGGCTGTGCGCGGACTGGCTCCCCGGCGGCCATGCGGGCGGCGCCCGCGTCGTGACGCGCCGCACGGCGGACCTGCGCTCGGGCGTCTACTTCTGCCGCTTCAGCGCGGGTCCGCTGCAGCAGGTGCGCCGCATCGTCGTGGTGCATTGAGGCGCCGGCCGGCGGGTCTGGCGCGACGCGGAGCCTTGCCCTAGACTCGCGCGACTTTCACCCTGCGCCCGTCGCGCGGTCGCGCGCGGCGCCAACCCCGGGAGAGCGGTCGTGAGCGAGGCCCAGAAGAAGCAGTTCGTCGAGGAGTTGACCGACCAGACCGACGATTTCTCGCGCTGGTACAACGAAGTCGTGCGCAAGGCACAGCTGGCGGACTACACCCCGGTGCGCGGCTCGATGGTGATCCGGCCCTACGGCTACGGCCTGTGGGAGAACATGCAGCGCCTGCTCGACCGGCGCATCAAGGAAACCGGGCACCAGAACGCCTACTTCCCGCTGCTCATTCCCGAGTCGCTGCTGCAACTCGAGGCGGATCACGTCGAGGGCTTCGCGCCCGAGTGCGCGTGGGTGACCGAGGGTGGCCGCGAGAAACTCGAGGAGCGCTACGCGATCCGACCGACGAGCGAAGCGATCATCGGTCACATGTATTCGCGCTGGATCGAGTCGTACCGGGACCTGCCGGTGCTGATCAACCAGTGGGCGAACGTCATGCGCTGGGAGAAGGTGACGCGCCTCTTCCTGCGCACCGCCGAGTTCCTGTGGCAGGAGGGGCACACCGCGCACGCGACCGAAGCCGAGTGCCTCGAGGAAGTGCTGCGCATGCTCGAGGTGTACCGCGACTTCGTGGAGAACGAGCTGGCGATTCCCGTCTACGCGGGCAAGAAGAGCGACGCCGAGCGGTTTGCGGGTGCCCAGGACACGTACACGATCGAAGCGCTCATGAGGGACGGCAAGGCGCTGCAGGCCGGCACGTCGCACCACCTCGGCCAGCACTTCGCCAAGGTGTTCGACATCACGTACCAGGACGAGGCGGGCAAGCGGCAGTACGTATGGCAGACCTCGTGGGGTGTCTCGACGCGGCTGATCGGTGCGCTCGTCATGACCCACGGCGACGACCAGGGGCTGCGCCTGCCGCCGAACGTCGCGCCGATCCAGGCGGTGGTCGTGCCGATCTGGCGCAAGGACGAGGACCGTGCCGCGGTGCTGGAGTTCGTGAGCAAGGTGAAGCAGGCCGTCGGCGGCCTGGTGCGCCTGCACGTCGACGACCGCGACCAGTACACGCCAGGCTGGAAGTACAACGAATACGAGATGCGCGGCGTGCCCGTGCGCCTCGAGGTCGGCCCCAAGGACGTGGCGAACGCGGCGGTGATGAGCGTGCGCCGCGACACGCGCGGCAAGGAGTCGATCCCGCTCGCGTCGCTGGCGGAGCGCCTGCCGGCGCTGCTCGCGGACGTCCAGCGCTCGCTGTTCGAGCAGGCGAAGGCGTTCCGCGACGAGAACACCGCACTCGCTTCGACGAAGGACGAGGTGATCGCGCACTTCGCCGCCGAGAAGCGCGGCTTCGTGGCGGTGGCGTGGGACGGTTCGGCGGCGTTCGAGGGCGAGATCAAGGAGCGCTGCGGCGCGACGCTGCGCTGCATGCCGTTCGACCTGTCGCGCTTCGGCTCGCTCGAGAAGCCGGGGCACCGCGTGGCACTCTTCGCGCGGTCCTACTGAGCGAGGCCGCGACGGACCGCGCGCGCGGCAGGTGGCCGGAGGGCGGGCGCATCGGCGTGCGCCTGCCCAACTGGCTCGGCGATGCGCTCATGGCGCGGCCGTTCCTGTTCGCGCTGCGGCGGGAGGGAGCCGGCGCCCGCATCACGGCATGGGGACCCGCCGCGGTCCTCGGGCTGCTCGCGGGTGACGCGTGCTGGGACGAGGCGCGCCCGTGGCCCGACGCGGCGCCGGCCCCCGGGCTCGATGCGATGTTCGTGCTGCCGCCCTCGTTCTCGAGCGCGTGGCACGCGCTGCGGACGGGCGCGCGCGAGCGTGTCGGCTTCTGCGGGGACGCCCGCGACCTGCTGCTCACGCGCGCGGTGCGCCGGCCCGACCGCGGCGAGCGGCACCTCGCGAGCGAGTACCTCTCGCTGCTCGGACCGGTCGCGGGCCCGCCGCCGGCGCCGCCCGCGTTGCACGTCGACGAGGCTGCGCGGCTCGAGGGCGACGCGCTGCTCGCGAGCGAGGCGGCCGGGGAGCGGCCGATCGCGCTGCTGGCGCCCGGGGCGATCTACGGCCCCGCCAAGCGCTGGCCCGTGGAGCGCTTCGCGCTGCTGGCGCGCGAGCTCGCGGCGCAGGGCCATGCGGTCTACGCGTGCGGCGGTCGCGAGGATCACGAGGCGTGCGGGGCGCTGATCGCCGCGGCGGGCATGCTGCCGGGCGGGCGCGTCGCGGCCCGCGGGCTGGTGGGGCGCACGACGCTACCCGTGCAGGTGGCGATCGCCGCGCGTGCCGCCGTCGTGGTGAGCAACGACTCGGGCTTCGCGCACCTCGCCGCGGCGGCCGGTGCCCCGACGGTGGCGATCTTCGGCTCGACGAGCAGCGCCTGGACGGCGCCGCTCGGACCGCGGGTCGCGATCCTGCAGCGGCCGCCCGTCTGCTCGCCGTGCTTCCACCGGACGTGCGCGATCGGCTACGACTGCCTGAAGGCGGTGAGCGTCGCGGACGTCCTCGGCGCCGTCGCCGCGCTCGCGACGTCGGCGCGGGAGGGCGTGGCGTGAGGATCGTGGCGCTGGGCGCGACGATGGTGGCGCGCACGGGCCGGCTGCGCGCGGCGCTCGCGTCGCTCGGTGCGCGCGGGCACGACGTGATGTGGGTCGGTCCCGCGGCGCCCGTCGGCGAGGGCGTGCGGCGCGTGCGGGCGCGCGAGGCGATCACGAGCGGTCCGGTGGACCTCGTCGCCGGCGAGGGCTCGCTGCTGCGCACGGCGTGGCTGGCCGTCCGGACGCGTGCCCGGGGCGTGATCTTCGGGGCGGGTGCGCGGCACCTGCACGGCTGGAACCTCGCGCAGGAGATCGCGTGGGGCGCCGTGCCGACGTACGCGCTGATCGAACCCGCGGAGGCGGCCGACGCCGAAGCGAAGGTCGACGCCCGCCACCACGACCGGATCGTGCTCTGGCCCGACGGAAGCGGCACGCACGATCCCGATCCCGCGCACGCCGACGCCGAGGTGCTCGAGCGTGCCGGCGAGCGGTTGCTCGCGGAGCGCCGCGGCCCGCGGCCATGGCCCGCGGCGTTCCTCGATCGGGACGGGACGTTGATCGTCGAGCACGGCTATCTCGCCGATCCGGACCGCGTGCAGCTCCTGCCGGGCGTCGTGCGCGGGCTGCGGCAGCTGCAGTCGGCGCATGTGGCGCTCGTCGTGATCTCCAACCAGGCCGGCGTGGGGCGCGGCAAGTTCCCGCTGTCCGCGGCGTGGGCGACGATGGCCCGGCTGCGCCGGCTGCTGCGCGCCGAGGGCGTCGAACTCGACGCGGTCCGCTTCTGCCCGCACGCGCCCGACGCGGGCTGCCCGTGCCGCAAGCCCGCGCCCGGGCTGCTGCTCGACGCGGCGCTGGACCTCAATCTCTCGCTGCCGGGCTCGGCGATGGTGGGGGACAAGGCGCTCGACGTGGACGCGGGGCACGCCGCGGGCAGCTCGGGCGTGCTCGTGCGTACGGGCTACGGCCGCGAGGAGGAGGTGCGCCTCGCACGCGACGGCGCGCCGCCGCCGGAGGCCGTGGTGGACGACCTCGAGGCCTTCGCGGCCTGGGCGATCGGGCGGCTCGAAGCGCTCTGAGCCGCCGGCTCAGCGGTCGACGGCGAGCTCGAGCCGGTAGTCGCGGCCGCCGGGCTGCGGCCGGTACAGGATCAGGTAGCCGCTCATCGCGAGCTGGTCGCGGCCGACCCAGTGGTCCTCCGCGAGTTCCTCGATCCGCGCCGGGTAGTGACCGTTCTCACGCGCGTAGAGATCCAGCGCGTAGCGCAGGTCGCGGACCTGCGCCGCGGCGTAGACGTCGTGCTCGATCGGCGGGCGCTTCGCGAACTGCAGGCGGGAGCTGCCGAAGCGCAGCCCCGCGACCGCGGCCACGATGCACACCATGGTGACGAGCTCGGCGCCGATCGGGTTGCGGCGATTCGTCTCGCGCGGCTCGGGCCGGGCCGGGGCCTCGACGCTGCCGGGGTCACGCCGGCCGACGAACTCGATCCAGTTCGCCTCCAGCATGCGCTGCAGCGCCTCGTAGGCCTCGTACTCGGAGAGCGGCGCCGCTTCGACGACTTCGGCGACCGTGTGCAGGCCGTCGATGATGCCGAAGAGTTCGCGCTCCTCGTCGCTGAGCGGTTCGTCGGGGTCGGGCAGGTCGCGCACGCCGAGCAGCTGGTAGGGATCGCGGAAGATCGCCACGTAGCGCTTCTGCTCGTCGACGCGGCGCGCCGCCTCGATCATCACGCCTTCCATGCTGAGCATGACGAGGGGCTGCTGCGGCCACTTGGAATTCGGGTCGAAGCGGTAGGAGCCGTTCTCCCAGCGCACGAGCCGCATCAGGTCGTCGAGGATCTGGCGCTCGACGAAGTTCGCGAGCTCCTGGGCGTCGAGGTAGCGGCCGTTGAGGAGCAGGTCCTCGAGATCGCGCCCGGATTCCTTCTGGATCGTGAGCAGGCCGCGCATCTGCTCGTCCGAGAGCCGGTGCGAGGCGCGCAGGAACGCGAGCAGGGGATCGTCCTTCACGGCGCCGAGCTGGCGCGTCGAGACGATGCGGCCTTCCTGCACCCAGATGACGGCCCGCTCGGTGTTCCAGTCGAGCGTCAGGGAGCCGGATTTCTTCTGCGAGCCGACGAGCTGCAGGATCTCGGTGGCGGAGAAGTCGCGGAGGTTGCCCTGGAGCGCCATGGGTGGCCCTATGCGGCGGTCTGGAAGGAGCGACGGGTGGACTGGGCGATGCGACCGCGCTGCGCGGCGTTGAGCGAGGCCTCGCGGCTGCGCTCGCGTTCCGCGAGCCCGAAGTAACCGAGCAGCGAGACGCCGTACACGAACGCGAGGCCGCACACGATGACGATCACGGGGATTTCCTGCCCCGGCAGCGTCAGGCGCGGCTCGAGTGCGAACGGGACGGCCGCCCCGGCCCAGCCGCGGGCGAGCAGCCACGTCGCGGCGAGCAGGACGATCGGCGTGAACACGCGCCGATGCGCGAGCAGGCCGTAGCCGGGGATCAGCGAAGCGAAGGCGGTGTTCACCAGGCCCTGCTGCTTGAGCTTCTGCTGGCGGCGGCGCTGCAGCAGCACGCGTGCGAACTCGGGCGTCTCGCCCTGCGCTTCGGCCGCGGCGCAGCCGGGGCAGAGGGCGTTCTCGCGGCGGCGCTGCGCGCAGCGGCGGCAGACCGTGTCGCCGCAGTTGCTGCAGACGCGCAGGTGGAGCCGGCGGTGCTGCACGAGGCCGAAGCCGATCCCGAGCGCGGCGACGAGCAGCGCCACGACGCTGAAGATCCAGCCCGACGTTTCCAGCTTGGAGCGCAGCGCGAGCGGCAGGCTGCCCGCGGCTTCGCGCGGCAGCGGCGCGGTGCGCAGCGCGTCCCAGAAGATCTTCGGCTCGAGCCACTGGTCGATCAGCGGCAGGAGCCCGTCGGCCGTCGCCGACGCCTGGTAGGTGCGGACGAGTTCGAAGTTGAGCGCCGACGCCTTGGAGAGGGCGTCCGTGGCGGCCTGGTAGTCGAACCGCTGGGTGTGGATCTGCGACGCGTTGAACCACGCGGCGGCGTCGGCCGGGTTGGCCTGCTGCGCGCGCTGGTAGCACTGGAGCGCGTCGGCGCCCCGGCCCTGCATCGCGAGCACGTTGCCGAGGTTGTTCCATGCGCGATCGTTCTGCGGCCACGCCTCCAGGACGCGGCGGTAGGCCGCCTCGGCCTCCGCGAGGTGGTTGCCCCGGCGCGCGGTCCACGCGAGCCCGAACTCGAGCAGCGGGCTTCCCGGCTGGCGAGCGGCGAGGTTCGCGAGACGGGTCTCGCGCTCGGGCGCGTAGGGCGCGTTCTCCATCGCCGGCACCGCGTAGAAGGGCGCCGACTCCTCATGCAGCGGCAGCGCGAATCGCTCGGCGACCCCGATCGCGAACGGCATCGAGACGACGGCCGCGAGCAGGAGGATGAACAGCGTGCGCTCGCGCCCGTTCAGGTTCGGCCAGAGATAGGCGAGGAAGCCGACCGTGGGCAGCGTGACGCCGAAGCCGGCGACGTAGGGCAGGCCGAGCAGCGCGATCGCCCACCAGCGGGCCCCGCGACGAGTGCCGAAGCGCGCGAGGCTCTCGCGCCAGACGTGGGTGAGCTTGTAGCGCTTGAGCCACACGAGCAGCAGCCCCGCGAGGAGCAGCCCCATGAACAGGCCCTCGGTCCCGATCAGGAACGCGTTGGCCGCGAGCTCGAGCTGGAGGCGGAAGTTCGCGCGCAACTGCTCGAGCACGATCGCGTAGTGCTGCAGCGCCTGCCCGGGTTCGCGCGTCAGCAGCCACGCCGCCATCGTGAGGTGCGGTTCCACGAACGCCGGATCGAGTTCGGCGGCGCCGCGAACGTCGACGAGCGCCTCCTCGTCCTGGCCAGCCTGCTTGGCGATCAGGCCGTGACGGTAGAAGAGGCGGGCCTCGACGGGGAGCGAGGCGATGTGGCGCGCCGCGCGGTACGCCGTCCAGTCGTTCACGTGGCGCAGGTCGTGCGGCGGCTCGACCGGGGGCGCGACCTTGGCGGTGGAACCGGCGTGGGACCCGATGGCGGGCACCGGACGGCTCGGCGCGGCCAGCGGCGTCGCCTGGTTGGGCGTCGCCGCGAGGATGGTCGGGTCGGAAACCGCGCTGTCGGGGGACGCAAGGTTCGCCCGGGCCGCGCCCGGGAGGAGCGCGATGGCCGCGATGGCGAGGAACGCCCACGCGAGGACGCGTTCACGCGTCGAGACGTGGCCGTTCATGCGCGGTGCGGTGGGCATGGGTCGAGGATGGGACCGGTGGTGCATTCCCTTGACACTCCGGGTGCTCGCTCCTAACTTGCGGCGCGATCATGAAATGATATCGGCGCCCTCGCGCCGGACCTTGAGAAACAACTCCGCCCCGGATTCCGGCCACTTCGGGGGTCTTTCGACCCCGGCGCGGAAGCGGGGCGTTCGCATGGGGCGGCGGTGCCCGCCCCGGGAGCTGCCATGAGCGACGTCGTCTCCGTCAACGCCCCCTGGATCCGCATCCGCGACGCCGCGTCCCACGTCGGCGAGGCCGTCGAGATCCGCGGCTGGGTGACCCACCGCCGGTCCAGCGGCAAGATCCAGTTCATCGTCGTGCGCGACGGCAGCGGTGAGATGCAGTGCGTCGCCGGCGTCCGGGACCTGCCCGCCGAGCAGTGGGAGGCCAGCCAGGCGATCACGCAGGAAAGCGCCGTCGTCCTGCGCGGCACGCTCAAGGCGGACGCGCGCCAGGTCGGCGGGGTCGAACTGGGCATCCAGTCGCTCGCGGTCGTATCGGTGGCGGCCGAGTACCCGATCAGCCCCAAGGAGCACGGCGTCGACTTCCTCATGGACCACCGGCACCTGTGGCTGCGCTCGTCGCGCCAGCAGGCGGCCCTGCGGATCCGCGCCGAGATCGTGGCCGCGTTCCGCGAGTTCATGAACGCGGAGGGCTTCATCCTCGTCGACGCGCCGATCTTCACGCCGAGCGCGTGCGAGGGCACGACGACGCTCTTCGAGACGCAGTATTTCGACGACAAGGCGTACTTGACGCAGAGCGGCCAGCTCTACATGGAGGCCGCCGCGATGGCGTTCGGCCGCGTGTATTGCTTCGGACCCGCGTTCCGCGCCGAGAAGAGCAAGACGCGCCGGCACCTGATCGAGTTCTGGATGATGGAGCCCGAGTGGGCGTTCGCGACGCTCGAGGACGTCATCGCGCTCGAGGAGCGGCTGCTGGTCGCGACCGTCCAGCGCGTGCTGGAGCGCCGCGGCGAGGACCTGAAGGTGCTCGAACGCGACACGACGAAGCTCGAGCGCGTGCAGGGCCCGTTCCCCCGCATCCACTACGACGACGCCGTGAAGATGCTGCACGACGCCGGACTGCCGTTCGAGTACGGCAACGATTTCGGGGCGCCCGACGAGACCGAGCTCTCCGGCCGCTACGACACGCCCATCTTCGTCACGAACTACCCGGCGGCGGTGAAGGCGTTCTACATGGAACCGGATCCCGCGAACCCGCAGCTCAGCCTCTCGTGCGACTGTCTCGCCCCGGAAGGCTATGGCGAGATCATCGGGGGAGGGCAGCGCATGTCCTCGCTCGACCTGCTGACGCGCCGCATCGACGAGCACGGGCTGCCGCAGGAGGCGTTCGAGTGGTACAAGGACCTGCGCCGCTACGGCTCGGTCCCGCACGCCGGCTTCGGGATCGGCGTCGAGCGCACCCTGGCCTGGATCGCCGGCCTGGACCACGTCCGCGAGAGCATCCCGTTCCCGCGGATGCTGTACCGACTGACGCCCTGACGGCGCGGCCGGCCCCGGTCCCCGGCGGGAGCCGGGGCTGCGGCGCCGTCGCGTCGCCCGTCGCGGTTCTGCCCGGGGCACGGATTCTTGACACCCCGGGGGGCGCTTCCTAGGCTGCGTCGCCCGCTCACCGCGGGCGCCCCGTCCCCCGGCGGCCGCTCGGCCGCAACCGCAGGATTGACATGGCTCGGAGCGGCTTCCTACACTTCTCGTACTTCGTAGGCTGGAGCGCCGGGAGGTTCATGCGATCACCGGCCGTGCTCCTGTTGGCGTGCGCCCTGCTTTCCCTACCCGGGTGCACGGGGCGGTCCCCACGACAGGTGGAAGATTCCGAGACCAGTGGGCGTATCCGGATCGTGTGCGTGCCGGAGGCGCGGCTCCTCATGGAGCGCGAGTCGGCGGCCTTCCGGACGGCCTATCCGGAGGCGGCGTTCGAGCTCGCCGAGGGAACGTCGCGGGACGCGGTGACCCAGCTGCTCGAGCAGCGCGCCGACATGGCGGTGCTGACGCGAGAGCTGGAGCCGGAGGAGCGAAGCGTGATGGTCAAGGGTGGGATGGAACTCGAGGGCTACCGGTTCGCCCGGGACGCGATCGTCGTGATCGTGAATCCCGTGAACCGGCTCGAGAACATCGCCGCCGACGACCTGCGCCGCATCTACCGCGGAGAGGTGACGGACTGGAGCGAACTCGGCGGACGCCCGGGGGCGATCGAGCCCGTGGTGCCGGCGCCCGAGAGCGACCGGATGGCCGCGTTCGTGCAACGGGTGATGGGTGGCGATCCGCCGACGGCGCCCGCCGCACGCGCGGACTCGGATTCCGGCGTCGTGGCGCGGGTGCTGCGGACGCCGGGCGCGATCGGGTTCGTGTCGATGCGCTGGGCCGACCGCGGTGCGAAGGCGCTGCGGGTCGCGACGCTGGCGGGGCTGCCGTACTGGAAGGCGGACCCCGAGAACGTGTACAAGGGGCAGTATCCTCTCGCGCGCTACTGCAACATGTACGTGCGCGCCGGAGGCTCCAAGCTGGCCAATGGGCTCGTGACCTGGGTCTCGAGCCTCGACGGACAGAAGATCGTGCACGAGGCGGGCCTCGTGCCGGCGGCGGTGCCGGTTCGTTTCGCCCGACGTTCCCCGATGCTGGGCAGTCACTGAGAGGAGTGCAGAGCACGACGCCATGAACGCCATTTCTCGCAGACGCGAATGGATCCGTCCCCTGGGTCGCCTCATGATCGCGCTGGTGCTGGCCGCGTCGTGTGCGGTGAGCGCGCACGCCGACGACCTCAAGGACGCGCGGGCCGCGCTCGCGGCCGGCGATCTCGACCAGGCGCAGAAGCTGTTCGAGCGCGTGGCCGCGCAGGGTTTCGCGGAAGGGCGCGCGGGGGTGGGGCAGGTGCTGCTGCGCCGCCACGACTACACCGGAGCGACCGAGGCCTTCGAGAAGGCGCAGAAGATGGACGGCAACCTCGCGATCGCGTGGTACGGCCTGGGCGAAGTGCATCGCCGCCAGGACGACTTCGCGGGCGCGCTGCCGTTCCTGCAGAAGGCGACCGACCTCGACCGCAAGTTCCCCGAGGCGCAGCTCGCGCTCGGCGACGTGCTCGTGCAGCTCAAGCGCTACGACGAGGCCATCGCCGCGCTCAACCCGGGGCTGAACTGGGGCGTCAAGTGGAAGCCGCGATTCCTCGTGGCCCTCGGCCAGGTGGAAATGGGCCGGGATTCGCTGCGCGACGCGGGCATCTACTTCACGCAGGCGCAGCAGGCGGCGCCCGACGACCCGCTGACGAACCGCGCGCTCGGTGACTTCTACCTCAAGCGCGGCATCGGCTCGCTGGCGATCCCGTCGTACCAGAAGGCCGTCGAACTGGACACGAGCGACGTCGAGCTGCGCTACGCGCTCGGCCAGGCGCTCTACTACGACCAGCAGTACAACGACGCCCTCGAGCGCTTCAAGGAGGTCGCCGAGCGCGACCCCATGTTCGCCCCGGGCCAGCTGGCGCTCGGCAACCTGTACTACCTCTCGGGCCCGCACGATGCCCGGCGCTACGAGGACGCGAAGCCGTACCTCGAGAAGTACACGCAGCTGATGCCGAAGGACCCCAAGGGCTGGAGCCTGCTCGGTCGCGACCTGTACTTCCTCAAGCAGCGCGAGGACGCCGTCGCCGCCATGCAGAAGGCGGCCGACCTCGGCGAGAAGTCGAAGGAGATGTACACGATCCTGGGCCGCTGCAAGGTGGAGCAGAAGGACTGGGACGGGGCGCTGGCCGCCTACGCCAAGGGCGAACCGAACTCCACCGACCAGCTCAAGATCGGCCAGATGTTCGTGTTCAAGGGCAGCCTGCCGCAGGCGGATTCGGTCTATCGCTCGATGGTGGACCGGGATTCGGCGTCGTGGGAAGGCAAGTTCGCCATGGTCGAGTTGGGCAAGCTCCGGTTCCGGGAGAAGGACTACCCGGCGACGGTCGCCACGATGCAGCGGCGAATCGCGCTTGACCCGAACTCGGACGAGGCTTACTACTACATGGGCTTGTCCTATAACGAGATGAAGCAGCTTCCGGACGCCGTGGGAGCGCTGCGGCAGGCGACGCTGCTGGCACCGACGAAGGCCGAACGCCACTTCCGGCTCGGCCTCGTGCTCGCGAGCATGGATTCGCTCGCGGAATCCGACCAGGAATTCCAACAGACGGTTGCGCTGGACTCGACGAGTACCAGCGCGGCGCTCGCTTGGCGGCAGCTCGGCTACCGCGAACTGCTGAAGAAGAACTGGGGCCCCGCGACGGAGTTGCTCGAGAATTCCTGGCGGGTGAACCCGAAGGACTGCCAGACGGGTGTCTGGCTCGCGCAGGGTCACGCCAACGCCGGCAACCGGGCGAAGGCGGTGGAAATCTTCAAGAAGGTCCTCGAGTCGTGCCCCGGCAACGCGGATGCGACGAAGGGGCTGAAGCAACTCGGGAATTGACGGGCCCGTCGGGCCCGGCACCACGTGGTACCGGGCCCGATGACGGGCAGCCCCGGTGGCATGCACGGAGGGACGGGATGGCAACGTTGAAGAGTCGGCAGGTCGGTACCATCACGATCCTCACTCCCCGGGGATACCTGACCGGCGGCGAGGAAACGGACGAACTCGAGAAGGCCATCAAGCAGCTCAGCGAGGACGGCAACAAGCACCTCGTGATCAACCTGAGCGAGGCGCAGCACCTGAACTCGACGGCGCTGGGCACGCTCATCCAGGCGCATTCCAACTACGTGCGCCGGGGCGGCCAGATGAAGCTGGCGGCGGTGGACAAGCGCATCGAGAACATCTTCGTCATCACCAAGCTGTCGCTGGTGTTCGACGTGTATCCGACGGAAGAACAGGCCATCGCGAGCTTCGCCGAGCGCGAGTCGGTCTGAACCACCCTTCGACCCCGAGAGAAAGGACTGGCGATGGCCGTGAGCCGCAAGCAGGTCCGCAGCATCACCGTTCTTTCCCTGAAGGGGCGCTTCTTCGGTGACCGCGAGACGGACGAACTGGAGAAGGCGATCATGGACGAGGCGGCTTCGGGCAACACGCGCCTCGTCCTGAACATGAGCGAGTGCGAGGCCCTGAACTCGGTGGGACTCGGAACGCTCATGCGTGGCTACGCGAACTACAAGGGCCGTGGCGGAGAGATCAAGCTGTGCGGGCTGGGCAAGCGGCTCAAGGATCTCTTCACCATGACCAAGCTGATCTTCGTCTTCGACCACCACGATTCCGAGGAGCTCGCGCTCGCGGCATTCGCGGAGGTCGGATCCTGAACCCCGCCTGACCGGGTCGGGGAGTCGTTGCAGCTGGAGCAGCTGGTCCGGAGCCTCATGCTTCCGCGACCCGGGCGGCCGGGGAACACCCGACTGCTGACCGTTCGATTGCGATCCGCGCGTGCCGCGGGCCGCGCTGATGGAGGGAAGACACCGCAATGAACCGATTCATCGTCCCGATCTTCTTCGCGCTCGCCGTCGCGGTTTCGATCACGGTGTGGTGGAACCTGCCCGCGCTGGGCCCGCTCGGCAAGCAGATGAAGGAAGGTGGACCGCTCGTGTCCATGCTGATCCTGCTGCTGATCCTGCAGGTCACCTTCGTGCTGGAGCGTATCTGGAGCCTCAACAAGGCGAAGGGCAAGGGCTCGCTGCCGGACTTCCTCAACAACGTGCGCAAGAAGATCCAGGCGAAGGACGTCGAAGGGGCCATCAAGCTCTGCGCGCAGCAGCGCGGCTCGGCGGCGAACGTCATGCGCGCCGGTCTCGAGCGTTACAACCTGATGCTCGCGGAAGGTGCCCCGAAGGACAAGATCGTCGCCGAGACGCAGGCGGCCATCCAGGAGGCCAACGGCCTCGAAGTGCCGCTCCTCGAGCGCAACCTGATCGCGCTTTCGACGATCGCGTCGATCTCGACGATGGTCGGCCTTCTCGGAACGGTCGTCGGCATGATCCGATCGTTCGCCGCCCTCGGCCACACGGGCGCCGTCGACGCGACCAAGCTCGCCGTCGGTATCTCCGAAGCGCTCATCAACACGGCCGGCGGCCTGATCGTCGCCATCCTCGGCATCGTCATGTACAACGTGTTCGTGACGCGCGTGGACGGCTTCAACTACATGATGGACGAGGCGTCGTACGAGGCCGTGCAGCTCCTCGCCGCGAGCGCGTCCGACAAGAAGTAGACAGGGGAGGACGAGCCCATGCTCAAGAAGATGCGCCGCATCGGCATCGCCATCGACATGACGCCGATGGTCGATGTGGCGTTCCTCCTGCTGATCTTCTTCATGTGTACGACCCAGTTCAAGCCACCGGAGAAGGACAAGATCACCCTCCCGGACTCGAACTCCAACGCGAAGTCTCCCGAGTCGCAGATCATCACCGTGGCCGTCACCGCGCCCAAGCCGGAGAACAACAACGTCTCCGTCGTGCGCGTCACGTGGCGCCAGGGTGGCCAGGAAGTCGAGAAGATCCTCGGGCCCGACGAGGTGAAGGACCAGCTCGGCAACGTGCTGGGTACCGCCCGCGCCGCGAGCCCGACCTCTCGAATGCTCGTCAAGATGGACAAGGACGCGCAGTTCGGCGTCATGTCCGACATGATGGGCGCCTTCCAGTCGGCCAACGCGACCCGGTTCAACGTACAGACCAACCTGGCCATGGGTGGCGGCGCGTTCAAGCGCGGCGCGGCCCCGGGCGCAGCCGCGAAGTGAGCCGCGCCAGCCAACGCCGGAGGTGATTTTCTATGGGTGCAGTCGACACCCCACAACCCAGAAGTGGTGGCGGTAAGAAGGGCAAGGGCTTCCATCGTCCCAAGCGTCGCGTCGGTGTGCGCATCGACATGACGCCGATGGTGGACGTCGCCTTCCTGCTGCTGATCTTCTTCATGGTCACGACGGTGTTCCGCACACCGCAGGCCTTGGAGATCAACCTGCCGCCCGACAACCAGACGCCTGCCCCGATCGCCGAGTCGAAGATCCTCCAGCTTCGCGTGCTCGGCGAGGACAAGGTGTTCTGGAAGCGGGGACCGAAGGAAGATCCCTGGGTCCACACGAGCATCACCGGCTTGAACGACGTGCTCAAGCCGCTCGCGAACAACGACAACATCGTGGTCCTCATCAACATCGACCGCGAGGCGAAGTTCAACAACATGGTCAGCATCATCGACCAGTTGGACCTGGCCCACCTGGGCCGGTTCTCGATCCTCGAACTGACGCCGAAGGACAAGGCTGAGGTGGAGAAACTGTGAGCGCGCCCAAGATCGCACTCTACGAGTTCATGCCCTACGGGGCCCCGGAACTCCTCGAGGTCAGCAAGAAGTACATCACCCGTGCCCTGACGGTCGCGATGTCGGGCCTCGTGATCATCTTCCTCGTCCTCCTGGGTATCGGGCTCTACCTCGCCAACCGGCCCAAGGAGACGAGCACGATCGTGGTGCCGTACCGCGAGCTCGCGGCCCCGCCGCCGCTCACGGACGCGCCGCCGCCTCCGAAGGTGCAGGTCACGACGCAGGTCGCGCCGCCCGCCGCGGCCGTTCCGGTCCCCGTGCCGGACGCCGAAGCGCCGACGGAGCAGAAGATCGCTTCGCAGGAAGAGCTTTCGCAGGCGAGCCCCGGAGTCAGCACCGAAGGTTCGGGCGACAACATCGTCGTCCAGCCGCCCTCCGAGGAAGAGCTGCCGAAGTTCGGCGAGTACGTCTACGTCGAGGAGCTGCCCGAAGCCGTGACGAAGGTCGCACCCGTCTATCCGGACATCGCGCGCGAAGCGGGCGTGGACGGCCAGGTGATGGTGCAGGCGCTCGTCGGCAAGGACGGTCACGTGAAGGACGTGCGCGTGGTGAAGAGCATCCCCATGCTGGACGCCGCCGCCATCGCGGCGGTGAAGGGGTGGGTGTTCAAGCCGGCGCTCAGCAACAACAAGCCGGTCGCCGTGTGGGTCGCGGTGCCGGTGAAGTTCAGCCTGCACTAGCGGCACCCAGGCGATCCGTCGGACGGGCGTGCGATCCGCGAGGATCGCACGCCCGCTTCGCTTTTCGGCGGGCGGGCCGCGCCGCCGCCGTCCGGCGATCCCGGGGCGAGTGCGTGGGCGAGCGGGACGTCGCCTGCCGCGTCCCGGCCCGCGCCCGGGTGGGCTTTTCCCGCGCCGGTCCGGGGTGCATTTGACCACCCCGAATGCACTCCCTACCTTGGCACTGAGAGCCCTTCCTGCCCCCCCTTGCCGTCCCTTCCGAGGAGTCGCCATGTCGTCGCTCGAAACCGGTGCGGGCGCGCCTCCCATGCCCCCGGCGCCGTCCGAATCGGGCGCGGCCGCCCCCCTGCCCGCCGCGCCGATGCCGTCCGTCTGGGAACGCAGCCTTCGCGTGTTCGTCCAGCCTCACAGGGCATGGGAGGGGCTCGAGACGCAGGCCCGGTGGTGGTTCCCGATGCTCGTGATCGTGGCGATCCAGGTCGTCCTGCTCGCCGGCACGTTCCACCGCGTCATGCTTCCGACGATGCTCGAGCAGTGGTCGCAGGCGGTCGAGAACGGGCAGATGCCCGCGGCGCAGTTCGACAAGCTCCAGGACTTCTTCGCCAACAACCCCAAGGCGCTGGCGCTGATCGTCGGTCAGCAGGCGCTGCTGCTGCCGATCTTCACGCTGCTGATCGCGCTGGTCGCCTGGTTCGGGGTCGGGTTCGTGCTCGGGACGCGTTTCCCGTACCGGTACGCGCTCGAGGTCGTGACGTGGTCGGGGCTCGTGCAGTTGCCGCAGACGATCCTGACCTTCGTGATCGGGTGGTTCAACGAAACCCTCAAGGGGATCCACTTCGGGCTGGGCGCCCTGCTGCCGACCGAGGAGACCCCGACCAAGCTGCACCAGGGGCTTTCGGTGCTGCTGGACGCCGTCGGGCCGTTCAGCATCTGGTACCTCGTCGTCGCGATTTTCGGTGCGAGCGCCCTCTCGGGTGCTCCGCGCAAGAACGTGGCGTGGGTGCTGGCCGCGCTGTACGTCGCCCTGACGATCGTCTTCGCCGTCGTGGCCGCGCTGTTCACCCCCGGCACCTGACGCCCGCACGCAACCCGGGCGCTCCGGGAGCCGTAGCCTGTGCACGCCGTGTCCCGGACACGGCGTCTCGATGTCTGACCGTGACCTGCGAAGGAGTGGATTCCCGGATGCTCCGACTCACGATGGTGTTCCTCGCTCTGCTCCTCGCCGGTCGGGCGACTGCAGCGCCCCTGACGGCCGACGAAGCGGTTCGCATCGCGCTGCAGCGCAACTCCCAGGTCATCCAGTCGCGCGCCTCGCAACTGGATGCGACCGCCGGCATGTGGCGGGCCTATTCCGGCATCCTGCCCTCCGTGTCGGCGTCGCTGACGCGCAGTGGCAACAAGACGCACGAGGCGCGCTCGTACACGGTCGACACGAACACGCTCACGTACGTGCGGACGACGACGATGGACGGACAGTCGTTCACCACGACGCAGGGCCTGAGCGGGCGATGGAACGTGCTCGACCTCTCGGCGTGGACCAACTGGTCGTCGGCGCGGCAGGGAGTGCGTTCGGCCAACTACGGCGCCGCCGCGACGCGCGCGGACGTGGCCCTGGCCACCCGGCGGCAGTTCTATTCGGTGGTGCAGGCGATGCACCAGTCGCGCGTGAACGGCGAGGCGCTGCGACTCGCTCGCGACAGCGAGCGTCGCGTGCGCGCGCTCTTCGAGGTGGGCTCGGTGTCCAAGAGCGACCTCCTCAAGGCGCAGGTGGCGACGTCGCAGGCCGTGCTCGATTCGCTCACGGCCGATCACGCGGTCACCAGCCAGCGCATCGCGCTGTCGCAGCAGCTCGGCCTGCCGGAGGCGCAGCTCGCCGAGGTGGATTCGACGCTGGCGCCGGACGCGCCGCCGGTGGACGGTGCGGTCATTCTCTCCGAGGCGCGGGCCAACCGGCCGGACCTCAAGGCGGCGGACGCGGACGTGCGCGCGGCGGAGCTGGCGCTGCGCTCGTCGCACTGGTCGCGACTGCCGTACGTCGCCGCCACCGGTTCCTACACGCCCGACACCAAGACCGAGTCGAGCGGCGAGCCCTTCCCGCGCGAGAACAAGGGCGTGGCCAGCGGCTCGCTGTCGCTCAACCTGAACCTGTTCGACGGCCTGGCGACGGACGCCGCGGTCGCCAGCGCGCGCGCGGCGGTGTTGCGCAGCCGTGAAACCCGCGACGCGCTCGTCCGTAATCTCGAGAGCGAAGTCCACCAGGCGCTGCTCGGCTACCAGGAGGCGGTCGAGACCGAGGCCGTGGCCGAGCGCACGGTGGAATCCGCGACCGAGAACCACAATCTCGTGCTCCAGAAGTACAACGTGGGCTCGGCGACCATCCTCGACCTCATCGATTCGCAGGTGCAGTTGCAGCGGGCGGAGAGCAGCCTCGTTTCGGCGAAGGCGTCGATCCGCGTCGCGCTCGCCACGCTGGACCAGGTGCGCGGGCGAACCCCGTGATCGGAAAGGAACGTCCGCGTTCATGAAAAGGCTGGTGTGGCTTTGGGTCGCCCTCGGGGTCGTGCTGCTCGTGACCGTGGTGGTGGCCAGTGTCGCCAACGTCTCGCGCAGCAAGGTCCAGCCCGTCCAGCTCGCCGTCGTGCACCGCGAGGACGTCACGTCCCGCGTCCGGGCGCCGGGCAAGATCGAGCCGAAGACCCAGGTGAAGATCAGCGCCGACATCATGGGCAAGATCACGCACCTGCTGGTCAAGGAGGGCGATCCGGTCAAGCGCGGGCAGCTGATGCTGCAGCTCGACGACACGCAGTACCGGAGCCTGTGGGAGCAGTCGCGTGCCGCCGCGGCGTCCGCCGACGCGCGCGTGCGCGATACGCAGTCGTCGCTGCGCACGGTGCAGTCGAACTTCGGCCGCCAGAAGTCGCTCTTCGACCAGAAGCTGCTTTCGCCGGCGGAGTGGGAGCAGGCGCAGTCGAACTACGAGAGCGCCCGCGTCGCCGCGGCCAGCGCGCAGGAGGACGCCGCGCGCGCCCACGCCGCGTTGCGCGGAGCCGCGGACAATCTCGGCAAGACGCAGTTCCATGCACCGTTCGACGGCGTCGTGAGCGCGCTCAACGTCGAGCAGGGCGAGATCGTGATCACGGGCACGATGAACAACATCGGCACCCAGATCCTCACGGTCTCCGACCTCTCGCGCATGCAGGTTCGCGCGGACGTCGACGAGACGGACATCGTCAACATGAGCCTGGGGCAGAAGGCCCGCATCTCGGTGGACGCCATCCCGGACACGACGTTCCCCGGAATGGTGACCGAGATCGGCAACACCGCCAAACGCTCGATCACGTCGACGGTCGAGGGGCAGACGAACTTCGAAGTCGTGGTGGTGTTCGACCACAACGTGCCGCGCGTGCGCCCCGGCATGACCGCCGACGTCGAGATCGAGACCGGGACGCACGCGAAGGTGCTGACGGTCCCGATCCAGTCCGTCGTCGTGCGTACGCAGCGCGAACTCGACCGGGCCGCGCGCGGCAAGGTCAAGCCCGTCAAGCGCTCCACGACCCTCGGCGCCGACGAGGACACCGTCGGGCGGAAGGACAAGGAGATCACCGGCGTGTTCGTCGTGCGCAACAAGGTCGCGACGTTCGTGCCCGTGCGCAGCGGTCTCGCGAGCGAGACGCGGATCGAGATCACCGGTGACGTGAAGGAAGGCGACCAGGTCGTCGCCGGGCCGTACAAGGCGCTCCGCGAGTTGAAGCCGGGCGGCAAGGTGCGCAAGGACACGGGCGAATCCAAGGGCAAGAAGTGAGGACGACATGCTGATCGCCATCCACGGCCTGCATCGCGTCTACCAGGTGGGCGACCAGGAAGTCCGGGCGCTCGACGGGGTGGACCTCGAGATCGACCAGAACGAATACGTGGCGATCATGGGCCCTTCGGGGTCCGGCAAGTCCACGCTCATGAACATCCTCGGGTGCCTCGACACGCCGACGCACGGCTCCTACCTGCTCAAGTCGCAGGAGATCGCGAAGATGTCGGACGACGACCTCGCCCGGATCCGCAACCAGGAGATCGGGTTCGTCTTCCAGACCTTCAACCTGCTGCCGCGCGCCGATGCGCTCCACAACGTCGAGCTGCCGCTCGTCTACGCCGGCATGAAGCACGAGGATCGACGCGTTCGGGCGCGAGAGGCGCTGACCATGGTCGGCCTCGGGGACCGCATGAAGCACCGTCCCAACGAGCTCTCCGGCGGCCAGCGCCAGCGTGTGGCGATCGCGCGCGCGCTCGTGAACAGGCCCAGCATCATCCTCGCGGACGAGCCGACGGGTAACCTCGACTCGCGGACGGGCGAGGAGATCATGAACGCCTTCGAGAACATCTGGCGCCAGGGCAACACGGTGATCCTCGTCACGCACGAGCCCGACATCGCCGAACACGCCCGCCGCATCGTGCGCATGAAGGACGGCCGGATCGAGAGCGACCAGGCCAACCCGAATCCCCGGTCCACGTCGGGCGCGGCCACCGGCTCGCAGGCATGAACCCCCGCGAAAGCGTGGGGATCGCCCTGCGCGGGATCGTGGCGAACAAGCTGCGATCCTTCCTGACGCTCCTCGGCACGATCATCGGCGTCGCGTCCGTCATCGCCGTGGTGTCCTTCGTCGAGGGCATGAACCAGTTCGTGACCATGAAGCTCCTGAATGCGGGCGCGAACGTGTTCGTGGTCGACAAGTACGGGTTCGTGACCAGCCAGGAGGCCTTCGAGGAAGCCAACCGGCGCCCGGACGTCACGCTCGACGACTCGGACGCGCTGCGTGCGGGCGTGGAGCACGCCGCGATGGTCGTGGGCGAGGCCGAGGGCAACTCGCCCGTGCGCTGGCGGTCGAAGGTCATGAAGGGCGTGAGCGTCCACGGCCGCGGCGAAGGCTACGATCTCGTCGACGACATCGCGATCGCCGACGGCCGGCACATCACCGAGCTCGACGACCGCCGGCGCCAGTCGGTCTGCGTCCTGGGCCCCGAGGTGGTCGAGGAGATCTTCGGCAACTCGGACCCGATCGGCAGCCGGGTGCGGATCGGCGGGCAGGACTTCCTGGTGGTCGGCGTCACCAAGGCCAAGGGCAAGATGCTGGGCGTGAGCCAGGACCGGTTCGTCACGATCCCGGTGCGCACGTTCCAGAAGTTCTTCCAGGAGCGCGGCTCGTTCTCGATCGCGATCAAGAGCGTGGACCAGTCCTCGCTGCCGCTGGCCGAGCAGGAGGCCCGCAACATCATGCGGGCGCGCCGGCACCAGCGCCCGGGGCAGCCGGACGCGTTCGGCATCACGACCTCGGACACGTGGCTGCAGCTCTACCACACGCTGACGGGCGGCATCTTCATCGTCACGATCGGCGTCGCGGCGATCTCGCTGCTGGTCGGCGGCATCGTGATCATGAACATCATGCTCGTTTCCGTGACCGAGCGGACGCGTGAGATCGGCATCCGCAAGGCGCTCGGCGCCCGCCGCCGCGACATCCTCGCGCAGTTCCTCGTGGAATCGACGACGCTCTCGCTTTCGGGCGGCATCGTCGGCATCCTGCTGGGCATGGCGCTCGCGCTGGGCGTGGGGGCGGTCTCGCCGTTGCCGGCCGCGGTCAGCCTGCCCGCCGTCCTGCTCGGCGTGGTCATGAGCACGGCGGTCGGCGTGTTCTTCGGTTCGTACCCGGCCGTGCGCGCGGCCCGCCTCGATCCCATCGAGGCGCTGCGTTACGAGTGATCCCGTGAGCTTCCTGGCACTGCTGCGCGAGACGTTCGCGATGGCGCGATCGGCGCTGGTGGCCAACCGGCTGCGCTCGGGGCTGGCGCTGCTCGGGATCGTGATCGGCGTCGCGACGGTGATCGCGATGGTCGCCCTCATCAACGGTTTCCAGCGCTCGTTCCAGCAGAGCATCCAGTCGATCGGCAACAACACGCTCTACGTCCGCCGCATCCGGCCGGGCATCAACTTCTCGGGCGACATCCCGGACAGCCTGAAGCAGCGCCGAGCGTTCACCATGGACGACGCGCGCGCGATCCTCGAGCAGGCGCCGGCGGTGCGGGCCGTGGCTCCGTTCAAGTTCCCGTTCGACAACATCCGGCTCTCGTACCGCGAGCGGCACACGAAGACGACCTTCCTCTACGGCACGAACGAGTCGTACCTCGTGGCGCACAGCTACGACCTTTCGCGCGGACGGTTCTTCACGCAGCAGGAGGTGACGTCGAAGGCGAACGTCTGCGTGCTCGGCAAGGACACGCGCGAGGCGATGTTCGCCGACGCGTCCGCGATCGGGCGCACGGTGCACATCAACGGCATCCCGTTCACCGTGATCGGGGAGTTCGAGCCGAAGGGCAAGTTCCTCGGGAACAACTTCGACGAGGTCGCCTGCGTTCCGTACACGGTGGTCGACAAGTACTGGGCGGCACCGAGTTCGGCGCCGCCCTGGTTCCCGAAACGCGGCGAGTTGTTCCTCGACGCGATCGCGGTCTCGCCCGACCAGAGCGAACTGGCGATGAAGCAGATCAGCGAGGTGCTGCGCGTCCGGCGGCACCTGCCGAGCAACAAGATGAACGACTTCGTCGTGTTCAGCGACGATGCGTTCCTCTCGCTCTACCAGACGGTGACGGGAGGGATCGTCGCGCTGATGACGCTCATCTCCTCGATCGCCCTGCTGGTCGGCGGGATCGGCGTGATGAACATCATGCTCGTCGCCGTCACCGAGCGGACGCGCGAGATCGGCGTGCGCAAGGCGCTCGGTGCGCCGCGCCGGGCGATCCTGCTGCAGTTCCTGGTGGAGGCGGTGCTGCTGACCGCGGCGGGGGGCGTCGTGGGCATCCTGGCGGGCGCGGGCGTGTCGTTCCTCGTCAAGGCCGTGAGCCCGCTGCCGACCTACGTGTCCGGCTGGTCGGTCGCGACGGCGCTCGGATTCTCGGCGCTCGTGGGCGTCTTCTTCGGCCTGTATCCGGCCATGCGGGCGTCGCGGCTCGATCCGGTGGATTCGCTGCGTTACGAGTGACCGTGGGCGTGCCCGGGCGTGCTATCTTCGCCGCCCCATGAGCACCCGCACCCGCGACCTCGCCGCCCCGACCGACGCGCCGCGCCTCGCCGCACTCTCGGACATCGTGATCCGGGGGGCGCGCGAGCACAACCTCCGCAACCTCACGCTCCGCCTGCCGCGCCAGAGCCTCGTGGTGATCACCGGGGTTTCCGGCTCGGGCAAGTCTTCGCTGGCGTTCGACACGCTCTACGCCGAGGGCCAGCGCCGCTACGTCGAGTCGCTCTCGGCCTACGCGCGCCAGTTCCTGGGGCAGATGGAGAAGCCCGAGGTCGACGCGATCGAGGGGCTCTCGCCGGCGATCGCGATCGAGCAGAAGGGGGCGGGTTCGAACCCGCGCTCCACGGTCGCCACGATCACCGAGATCTACGACTACCTCCGCCTGCTCTTCTCGCGCGTCGGCGCGCGCCACTGCCCGAACTGCGCGACGCCGATGGCGCGACGCAGCGTGCAGGAGATGGTCGACCAGCTGCTCGCCGACATGGCGGGGCAGAAGCTTTCGCTGCTCGCTCCGGTCGTGCGCGGCCGCAAGGGCGAGTACCGCAAGGAGCTCGAGACGTTCCACCGCCAGGGCTACCTGCGGGCGCGCATCGACGGCACGTGGTGCGAGCTCGAGGAGCCGCCGAAGCTCGCGCGCTACAAGCGCCACGACATCGACGTGGTCGTGGACCGGCTCACGGTGCAGGACGCCCAGCGCGACCGGCTCACGGAGTCGCTGGAAGCGGCGCTCAAGCTGGGGGGCGGCCTCGTCACCGTGGCCCGCGACGGGCGCGACGACGTGCCGCTGAGCGTCGGCGCGACGTGCCCGAAGTGCGGCACCGCGGTCGACGAGCTCGAGCCGCGGCACTTCTCGTTCAACTCGCCCTACGGCGCGTGCAAGGGCTGCGACGGGCTCGGGACGCTGCTGCGGATCGATCCCGATCGCGTGATCCCCGACCCCGCCAAGAGCCTCGCCGAAGGCGCCATCGCCAGCATGGGCGACGCGGGCGGCACGTGGACCGGGGGGACGCTGAAGGCACTCGCCAAGGCGTTCGATTTCTCGCTCGACGTGCCGTGGAAGAAGCTCCCGGCCCGGATCCAGAAGCTGGTGCTCCAGGGCGCCGGCGACGAGGAGGTGCGATTCGAGTATCGCACCAAGAAGGGTTCGGCCTTCATCCATCGCTCGAAGTGGCGGGGTGTGATCCCCGACCTGGAGCGCCGTTACCGGCAGTCCTCGAGCGAGGCGGTCCGCCGCGGCATCGCGGCACTCATGAACCCGACGCCGTGCCCGGACTGCGGTGGCCGGCGGCTCCAGCCGGCCAGTCTCGCGGTGACGGTCGAGGGGCGAAACATCGCCGAATGGGCTGCCCTCTCGGTCGCCGCGGCGCGCGCGGCCGCGGCGGGGATGCGGTTCACCGGGGGGCAGAAGACGATCACCGCCCCGATCGCCAAGGAACTCGTGAGCCGGCTCGGGTTCCTCGAGGACGTGGGGCTCGGCTACCTGACGCTCGATCGCGGTGCCGGGACGCTCGCGGGCGGCGAGGCGCAGCGTATCCGGCTCGCGACGCAGATCGGCTCGCAGCTGACCGGCGTGCTCTACATCCTGGATGAGCCCTCGATCGGGTTGCATCACCGCGACAACCAGAAGCTGCTCGCGACGCTGCTCAAGTTGCGCGATCTCGGCAACACGGTCGTGGTGGTGGAGCACGACGAAGACACGATGCGCGAGGCCGACTGGCTCGTGGACCTCGGTCCCGGCGCGGGGCGCCACGGCGGCGAACTCGTGGCCGCGGGCACGCCGGCCGAGGTGCAGGCCGTCGCGGGCTCGCTCACGGGCGACTACCTCGCGGGCCGGCGTTCGATCCCGGTGCCCGCATCGCGGCGATCGGGCAACGGCCTCGCGCTGGAAGTCCGCGGCGCGCGCGAGCACAACCTGAAGGGCGTCGACGTGGCGTTCCCGCTCGGGACGTTCACCTGCGTGACGGGCGTGTCCGGATCGGGCAAGAGCACGCTCGTGAACGACATCCTGCTCGCCGCGCTCTCGCGCCGCCTGGGGCTCGAGGCCGACGCCCCGGGCGCGCATCGCGAGATCCGCGGCACGGAACACGTCGACAAGGTGGTCGCGATCGACCAGAGCCCGATCGGGCGGACGCCGCGTTCGAACCCGGCCACCTACACCGGTGCGTTCACGCTGATTCGCGACCTGTTCGCCCAGCTGCCCGAGGCGAAGGTGCGTGGCTACGGTCCCGGCCGCTTCTCGTTCAACGTGAAGGGCGGCCGCTGCGAGGCGTGCGAAGGCGACGGCTGGAAGCGCATCGAGATGCACTTCCTGCCGGACGTGTTCGTGAAGTGCGACGTCTGTCACGGGCGCCGCTACAACCGCGACACGCTGGACGTGCTGTACCGCGGCCGTTCGATCGCGGACGTCCTGGAGATGACGGTGGAGGAGGGGCTGGAGTTCCTCGGGGCCGTACCTCCCCTCCGGAGAAGACTGGAAACGCTGCGCGATGTCGGGCTCGGCTATATTCACCTCGGTCAGTCGGCGACGACGCTGTCGGGTGGCGAGGCCCAGCGCGTGAAGCTCGCGACCGAGCTTTCGCGCGTCGCCACGGGGCGGACGCTCTACGTGCTCGACGAACCGACCACGGGGCTGCATTTCGAGGACGTGCGCGTGCTCCTCGAGGTGCTGCAGGCGCTCGCGGAGCGCGGGAACACCGTGCTGGTGATCGAGCACAACCTCGACGTCGTGAAGTGCGCGGACTGGATCGTGGATCTCGGACCAGAAGGAGGCGACCACGGCGGCAGCGTCGTGGCCGCCGGCACTCCCGAGGCGGTGGCGCGCGTCCGGGGGTCCTACACGGGAGCGGCCCTGCGCCAGGTACTCCGGACATGACGCCCACGACGGCTAGCGAGGCCCAGCCTCGATCGACCACGAGGACGACGACCATGAAGGCGATCGTCAAGACGACCCGCGGCCCCGGCGCCGAGGTTCGCGACGTACCCGTTCCCAGCCCGGGCATGGGCGAGGTGCTCCTGAAGGTCAAGCGTGCCGGCGTCTGCGGCACCGACCTGCACATCTGGAAGTGGGATCCCTGGGCCTCCGGACGCATGCGGCCCCCGGTCACGATCGGCCACGAGTTCGTGGGCGAGGTGGTCGAGATCGGCGTGGGCGTCGGCAACCTGAAGCTCGGCGACCTCGTCTCGTGCGAGAGTCACGTGGTCTGCCAGACCTGCCTGCCGTGCCGCACCGGCAACGGGCACGTCTGCGAGAACACGAAGATCCTCGGCGTGGACATCAACGGCGGCTTCGCGGAATACGTCGTGGTGCCCGCGGTCAACGCGTGGCATGCGCCGAAGAACGTCCCGATCGAAGTCGCCGCGATCATGGAGCCGTGCGGCAACGCGGTGCACACCGCGTACGCGGGTCCGCTCTCGGGCTGCAACATCGGCGTCACCGGCTGCGGCCCGATCGGCCTGTTCGCGATCGGCGTCGCGCGCGCTGCGGGCGCGGCCCACGTGTTCGCGTCGGACGTTTCGCCCTACCGGCTGGACCTCGCCCGGAAGATGAAGGCCGACGCCGTGATCGACGTCTCCAAGGAGAACTTCGTCGAGCGCGTCCGCGAACTCACCGCGGGGCGCGGCCTGGACGGCGTGCTCGAGATGTCCGGCAAACCCGCCGCGATGCGCGATGGCCTCGCGGCCCTGCGCATGGGCGGACGCATGTCGCTGCTCGGCCTGCCCAGCGAGCCGTTCGAGCTCGACTGGAACAAGCTGCTGATCTTCAAGGGCATCACGCTCAACGGCATCATCGGCCGCCGCATGTACGACACGTGGTACCAACTCGACCAGATGCTGACGTCCGGCAACCTCGACCTGCGTCCGGCGATCACCCACGTGATGCCGATGGAGGACGCGGCCCAGGCGGTCGCGCTGCTCGAAGAGGGCAAGGCCGGCAAGATCGTGCTCGTGCCCTGGGGCGAGAAGGCGTAGGGGGGGCGGCCATGTTCGACACGATGAAGCCGGTGCTCGCCGAGGAACTGCGCAAGATCCGCGAAGCAGGCCTCTACAAGAGCGAGCGCGTGATCGCGTCGCCGCAGGGCGCGGAGGTCACGCTCGAGGACGGCCGGAAGGTCCTCGTCTTCTGCGCGAACAACTACCTCGGGCTCTCGAGTCACCCGAAGGTGATCGAGGCGGCGCATGCCGCGCTGGATTCGCACGGGTTCGGCATGTCGTCCGTGCGCTTCATCTGCGGCACGCAGGACCTGCACAAGCAGCTCGAGAAGCGGATCGCGGAGTTCGTCGGCACCGAGGACACGATCCTCTACGCCGCCTGCTTCGACGCCAACGGCGGCGTGTTCGAGCCGCTGCTGGGCGAGGCGGACGCCGTGATCAGCGACGAGCTGAACCACGCGTCGATCATCGACGGCGTGCGGCTCTGCAAGGCCCAGCGCTGGCGCTACAAGAACAACGACATGGCCGACCTCGAGCGCTGCCTGCGCGAAGCGGACGCGAAGGGCTGCCCGCAGAAGCTCGTGGTCACCGACGGCGTCTTCAGCATGGACGGCACGATCGCGAACATGAAGGGCGTCGTCGAGATGGCCGAGAAGTACCGCGCCCTCGTGATGACGGACGAGTGCCACTCGATGGGATTCGTCGGCCGCACGGGCCGGGGAACGCCGGAGCTGCACGGCGTGCAGGGCCGCGTCGACATCATCACGGGCACGCTCGGTAAGGCGCTGGGCGGCGCGCTGGGCGGCTTCACGACCGGCCGGCGGGAAGTGATCGAGATGCTGCGCCAGCGTTCGCGGCCGTACCTGTTCTCGAACGCGCTGCCGCCCGCGGTCCTCGGGGCGAGCCTCGCGGTGTTCGACCTGCTGTCGCGGACGACGGAACTCCGCGACCGGCTCGAGGCCAACACGACGCGGTTCCGCGAGCGCATGACGGCCGCCGGGTTCGAGATCAAGCCGGGCACGCACCCGATCGTCCCGATCATGCTCTACGACGAACGGCTCGCCCACGACATGGCCGCGGAACTGCTCGAGCGCGGCATCTACGTGATCGGGTTCTCGTTCCCCGTCGTGCCCCGCGGCCAGGCGCGGATCCGAGTCCAGCTCTCGGCGGCGCACACGACCGAACAGGTGGACCGCGCCGTCGACGCGTTCACCGAGATCGGCCGCAAGCTCGGCGTCCTCAAGGGGGCGGCGCGCTGATCGTGGCGCGGTGCGGCGCGGCCCCGGGCCGCGCCGCTCGCCGCGTCCCGCCGGTCTTGACCGTTTCGCGCACGCCCCGCTAACGTGCCCGCGAACACCTCACCCAAGGAGTCCCGCGTGCAGCCTGCCACCGCGCCCAAGCGCACCCCGTTCCACGCGTATCACGCCCAGGCGGGCGCGAAGCTCGTGGACTTCGCCGGTTTCGAAATGCCCGTGCGCTACACGGGCGACGTCCGCGAGCACCTCGCCGTCCGCAACGGCGTCGGCCTGTTCGACATCACGCACATGGGCGAGTTCGACGTGCGCGGCCCCGGCGCGACCGAGTGGCTGAACCACGTCGTCACGAACGACGTCGCCGCGCTCGAGGTGGGGCAGGCGCTCTATTCGCCCATGTGCCGACCCGACGCCGGCATCGTGGACGACCTCCTGGTCTACCGTTACGCCGATCACCACATGGTCGTCGTGAACGCCTCGAACATGGCCAAGGACTTCGCGTGGATGCGCCAGTCGGTGCCCGCGGGCGTCCAGTTCGAGGACCACTCCGACCGCACGTCGCTGCTCGCCGTCCAGGGCCCGAAGGCCGCGGACGTGCTGCGCGGCCACGTGCCCGCCGCCGCGCTCGAACTCGGTTACTACCGGTTCACGACCGGCGAGCTGTTCGGCGTGCCGGCGACGATCTCGCGCACCGGTTACACGGGCGAAGACGGCTTCGAGCTTTACTTCGCGAACGAGTACGCGACCCGCGTCTGGGACGGCGTGATCGCCGCGGGCAAGCCCCACGGGCTCGAGCTCATCGGCCTGGGCGCGCGCGACACGCTGCGCCTCGAGATGGGCTACATGCTCTACGGAAACGACATCGACGACACCACGACGCCTCTCGAGGCCGGGCTCGGCTGGACGGTGAAGCTCGCCAAGGCGGACTTCTCGGGCAAGGCGACGCTGGTGAAGCAGAAGGCCGAGGGCCTCAAGCGCAAGCTGGTCGGCTTTCAGCTCGACGGCCGGCGCGTGCCGCGACACGGCATGGCGATCCTCTCCGGTGGCCGCGTGGTGGGGCAGGTGACGAGCGGGACGTTCAGTCCCAGCCTCGAGCGCCCCATCGGCATGGGTTACGTGGAAGCCGCGCTCGCTCCCGTGGGGACGGCGCTCGAAATCCAGGCAGGTACGACGATGCTGCCCGCGCGGGTGACCGCGCGGCCGTTCCATACCCGCGGCTCGCACAAGTCCTGAGCCGCAAGGAGGCACACGTGTCGTTTCCGGACGATGTCCGCTACACGCAGGAGCACGAGTGGGCCCGCGAGGACGCGGGAGTGGTGACGGTCGGCATCACGAGCTACGCCACCGAGCAGCTCGGTGACGTGGTGTTCGTGGAGCTGCCGGAGGTCGGGCGTGCGGTCGAGGCCGGCAAGGCCTTCGGCGTCGTCGAAGCCGTGAAGACGGTGAGCGACCTCTACGCGCCGGTGAGCGGGGAGATCGTCGAGGTGAACGGTTCGCTCGGCGACAATCCGGCGCTCGTCAACCAGTCGCCGTACGGTGACGGCTGGCTCGTGAAGATCAAGCCGACCGGTGGCGAGTTCGGTGCGCTGATGTCGCACGTCGACTACGAGAAGCTGGTCGAGGAGAGCCACTGAATCATGACGCGACCGGGCGGTTCGCGCACCCGCGCAACGCCCGGCGGCCGGACCGTGACGGAGCGACGCGCGTGAGCGCGACCGCCGCCCCGGTCCGGCCCGGTCCCAGCGCGCCCGCGCCGGACGCCGTCGCCTGGGTTCACGATCCCTGGCGCGAGACGCCGGTGACGGCGGCGCTGGGAGTCTGTTCCGCGCTCTCGCTCTGCACGCTGGCGCTCGCCGCGCGGCTGCCCTTCCTGCTCGCGGTGGCCCTCTGCGTCGCGGTGCTCGCGACGCTCGAGTTCGCTTTCGTGCGCTTCACGTGCCGGCTGGATGCGGCCGGTTGCACCGTGACGGGCCCGCTCGGACCGCGCCGGATGAACTGGACGCAGGTGCGCCGCGTGCATGAGGTGCCGGCCGGGCTGCGACTGCTGACGACCCCGGCGCCGCATCCGCTCGACGCCGTGCGCTCGCTGCTGGTTCCCATGCCGAGGTCGCGCGCCGCGGAACTGCGCGTGACGGTGGAGCGCCTGCGTGGCGGCACCCGCGCCTGACAGCGTGCTCGAGGCCGCGGACCACGAGCTGCTCGAGCGGCTCGCGCGCCGCATCGTCGACCTGCGTCTCGAGACGCCGGCGATCCTCGCGCTCGAGACCGCGCGGCCGGTGACGTTTCTCGCGTCGCAGGCGATGGTGTTCTTCGAGCCGTTCGCACAGGCCATGTTCCGCCTGCCGGACTACCGGCGGTTCGCGGCGCTGGCCGAGCGGCGCGAGGCGTTGGAGGTGCTGACGGTGCGGATCGAGACGCTCGCCGGGGACCGCGACGCCGCACCGCGCGGGGGGCCGGCGTGAGCGCGCCGATCCGGCCCGAAGCGGTTCGTTCGGTGCTCGCCACCGACTGCGGCTCCACGACGACGAAGGCCATCCTCGTCGAGCGCGGGCCCGACGGCTTCCGTCTCGCGGCGCGCGGCGAGGCGCCGACGACCGTCGAGGCGCCGTTCGAGGACGTGACGCGCGGTGTGCTCAATGCGGTACGCGAGGTGGAGGAGCTTCGCGGGCGCCGGCTGCTCGACGGCGACCGCATTCTTTCGCCGCAGGTGGGCGAAGACGGCGTGGACCTCTACCTGTCCACGTCGAGCGCGGGCGGCGGGCTGCAGATGATGGTGTCCGGCCTGGTGATGCAGATGACGGGCGAGAGCGCCCAGCGGGCGGCGCTCGGCGCGGGCGCGATCGTGATGGACGTGATGGCGCTCAACGACGGCCGACGGCCGCACGAGAAGATCCGCCGGCTGCGCGAGCTGCGCCCCGACATGATCCTGATGTCCGGGGGGACCGACGGCGGCGACGTGCGCCGCGTCGCCGAGATGGCCGAGCTGCTGGCGGCGGCCGATCCGCGCGCGCGCCTCGGCGCCGGCTACCAGCTCCCGGTCATCTACGCCGGCAATCCCGCCGCGGCGGGCGTGGTGCGCGACGCCCTCGCGGCGCGCACGGCGCTCACGGTCGTCGACAACCTGCGGCCGTCGCTCGAGCGCGAGAACCTGGGCCCGGCCCGCGACGCGATCCACGAGCTGTTCATGGAGCACGTGATGGCGCACGCGCCGGGCTACCGGAAGCTGATGGAATGGTCACCCGTGCCGATCCTGCCGACGCCCGGCGCCGTCGGGCGCATGATCGAGCAGGTCGCGCGTCGCGACGGCATCTCGGTCGTCGGCGTGGACATCGGGGGCGCCACCACCGACGTGTTCTCGGTGTTCCGCACGCCCGAGGGCGAGAGCGTCTTTCACCGCACGGTGTCCGCGAACCTCGGCATGAGCTACTCGGTCTCCAACGTGCTCGCCGAAGCCGGCATCGCGGGCATCCTGCGCTGGGTGCCGTTCGCCGTGGACGAGGGCGAGCTGCGGAACCGGATCCAGAACAAGATGATCCGCCCGACCTCGATCCCGCAGGCGCTCGAGGACCTCGTGATCGAGCAGGCGATCTGCCGCGAGGCGCTGCGGCTGTCGTTCGACCAGCATCGCGCGCTGGCGGTGGGGCTCAAGGGCCGCCAGCAGTCGCGCGACATCTCGCACGCGCTCGACCGCTCGGAGGCGGGCGAGTCGATCGTCGACCGCATGGCGCTCGACCTCCTCGTCGGCTCCGGTGGCGTGCTGTCGCACGCGCCGCGCCGCGCGCAGGCCATGCTGATGATGATCGACGCGTTCCTGCCGGAGGGCGTGACCGAACTGGCGGTGGACAGCATCTTCATGACGCCGCAGCTCGGCGTGCTCTCGACGGTGCTCCCGGAGGCGGCGACCGAGGTGTTCGATCGCGACTGCCTCGTGCCGCTCGGCGCCTGCGTCGCGCCGGTGGGCCCGGGCCGTGCGGGCCAGGCGTGCGTGCAGGTCGAGGTGCGTGGCGAGGGATCTCCGGTGTCGCGGCGCGTGGCGTATGGCACGGTCGAGCGGATTCCCACCGGTTCCGCGGCCGCGGTGACGATCGTCGCGACGCCCGAGCGGGGATTCGACGTGGGCGCGGGCCGCGGCCGCCCGGTGGAACGGCGCGTGCGCGCGGGCGAGGTCGGCGTGGTCGTCGACACCCGTGGGCGGCAGCCGTTCGCGCTGCCGGAGGGTTCCGACGCGCGCCTCGCGGCGCTGCGGGAGTGGAACCGCGCGCTCGCCCTCTACCCGAGGGAATCCTGACGATGGCCCACGCCTACACGCCCGGATTGCGCGTCGCCGATGCGGCCACGGTGCGCCGCGAGCGGCGGCTGCCGCTGCACGGCGAGGTGCTCGTGACGGTGGGCGCCGAGGTGGGGCCGGACACGGTGGTGGCGCGCGCGCAGTTGCCGGGCAACGTGCAGGCGCTTCCGCTCGCGGCGCGGCTGGGTCTCGATCCTGCGCAGGTGCTGAAGGCGCTCCAGGTCCCCGTGGGCGCGACGGTGCGCGCGGGCGAGCGGCTCGCGGAGTGGAAGGGGCTGCTCGGGCTCGTGCGCACGACGGTCGAGGCGCCCGTCGACGGCACCGTCGAGAGCGTCTCCACCGTGACGGGCCAGCTCCTGCTGCGCGAGCCGCCGATCCCGGTCGAGGTCGCCGCGTACGTGCGCGGCCGGGTGGCGGAGGTGCTGCCGGGCGAGGGCGTGGTGGTGGAATCCAGCGGCGCGCTGGTGCAGGGCATCTTCGGCGTCGGCGGCGAGACGTTCGGGCCGTTGCGCATCGCGGCCCCGGGGCCCGAGGCGGAGCTTTCGGTACGCGACCTCGCCGCGGTGAAGCGGGGCGACGTGGTGGTGGCCGGGGCGTTCGTGACCGCGGCAACGCTCGAGGCCGCGCGCGAACGCGGCGTGGCCGCGGTGGTGGTCGGCGGGTTCGACGGCGGCGACCTGCGCCGGCTGCTCGGGCGCGATCTCGGCGTCGCGATCACGGGCGGTGAGGCGATCGGCTTCACGCTCGTGATGACCGAAGGCTTCGGCCGGATCCCGATGGCGCCCCGGACCTGGGATCTGCTGCGGCGCCTCGAGGGCCGCGTCGCCTCGGTGAGTGGTGCGACGCAGATCCGCGCCGGTGTCCTGCGTCCCGAGATCCTCGTGCCGGGCGAGGCGCCGGGCGGTGCGGCGGCGAGCGCCGCGGACGACGGCGGCCTGGCCGTGGGCTCGCTCGTGCGCATGATCCGCGAGCCGGGCTTCGGCCGGCTCGGCCGCGTCGTCGAGCTCCCCAGCGAACTGCAGGCGCTCGAGACGGAGGCGCGCGTGCGCGTGCTCGTGCTCGAGTTCGCCGACAGCAGTGGCCGTGCGACCGTTCCGCGCGCCAACGTGGAGCGGCTGGCGCCGTGAGCATCTGCGATCGTCGTTCGTGCGTTGACGCCGGGGCCGCGGCGCTGCTACACCGCCTGCGGCGCCCGCGATCCGGCGGGCCGTCCGCGTCCACGGGAGGGACCTTGCGCTCGCTCGCTCGCCGAAGGCCGGAGGTCGTGCGCCGGGCGTTCGCGCTCGCCGCCGCCGGTGCGCTGCTCGCCGTGCTGGGCGCGGTGCACGCCGCGCTCGCCTCGGCGCCCGAGCCCGGGGCGACTCCCGCGCCGGCCGCCGCGACCGGGCTCATGTACGCCGACGTGCCCAACGACGCGGGCCGCGCGGTGTCGCTGCGCTGGACGCGATCGGCGGACGACTCCGCGGGGCGCGGACTCGTGACGGCCTACGTCCTCGAGCGTGCGCTCGCCCCGGGCGGACCGTGGAGCGACGTCGACACGCTCGCGGCGGGCACGGAGATCGCGGTCGACCGCACGGTGGCGCGCGACACCCCCTACTTCTACCGCGTCTCGACGCTGGGCCCGGGTGGCCGCACGCCCGCCGGCGCCGTGGCCGGCCCGGCGATCGCACGCGCCACGTGGTTCAACACGACCCGCGGCTCGGTGCTGGCGTTCCTCGTCCTCTTCTTCGCGCTCGTGCTCGGCTACATGTCGCTCGCGCACTCGGGCCGGCGCCCGTTCGTGCGGCGCCTGCGCGGAATCGACGCGATCGAGGAAGCGGTGGGCCGGGCGACGGAGATGGGGCGGCCGGTGCTCTACGTGCCCGGCATCCAGGACATCGACGAGATCCAGACGGTCGCGAGTCTCGTGGTGCTGGAGAGCGTCGCGAAGATGACCGCGCGCTACGCGACCCCGATCCGCGTGCCGGTCGCGTACCCGATCCCGTTCACGATCGCGCAGGAGACGGTGCGGGCGAGCTACCAGAACGCCGGCGTGCCGGACGCCGTCGAGCCCGACGCGGTGCGCTTCGTTTCCCCGGAGCAGTTCGCGTACGTGGCGGCGATCACCGGCATCATCCTGCGCGACCGGCCGGCCGCGCACCTGTTCCTGGGGTCGTTCTACGGCGAGTCGCTCATGCTGGCCGAAACCGGCTACTCGACGGGCGCGATCCAGGTCGCCGGCACCGCGAACGTGCACCAGCTGCCGTTCTTCGTCGTCGCCTGCGACCACACGCTGATCGGCGAGGAGCTGTTCGCGGCCAGCGCCTACCTCTCGGGCGATCCGCGGCTGGTGGGCGGACTCAAGGGCGCGGACGTCGTGAAGCTCGTGATCGTCGCGCTCGTGCTGCTGGGCTGCACGCTCGAGACCGTCGGGATCCACGGATTCACCGACTGGATGCGCACGCAATGAGGGCCCGGGCATGAAGCGCGAGATCCCGATCGCCCTCACCGCCGTGATCGGCCTGTTCATGATCGCGGGCTTCTTCGTGCCGCACCCGTGGGTGAGCGTGCCCGCGGACTTCCTGCAGCAGTGCGCGGTGATCGTGGTCGCGTTCGGGTACGTGCTCGGCGGCGCCAACGTCCTGCGCGTGAATCTCGACGCGGTGTTCCGCCGGCAGCGGGACTGGCCGTACAAGATCCTCCTGCTGGTGGCCATGGGCGTGACGCTGGTGTTCGGGCTCGTGGTCGATCGCGCCGCGTTCCAGGAGCCGGGCACCGTCTCGCTCTGGATCTACAACCACGTCTACGTGCCCATGAACTCCACGATGTTCGCGCTGCTCGCGTTCTTCATCGCTTCGGCGGCGTTCCGCGCGTTCCGGATCCGCACGGCCGAGGCCGCGCTGCTCGCGGCGGCGGCGCTCGTCGTGATGATCGGGCGGGTGCCGGTGGGGGACGCGATCGTGCGCGCGCTGCTCGATCACGAGGGCCTCCCGCACGCGGTGCGTGCGTTCCACGTGAGCGACGTGCAGCAGTGGGTGATGGACGTGCCGCAGAACGCCGCCAAGCGTGCCGTGCTGATCGGCGCCGCGCTCGGCGTCATGGCGACCGGCCTGCGCGTCATCCTCGGGATCGAACGCACCACCATGGGCGGAGGGGGCTGACGTGGACCTTTCGCGCCTGCACGCGTTGGACCGCCGCTGGCTGTTCCTGCTCATGGGACTGCTGGTGCTCGGGCCGCTGCTCTGGCCGATCGGGCTCCCGATCGAGCCGACGCGCCCCAGCCGCCAGTTCGCCGGCGCCATCGACTCGCTCCCGGACGGCAGCCTCGTGCTCATGTCCTGCGACTACGATCCGGCCTCGCGCCCCGAGCTCGTGCCCATGACGCAGACGGCGCTCCGGCAGCTGTGGCGGAAGCACTGCCGCGTGGTGATCACGGTGCTCTGGAACGGCGGCCCGGCGCTCGTCGACCAGACCGTCGAAGGCGTCGCCGGCGAGTTCCGCGCGCGCGGGGAGAAGCTCGTGGACGGCGTCGACTACGTGAACCTCGGCTACAAGGCGGGCAACGAGGCCGTGATGGTGCTCATGGGCCAGAGCGTGAAGGCCACGTTCCCGGTCGACCAGCATCGCCGGTCCACGGCGACGCTCCCGATCATGCGCGAGGTGGGCAACTACTCGAGCTTCGCCATGCTGGTGAACATCTCCGCCGGCTACCCGGGCACCAAGGAGTGGGTGCAGCAGGTGAACTCGCGCTTCCACCTGCCGATGATCTCCGGCTGCACCGCGGTGAGCGCGCCGGAGTACTACCCGTATCTGCAGTCGGGCCAGCTGCGGGGCCTGCTGGGCGGCATGGCGGGCGCGGCGGAATACGAGAAGCTGTGCGGCGAGCGCGGTCCGGCCACGCGCGGCATGGACGCGCAGTCGCTCGCGCACCTGTTCATCGCCGCGTGCATCGTGCTCGGCAATGTCGCGGTCGCCCGCCGCGGGAAGGGCGGCGCCCGATGAACGTGTCGCACGATTTCGGCATCTGGCTCGGCGCCCTGCTGACGCTCTGCGTGTTCTCGTTCCTCTGGCGCGACAACCCGCTCTACAAGTTCGCGGAGCACCTGTTCGTCGGCGTGTCGGCCGGCTACTACATCGTGCTCAACTACTGGACCGTGATCCACGCGAACCTCGTTCGGCCGCTGCTCGCGGCGTTCGGCGGTCAGGCCGCGGGCGGACCGTGGCACGCGTCGCAGGGCGACTACCGCGCGTGGCTCGTGATCCCGGCAATCCTGGGCGTGCTGCTCTTCACCCGGCTCTTCTCGCGCTTCGACTGGCCGTCGCGCTGGTCTCTCGCGGTGATCCTCGGCGTGTACGCGGGCCTCAAGACCACCGGCTTCGCGCAGGGCGACCTCGTCGCGCAGGTGCAGGCGAGCCTGCAGTCGCTCTGGATCCCGGGCCACCTGTGGGCGAGCGCCAACGCGATCCTCTTCACCGTCGGACTGCTCACCTCGCTGCTCTACTTCTACTACAGCCGCGAGCACAAGGGTGTGCTGGGCGGCGTGTCGCGCATCGGCGTCTGGTTCCTGATGCTGTCCTTCGGGGCCGGCTACGGTTACACGGTGATGTCGCGGGTCTCGCTGCTCATCGGGCGCTTCCAGTACCTCGTCGAGGACTGGCTGCACCTGCGCTGAAACGCGCCGGCGATGATCCTCTGGTGCGACGGCGGTCACGGCGCGCGGCTCAACATGGAGCGCGACGCCGCGCTGCTGGACGCGGTCGCGTCGGGGCGGCGGAGCGAGCCGGTGCTGCGGCTCTTCGCGTTCCGTCCCGCGGGCGTGACGCTGGGCCGGGCCCAGGATCCCGAGCGCGAACTCGACCTGGACGCCCTCGCCGCCGACGGCATCGAGTGGGCCGTGCGCCCGACCGGGGGCCGAGCGATCTTCCACGACGCCGAATGGACGTTCTCGCAAGCGCTGCCGCTCGCGGACGGTGCGGGCGCCGCCGAGACCGCGGCCGCGTACGCCCGCACGGGAGCGTGGCTCGCGGCGGCGCTCGGCGCGCTCGGCGTGCCCGCGACGCTCGCGCCCGGTTCGCCGCGGGGCGTCGGCGCGCCGCGCGGACACGGCGGCCCCGCGGCGCCGTGCTTCGCGTCGACGGCGCGGCACGAACTCGTGCTCGGCGGGCGCAAGCTCGCCGGAATCGCCCAGCGCCACGTGCGCGGCGCCCTGCTCCAACAGGGCAGCCTGCTGCTGGGGCCGACGCACCTGCGGCTGGCCGACTACCTCCGGCTCGATCCCGCGAGCCGCGATGCCGCGCGTTCGGCTCTCGCGGAGGCGGCCACCGACATGAACGCTCACCTGCCGCCGGACGCGGCACTCGAGCGGCTGGCCGATGCCCTCGCGGCGACGGGCGCGGTCTCGCGGCGGCTGGACGGCGAGGGAGGGGCACGCGCACTCGGGCTCGCATGACGCGCGGGCGTTGCCCGGCCGGTTCGACGTTCCTATACTGCGGCGATCCGGGCGCGAGGCCGCCGGTCCATCGGGAGGTGACGTGACGCGATTCGTGAAGCATCGGGGGTTCGCGGTGCTGGCGGCATGCCTGCTCGTGGGGTCGGCCGGCTGTGGCGGTTCGCGCGGGACGACGTCCGGGCGCGTGGACCACCACCCGCTGCCCGTGGACACGCTGACGGTCCGCATGGACGAGCTCGGCGAGTTCGGTGGGCGATTCGTGGTCGGTGCGACGGCGAGCCCCAAGACGTTCAACGCGCTGATCGCGAACGAGCAGCCCTCCAACGACGTCTGCAACCTGATCTTCGAGTCGCTCACGGGCACCGACAACGTCACGCAGCAGGACACGCCCGCGCTGGCGCGGTCGTGGGAGTGGAGCGCCGACGGGCGCACGGTGACCTACCTGCTCCGGCGGGGCCTGCGCTTCTCCGACGGCCACCCGCTCACGACCGAGGACGTGAAGTTCAGCTTCGACGTCGCGCTCGACGACTCGCTGCCGACGGTGGGCAAGGACGGCCTGAGCTATGTCGATCCGGAGACGCACGAGTCGGTGCGCTTCCAGTATCAGGTGCTCGATTCGCTTCGCTTCTCGGTCACCTCGCCGCGGCCCTACGCGATGATGCTGTCCGCGGTCGGCTCCGTGCGGATCCTGCCGAAGCACAAGCTCGAGGCGGCCTGGAAGGCGGGCCGGTACGCGGAGATGTACGGGATCTCCACGCCACCGGCGGAAGTCGTGGGTAGCGGGCCGTGGCGGCTCGCGGAGTTCGTGCCCGACCAGAAGGTGGTGCTCGAGCCCAATCCGTGGTGGTACGGCGTCGACGCGAAGGGCCGGCGGCTGCCGTACCTCGACCAGGTCGTGTTCCTGATCGCGCGCGACCAGAACGTCGCGGCGATGAAGTTCCACGCCGGCGAGCTCGACGCGCTCGACAACGTGCGGCCCGAGGACTACCGCGGCTACCAGGAGGCCAAGGCGAAGGAGAAGTACACGGTCTACGAGATCGGCCCTTCGCTGAACACCAACTTCTTCTGGTTCAACTTGAACCGGGCGCAAGTCAGATCCGCCAGCGTGCGGGCGGGCGAGCCCGTGGTCGGGCGCGTCAAGTACGCGTGGTTCGGCAACCCGGTGTTCCGGCGCGCCGTGTCGCTGGCGATCGACCGCGAAGCGATCATCCGCGGTCCGTTCCGTGGCTATGCGATCAAGAACTGGCAGTTGCTGACGCGCGGCAACGTGGCCTGGCACGACACGACGATCGCCGCGCTCGACTACGACCCCGAAGGGGCGAAGAAGCTGCTCGCGGGCCTCGGCATGCGCGACCGCAACGGGGACGGGGTGCTCGAGGACGCGGGCGGTCACCCGGTCGAGTTCTCGCTCATGACCAACGCCGACAACACCGTCCGGCGGGACATGATGACGCTCATCGCCGATGATCTCGCCAAGGTCGGCATCCGGGTCCTGCCGGCGCCGCTCGAGATGTCGACGGTCGTGGGCCACATCCGGTCCGACCTGCAGTACGACGCCTGCCTCCTCGGGCTGGGCTCGGCGACGCCGCCGGACCCGGGCATGTACCCGAACGTGATCAAGTCGACCGGGCTCACGCACTACTGGCACGTCCGCCAGGACCAGCCCGAGACGCCGGCCGAGGCGGAACTCGACGCGCTCTTCGATCGCAACGTCTACACCGCGGATCCGGAGATCCGCCGCCGGACCTACCACGACATCGCGACGATCATGAACGAGCAGGCGTTCTTCGTCTGGCTGCCGACGCAGATCGTGCAGCTGCCGGTGCGATCGCGATTCGGGAACGTGCACCCGACGCCCGTGCCGCCGCGGATCCTGTGGAACATCGAGCGGGTGTTCGTGAAGCACGGGGCGGGAGCGAGCTGAGCCGCGATCCATGCGGACCTACGTCCTCCGCCGCCTGCTGCAGGTCGTGCCGCTGCTGCTCGGGATCTCCGCGCTCACGTTCCTGCTCCTGAAGCTCGCGCCCGGGGACTTCACCTCGGCCTTCGCCGAGAATCCGCAGGTCTCCGCCGAGACGCTCGCGCGGATGCGGCATCAGTTCGGGCTCGACCAGCCGGCGTGGGTGCAGTACCTGCTCTACCTGCGCAACGTGGCGACGCGGCTCGATTTCGGGCAATCGTTCACCTACCACCAGCCGGTCGCGACGGTGCTGTTCGCGCGGCTGGGCAACACGCTGCTCCTCGCGGCGGCGGGCGCGCTCGTCACGTGGGGCCTCGCCGTCCCGCTCGGTGTGGTGGCCGCGGCGCGCTCGGGCTCGTGGATCGATCGCGTGCTCTCGCTGTTCGCGTTCGCCGGGCTGTCGGTGCCGGAGGTGCTCTCGGGCCTGCTGCTGCTCTGGTTCGCCGCCAACACGCACCTGTTCCCGGTCGGCGGCATGCACGGTCTCGACGCCGCGGACGCGGGGCCGTGGGGCCGCTTCCTCGACCTGCTGCGCCACCTCGTGCTGCCCGCACTGGTCGTGGGCACCGTGCCGCTCGCGAGCCGCATGCGCCAGATGCGCAGCAGCCTGCTCGACGTCCTCGGCGCGGACTACGTGGTGACCGCGCGCGCCAAGGGGCTCCCCGAATCCGCGGTGGTGGTGCGCCACGCGCTGCGCAACGCACTCAACCCGATGATCACGCTGTTCGGCTTCACGCTCGGCTCGCTCGTCTCGGGCGCGTTCGTCGCGGAGTACATCTTCAGCTGGCCGGGCCTGGGCACCATCACGCTCGAGGCCATCCAGCGCCAGGACCAGTACCTCGTGCTCGGCGCGGTGATGCTCTCGGCCACCGTGCTCGTGCTCGGGAACCTCGTCGCCGACCTGCTCCTCGCGGTCGCCGACCCGCGGATCGTCCATGGCTGACCCGGCGCCTTCCGCGGCGCGCCGGGCCTGGCGCGCCCTGGCGGCGAACCGTGCCGCGACGGCGGGCGCGTGGCTGCTCGCGCTCTTCTACGCCGCGGCGCTGCTCGCACCGTTCCTCGCGCCCTACGCCGAGAACGACGTCGATCGCGGTCGCTTCTTCCATCCGCCGACCCCGCTCCATTGGATCGGCGCGGACGGGCGCTTCGGCCCGTGCGTGCGCGCGACGTTCGTCGCGGACCCGCTGACGCTGCGCTACGCCGAGGACCCCGGGACGACGGCGCGCGTGCGCTGGTTCGTGCGCGGCGCGCCCTACCGGCTGTTCGGTGTGCTGCCGTCGGACCGGCACCTCTTCGGGGTCGATGCGCCCGCGCGGATCTACCTGCTGGGTGCGGATCCCCTCGGGCGCGACGAGCTGACGCGGCTGCTCTTCGGGGCGCAGGTCTCGCTCACCGTCGGCCTCGTGGGCATCGCCGTGTCGTTCGTGCTCGGGTTGCTGCTCGGCGGGCTCGCGGGCTACCTCGGCGGCGTGGCGGACACGCTCGTCATGCGCAGCACCGAGGTGCTGCTCAGCGTGCCGGCGCTCTACCTGATCCTCGCGCTGCGGGGCGCCTTCCCGCTCGACCTGCCCAGCCGCCAGGTTTATCTCGCGATCGTGGCGATCCTCGCGCTCTTCGGATGGGCGGCCCTGGGGCGCGTCGTGCGGGGGATGGTGCTGTCGATCCGGCGCCAGGACTACGTGCTCGCGGCCGAGGCGCTCGGCATGAGCCGCTGGCGGGTGCTCCGGCGCCACATCCTGCCCAACACGTTTTCGTTCGTGATCGTCGCCGCCACCGTCGCCGTACCGGGCTACGTGCTGGGCGAGGTGTTCCTGTCGTTCCTCGGCATGGGCGTGCAGGAGCCGTCGGCGTCGTGGGGCAACATGCTGCAGCAGGCGCGCAACACCGACGTGCTGACGCACTATCCGTGGATGCTCTTCGGGCCGGCGATCGCGATCTTCCTCACGGTGCTGGCGTTCAACTTCCTCGGCGACGGGCTGCGCGACGCGCTGGACCCGCGCCGGACCGGTGGAGGCCGCGCGTGAGCGACACGCTGCTCGAGGTGCGCGATCTGCGCACGGAGTTCCGGACCGAGGCGGGGCTCGTCGCCGCGGTGGACGGCGTCTCGCTGGACGTCGCGGCGGGAGAGACGCTCGCGGTCGTCGGTGAGTCGGGCAGCGGCAAGAGCGTCACCGCGCTCTCGATCCTGCGGCTCGTCGCACCGCCCGGCCGCATCGTTCGCGGCGCCGTGCGCTTCCGGGGCCGCGACCTGCTCGGGCTGCCCGAGCGCGAGATGCGCCGCGTCCGCGGCCGCGAGATCTCGATGATCTTCCAGGAGCCCATGACGTCGCTCAACCCGGTGCACACGTGCGGCGACCAGGTCGCCGAGGTGCTCGAACTGCACGAGGGCCTCGGGCGCGCTGCGGCGCGGGCGCGAGCGGTGGCGCTGCTCGAGCAGGTGGGTATCCCCGATCCGGCGGCGCGGGCGCGCGACTATCCGCACCAGCTCTCGGGCGGGCAGCGCCAGCGCGTCATGATCGCCATGGCACTCGCGTGCCGTCCCGCGCTGCTCATCGCGGACGAGCCGACGACCGCGCTCGACGTGACGATCCAGGCGCAGATCCTCGAACTGCTGGACCGCCTGCGGCGCGAGTTGGGCATGGCCGTGCTTCTCATCACCCACGACCTCGGCGTCGTCGCCGAGAGCGCCGACCGGATGGCCGTGCTGTACGCCGGTCAGGTCGTCGAAGCGGGTGACGTGGCCGCGGTGTTCACCTCGCCGCGGCATCCGTACACGGCCGGCCTGCTCGCCTCGCGCCCGGTGGCGGGCGTCGCGCGCGAGCGCCTGAGCGCGATCCCCGGCGGCGTGCCCGATCCACTCGCGTTCCCCGCCGGCTGCCGCTTCCATCCGCGCTGCCCGCTCGCGCAGGACCGCTGCCGGCGCGAACCGCCCGCGCTCGTCGCGGAGGGGGGAGGGCGCGCGGCACGCTGCTGGCGCTCGGACGAACTCGCCGCGGGGACCGCAGTCCCCGCGTGGGAGGAGGCCGGACGATGAGCGCGCCGCTGCTGCAGGTTCGCGACCTCGTGAAGCGATTCCCCGTGCGCGGCGGCCTGTTCGGCCGCGTGACCGGCGAGGTGCGCGCCGTGGACGGAGTCTCGTTCGACGTCGGCGAAGGCGAGACGCTCGGACTGGTGGGCGAGAGCGGCTGCGGCAAGACCACCACGGGCCGCTCGATCCTGCGGCTCGTCGAACCGACGTCGGGGCAGGTCACCTTCGCGGGCGAGGACGTGCGCGCCGCGCGGCCACGCGCGCTGCGGGCCCTGCGGCGGCGCATGCAGGTCGTCTTCCAGGATCCCTACTCGAGCCTCAACCCGCGCCTCACCGTGGGCAGCATGCTGGGCGAGGCGCTCGAGATCCACGGCATCGCGCGCGGCGCGGCGGCGCGCGAGCGCATCGCGCGGCTGCTGCTCGACGTCGGACTGCTGCCGGAACACTCGGCGCGCTACCCGCACGAGTTCTCGGGCGGCCAGCGGCAGCGGATCGGCATCGCGCGGGCGCTCGCGGTCGAGCCGCGGTTCGTCGTGCTCGACGAACCGGTGAGCGCGCTGGACGTCTCGATCCAGGCGCAGATCGTGAACCTGCTCCGCGACCTCCAGCGCCGCCACGGGCTCGCCTACCTGTTCGTGGCCCACGATCTCGCGGTCGTCGAGCACGTGAGCGACCGGGTCGCGGTCATGTACCTCGGGCGCATCGTCGAACACGCCCCGAAGGCGGCGCTGTACGCCGCGGCCCGGCACCCCTACACGCAGGCGCTGCTGGCCGCGATCCCGGTCGCCGACCCGGCCCGGCGGGGGAGCCGGAGCCTGCCGCAGGGTGACGTGCCCAGTCCGGCGCGGCCGCCGTCCGGCTGCCACTTCCATCCGCGCTGCCCCCTCGCCGTGCGCTGCGGCGGGCTCGAGCGCTGCCGGAGCGAGGTACCGGTCCTGCGCGAAGTGGCTCCGGGCCACTCCGTGGCCTGCCACTTCGCCTGATCGCACCCGCGGGCGGGTGAACCGACCCGCGGCGCGCGCGAAAGCCCCCAGCCGGAGGCGCGGCGCTGCGGCGTCCCGCCCGGTCCGCAACGGGTGCGCGGGCGGGACGCAATGCCCACCCCCCGGCGAGCGCCCCGGAATCCGCACGAATTCGCGTTCCGGTGACGCATTCGCACGCACCTACGGGTGGCGCTCCCGCGCGCCGGCTCTCGGCATCGCCCTTGCGATACCTCTCCGTCGACGATGCGCCGAGGCGAACGCGGAGCCCGATGGGGCGAACGATCGCGCGAGGCCACACAACCGAATACGAAGTGCTCCCTGTGCCTCTCGTGCTTGGCTGTCTGTGGGCTGATCCCCCTATCGCGAGCGAAGGAGTCTATCGGACCGGCACACGGTGGTTGCGGGGAGCTTCATAGAAGGGCCCTGTTGTCCGGCGCCCATGGCCTCCGTGCTCGACTCACGCGACCGTGACCCAGGGCCCATGAAATCCCCGATCGCCGTGGCGTTCCCGCCACGGCGATCGTCGTTTACCCGCCGCGCACCCACCGCCGCCCCGTCCCGCGTGCGCCCGAAGGACCACTGCCCGGGTCGTTGACCCCGCTCCCGCATGCTGTTAGCGTGCGTTGCCGTTGTCGGAAGCGAAGTCTCGTGCGGTCCGGAGAAGGGCGGGCGGTCCGATGGAGCAGCGTACTCGGCAGTCACTCGGGCTCGTGGAAACGCGTGGCTGGGTGGCGGCCGTGGAAGCCGCCGACGCGATGGCGAAAGCCGCGCGCGTCGAAATCGGGCGCGTCGACGTCACCCGGGACAGCCGCGTGACGATCGTCGTCCGCGGTCCGCTCGCCGAAGTCGAGGCGGCGGTCGCCGCCGGCGAATCGGCCGCGGCCCGCGTCGGGACGCTGTTGCGCGGACACGTGATCCCTTCGCCCGACCCGAACCTCGAATTCATGTTGCAGAGGGGATGACCCCGCGGGGCCGTCCCACGCTCGAACCCCACGCCGGTCCGGCGGGAGGATCCCATGCAGGAAGAAGCCCTTGGCCTGATCGAGACGCGTGGCTTCGTCGCCATGGTGGAAGCGTCCGACGCGATGGTGAAGGCCGCGCGTGTGACGCTGGTGCACTACGAGAAGATCGGTGGCGGCTACGTGACGACCGTCGTCCGCGGTGACGTCGCGGCCGTGCGCGCCGCGACCGAAGCCGGTGCCGCCGCCGCCGCGAAGGTGGGCGAGGTGGTCTCGGTGCACGTCATCCCGCGTCCGCACGGCCAGCTCGAGGACGCGCTGCCGATCCGCCGTCCCGAGCCCGCCGGCAAGAAGTAGCCCGAGATGATCCTGGCCCAGGTGTTGGGCACCGTCGTCTCGACGCGCAAGGACTCGGGGCTCTCGGGCCTCAAGCTCCTGCTCGCGCGCGAGGTCGACGGGGCGTTCAAGCCCGCGGGCAACTTCGTCGTCGCGGTGGATGCCGTCGGCGCGGGAACCGGCGAGATCGTCCTGATCGCCGCCGGTTCCTCGGCGCGGCTCACCGAGGTCACGAAGGATCGCCCGGTGGACCACGTCATCAGTGCCATCGTGGATGCCGTCGAGGTCGACGGCCGGGACGTGTACCTGAAGAGCGCCGGCCTGCCGGGATGAGGCGCGCATGAGCATCGACCCCGCCCGTATCCAGTCCATCGTCGCGGACGTGCTGGACCAGCTCGATCGCGGCCGGCCCGGCGAGGGCGCTTCGGCGCCGCTCGGCGTGCACGACACGCTCGATGCCGCCGTCGCCGCGGCGCGGAAGTCGTTCCAGGCGTTCCGGGACGTGCCGCTCGAGGTGCGCGGCCGCATCATCGCGAGCATCCGCTCGACCATGATGGGCCAGCTCGAGACGCTGGCGAAGGTCGCGGTCGACGAGACCGGCCTCGGCCGCATCGACGACAAGATCCTCAAGAACCAGCTGGTCGTCGAGAAGACGCCGGGCGTCGAGGACGTCGAGGCCGCGGTGTGGACGGGCGATCACGGGCTCACGCTGGTCGAGCGCGCGCCGTACGGCGTGATCGGCGTCATCACGCCGGTCACGAATCCGTCGGACACGATCATCAACAACGGGATCGGCATGATCGCGGCGGGCAACACCGCCGTATTCTGCCCGCACCCGAGCGCGCGCAAGATCTCGACGCTGACGATCGACCTCATCAACCGCGCCGCGCGCCGCGCGGGCGCGCCCGAGCCGCTGCTGCACTCGGTGGCCGAGCCGACCCTCGACGTCGCCAAGGCGCTGCTGCGCCACCCGGGCACGCGCCTCAACGTCGTGACGGGCGGCCCGGGCGTGGTGAAGGAGGCCATGGGCTCCGGCAAGAAGTCGATCTGCGCCGGACCCGGCAATCCGCCGTCGGTCGTCGACGAGACCGCCGACCTCGAACAGGCCGCGCGCGATCTCGTGATGGGCGCCTCGCTCGACAACAACATCATCTGCGTCGACGAGAAGGAGATCGTGTGCGTCTCGATCGTCGCGGACCGGCTCAAGGAGCTCATGAGCCGCGCCGGCGCGATCGTGCTGAGCCCCCACCAGGTCGAGCAGGTGCGCAAGCTGGTCATGGAGTACGAGAAGGGGCCGCGCAAGCACGGCGGCGTGAACAAGAAGTACGTCGGCAAGAACGTCGACGTGATCCTTCGCGACGCGGGCATCCCGTGCGATCCGTCCAAGCGGCTCGCGCTCTGCGAGGTCGACGGGGACCATCCGTTCCTCTGGACCGAGCTCATGATGCCCGTGCTGCCGCTGGTGCGCGTCCGCAACGCGGACGAGGGGATCGACTTCGCGGTCGAGGTCGAACACGGCTACCGGCACACCGCGTCCATGCATTCCCGCAACATCGACAAGCTCTCGAAGATGGCGCGCGCGATGGACTGCTCCATCTTCGTCAAGAACGGCCCGCACGCCTCCGGCCTCGGCTGGAACGGCGAGGGTCCCACCAGCTTCACGATCGCGAGTCCCACGGGCGAAGGCATGACCACCGCGCGCAGCTTCACGCGGCTGCGGCGCTGCACGCTCAAGGACCGCTTCCGGATCGTATGAACCCCGTCGCCATCGCCGCCGTCGAGACCTCGAGCATCGCGCAGGGATTCGTGGTCGCCGACGCCATGATGAAGCAGGCCGAGGTCGAGATGCTCGCGGCCACCACGCTGTCGCCGGGGCGCTTCTGGATCCTCGTCGGCGGCGACGTCGCGGACGTCCGCGCGGCGCACCGGCGCGGCGTCGAGATCGCGGCCGACACGCTGCTCGACGACCTGTTCATCCCGCAGCTGCACGAGGGCGTCATGGCCGCGCTGCGCGGCACGGTGACGCGCTCCGAGGACGACTCGCTCGGCATCCTCGAGACGCTGAGCGCGGCCTCGGCCATCGTGGCGGCGGACACCGCGGCCAAGGCGGCTCGCATCACGCTGCGCGACGTGCGACTCGCGAACGGGATCGGCGGCAAGGGGGTCGTGACGCTGTCCGGTGACGTGAGCGACGTGCAGGCGGGCGTCGAGGCCGGGCGCGAGTACGCACGCAAGAAGGGCCTGCTGGCGCGTGCCGTCGTCATCCCGCGGCTCGATCCGCGACTGCGCGCGCGGCTCGGCTGATGCTCTTCGCGCGGGTGATCGGGACGGTCGTCGCGACCGAGAAGGTGAAGGCCTGGAAGGGCTCGCGGCTCCTGCTGGTGCAGGGCTGCGATGCCGCCGGCACGCCCGGCTCGGGCCGCCCGTTCGCGGCCGTCGACCTCGTCTCCGCCGCGCCCGGGCAGCTGGTGTTCGTCGTGCGCGGCCGCGAGGCCGCCGTCGCGCTCGCGAATCCCGAGAATCCCGCCGACGCCGCCATCGTGGGGCTCGTGGACCAGGTCCGCGAGGCTCCCGGGGCCACCCGCTGATGTTCCTCGCCCGTGTCGTGGGGGAGGTCGTCGCGACCATCAAGCACCCGCACCTCGCGGCGCAGCGCCTGCTGCTCGTGCAGCCCGAACCGACTCCCGGGCGGCCACAGCCGGCCAGCGTCATCGCGGTGGACACGGTCGACTCCGGCATCGGGGACCGTGTCCTGGTCGCGGACGAGGGCAATGCGGCCGCCCAGGTGCTCCGGAAGGCCCGCGGACCGGTCCGGACGGTGATCGTCGGCGTGGTGGACGCGGTCGAGGCCGGGGGCACCGACCCCGGCCGGGCGGGCTGACGGGGACTTTACGTACGGCCGCAACGCATTTATGTTCTGCGGCCATTGGGAGGTCGACATGCCGCTCTACGAGTACCGCTGCACCGCATGCCGGCATGCCTTCGAGTCACTCGTGAACCGCTGGGATTCCCCGGCGCCGGCGTGCCCGCAGTGCGGGGCGGCCCAGGCGCAGCGGCAGCTCAGCGTGTTCGCGGTGGCGTCGGCGTCGCCCAGGGAGCAGCTTCCCTGCGGCGAAACCGGGTCGTGCGGGGCCGGTGGTTGTGCGTGCCGGGCCGCGGCGAATTGAGTCGGTCGGTTCAACCGGGAGGGGCGCAATGACCAAAGCGGATCTGGTGGAGGAAATCGCGCAGCAGACCGGTGTCTCCAGGAATCACACGGCGATCATCGTGGACGGGCTGCTCGATTCGGTGTGCCGGGCGTTGAGCGACGGCAAGCACCTCGAGATTCGTGGTTTCGGGACATTCAAGGTTCGGGAGCGCCGCGCCCGCCGCGCGCGCAACCCGCGGAGCGGCACGGAAGTCCTGGTGCCTGCGAAGCTGGTTCCCGTGTTCAAGCCCAGTCGCGAGCTCAAGGCGCTCGTGCTGGAGCAGGCCAACCAGGAACAGACGGTCGGCAGCTGAGGCCGCACACGAGGAGCAGGAATGGGTTCTGGAAAGAAGCGGAAGCGCAAGAAGATCGCGACCCACAAGCGTAAGAAGCGTCTCCGGAAGAATCGCCATAAGAAGCGCATCCGCTAGGCCCTTTCCGGACGCCGAACCGGTCCGTCGTCTCCTCGGCCGCGCGCACTTTGCGCGCGGCCGTTGGAGCTTCGACCCTTCGCGGCGCTGGCCGGGAGGTGTCCGCGAGCTTCGCTGGAAAGCCGCCCTCGCACCCGAGGACGGCGATTTCGTGATCGCCGAAGTGCCGGATTTCGACGGTCCGGCATGGCTGGTCGAGGTGCTCGGGGCGGACGATCGCCCGGAGTGGGACGACCACGCGATCGCGTCGCAGCACCGGCTGCGCACCCGGTATCCGCGCGCGGCCGAGGCGGAAGCGGCGACCTTCGGCGAGCCGGGCGAGCGCGAGTTCGCCGGCCGGCTGGACCTGCGCGAGCGGCTCGTCCTCACGATCGATCCCGCCGACGCCCGTGACCACGACGACGCGCTGTCCGTGCGCTCGCTCGGGCACGGCCGGTGGGAGGTCGGCATCCACATCGCCGACGTCGGTTGGTACGTGCGCGAGGGCGGTGCGATCGACGCCGAGGCGCGCGAGCGCGGCACCTCCGTGTACCTGCCGGGCGGCGCGATCCCGATGCTGCCGGAACGGCTGTCGGCCGACCTCTGCTCGCTGCGCGACGGCGTCGACCGCCTGGCGCTCTCGGTGCTCGCGGTGATCGACGAAGAGGGCGTGCTGCACGAATACCGCTTCGCCGAGACCGTGATCCGCAGCCGCGCGAGCCTGGCCTACGAACAGGTCGAGGACGCGCTGCACGGCGGCGCGCCGCTGCCGCACGGGCAGCAGGAGGCGGTGCGCCATCTCATGGAACTCGCGCGGCGGCTGCGTGCGCGCCGGCACACCGTCGGAGCGCTCGCGATCGAGTCGCCCGAGGTGAAGGCCGTCGTCGACGCCTCCGGCCAGGTGTTGCGCATCGAGCGCCGGCCGCACCTCGAGAGCCACGAACTCGTCGAGGAGTTCATGCTGCTCGCGAACCGCTGCGTGGGCGAGGCCGGCGCGGTGCGCGGCGCCGGCATGCTCTGGCGGGTGCACGAACCGCCGGCGGAGCGCAAGCTCGAGGAGCTGGACGCCATGCTGCGTGCCCTGGGCCTGCCGCGACTGGGCTCGCCGGCCGAGCCGCACCGGGCGCTGCAGGCGCTGCTCGCCGTGCCGCTCGATGCGGCCCGCAAGCGGCTCGTCCACCGCCTGGCGCTGCGGTCGCTCACGCGCGCCCGTTATGCCGAGCGGGATCTCGGGCACTTCGGCCTCGCGACCCGGGAGTACTGCCATTTCACGTCGCCGATCCGGCGCTATCCCGACCTGCATGTCCATCGGCGCGTGCGCGAGTGGATCCGCGGCGGGAAGGATGCCGCGTGGGATCCGGTCGCGAACGCGGCGCTCGCCGCCGCATGCAGTGCCGCCGAACAGAATGCCACCGAGGCCGAACGCGACGCCGTCCGGGTCAAGGGGCTCCGCCATCTCGAGACGAGACTCGGCGAGCGTGCTTCGGGTAGTATCTCGGGAATCCATACCAAGGGCTTCTTCGTCGAGCTGGACGACGTTCCGGTGGACGGCTTCGTACGCGTGCACCCGGATCTCGGCGACCGCTTCGACCTCGATCCTTCCGGCGTGCGGCTGGTGGGACGCAGGACGCGCAGGCGGTTCACGCTCGGCGATGCCGTGGACGTGATCGTGGCGCGCGTGGACGTGCCGGCGCGCGAATGTGACTTCGCACTGGTGGTGGCGGAATCGCGGCGGGGCCGCCGCGGACAACGGAGGGACGGATGGCGGTGAAGAAGGCGAACCGGCGGCACGAACGGCGCGAACGGACGCGCGTGGACGCGCGGCTCAGCATGCGAGTCGAAGGCGCGGCGGACGGCGCGAATGCGCAGGTCGTGACGGAGAGCCAGAACATCTCCGCCAGCGGCGTCTACTGCATGAGCTCGCACTTCCTGCCGCCCCTCTCGAAGGTCCAGCTGACGATCGTGCTCCCGAAGATCCCCGGCACCAAGCGCGCGCAGGAGCTGCTCAAGTGCGACGGCATCGTGGTGCGCTGCGAGGCCTCGGCCGCGCGCCGGCCGGATTCGCGCTACCAGCTCGCGTGCATGTTCGCGAACACGGCGCCGACGATGCGCGAGCGCATCGAGGAGTTCGTGACGTGGCGGAACCTGCAGGCGCTCCGCGCCGCGGTCTCGCCGCGACGGACGGCCGGCGCCGCCGCCTCGGGAGCGAAGAAGAAGGCCGTGCGCTCGACCGGGACGGCCCGGCGCAAGGTCGCCGTGCGGGCGTCGAGCGGTCGCGGCACCGGGGCGCGCCGCAGCGCCCGATGACGTCGCGTCGCGGGCCCAGCGTGTGCCGGGCCCGCGTTCCCTCGGGACGCTTCGCGCCGCCGGGCGACAAGTCGGTCACGCACCGCGCCGCGCTGTTCGGCCTGCTGGCCGGCGGCGTGACGCGCATCGTGCGCCCGAATCCCGGCGAGGACTGCGGTCGCTCGCTCGCGGCCGCCGCCGCGTGGGGCGCCGAGGTCGCGCGCGCGGGTGACGACTGGAGCGTTCGCGGCGTCGGCATGCGCCCACGGGCGGCGGAGCGCGACCTCGACTGCGGCAACTCGGGCACGTCGATCCGGCTGCTCGCCGGCATCGCCGCGGGCCAACCGTTCGAGACGCGGCTCTTCGGCGACGCCTCGCTGCAGCGGCGCCCGATGGCGCGCGTGCTCGAGCCGCTCGCGGCGATGGGCGCGCGGGTGCGATCGGACGCCGGAGGCCGGCCGCCGATCGCGATCGCGGGCGGGACGCTGCGCGGCATCGACTACGTCGTGCCGGTCGCGAGCGCGCAGGTGGCGACGTGCGTACTGCTCGCGGGGCTCTTCGCCGACGGTGCGACGACCGTGCGGCTGCCGGGGCCCGCGCGTGACCACACGGAGCGCATGCTGCCGGCGTTCGGCGTGCCGCTCGTCGTGACGCCGGCGGCCCGCGGTGGGCGCGTCGTGCGGCTCGAGCCGGGCGCGCGCCTCGTGGCCCGCGACGTCGAGGTGCCGGGCGACTTCTCGTCGGCGGCCTTCCTGCTCGCGGCGGCCGCGGCCGAGCCGGGCGCGTGCGTGACGGCGACGGACGTGAGCCTCAACCCGACGCGCACGGGCCTGCTGGACGTGCTCGCGGCGATGGGGGCCGAACCGGCGATCGCGAACCGCCGCGACGTCGCGGGCGAGCCGGTCGGCGACGTGACCGTGACCGGGCCCGAATCGCTGCGGGCGTTCGACGTGCCGGCCGAGTGGGTCCCGCGCCTGGTGGACGAAGTCCCCGCGTGGATCGTGCTCGCCAGCGCCGCGCGCGGCACGTCGCGCGTGACGGGCGCGAGCGAGCTGCGGGTGAAGGAGAGCGATCGCATCGTCGCGCTCGCGCGCAACCTCGCGGCGACGGGCATCGCGGCGCGCGAGCTGCCCGACGGGCTCGAGGTCGACGGTGGCGAGCCGCGCGGCGCGCGGATCGAAGCACACCTCGACCACCGCATCGTGATGGCGTTCGCGGCGCTCGGCGCGCGCACGCGCGAACCGATGACGTTCGACGACGTGAGCAGCGTCGAGACCTCGTTCCCCGGGTTCTTCGACGTGCTCGCCGGCCTGGGGGCGGGCGTCGGGGAGGAGGCCGCGTGAACTTCGTGGTGACGATCGACGGCCCGTCGGCCGCGGGCAAGAGCACCACGGCGCGCGCGCTCGCGGAGCGGCTCGGGATCCGCGTGCTCGATACGGGCGCCTTCTACCGCGCCCTCGCGCTCGGCGTGCAGCAGCGCGGCGTGCCGCTCGACCAGGCCGAGCGCGTGGCGCAGGTGGCGCGCGAGTCGCGCATCGATTTCGAGGGCTCGCCCTCGCGGCCCCACGTCCTGCTCGATGGCGTGGACGTGACGTCCGAGATCCGCAGCCCCGAGATCAGCGAGGCGGCCTCGCGCGTCGCGGCGATCCCGGACGTGCGCCGGCAGCTCGTCGAGTGGCAGCGCCAGATGGCGGACGCCGGCCCGCTGGTGGGCGAGGGCCGCGACCTCGGGACGGTGGTCTTCCCGGACGCGGCGGTGAAGATCTTTCTCGATGCCGACCTCGACACCCGCGCCGGGCGGCGCTGCCGCGAACTGCAGGCGCGCGGCATCGCGGTCAGCCGCGACGCGGTCCGCGAAGACCTCGCGCGGCGCGACGAACGCGACCGGACGCGCTCGGACAGCCCGCTGCGCCCCGCCGAGGGCGCCCGGATCGTCGACACCTCGGGGATGGACCTCGAGGCGCAGGTGGAGGCCGTCCTGGCGGTCGTGCGAGCCCATCCGCACTGCCCGGCGGAGGTTCCCCCGCGGTAGGATGGAGGGCCCGGGGGCACCCCCGGCGGGCCGGCCGCGCCGGCCTTCCCGACTAGGAGAATCCTTGGGATTCGCGTATAGTGCTTCGCGCTTGTTGCTCGATGGCCTCGTGGGGGCCGTGAGCGGCTGGAAGGTGGAGGGCCGGGAGCACATCCCGCGCTCGGGCGGCCTCATCGTCGCCTCGAACCACATCTCGTTCTACGATCCGCCGTTCATCGGTACCGCCGCGGTGCGGGAGCTGCACTACCTCGCCAAGGAGGAGTTGTTCCGCCCGCCCGTGTTCGGCTCGCTCATCCGCGCGTTCAACGCCATTCCGATCCGGCGTGGGATGGTGGACCTGAGCGGACTCACACGTGCCATCGAGGTCCTCAAGTCGGGCCGTGCGCTCATCATGTTCCCGGAAGGGAGCCGGATGCGCGACGGCGAGCTCCATCCGGCGCGCCCCGGCGTCGGGATGCTGGCGGTGGGCGCGGATGCGCGCATCGTTCCGTGCTTCATCTCGGGGAGCGACCGGCCGAACCAATGGGTGCTGCGTCGTGGCACGCTCCGGGTGTCGTTCGGCCCGGTGAAGACGTGGCGGGAGCTGGCCGGTGATCTCGCGGACCAGCCGCCCGGACGGGCGCTCTACCAGGGCGTCGCGGACGGGGTGATGCGCGAGATCGCGGCGCTGAAGGCGGCGCAACTGAACAAGGCTTCACGCGGAGCGGCTTGATCCGCTCCCATATCTCAATATCGCAGGAGGCTTCTGTCCCCATGCTGGAAACCACGGAGAACCACCCCAACCCCGCTGCGCAGGTTCGGCGGGCACCCGCCCTTCCGCTCGTCCCGATCAACTACGACGACGAGGAAGAACTCACCCTCGAACAGCGCGAAGCGATGTTCGGGCAGTACGAAGAGTCGATGCGTGCGATCGGCGAAGGCGAGATCGTGCGCGGCACGGTGCTGTCCATCGACGAGAAGGACGTGCTCGTCGACGTCGGCTTCAAGTCCGAAGGCATCATCTCGCTGAGCGAGTTCCCGGACCCCACGAGCATCAAGGTCGGTGACATCCTCGAGGTGTTCCTCGAGAAGATGGAGAACCAGGACGGCCTCGTCGTCCTCTCCAAGCAGCGCGCCGACTTCGTCCGCGTCTGGGATCGGGTGAAGGAAGCCCACGACAACGGCCAGGTGGTCGAGGGCAAGCTCATCCGCAAGATCAAGGGCGGTGTGGTGGTCGATCTCTACGGGGTCGAGGCATTCCTGCCCGGCTCGCAGATCGCCCTGCGCCAGGTCCAGAACGTCGACGCCCTGCTGGGCCAGACGGTCTCGGTCAAGATCATCAAGCTGAACAAGCGCCGCCGGAACATCGTGGTGTCGCGCCGCGCCGTCCTCGAAGAGGAGCGCGACCGCATGAAGAGCACGATCCTCAAGGACCTGGCGAAAGACCAGATCCGCGAGGGCGTGGTCAAGAACATCACCGACTTCGGCGCGTTCGTGGACCTCGGCGGCATCGACGGCCTGCTCCACATCACGGACATGTCGTGGGGCCGCGTGCAGCACCCGTCCGAGCTGGTCAAGATCGGCGACAAGGTGCGCGTGAAGGTCCTCAACTTCGACCCGGAGAAGGAGCGCATCTCGCTCGGCCTGAAGCAGCTCGAGGCCTATCCCTGGGAAGGCGTCGAGGAGAAGTACAAGGTCGGCGACCGCATCAAGGGCAAGGTCGTTTCGATCACGGACTACGGCGCATTCGTCGAGCTCGAGAAGGGCATCGAAGGTCTCATCCACGTGTCCGAGATGTCGTGGACGCGCCACGTGCGGCACCCCTCGAAGGTCGTCAACATCGGCGACATCATCGAGGCGGTCGTGCTCAAGGTGGACAAGGGCAACGAGAAGATCTCGCTCGGCCTCAAGCAGGTGGAGCCGGATCCGTGGCTCACGCTCGACCTCAAGTACCCGCCGGGCATGCGCGTCAAGGGCAAGGTCCGCAACCTGACCAACTTCGGCGCGTTCGTCGAGCTCGAAGAGGGCATCGACGGCCTGGTGCACGTCTCCGACATGTCGTGGACCAAGCGCGTCGCGCACCCGAGCGAAGTGCTCAAGAAGGGTGACGCGGTCGAGGTCGTGGTCCTGTCGATCGACAAGGAGCACCGCCGCATCAGCCTGGGCCTGAAGCAGGTCTCCGAGGATCCGTGGCCGCAGCTGGCCGACCGCTTCCCGGCGAACATGGAGCTGACGGGTACCGTCAACCGCCTGTTCGACCGTGGCGCGATCGTGGACCTCGGCGAGGGCATCGAGGGCTTCATTCCGCTCTCGCAGCTCGGCATCGACGACCTCAAGCGCCCGAACGATTCCTTCGAGGTCGGCGAGTCGCTGACCATGAAGGTGACGCGCGTGGACGTGCCGAACCACCGGCTCATCCTCAGCGTCAAGGCGTGGCTCACCGACCAGGACGACATCGCCCTGGCCGAGTGGACCTCCAAGCGCAACCAGGTGCGCGCGCGCATCGCGGCCAATCCGCCGGCCGAGGATCCCGCGGCGCCCCGGGTGAAGGAAGACGACGTGCCGGTGGACGAGTAGTCCATTCGCGTCGGCTGTTCGGCGGCCGGACCGTGGCGACACGGTCCGGCGGGGCGGGGCTATCCTCGCGCGCCATGCGCCACCCCTTGCTCCTTTCGGCTGCGGTCCTCGTCGCGCTCGCGCTCGCCGCTCCGGCGGCGTGGGCGGGCCTCGAGTCGCCGTGGCGGGCGTTCCCGGCGCGGGCGAGCGCGGACAGCATCGAGCGCGCCCTGCGCGTCATGGAACTGCGCGGCGGGCCCGGCGTGCGCCCGGGTGAGGCCGCGTTCGCGCTCGGGCAACTGCACTACGCGCGCGGCGAGTACCGCCAGGCCGCCGATGCCTACCTGCGCGCGTCGGCCCGCCTGGGCGGCGCCGACCGGATCGAGGCGCGCTACGCCTACGCGCTCTCGGCGCTGGCCCTCGGCAACGCCCCGGCGGCCCGGACGGCGTTCGGCGAGGTGGCGGCGGGCGACGGCCCGCGGCGGCCGCTCGCGCTCCTCGGCATGGCGCAGTGCTGGGAGGCCGAGAATCGCCCGGAGAAGGCCTGGGACGTCCTGCGCGGTCTCGTGGCCACGGCGCCCGGTGAAGCGGGCCCCGCGGCGCTGGAGCGGCTCGTGGCGCTGGCCGGGCGGCTGCACCGCGACGCCGACGGTGCCGCGGCCCGGTCCCGGCTGGTCCGCGAATACCCCGCGAGCATCGAGACCGCGCGGCTGCCCGCGGCGCCGCCGGCGGCGAAGTTGGTGCGGAAGGGCCCGGCGTCTAGACTGCCCGCCCCATGACGACGCCCCCTCGCACCCCGGAGCCGCGCCCGTGAGCCGCACGCTCGATCCCGCCGCAGCCGCCGGCACCGCGGCCGCGCGCACGCCGCTCATGCGCCAGTACCTCGCCGCGAAGGACGAACACACGGACGCGTTCCTGTTCTTCCGGATGGGCGATTTCTACGAGTTGTTCTTCGAGGACGCCGTGCGCGCGGCGCAGCTCCTGGGGCTGACGCTCACGTCGCGCAACAAGCAGGACCCGGATCCCGTCCCGATGTGCGGCTTCCCGTGGCACCAGCGTGACGGCTACGTCGCGCGGCTGCTGCGGCTCGGGCACAAGGTCGCGATCTGCGACCAGCTCGAGGATCCCGCGCAGGCGAAGGGCATCGTGCAGCGCGGCGTCACCGAGGTGCTGACGCCGGGTTCCGTGACGAGCGACGCGTTCCTCGACGTCGCGGCGCACAACTGGCTCGTCGCGCTCTGGCCGCAGCCGGGCCGGCTCGGCGTGTGCCTCGCCGACGCGTCGACGGGAGAGATGCGGCTGCTGGAGACCGCGTGGCCCGAGGCGTCGGGCCTGCTCGCGCGCGTGCCGGTCGCCGAATGGCTGTTCCCGGCCGGGCTCGCGCCCGACCTGCAGGAGCGGATCGAATCGCTGCTCGGCGGCCTCGGCGGCGCGCGCAGCGCCGCGCCCGCCGCGCGCTTCATGGATCCGGTGCTCGCGCCCGCGCGCTGGGGCGCCGCGACCGCCGAAGCGCACGCCGACCTGCCGCTCGCGCTCTCGGCGGCCGCGGGCGCGCTCGACTACCTCGACCGCACCCAGGGCGGCGCCGCGCTGCAGATGACGCGGGTCGAGCGCTGGGCGGGCGAGTCGGTGCTGCGGATCGACGCCGCGACCGCGCGCCACCTCGAGCTCTTCGAGCCGCAGCCGGGCGGAGAGGCGAAGCACACCTTGTGGTGGCACCTGAACCTGGCGCAGACCGCGCCCGGAGCGCGCCGCCTGCGCGCGTGGGTCGAGCAGCCGCTCGCGGCGCTCGATCCGATCCGCCGCCGGCAGGACGCGATTGCCGGCTGGCTCGACGCGGCGCCGGCGCGCGGCGCGTTCCGCGACGCGCTGCGCGGCCTGCCCGATCTCGAGCGCCTCGCGGCGCGCGTGGCCTGCGCGCGGGCCACGCCGCGCGAGATGGGAGCGCTGCGCGACGCGCTCGAACGACTTCCCGGCCTGGCGGCCGCGCTGCCGCACGCGGGCGAAGAGACGCTCGTGCCGCTGCGCGTCGACCCGGCGCTCGGCGCGCGGCTCTCGGCCGCGCTCGTCGACGAGCCGCCGCCCGCGAGCCGCGAAGGCGGCGTGATCCGCGCGGGCTACGACGCCGTGCGCGACGAATTGGACGACCTCGCGCACTCGGGCAAGCGCTGGATCGCCGAGCTCGAGGCCGCGGAGCGTGCACGCAGCGGCATCGCGAGCCTGAAGGTCGGCTACAACAAGGTGTTCGGTTACTACCTCGAGGTGACGAACGCGCACCGCGACAAGGTGCCCGCCGACTACGAACGCAAGCAGACGCTCACGGGCGCCGAGCGCTACGTGACGCCGGCCCTGAAGGCCCGCGAAGGCGAAGTGCTCGCGGCCGAGGAGAAGCTGCGCGCGCGCGAACACGAACTGTTCGTCGAGTTGCGCACCTGGACCGCCGGGTTCGTGGCGGCGCTGGTCGCGGCGGCCGACGCGCTCGGGCGCATGGACGCCGAGGCGGCACTGGCGGAGGCCGCGGCACGCTTCGGCTGGACCCGGCCCACGATCGAGGACTCGGATCGCCTGCTGCTCGAGGGCGCGCGGCATCCGGTCGTCGAGCGGCTGCTGCCGCGCGGCGAGTTCGTGCCGAACGGCGTGCGGCTCGACGCCTCGTCACGTCAGGTGCTGCTGCTCACGGGCCCCAACATGGGCGGCAAGAGCACCTACCTGCGCCAGATCGCGCTCGTCGTGATGCTCGCGCAGACCGGGTCGTGGGTCCCGGCCGAAAGCGCGACGATCGGTCTCGTCGACCGGTTGTTCACGCGCGTCGGCGCCGCCGACCGCCTGGGCGCGGGGCAGAGCACGTTCATGGTCGAGATGTCCGAGACGGCCGAGATCCTGCGCGGCGCCACGCCGCGCTCGCTCGTGCTCCTGGACGAGATCGGCCGCGGCACCGCGACCTATGACGGGCTGGCGCTCGCATGGGCGGTGACCGAGCACCTCCATTCGGGCCGCGCGGCGCGGCCGCGCACGGTGTTCGCGACGCACTATCACGAGCTGACGCAGCTCGCGGAGACGCTGCCGCGGCTCGCCAACGTGCACGTGGCGGTGAAGGAGTGGGGCGACGGCGTGGTGTTCCTGCACCGGATCGCCGAGGGTGCGGCGGACCGCTCCTACGGCATCCACGTCGCCAAGCTCGCGGGCCTGCCCGAGTCACTGCTCGCGCGGGCGCGCGAAGTGCTGGCCGAACTGGAGAGCGAGCGCACGGTGGAGCACCTCGAGCCCGGCGCGAAGCGCAAGCGCCCGGCGGCCGCGCCGGCACCGCTGCCGCTGTTCGATACGCCCGCACCGCCCGCCGAGCATCCGCTCGCCGCCGAGTTGCGTGCGCTGGACCCGGACGCGCTCACGCCGCTCGAAGCACTGCAGCGGCTCGCGGAGTGGAAGAAGCGCTGGGGGAGCGGACCGGACGCCTGAGCGTGCCGGTCAGCCGTCGCGGCGACGGCGCTGGTGCGCCGCGGGCTCGTGCGCGACCGGCTCGCCCAGTTGCACCAGCGCCGCGGCGAGTGGCGAGGGCGAGGTCGCGGACGACTTCGAGCGGCGGTGTGCCAGCAAGCGCTGCCAGTGCCCCGGGCGCTTCGCCTGCAGCCACGCTTCCAGGTCCGCCGCGGTCTTGAACCACGCGGCGACGTCCGAGAGCGGCGCACGGCGTTCACAGCTCCGCGGATCGTACTCGCGGCAGAGGACAGGCCGGTCCGCGTAGACCTTGCAGCGGCCCTGGCCGTCGAGCTGCTCGCAGCGCGCCTCGATGTGCAGGTACCAGCGCTCGGGCTTCTCGACGTAGAGCTCGAGGTTGCGGTGGTGGAGCACCCAGATCCACTGGTCGTACTCCCACGGCGCGCGCGGGGCGTCGATCTCGATGCTCACCGTCTCGCAGCAGCGCGTGCAGCCGGTGCAGAGGTCCGCGTTCTCGGTGTCCGAGAGCTGCAGGACGTCGCGCGCGTCGTCGAGTTCGATGCCGTCGTCGAGTGCCATGGAATGGAGATAGCACACGCGCGGCGCCGGGGCCAGCGCGAAGGCCGTGTCGAGCGTCAGTGCGCTCCGTCGAGCACGTCGAGGCAGTTCTCGTAGCGCCCGAACGACGGCATCAGGTAGACGCCGTTGGCGTGCGCCCGGCACTGGGCGAGCAGGTCGCGCGCGAGTTCGACGCCCACCTTCTGGCCCTCGTTCCCGGCGTCGTGCATGCGCTGGCGGATCCAGTCCGGGACGTGGATGCCGGGGACTTCGTTGTGGAGGAACTCGGCGTGCCGGAACGACTGCAGCGGCAGGATGCCGATCAGGATCGGGATCTTCGGCATGCCGCCCAGCTTCTCGAGGAAGCGTTCCCAGCACCCGACCTCGTAGACGGGCTGCGTCATGACGAACTGCGCACCGGCCTCGAGCTTGTTGCGGAAGTGGTCGAGCTCGTGGTCGAGGTTCTCGGCCGTCGGGTTGACCGCGCAGCCGATGGCGAAGCTGGTGCACGCCCCGATCGACGTGCCGGCGTCGTCGGCGCCCTGGTTCATCTTGCCGACGATGCGGATCAGGCCGACCGAGTTGGTGTCGTAGACGGCCGTCATGTTCGGGTAGTCGCCGAGACTCGGCGGATCGCCCGTCAGGCAGAGAATGTTCCGCAGGCCGAGCGCGTGGGCGCCGAGCAGGTCGCTCTGCAGGCCCATGAGGTTCCGGTCGCGCGTCGTGTAGTGGAGGATGATCTCCATCTGCGGGAAGAGCGCGTGGAACTGGTAGGCGAGCGAGGCGGCGCTCATGCGGATGCGCGCCATCGGCGAGTCGGCGATGTTGATCGCGTCCACACCGCGCTCGGCCATGAGCTTCGCGCCGGCCAGCACCTTCTGCGTGTTGATGCCGCGCGGCGGGTCGATCTCGACGCTGACCACGAACTTCTCGCGCAGCTTGCGCAGGAACGAGGGTTCGGCCGTCTCGGCGGCGGTGGTCTCCGGGGCCGCGCGATCGACGACGTGCACTTCGGCGCCGGAGGGCAGCACCTCGGCGGGCAGGTGGGAGGCGAGCCGCTCGCGCATCGCGCGCACGTGCGCGGGCGTCGTGCCGCAGCAGCCGCCGACGATGCGGGCGCCGAGCGCGACGGCGCGCGCCGCGAACTCGGCGAAATACTCCGGGCTCGACAGGTAGACGTAGCGGCCTTCGACGAACTGCGGCAGCCCGGCGTTGGGCATGATCGAGACCGGCGCGCCGTCGGAAGCCGCGACGAGGTCCTCGAGCACTTCGAGTGCGGGCTGCGGGCCGACGCCGCAGTTGACGCCGACCACGTCGGCGCCCGCGGTGCGCAGCGCCCGCGCCACCAGTGCCGGCGTGTGGCCGTAGCGGGTCTTGCCGTCGAGGCCGAACGTCATCTGCGCGACGATCGGGACCTCGGTCGTGATCGAGCGCACGACGCGCATCGCCACGAGGATCTCGTTCAGGTCCTGGAAGGTCTCGAGCAGGAAGACGTCGAGGCCGCCCTCGAGCAGGCCCTCGGCCTGCGCGCGGAAGGCCGCCTCGGCCTCGGCGAGCGTGACGCGGCCGAAGGGTTCGAGCGGCTTGCCGAGCGGTCCCATCGAACCTGCGACGAACGCCGTCGTGCCGACGATCTCGCGGGCGGCGCGCGCCACCTTGACGCCCTGGCGGGCGATCAGGCGCGAGCGATCCTCGAGGCCGTGCGCCGCGAGCCGGATCCGGTTCGCGCCGAAGGTGTTGGTCTCGACCAGTTCCGCCCCGGCGGCGAGGTACTCGCGGTGGACGCCCTCGACGAGCGCCGGGTCGCTCACGTTGAGCTCGTCGAAGCTGCGCTCGTAGGGGATGCCGCGCTCGAAGAGCAGCGTGCCCATCGCGCCGTCCGCGAGCAGCGGGCCTTGCGCGATGCGGTCCAGGAAAGGTGAGTTGGGCATGGACCGCGGAATCTAAGGCCCGCGCCCGGACCCCGTCCAGCGGCGCCCGACGCGCGGGCATTCCCGGCATCGGGTGCCTCTGCTATGGTGCCGCACCGTGACGACCCGCCTTCTCGCAGTCGCATTCGTGCTCGCGGTGCTCCCGGCCGCGGCGCCCGCCGCCGTTCCCGTCGTTCCCACGCTCCCGGTCTCCGCGATCCGTCCCGGCCAACCGGCGATCGTGCGCACCGTGTTCGCGGGCGACTCGATCGAGACCTTCGACGCCGAGATCCTCGGCGTGATGGAGGGCGGCCGCGCCGGCGGCGACGTCATCCTCGCACGCGCCACGTCGGCCCGGGTGGTGCAGACGGGCATCGCCGCCGGCATGAGCGGTTCGCCCGTGTACGTGGACGGCAAGCTCGTCGGCGCGCTGGCGCTCGGCTGGCCGTTCTCCAAGGAACCGATCTTCGGCATCACGCCGATCGCCGACATGCTCGCGGTGCTCGACCAGCCCGAGACGGCGCACCCCGACGGCACGTCGGGTCCGGTCGGCGTCGATCCCGGCGCGTCCGAGCGCTACCGCGGGCTCGCGTGGAGCGACGACTCGCTGCCGGCGCCCGAGCCCGCCGCGATGCCGCTGCCGCGTGCGCTGCCGATCCCGCTCGCGGCCGGCGGCCTCGCGCCCGAGGCGATCGACGTGGCCCGCGACGCGTTCCGCGAGCGCGGGTTCCTGCTCGTGCCCGGCGGCCGGGCGCGCGACACGGGCCCCGGCACCGACACGCTGGTGCCCGGCAGCGCCTGCGCGGTGGACGTGCTGCGCGGCGACCTCAACTTCTCCGCGATCGGCACGGTCACGTACCGCGACGGCGACCGCGTGCTCATCTTCGGGCACCCGTTCTTCCAGGCGGGCGAGGTGCGCATGCCGTTCTCCGCGGCGCACATCGTCGGCATCCTCCCGAGCCTCTACGACTCGTTCAAGCTCGGTACGCCCGGCCGGCCGCTGGGCGTGGTCACGCAGGACCGCCGCCCGGCCGTCGGCGCGCGCCTCGGGGGCGTTCCGCGGCTGATGCCGTTCCGCGTCGCCGTGCGGCTCCCGGGCCAGCCCGAACGGCGCTTCGCGTTCGAGTCGATCGAGGACCGCTCTCTGCTGCCGCAGCTCGTCGGCGCCGCGACCATGGGCAGCCTGCTCGAATCGGGCGGCTCCGGGACGCAGGTGTCGGTGCGCTGGTCGATGCAGGTCTGGCGTGCGGGGCGGGCGCTGCGGTTCGGAGACCTCGCGGCGGGCGACTCGCCGCTCGGCGACGTGATGGGGGCGATCGGCGGTCCGCTGCGCTTCCTCGCCAACAATCCGTTCGGGCGCTGGACCGCGGACAGTGTCGCGATCTCGCTCGAGGTGCTGCCGGGCCGGCGGCAGTGGACGCTGCGCGGCGCGTCGCTGGTCGCGGCCAGCGTGCGGCCGGGCGGCACGGCGCGCGTGCGGCTCGAGCTCGAGCGCTGGCGCGGCGAGCGCCGGAGCACGGAAGTCGAGCTGCCGGTGCCGGCCGAGCTCCCCGCGGGCCACTACGCGCTCTGGATCGGCGGCGGCGGCGAGTTCGATCGCAGCTCGGCCGCGCGCATGCCGGCGCACTTCCGGCCCACGTCGGTGGCCGACGCCGAAGCGCGCCTGCAGGCGCTGCACGCTTCCGATGCGGTCTACGCCGCGCTGTGGGCCCGCGCGCCGGAAGTGACGCGCGAAGGACAGGACTATCCGGAGTTGCCCGCGTCGGCGCTGGCGCTGCTCGTGCCGTCGCAGGCCGTGAGCGATCGCTCACGGCCGGGAGACTGGGCGCTGATGGCGTCGCGCGGCCAGCCGCTCGACGGCGTGCTGCGCGGCGAAATGACGCTGGACCTGGTGGTGGACGACAGGGCGCCCTGACGCCCGGAGGACGCATGAACTGGCGGACGACGGCGCTCACCGTTTCGCTCGCGCTCGCGCTGGGCGTGGCGGCGGCGGGTGCGACCGAGACGCAGTGGTGGATCCAGGACGGCCCGGGCGACTACGCCAAGGCCGAACTGCGCGGCGTGGTCGTGCACGCCGACGGCACGATCGAGTCGGGCCCCGAAGCGCGTTCGTGGACGGACGACAGCCTGTCGGTGACGTGGAGCCTCGCCGTGCTCAAGGACGGCTCCGTCGCGATCGGCGGCGATCACGGCCGCATCGATCGCTGGACCGCGAAGGACGGCGTGCGACCGTGGGCGCGGCTCGGTGGTGGCCAGGTGTTCGCTCTGCTGCCCTGGGGCGACGGCGTGCTCGCGGGCACGGGGCCGGAGGGCCGCGTCGTGCGCGTGGGCGCGAAGGGCGACACCGCGACGTTCGCGACCACGGGCGAACGCTACGTGTGGGCGCTCGCCGACGCCGGTCACGGCGCGGTGTGGGCCGCGACCGGTACGCGCGGCCGCCTGCTGAAGCTCGAGGGTGGCCGCTCGCGGATCGTCCACGACAGCGAGGAGAGCAACCTGCTCTGCCTGGCGCCCGACGGCGCCGGTGGCGTGTTCGCGGGTGGCGATTCGCGCGGCCGCATCCTGCACACGACGGCGTCCGGCACCACGACGACGGCGTTCGACGCCGCCGAGGACGAGATCCGCGCGCTCGCGCGTTCGACCGACGGCACGCTCTGGGCCGCGGGGCTCGCGGCGTCCGCGACCACCGCCGCGGACGACGACGGCGACGACTCGCACCCCGCACCGCTGCGTGCGGCGCCCGGCGGCGGCCGCGCGGCCGTGTACCGCATCGTGCCCGACAGCGCGACCGTGACGTGGTGGGTCGCGCCGCAGCCGCTGGTGTTCGCGCTGCTCGCGCCCGCGCCCGGCACGGTGCTCGCGGCGACGGGCAATCGCGCGGGGGTGTTCGCACTCGAGCGCCCGGGCCTCGCCTCCCAGTGGCTCGCACCGCCGCAGGGGCAGGTGACCGCGCTCGCGAGCGGACCGGACGGCGCCACCTACGCAGCGACGTCGAACCCCGTGGCCCTCTGGCGCCTCGGGCCCGGCCGCGCGGCGAAGGGCGAACTGGTCTCGGCCGCGCTCGACGCGCGGCGGTTCGCTCGCTTCGGGCACGTGCGCTGGCACGGCAAGGGCGCGGTGTCGCTGTTCACGCGCAGCGGCAACTGCGATCCGGCCGACAGCACGTGGAACGCGTGGACGCCGCTCGAGGCAGGCGAGGGCGGTGGACGCGTGCGTTCCGCGGCCGCGCGCTACCTGCAGTGGAAGGCCGAGCTCGGTCCCGACGCGCGGCTCGACGACGTCGCGATCGCCTGGCGCGAGGAGAACCTCGCGCCGCGGATCGAGGACGTGGGAATCGCGCCGCAGGGCCTGAACTTCCGCGACGGCGAACTGCTGCCTCGCAGCGAATCCGTGACGCAGTCGCTGGCGGGCGGGCAGAAGGTCGAGTACTCGGTCTCGCTGCCCTCGAACAAGGCGATCCGCGAGCTTCCCGTGTGGGCGCGCGGGCTGCGCACGCTGACGTGGAAGGCCGCCGACCCGAACGGCGACGCGCTGCGCTACCGCGTCGAGATCCGGGCCGAGGACGGCGGCGAGTGGGTCGAGATCGGCAAGGACCTCGAGGCCACGCTCTACACGTGGAACACGAACACGCTCCCGGACGCGCGCTATCGCCTGCGCGTCACCGCGAGCGACGGCGTGGCGAACGCGTTGGGCGAGGAGCGCACGGCGAGTGCGACGAGCGAGCCGTTCACCGTGGACAACACGCCACCCGTGATCACCCGCCTCACGGCGAACGGCGCCCGCCTCGAAGGCGAGGTCACCGACGCGACGAGCCCGATCTGGAGGCTCGAGGTGGCGGTGGACGACGGCGACTGGCGCTCGCTCGCGCCCGAGGGCGGGCTCGCCGACACGACGCGCGAGCGCTTTGCGGCGACACTGCCCGGCCTCAAGCCCGGCGAGCATCTCGCGAGCGTGCGGGCCGTGGACCTCGCGGGCAACGCCGCGACGCGCGCCGTGCGACTCACGGTGGCGGCGTCGCGCTGATCGCGCGCCGATGAGCGGCGGCCGGGAGGGCGGGATCCGCGCGCTCCCGGCCCGCGCGCCGCTCCTGGCCTTCGAGCTGTCGCTGGCGGGCGCCGGATTGGTGCTCGCGTTCACGCTCGCCGCGGGCCTGCCGTCGTGGCGGACCGAACTCGGGCCGCTGCAGGTGCTGATGCTGGCCGCGTTCGGGTTCTACGCCCTCGCGCTGCTGCGCCTGCCCGCGTGGCGGGACCTTCCTGGGGCGGGCGTGGCGGTCGTCGTGGTCGCGCTCGCCCTGCGCCTCGCCGTCCTGCGCGTGGAGCCGGCGCTCTCCGACGACGTCTGGCGGTATCTCTGGGACGGCCGCGTGAGCACGCACGGCGTCGACCCGTGGGCGCACGCGCCCGCCTCGCCGGCGCTCGATCGCGTCGGGGATCCCGCGCTGCGCGCCCGCGTCAACCATCCCGGCCTGCGGACGATCTACCCGCCGCTCGCCGAAGCGGGCTTCGCACTCGTGGCGGGCGTCGCGCCCGGGCTCACGGGCATGAAAGCCTGGATCCTGCTGCACGACCTCGCGCTGGTCGCGGTGCTCGCGGCGTGGTGCGCGCGCCGCGGCGGGTCCGCGCTGCCGGCGATCGCGTACGCGTGGAACCCGCTCGTCGTGCTCGAGTACGCCGGCAGCGCGCATCACGATCCCACGGGCCTGCTGTGGCTCGTCGTCGCGCTCGCCGTGGCGCGCGCGCGCCCGACGGCGTCGGCGCTCGCGCTCGCGGCCGCGGTGATGGTGAAGCTGCTGCCGCTCGTGGCACTGCCGTTCCTCTGGCGGGAGTGGAACGCGCGGGCGCGTATCGTCGCGGTCGCGGCGATCGCCGCGGGGACGGCGCTCTTCCTCTCGCGCGCGCTGGGCGAGGGCTCCGGGCTGCAGGCGTACGCGGGGCAGTGGCGCAACAACGAATCCGTCTTCGCGCTCGCCGCGAGCGTCGTGGGGGACGCGCGCGCGCGCGGGCTCGCGGCTCTCGCGGTCGCCGGCGCCGTCGCGTGGGCGCTGCGCCGCGGCGAGGATGCGGGCACGGGTACGCGGACGGCGTTGCGGACCGCGCTGCTCGCGGGGCCCGTGCTGCACCCGTGGTACCTGGGCTGGGCGCTGGCGCTCGAGCCGCTCGCGCCGTCGCCGCCCTGGCTCGTGCTCTCGGCGACCGTGCTGCTGTCGTATGGTGTGTTCCACGCGCCGGCCGAGGGCGGCGCGTTCCACCTGGGGCTCGCGGGGCGCGCGGTCGAGTACGGAGTGCCGCTCGCGCTCGCCGCGGTGCTCGCGTTCCGCCGGCGGCTTCGCGCCGGCCACGAGGTCCCGTGAAGACGTTCGACTCGCTGATCGCTCCGCTGCAGGCCGAGGTGGACGGCGCGCGCGCCCTCGCATCGGTCCGCGCGATCGCGACGCACCACCGCATCCAGGCGAGCCCGGGCTACGACGACGCCGCCGCGTGGCTCGCGAGCGCCGCCGCGGCGGCGGGGCTGGAGGTCGCGGTCGAGCACGCGACCGCGGATGGCGTCGCCGCGGCGCTGGGTTGCGTGCTGCCGGAAGGCTGGGCCGCGGAGTCCGCCACCGCCGTCCTCGTCGACGGCGATCGGCGCGAAGTGATCGCCGACTTCGTGCGCGAACCCCTCTCGCTCGTGCAGCGCAGCGCGCCGGCGGTGGGGACCTGGCCGATCGTGCTTCTCGATGAAGGCGCGGACGCGCCGCCGCCGGAGGTGCGGGGCTGTGTCGTGCTGACCGATGCGGCCGTCGCTGCCGTGCACCGGCGCGCGGTCGTCGAGCAGGGCGCTGCCGGGCTGCTCGCGTACGGTCGCCGGCTGCTGCCGCCGGTGCGCACGCGCGACCACGATCGCGATTCGCTCGCGTATACCTCGTTCTGGTGGGCGGGGGACGAGCCGCGTGGCTGGGGGTTCGTGCTCTCGCCCGCGCGCGGCGAGGCGCTGGCGGAACGCCTGCGCCGCGGCGACCAGCTCGCGCTCGAGGTGGACGTGCGCACGCGGCGCTACCCGGCACGCATGCCGCTCGTCACCGCCACGCTCCCGGGCACGTGCGCGGGCGAGATCCTGCTCACGGCGCATCTCTGCCATCCGCGCCCCGGCGCCAACGACAACGCCTCGGGCGTCGCGGCCTCGCTCGAGGCGATGCGCGCGCTTGCGGCGCTGGCGCGCACGGGCGGGCTGCCGCGCGAGCGGCGCACGGTGCGGGCCCTCTGGATGCCGGAGATCACGGGGACCTACGCGTGGATCGCCGCCGATCCCACGCGCGCCTCGCGCACGCTCGCCGCGCTCAACCTCGACATGGTCGGCGAGGACCAGGCGGCATGCGGCAGCGTGCAGCAGCTGGAGCGCGCCCCGCACTTCGCGGCGTCCTTCGCCGACGAGCTGGCGCGCGAGTTGCGGCATGCGACGCTCGCGCCCGGCGAGGCGCCGCGCACGGCGGAGGTCGCGTACTCGGGCGGCAGCGACCATGCGCTGTGGATCGACCCCGCGATCGGCGTGCCGTGCCCGATGCTGATCCAGTGGCCCGACCGCTGGTACCACTCGAACCTCGACGGCCCCGAGCGCTGCGATCCGGCGTCGCTCGCGCACGCGGCGCGTTTCGGCGCGGCCTACGCGGGTGGTCTCGCGGCCGCGACGCATGCGGACGTCGCGGAACTGGCGCTGCGGCTCGAGCGGGCCGCCCGCCGCGAGCTGCGCCTGGCGCTGGAGGCGGCGGAGCCGGCGCGCGCGGTGCGAGCGGCGCGGCTGCGCGCGCAGACGGCGCTCGCGAGCCTCGGCCGCTTCGCGATCGGCGCCGCGGACGAGGCTGCGGCGCAGGCGGCGATCGCGCGCGTGGTCGTCGCGTCCGCCGAGGCGGTGGAGGGCGCGTTCGAGGCCGAGATCGCGCCCGCGCTCGGAACCCACGCGGCGCCCGTGGCGCGTGCACGTGGACGCGTGCCCGTGCGGCGGCAGCGTGCGCCGATCGCGCCGATGCGGACGCTGCAGGTGGGATGGAACGCGCTGCCGCCCGACGAGCGGGCGCGCGCGGAGGCGTTCGAGGCGGCGTTTCCCGGCGGGACGCCGGCGCTGGATCTCGCGTGGTACGCATGCGACGGGCGCCGCGACGTGACCGAGATCGCCGACCGCCTCGCCGACGAGGGCTTCGAGGTGCCGCCGGCGAGCGTCGAAGCGTACTTCGAGATCACGGCCGCGCTCGGGGCGAGCGCGTGGAGGGAGGACTGACCGATGCAGGCGCAACGGACGACCTATGGCTGGGTGCTGCGGCTCGACCGTGGCGAGGACGTCGTGGCGACGCTGCAGGCGTTCGCCGAGCGCGAGGGCGTGCGCGCCGGATTCGTGTCGGCGATCGGGGCCACCGACGACGCCGAGCTGGGGTTCTACGAGCCGGGGGACCGGACCTACGTCCGCCGCACGTTCACCGGCGATCACGAGATCGGCGCGCTCACGGGCAACATCAGCCTGCTGGACGGCCGGCCCTTCCCGCACCTGCACATCGTGATCAGCGGACGGGATCTGGTCGCTTACACCGGGCATCTCTTCCGGGCCGTCGTGTCGGTCACCTGCGAGCTGCAGCTCGTCACCGATCCCGGTGTCCTCGTGCGCACCGCCCGCCCGGACCTCGGCTACAACCCGCTCGATCCTCGCTGACGCGAACCTGACAACCGGGGCCATCGCGAGCGCCGGTCCACCTGCTATACTCCACCGCTCCTGTCGACCCCGTCTCCCGCCTCAGGCGTCTTCGGAGAGCCGAACGGCCACGCCCCACATCCGGCCGGTGCGGCCGGCGTCCCGGCGGTGGGAGAAGTACCAGTGGGGCTCGCAGACCGAGCAGGCTCCGGTGTCGGCGATCGCGTCCGGTGGGACGCCCGCGGCGGTCAGCGCGAGGCGGGCCGCCGTGGGCAGGTCGAGCCGGCTCCTGCCGTTCACGATGCGACGTGCGGCGGCGGGGAAGCGTTCCGCGACCTCGTCTCCGACTTCATAGCAGCACCCCCGGATGCAGGGGCCGAAATGGACGCGAACGCCGGTGACGGTGCAGCGCGTCCGAGCCACCAGGGCTTCGAGCGCGACGCGAGGCATACCGGCGTCGACACCGCGCCAGCCCGCGTGCACGGCCGCCACCGCGCCCGGGGCGGTGTAGAGCAGGGACATGCAGTCGGCGGTGGTGACGGCGAGGGCGAGGCCGGGCACCGTGGTCAGCAGGCCGTCGCACTCGGCGACATGGCCGGGTGCGGAAACCTCGACCACGCGTGCGCCGTGCACCTGGCCCGCGGTCGCGAGCGCGGCCGGGTCCGCACCGATCGCCGACAGGAAACGACGGCGGTTCTCGGTCACCCGCTCCGGGTCGTCGACGGTCGAGCGGCCGAGGTTCAAGGACTCGAACGGCGCGGCGGACGTTCCACCGCGCCGGGTGGAGAAGGCGAGCCGCGCGCCCGCGGAACGCGGGTCGACTCGCCAGTGCGGTACGGGAGCATCGGTCGCGAGCGTCCACATGAGGGGCGCACGCTAGGCAAGGCGAAAGGAGCGCGTCAAGCGCTCCGTGCACATTCCGGGGGTTCAAGGTCGTGAACGGACGCATCGCCACGTCGCTCGCCACGTTGTTCGTCATCGTCCTCGTCACCGCGAGCGCGCTCGCGCAGGGGGCGGCGCCGCGGCCCGCGGCGCCGCC
>JBGAML010000030.1:0-18266 GCA_044223005.1 Candidatus Eiseniibacteriota bacterium
GTGCGCGCCCGCGACGATGTCGCCGTAACCGTCGCCGTTCACGTCCTGGCCCATCGAGAGCGAGATGCCGAACTGGTCGTTGTCCTGGACGCCGAAGCACTGCAGCGCGGGCGTGGCGGAGATGCCATCGGCGCTGCCGAAGTAGAGTTGTACGCGGCCGCAATCGACGTAGCCGAGACCGTCCGCGAGCGGCGAGCCGATGGCGACGTCGTCGAAGCCGTCGCCGTTCACGTCACCAGTCGCGATCGACCAGCCCGCGAGAGCCTGATCCTCGGCGCCGAGGCGTTCGGTCGCGGCCGTGGGTGGGTCCGCGTGACCGTAGTAGAGCATGAGCGCGCCAGTGCCGTTGTAGGGCAGGCCGACGATCATGTCGCCGAATCCGTCGCCATTCACGTCACCCGCGGCGCTGACCGAATGCGCGGCCACGCCGCCGTAGGACGCCACGACCGGGGCGTAGGCGGACGGCAACGAGTTCCGCCTGCCTCTTCGCAGGGTGATGACGGAAGAGACGCCGTTGAACTCTCCGTAGACAGGGTCGGCCACGCCGTCCCCATTGAAATCACCTGCGGTGAACGATATCGCTCCGAACTCGGTCCATGAATCCTTGAAGTCGCCGATGGCCGTCCCCAGGGGGCCCAGCGGCCCGCCCAGATTGAGAGCAACGAGGCTGAACTGAGCCGCGGGCGGTCCCAGGTAATCGTAGTACGGATCGGAGATCCAGTAGTCGGCGTAGCCGTCCGCGTTGATGTCACCCGCGGGTCGCAACCGCACGGTGTGAGGGAGCTCGATCGAGAACGCCGGCGAGAGGACCGGACCGGCGCTCCCTCCCAGGAAGACCCGGCCCTGTGCCGGGAACGCATCGTCCACGTCGCTGCCGACTCCGAAGTCGTCGAACCCGTCGCCGTTCACGTCGCCCAGTCCCGCGACGTTGATTCCGACGCCTTCGAACAACAGCCCGGTGTAGGTCCACGCGCCGATCGTGGTGAGTCCCGTCGCCGAGCCGTAGTAGAGGATGGCGGAGCCCGGCGTGAGGCCCGCCGCGTCTCCCACGACGACGTCGTCATAACCGTCCCCGTTGACGTCTCCTGCCGTGCACACGGACGCGCCGAACGCGGCACCACCGCTCTGCGTGAAGCTTGGGCTCGTGGCGAGACCGCCGGGGCCGCCATGGAACACCTCGACGAGGCCCGGGCCACCGCCGTCGATCACGCTGCCCGCGCCGATCACCACGTCGTCGTAGCCGTCGTTGTTCACGTCGCCCGCGGCCGAGACCTGCGCCGGATGCGTGTAGGTCGAGCGCACCCATCCCGGCGGCTGCACGGGCCCGTTCGCCGAGCCGTAGTAGAGCGCGACGGACCAGGCGGAGATCGTGCCCGGAGTCGCCGTGCTGGCGAGGAAGTCCGCGTAGCCGTCGCCGTTGACGTCGCCTGCCGCCGACACGCTCAAGCCCCAGCCGTCCGTTCCGGTGATGTTCGGGAGGATCGTGAGCGGGGTTCCGATCGTGGCGGTGACCGCTTCCTCATGGAGCGGCACGATGGGCGAAGAACGGCCGAGGCGTTCCAGGAACTGCCCGGGCGGGAGCGCTTCGGCGGCGACATTCGAGGCGCCCGGTGAAGCGGCGATCAGGGCGAGCGCCATGGCGGCGCTCGAGGTGATTCGTCGGAGAGCATTCATGGCGTGGTTCCTCCGGGAGGATTCGTGGGCCTACACCCCCTCGAATCCCGGAACACGCCTGGCGTCACAGGGGAATCGCAACCCTCCCCTCGACGGGGCGTCCGATCCCTCGCTGCGTGCGCCGGCCTTCGTGGAATGTCCACCGGAGCGATGGCGCGAAGCCCGCACCCGCGCGCCGGGGCCCGCGCGGGACCCACCTCGCGAGAGCGAGCGAGTCGCTCGACGGTTACGACGCCCTTCCGAAGTCGCGGGTGGTCCTGGGGCAGCCGTGGACGTTTCGCCGAGCGCTCAGCGCGCGGGCAGTCCGGCGCGGCGGCCGCCAGGGCCTGCGCCCGGGCGATTCCCGCCCGCGGGCTCGCCGCGGCTGCGTGGGGTGTGAGGCCGAAGAAGACAGCGGTCAGCGTGGCGAGCAGCAGGAACGCGTGCTTGGAGCGGCGGTCGGTCGGCATGCGGGGCCCCCGTGGATGGGCGGTCCGTGATTCCGAACCGTCGATCCGCGAAGGTCCCCGGCGTCACAGGCGATTCGCGACCGCCCCGGATTCCCCGGGCCGGGCGCCGTCCCGCCGTTCAGTCCCGTGCGTCGTTGGTGACCAGGACCACCGTGCCGTAGGGCGCCGTCGTCTCGACCCAGCGGTCGTCGCCGCCCCAGCCCACGACGCGGGCGCGGAGGAAGCCGCCCTCGGTCGACTTGGTGAAGGTCGCGGCGCCACCCGAGCGGGCCGTGTAGGTGGTGCAGCCGGTGCCCGCGACCGAGTGGTCCTCGACGAAGCCGGACCACGACGTGTCCGACTGGACTTCATATTTGGTGGTACAGCCGCCGGCCACGACGGCCAGCAGGATCAGCGCGATCGAGGTGAAGCGACGGGTGCTCGACATGGCGGCCTCCGAAGAACGAAGTGGTGAGGGATGCCTCCGTGTCTCTGCATGGATCGGGCCGATCCACGACCGCGGTGGGCGGCGCCCACGAACGCGGTGCGCGCGCGCGATGCGTCGCTGCGCCGCCACGGCGTGTCGCCGCCGCGCCACGGCGGCGTGATCGGGAGTACGAGCGGCGGCCGGGGTTACCGGCGCGAGAGGCCCGCGGCCTCGCCTTCGGCTGCGCGGCGACGTTCGTGCTCTCGCGTCGCAACGCGTGAGCTCCGCCGCACGGCCGGGTCAGACCGCGCGGCCGTCCTTCGCCTTCGCGATCCAGTCGCGCGCCGACGCCAGGTCGCGGCGCGCGTTCTGGAAGTGGCGCGTCGATTCGAAGGCGTAGGGCGGCCGGTCGCCGCTCGTGACGGGACTGGCCACCGCGTCGAGTTCGCCCAGGGCCCGCGTCGCGCTGTCCCACGCGAACCTCACGCGCATCGACGACTGCGCATCGGGCGCTTCGCCGAGCGAGCGGCGAAGGTCGGCGATGCCGGACTGCCACCGGGGTGCCCAGGCCTGCCAGTCTGCGCGCACGTTCGGGTCGACCGAGCCTTCCGGGCGCGGCTCGCCGAGCCGGCCGACTTCGCGTTCTCCGCGTTCCGCCTGCGCGTCGATCCGGTCGACCACCGCCGCGATCGCGTTCGCGCGCGCGAGGTCGTCCACCGAGAGCGCGGTGCGAGGTTCCACGGCGGGCGCCACGGGATCGGTTTCGCTGAAACGGAACCACGACGCATCGTCGAACGTGTTCGAGCGGATGCGCATCCAGTTGTTGCGGATGCGCTCGAGGTCGGAGCCACGGAGATCCCCGAGGCCGCGCGTGATCGCGGCGAGTGTCCGGAGTTCGCGGGCGCTGAAGTGCGCCATGTGGCTGTCGCGACTGCCCACCGACCTGGCGAGTTCCTCGAACGCCGACGCGAGCTGAATGCGCTGTTCCATGCTGAGCGGCCCCGGTGCGAAGAGCTCCGCTTCGATCGTGGCGATCGGAGCGCGGTAGTCCGCCGAAGCGAGCCCGGGTTCGCCGTGCGTGGCACCGAGGATGCCCTCGGAGGTGTGAAGCGCATGGTAGGCCGAGCCCATGGCGAACAGGATCACACCGGCGGCGACGAGGTTGCGGACGCGAAGCAGCTGGATCATGCGGGGCCTCCCGTGCAGGGGGACGAGGGCGACGGATCGCAGGGGTTATCGGCCGGCACGGCAGGGGAGTCCATGGCGTCCGGAGGTCGCCCGGCGCGCCGCGAAACTCGCTCACGATCGCCCGGCACGCGGTGCGAGATCCCGGCGCTTCGGCGGCAAGCACGCGCGATGTCGCCCGTACGCGCCCGGGGCGAGGCCGTGCTGGAGCTTGTCGTCCGCTACCACGAGGGAATGCGCGAGCGCCGGCTCGCGCCGGCGACCACCTCGCGCGAGATCCGCGCCGCCTTCGACCGCGTCCTGCCCGAGCAGGGCGTGGGACTGGAGACGACCCTCAGTGAGTTCGAGATCGAGCGTCTCGCGGTGGAGTGGATCCCGCAGAGGATCGGGGCGGACCCGGCCGGGGGTGGCGTGTTCGTGAGCGGGGGCTCGATGGCGAACTTCTCGGCGCTCGCCACCGCGCGCCGGATGAAGGCGCCCATCGACGTCGCCCACGCGGGCGCCCACGCGCCGTCGCGGGCCGCTTCGTGCTGCGCGCGTGCACCATGAACCACCGCACGACGCTCGCCGACATGGACGTGCTGCTCTCGGACGTCAGGCGGATCGCGGCGGGACTGGGCGAGTTCTAGACGGTCGGAGGGGCTGCGGCGTCGAGCACCTCGCGCACGGTGTGTGCGAGTTCGGACGGGCGGAACGGCTTGTGCAGAAAAGGCACGTCCGAACGGTGGATCCCCTCGCGGAGGACCTCGTCCTCCGTGTAGCCCGAGATCAGCAGCACCCGCACCGACGGCCGCTCGGCCTGGAGCCGCTGCACGAGTTCCCGGCCGCCCATGACCGGCATGAGGACGTCGGACACGACGAGGTCGATCGTCCCGGCGTGGCGCCCGGACGCCTCCAGCGCCTCGCGACCGTTCGCGGCCTCGAGCACGGTGTAGCCCTTCTCCTCGAGAATCGTGCGCGCCAGTCGGCGGATCGCGTCCTCGTCCTCGACGAGCAGCACCGTTTCGTCGCCCCGGGAGAAGTCGCTCCTCGGTTCCTCGACGACCGGGGTCGGTGCCGGTGCGCTCGCTTCGCAGGGGAGGTGGATCGTGAACGTCGCGCCCCGCCCCGGCGCCGAACGGACGCTGATCCTGCCGCCGCTCTGCTCGATGATGCCGCTCACCGTCGCCAGGCCGAGTCCCGTGCCTTCGCCGGTGGGCTTGGTGGTGAAGAAGGGCTCGAAGCATCGTGCCAGCGTCTCGGGCGACATGCCGATGCCGTCGTCCTCGACGCGCAGCCGGACGAAGCGTCCGGCCGCGAGATCGGCCGTGGCGGAATCGGCAGCGGTCACCTCGATCGGCGCCGTCGTGATCCGGATGTGTCCGGGGCCGGCGATGGCGTCGCGCGCGTTGAGCGTGAGGTTGAGGATGACCTGGCTGATCTGTCCCGGATCGGCGCGCACCCACTGCGGCTCGGTGTCCAGGTCCAGCTCGAGCGTGATGTTCTCGCCGACGAGCCGCCGCAGCATGGACGCCATGTCGTGGAGGACGATGTTGAGGTCGAGGTGTCGCGGCTGCATCACCTGACGGCGGCTGAAGGCGAGCAACTGGCGCGTGATCGCCACCGCACGGTCGGCGGCGGACCGGATCTGCAGCGCCTCGTCGTGCGCCCGGTGCTGCTCGGTCAGGCCGAGGAGCATCAGGTCGGCGTAGCCGATGATCACGGTGAGCAGGTTGTTGAAGTCGTGGGCGACGCCGCCGGCCAGCCGGCCGATGGCTTCCATCTTGTGCACCTCGCCGAGCCGCTGGTCGGCGAGGCGCAGCGCCTGCTCGGCCGCGCGGTGGCGCGTCTCGTCGCGGATCGCGAGCAGGATCAGGTCGAGGCCGCGCAGCCGGCGCGCCGTCAGCAGCACCGTGCGCGGCGCCGCATTCGGGGCCTCGGTCCCGAGTTCGAGCTCTTGGAAGAGTTCCTCGAGGTGCGCGCCGGCACTGAACCCACCACGCACGACGGGCACGTTCCATGCGCCGCCGTCCAGCTGGAACAGCGAGCGGCCGATCGTCGCCTCGGGTGTCGAGCGCGAGAACTCGTAGTACGCGAGGTTCGCGCTTCGCACCGTGAGATCCTCCGCGAGCACCACGAGCGGCTCGGGGATCGTGGCCACGATGGCGTCCGTCAGGTCCTGCGCGTGCTGGAGCTCGGTGTTGCGCGACTCCAGTTCGGCGTTGACCGTAACCAGCTCCTCGTTCGTGGCCTGTAGCTCTTCCTTGGTCGTTTCGAGTTCCTCGTTGATGCTCTGGAGCTCCTCGGAGTTGGAGAGCGCTTCCTCGGTGGCGCTCTGGCTCTCCTCGAGACGCTCCTCGTGTTCCTCCATCAGCGCCGAGATCTGTTCGCGGATGTCGGCGAGCTCGCGGCGCAGGTCGCGGATCTGCTGGTCCCTCGCTTCGAGGAGCGCCGTCGCACTCGGATCGGCGGCGCCCGCGGCGGGGCGATCGTCCGCGGCCGAATCCGGCTCGAAGAGCACCATCGTCAACGCGGTTTCGCCGGCGCCCAGCGGCACGGCCTCAATCGCAACCGTGGCCTCGCGGTCACCGAGCGTCACCGGGACCTGCTCTGCGCGCACGACCGCGCCGCGTTCCTGCGACTCGCGCAGCACCGCGGCCAGGCGGCTCGAAAGTCCCGATCGCCGGGCCATGCGTAGCAGGCCCGCGCCGAGCTTGCCCGGACGGAACTGCAGGTAGGGGCCGACGTCGCCGCGCACGTCGATCACTTCCAGCTGGCGATCCACGATCACCGCCGCGGGCACGTACCTCGCGAGCAGCATGCGATCGGCCTGCGCGCGGAGCGTGAGCCGCGTCGATCCCCGGCCGACGGCCGCGCGCGGTTCGCGATCGTCGCCGCCGGGCGCACTCGCCGAGCGGCGGCTCGCCGGGCTGCTCGGGCGGGGGCGCGCGACGTCGCGGCGCGCGAAGATGCGGGCGCCGCCGTCGACCGGCGCAAAGAGGTCCGAGCTGAAGAGCGCGGTTTCCGCGCTGCCCAGCAGCAGGAACCCGTTCGGCAGGAGCGCGTAGTGGAAGATGCCGAAGATGCGCGGCTGCAGCGCCGGGAGGTAGATGAGCAGGTTGCGGCAGCTGATGAGGTCCAGCTTGGAGAAGGGCGGATCGTTCGCGAGGTCGTGCTCGGCGAACACGCACATCTCGCGCAGTGCCTTGCCGACCTGGAAGGAATCTCCGGCGCGGACGAAGAACCGTTCCAGCCGCTCGGCCGAGACGTCCTCGGCGATGCGTGCGGGGTAGATGCCGGCGCGCGCGGTGGCGATCGCCGTCGGCGTGATGTCCGTGGCGAAGATCTGCACTGGATGCGTCACGCCGGCGCGTTCGCGGTACTCCGCGATCGAGATGGCGATCGAGTAGGCCTCCTCACCGGTCGCGCAGCCCGGCACCCACACGCGGATCGGCTCCCGCGGCGAGCGGGTGGCAAAGAGCGCGGGGAACACGTGGGCCTGGAGCGCCGCGAAGGCCTCCGGATCGCGGAAGAAGCTCGTGACCTGGATGAAGATGTCGCGGCTCAGCGCCTCGAGGTCGGCGCGGCTCGAGCGCAGCCGGCGCACCAGTTCAGCGAGCGTCGGGACGGACATCAGCTCCATGCGCCGCAGGATCCGCCGTCGCACCGTGGACTGGCGGTAGGTCGAGAAGTCCACGCCGACCGCCTGGTGCAGCAGCACGAAGATCTCCTGCAGCGCGCTCTCGTCGGCGCCGTCGCCAGCGTCGCCCGTCGCGGTCCCCGATGGCCGGGCGACGGAGGCGAGGCGCACGATCTCGCGTGCGATCTCCTCGGGGGGCTGCACGAAATCCGCATGGCCCGAGGCGGACGCGTTGCGCGGCATGGTCGTGAACTGGGCGCTGGCTTCGTCCTGCGCGAACGTGATCCCGCCGCGTTCCTTGATCGCGGAGAGCCCGCGCATGCCGTCGGCGCCCGTGCCGGAGAGCACGACGCCGACCGCGCGCGGCCCCTGGTCCGCCGCGAGCGATTCGAAGAACTCGTCGATCGGCAGGTTGGGCGCCGGGTATGCGCGGCGGTGCGCGAGGTGGAGCACCCCGCCTGAGATCCACATCATCGCATCGGGGGGCAGCACGTGGACGCGTGCGGGCTCCACGCGCATGCCGTTCTCTGCATTCACGACTTCCAGTGACGTGTGCCGGGCGAGCAGCGTGGCGAGCATGCTCTCGTGAGCGGGGGCCAGATGTTGAAGGAGCACGAAGCCTGCTCGCGTGTCCGCCGGAAGCGTCTCGAGCAGCCGGCCGAATGCCTCGAGCCCGCCCGCCGACGCACCGACGCCGACGATCAAGGATGGGGCGGAGTCCTCGGGACCGGTGCCTCGTGGCGCGTCTGCGGAGGCGTCACGCGTCGAGCCCGGCGATGGAGGACCACGACGGCTCCGGGGCTTGGAGGCTCCGCTTCGTCGGCGCTCCGGGCTCACGCGAACCTCCGTCAGGAAGGGGACCCCGGTGTTCGCGGGACAGTGGAGATGCCCCACATCGTGCCGCATCCGAGGGTCGTGGGGGACTGTCGGTGTGGACAGTACGGCTTCTCCGGCAACCCGCACAATCGAAGCCTGCCTCGTTCATCGCCGGGAGAGCGGCGGGCCGTGCTGCCATCCGGCCGCCGAATCGGCATCCGTTGCACCCAAACGGCACGCTCGTGTCGCGACGAGCGAGACCTGGGCCGGCTTCCTCAACTCCGCGGGCGATACCGCAGCGCGACCATGCCGTCGTCGAAACGACGTTCGTCCACCAGTTCCAGCGCCAGGCGCAGGTGGTCGGGCAGCACGCGCCGGCCGCCGCCCCGCAGGACGGGCAGGAGCAGCAGCTGGTACTCGTCGACGAGCCCTGCTTCGATCGCCTGGATCGCGAGCGTCGGGCCAGCCACGGTGAGGTCATGGGGCAGCCGCGACTTCATCGCGCGAATCGCCTCCGGATCGAACGAGCGTTCGATCGATGTGCGGGGCGTCGAGACGCTCTCGAGCGTCCGCGAGTAGACGCGCTTGTCGGCGGCCTGCCAGATCCGTGCGAATGCCTCGTCGTCCGGTCCGAGTCCCGGGATCACTTCCGGCGTCTGCCAGACGGCCATCGTCTCGTACGTTTTGCGCCCGTAGAGGTACGTGCCCACCGGCCGCAGGAGGTCGCAGATGTGGCGCAGCATGTCGGCGCTGGGCACCGACCAATCGTATTCCTGGTCGTCGCCCGCAATGAAGCCGTCGAGCGACATCAGGTTGAGGTAGATCAGCCGGGCCATCGCGGGGCTCCGAGGTGTGGACGGCAGAAGCGGCATGCACGCGGGCATCATGCCTCACGCGTGCCGCCGCGTCACCGATGACAATGCGCCCGGAGCCGCGAGGCCCCGGGCGCACGCCGGTCGGAAGCGATCGTCAGCAGTCGCTGCGGTCGCGATAGCGCAGCGCCCGCAGGCATTCCGGAAAACCGTCCGTGTGGAAGTAGTATTTGTTGTCCCGGACCGTGCCGTCGCGGCGCAGCGATACGACGGTCGCGGGTGCCGGCGGATGCCCCAGCGAGACGCGGACCACCCAGCGCCCTTCGCCCGGCCACCGGCGCGTGAAGCGGTAGACACCGTGCTCGCTCGTGGGTTCGAGCCGCAGGAGCACCGAGCGGTGCTTGCCGTTCACGACGCCCTCGGCGAGTGCCCACGGTTCGAGCGAGTCATTCGCGCGCGCTTCATACGTGCGCACCGTGTACGTGCGCCCGTCGGGGGCGGGACCTTCGACGCGGGCGTGGATCCCGCGCGCCTGGACAGCGGGCGCGAGGCAGGCGAGCAGCACCATCGTGACGATCCATCGGCTCATGCGCACCTCCAGGGTTTCGGCATTCCGCGGCCGCGGAACCGGTGCGGCGCCTTCGAGCGAGCGAAGTGGCCTGGCGCATGACGGCTTCGACACGCGGAAGATGCCCAAGGTTGGAGCGTGGCCAGCGAAGAGTCTTTACCTGCGCGAGCCGGGAGCGGGATGACCGGTGACGCGAATGAGCGATCGCCCTCAGCGACTACGCGCCGCGGAGCTTCTGAGGCAGTGGACGATCCGCCCGCGGGTTATCGCACGACCGCCACCCGCGCGACCCGCGTCGGCGCGCCGTCGACGCGCAGCGCGACGAAGTACGCGCCCGGGGGTACCCGGGCGCCCTCGTCACTGCGCCCGTTCCAGCGCACCACGCTGGCCCGCCCCGCCGTGGCGCCGTGGAAGAGCGAGCGCACGCGCTGCCCGGTCACCGAGTACACGGCGAGGTCGCCGGTTCGTCCCGCCGGCACCTGGATGCGGAAGCTCGCGTCTTCGCCGATCGGGTTCGCACCCAGCAGGTCCAGTCGCGCTGCATTTCCCGCAAGCGGCGGAACATCGAGCACGGAGTTGAGGGTGAACGTGAACGTCCCGACGTGGTTGTTCGAGGCGAACGCGCCGCTCGTGTTCTCCGCGACGAGAACGTGCGGCACGGTCGCCTGGTTGGGCGACGTGAAGGAGGGGCCGCTGTCGGTTCCCGCGTCGTAGAGCGCGAGGTCGACGGTGACCTGCGGAATCCAGGTCCCGTTCGGGTGAAGGTCCAATCCCGAGACGCCGACGAACCAGTCCGGGCTCGGTGCCAGCATGGAGACCAGCGTCACGAGCGGGAACGCGTCCTCGACATCGAAGGTCAGCGACACCGATCCCGGCGACGGGCTGATGCCACCGCCGGAGAGCACGGCGTTCGCCGTCCCCGCGGCGATCGCCGCCTGTACTTCCTGCTGGAGCGCGGTCTTGGAGCCCATCTCCGCCATGTCCTGGATGCCCTGGCTGGCCAACGAGCCCACCTGCCAGAACGAGACCTGGTCGTTGTGCGTTCCGCCGATCAGGCCCGAGAAGTGTGCGCTGGTTGGAAACTCGTGCGGATGGGTCTGGGCGCTCCAGGTGCTCTCGAACGTGACGCGGTACTCGGCGGTCTCCGCACGCGCGAGCTCAGGCGCGGTCCACAGCACCAGGCCGAGTGCGGCGCGACAGGCTTTTGTGAAAACGGGCATTGCACGCTCCTGCGAAGGGCACGGACTCCGACGGGACTTCGACGCCGCGAGTACGCCGGTGGCCGGACGATGTGACGATGGGCAGCTCGCCGAGCCTGACGCCGCCTTGACCCCCTGCGCGCGGCCGTGCTGGACTGGCGCGGTGCCGTTCGTACGCCGCGTCTCACGAGGGACATCCGATGAAGAACGCTGCCTTCGCCGCACTGCTCGTCGCCATCCTGTTCGCTCCGGGCTCGGCCCGCGGCGACGACTCCGCCACCCGGCTGCACCTCGGCGACCCCGCGCGACGTGATCGTGAGATCGCGGTCGTGCTCGACGGCATCACCGACTCCGCCCGCGGGGACACGATCGGCCCCGCCGAACTGGCGGCGCGCCTCGACGGCGTGCGGCTGGCGTTCGTCGGCGAGAGCCACGTGCAGATGGACTTCCACCTCGTGCAGCTGCGCGTGTTGCAGGAACTCGTCCAGCGCGGACGCAAGGTGATGATCGGGCTCGAGATGTACCCGGTGCCGGAGCAGAAGTGGCTCGATCGCTGGTGCTCGAATCGCAAGATGACCGAGGAGAAGTTCCTGGCCGAGTCGCACTGGTACAAGAACTGGGGCTATCACTGGAACTACTACCGCGACATCTTCCTCTTCGCGCGCGAGCACGACGTGCGCATGTTCGCGGTCAACCTGCCGCGCGCCGCGGTCACGACCGTCCGGCAGAAGGGTTTCGATTCGCTCTCGACCGAGATGCGGACCCTGTTGCCGCCCACGGTCGATCTCACGAACGAGGAGCATCGGACGCTGTTCCGCGCCTTCTTCGGCGACTCCGACGCGCTCCATTCCAACATGCCGCCGGCGATGTTCGAGGGGATGTATCGCGCGCAGTGCGCGTGGGACGCGGGCATGGGCTGGAACGCGCTGCAGGCCCTGAGGACGGCTCCCGACACGACGACGATCATGCTCGTCATGATCGGCCAGGGGCACGTGGCGTACGGCCTCGGCGCCGAGCGACAGGTCAAGCGCTGGTTCGGCGGCCGCACGGCATCGATCATCCCCGTCCCGGTCGCCGACTCGCCCGGGGGGCCGCGCACGGAGCGCGTGCAGGCGTCCTACGCGAACTTCGTCTGGGGCCTGCCGATCGCGACGGATCCGCTCTACCCGGCGAGCGGGATCTCGACGTCCGAGGCGAAGAGCGGCGAGCACTACAAGGTGATCAACGTCGCGAGCGAGTCGCCGGCGGCGGACGCGGGCATCAAGGTCGGCGACCAGCTCGTGTCCGTCGATGGGATTGCGGCCACGGAGAAGGAGATCCTCCAGCGCCACATGTCGCTCAAGCGCTGGGGGGACGACACGATCTACCGCGTACTGCGCGGTGGACAGGAGCTCACGATCACGCTCCACCTGCGGCGGCGCCCGCCGGCACCGGCCGCGGCGGACTCGACGAGCTCCGGCGCGCACGCGGCTCCGGCGCCACCTCCCGGCATGCCCGCGCCGGCGCCGATGCCGCAGGCGCCGGGAGGCGCTCGGTGAGCGCGCGCTCCGCGCTGGCCGCGCTGCTGCTGGCCGCGGTGGCCGCGATGCCGGCCGTCGCGGCGCCCGCGCGCGTCCAGCACGGGCTGCACGTGGCGCTCGATCCCGCGCGCGGCTGGCTCACGGCGACCGATACGCTGCGCGTCCCCGCGGAGTTCGTGCACGACGGCGCGGCCGAGTTCATCCTGAACGCCGCGCTGGCGGTGCGTTCGAGTTCGCCGGAAGTCGCCGAGGTGCCGCTGCACGCGCCGGGCGCGCGGGCGCAGGACGACGCCACTCGCTTCTTCGGCATCAACGCCTCCGCGGCCGATCTCGACTCGGCGGGGGCGCTGCGGCGCTGGCGCGTGCGCCTGCCGGCCGAGGGCGGCACGGTGGTGCTCGCCTACGACGGTCACTTCGACTTCGGCCTTTCGGCCGAAAGCGAGCAGTACACGCGCGGCTTCCGACAGACGACCGGCGTGATCTCGAAGGAGGGCGTCTACCTCTCGGGCGAGGGCTTCTGGTACCCGCGCGCGGGCGATGGACTGGTCGAGTACGCGCTCGACGTGGACCAGCCCGAGGGCTGGCACGTGATCAGCCCCGGCAACGGAAGTTCGCGCGGCGCGGACGGTCGCGCGCATTGGGATTCGCACGGGCCGGTGGACGACATCGTCGTCTGCGGCGGGCCGCTGCTCGTCTATCGCGGATCGGCCGGCAAGGTCGAGACGTCGGTCTACCTGCGCAGCAAGGACGACGCGCTCGCCGCCAAGTACCTCGAGGCCACGGCGCAGTACCTCGAGATGTACCGCGGCCTGCTCGGGCCCTATCCGTATTCCAAGTTCGCGATGGTCGAGAACTTCTGGGAGACCGGCTACGGCATGCCGAGCTTCACGCTGCTGGGCTCGCAGATCATCCGCTTCCCATTCATCCTCACGTCGTCCTATCCGCACGAGATCCTCCACAACTGGTGGGGCAACTCGGTGTTCGTGGACTACGCGAGCGGCAACTGGTGCGAGGGCCTGACGGCCTACATGGCCGACCACCTGATCCAGGAGCAGCGCGGGCGCGGCGACGAGTACCGGCGCGACGTGCTGCAGAAGTACCGCAGCTACGTGCGCGACGGCCGCGACTTCCCGCTGTCGGAGTTCCGCTCGCGCCACAACGCAGCCACCGAAGCGGTCGGTTACGGCAAGTCGCTCATGCTGTTCCACATGGCGCGCCTGCGAATGGGCGACGACGCGTTCCGCCGCTGGGCCGCCCGTTTCGCTCGCGATTTCAGCGGCCGCCAGGCGTCGTTCACGGACGTGCGAACGACGATGGAAGCCGCCTCGGGCCTGGACCTCGGGCGGCTGTTCGCCGAGCAGGTCGGCCGCGCCGGCGCGGCCGACCTGCGCGTCGAGCGCGTGAGCACGCGAGCCGTCGCGGGCGGCTACGAGGTGACGGGCACGCTGCGGCAGGCGCAATCGGGTGGCGCGCTGGATCTCGCCGTCCCGGTCGTGGTCCAGGCCGCCGGCGGCGCGGTGGCCGACACGGTGCACATGACCGCCGCGACGGCGCCGTTCACCGTGCGCACGACGCAGCCGCCGCTCGCGCTGCATGTCGATCCATCCTTCGACGTCTTCCGGCTGCTCGACCCGCGCGAGATCGGGCCGTCGATCGGGCAGATCTTCGGCGCGCCGCGCGTGCTGGTGGTGCTGCCGGCGAAGGCCGACACGGCCACGCGATCGGCGTGGCGCGCGCTCATCGAGAGCTGGCGCAGCGAGAATCACCATCCCGAGTTCACCACCGACGCCGAGCTGCGCGCGATTCCCGCCGACCGCCCGGTCTGGATCCTTGGGCGCGACAACGCGCTCGCCACGCGGCTCTTCCTGCCCGGCGCCGGCTACGCGTTCGAGAACGGTAAGCTGGTCGTGGACCGCGAATCGATGCCGCTCGCGGGGCACTGCGGCGTGATCGTGCGCCGGCATCCCGCCGCGCCCGAGCGGGCGATCGGCTGGATCTTTGCCGACGACCTCGCGGCGGTGCCCGGCCTCGGGCGCAAGCTGCCGCACTACGGCAAGTACTCCTACCTCGGCTTCGAGGGCGCCGAACCGGTCAACGTGCTGAAGGGCCAGTGGGGCGCGACCGACTCGCCGCTGCGCGTCGACCTGCGTGCCGCGAACGAACGCGGCGCGTCACTCGCCGCGCTGGCGCTGCCCGCGTCGCACGCGCTCGCCGAGCTGCCGCCGGTCTTCTCGCGGCAGGCCATGCTCGATCGCGTGGCGTGGCTGGCCGCGCCCGAGCGCGAGGGCAGGGGCGTGGGCACGAAGGGACTCGACGACGCGGCCGAATGGATCGCCGCCGAGTTCAAGCGCGCGGGCCTCGAGCCCGGCGGCGACGGCGGCGGCTGGTTCCAGGCGTTCGCCTCGACGCGCTCGCCCTCCGGCGCTCCGGTCCCGCTGCGCAACGTGGTCGGCGTGCTGCGCGGCAGCAACCCGGCGCTGGCCGCGCAGTCGGCGCTGCTCACCGCGCACTACGATCACCTGGGCCGCGGCTGGCCCGACGTGCACAAGGGCGACGAAGGGAAGATGCATCCCGGCGCCGACGACAACGCCAGCGGCGTCTCGGTGATGCTGGAGCTGGCGAAGTCGCTCGCCGCGGGGGAGCGGCCGCAGCGCACGATCGTGTTCGTCGCGTTCACGGGCGAGGAATCGGGGCTGCAGGGTTCGCGCTGGTACGTGGACCATCCCGCATTCCCGCTCGAGAAGATCGAGGGCGTGATCAACCTGGATACCGTCGGCCGGCTGTTCGCGAACAAGCTGTCCGTGATCGCGACCGGCACGGCCACCGAATGGCAGCACATCTTCCGCGGTGCGGGCTTCGTCACCGGCGTGGAGTCGCGCCTGATTCCCGAGGCGCTCGAATCCTCGGACCAGAAGAGCTTCATCGATCGCGGCGTGCCCGCCGTGCAGGTGTTCACCGAACCGCACGCCGACTACCACCGGCCCGGCGACACCGCGGACAAGATCGACGGCGCGGGACTGGTCAAGGTGGCGAGCGTCGTGCGCGAGGCGATCCAGTACCTGGGCGAGCGCCCCGAGCCGCTGACCGTGACCATCGCCGGCGCGAAGGGCGCCGGTGCCGCGCCGTCCGGCGCGACGCCGCCCGCGCCCGGCAGCACGACCGGCCGCCGCGTCACGATCGGGACGCTGCCCGACTTCGAGTTCGCCGGCCCCGGCGTGAAGGTGGTGTCGATCACGCCGGGCTCGCCCGCCGAGAAGGCGGGACTGCAGCCCGGCGACGTGCTCATGCAACTCGACGGCAAGCCGATCGCCGACCTGCGCGGCTACTCCGCGCTGCTGCAGGAGTACGCACCGGGGCAGGCGGTGAAGCTGGTCGTGCGCCGCAACGGCGCCGACCAGGAGATCGGGGTGACGCTGGCGGAACGCTAGGGCGCGTGACGGGGAGCGGCCCGAGGCCGCTCCCGGTCACACCCGTTTGTATTCCCTCACTCGACAACGATCAGCGTCGGTGAATCGGCGAAGCCCCGTACCCACGCGACGGAATCCCGTTGAGATCCGCGGGGAAACTGCGAAAGTGCGCGACTCGTGGCCACGGCATTTCGCAGGCCCCGATCGGGCGCCCCATCCTCGCCGGAACCGGAGACTTCCCATGAAGAAGCTCGCCTGCGTCGCACTGCTCGGCCTAGTTCTGCTGCCTTCACTGGCGTTCGCCGCGGACCTCACCTGGCCCGACCTGGTGCGGCGGCCCGAGTTCTGGCCGTCGCAGTGCACGCTCAAGCGCGCGCTGGAGTTCGAGAGCGGCAAGAAGGTGAAGGCCGGCCAGGTCGTGGACGTGGTCTCGATCAACCCGACCGAGATCGAGGTCGAGATCCCGGCGCAGGACTTGAGCTTCGCCCCGAGGCCCGAGGAGACCGACGCGCTCGCGCGCGCGAACGCAGTCTGGAAGTCGCTCTCGCCGGTGCAGCGCGAGCTCACGTTCGAAACGCTGCTCAAGCGGCAGGAACTCTGGCCGTACCGCGTCACGTTGACGGCGGAGTTCACCGTGGACGGCGTGCGTTTCGAACGTGGACGCCGGGTGATTCTCGCGGGCACGCAGGGCCGCAAGCTGACGGTCGTGTCGGAGGCGCCGCTCAAGGTGTTCGACGTTCTGCCTCAGGCGACCGACCTGATCGATCAGGCTCGCAGGTGCGTGGCGGCCGGACATGCGACCCCGGCTCGCGTGCTCGACGAACTCGATGGACGACTCGTGAGCGCCACGACCGGTGCACCCGCGCCGCTCGATCCCGGCGCCTCGCCACGCTACATCGCATTCCTACGCGGCTCGAACACCTGTCCCATCACGCGCCGCATGGCGCCGAAGCTTGTCGCCTTCTACAAGACCGTGAAGGCGGCGCACCCCGAGTTCGAGATGATCTACGTGCCCGCCAGCAACACCGTGCCGGACCGGCACAAATTCGCGAAGGAGATGGGTTTCCCCTGGCGCGCCACCACGACCGACGCCGGCATGCTGCCCGTGTGTGGCCAGCCCTTCGCGTCCAAGATCCCCGAGCTCGTGGTGATGGACCCCGCGGGCAACGTGCTCATCAACGCCGTGCAGGAGAACGTCCCCGGCGCACTCAAGCAGTTGCAGGCCATGCTGGACGCGCCGCCGGCGAAACAGAAGCCGCAGGGAAACTGAAGCCGGCGTTTGCGAGCGCGTGAGGGCGAGGTGGCGGAGCTGGCGTCCCCAACGGGATTCGAACCCGTGTTACCGCCGTGAAAGGGCGGTGTCCTAGGCCTCTAGACGATGGGGACGCGGCAATGCGGGCGGGCACAATAGCGTTGCGCAGCGGCTCCGGCAAGCGGGCCGGTCTCCGTGGCGCGATCGCGGTGCCGGCTCAGTTGCCCTTGGAGAGCTGGACGGGCGTGGCTTCGCGCACGCTGTACCTGGTCATCAGCGTGGTCGACGCGATGTCGGCGGCGTCGCGGCTGGGGTAGCTGCCGAGCACCACGCGGAACATCTGCGTGCCCGCGCTCGAGTAGGGCAGCACCACCGCGGGCAGGTGCGTGAGGCCGGCGAGCCGGTCGCGTTCCTGGTTGGCGCGGTCGCGCTCGAGGTACGAGGCCACGCCGACGCCGAACGTCGGTCCGGTCGCGGCGGGCTTGGTCGCGGGCGTCGTCGCCGTCGCGGGCGCCGTCGTCGCGGGCTTCGCAGGTGAGGGCGTCACGTCGGGCGGCGCGGGCTTGGGCGTCGCGGCCGCCACGGGGGCGCTCGTCGCGGGCTTCGGCGTCGTCGCTGCGGGCATGGTCGCGGGGACCGGCGGCGAGGTGCTCGTCGCCGCGGGCGTCGTGGCGGTGGACTCGGGAGCGGTCGCGACCGCCGTGGGCGTCGTCGCGACCGGCGCGGGAGTCCTCGCGGCGGGCTCGGCGGCCGCGTGCGCCTTCGCGGTCGGCACGATGCCGCGCAGGAACGGCAGGTCGATCACCTGGAATCGCTGCGCGAGCACGGTGCCGACCAGCACGGCGACCAGCACGACGCCGCCCAGGATCATGGGCACGGCGCCGCTCTTCGTGCGCGCGTCCTCACGCGCGATGTCGTCCTCGATCTTCTGGCGCAGCCGCGGCGGCAGGCCGGACAGGTCCGCGGCGTCGGGGCGCGCGCTCGCGCTGCGCGCGGCGATCTCGGCGAGCGACGGGAAGGGCTCGGGCTCGGGTGCCTCGGGCGGCGCGGCCGCGATCGGCTCCGGCGCGACGGCACGCGGAGCGGGTGCGACGGGCGCAGGCGGCGGCTCGTAAGCGGGCGGCGGTTCGTACGGCGCGGGCTCGGGCTCGCCCATCGCGGCGGCGGTCTTGCGGCGCGCCTCCATCAGGTCGCGCGCGGCGAGCGACCACGCGTCCAACTCGCGACGCTCGATGCGGTCGACGCGCGGCGCGGGCTTGGGATCGGGCGGCGGCGCGAGCGGCGTTGCGAGCGGGGCGGCGGCAGCGGCCGCCGCGGCGGCCGCCGCGGGCGCGCTCGGCGCGGGCGCCCGGGTGGGCG
>JBGAML010000014.1:0-123853 GCA_044223005.1 Candidatus Eiseniibacteriota bacterium
ACCAGCTCGCGCACGTCGCCCGGCAGCGTGCGCGCGAAAGCGGCCTCGATGCCGCGGCGCGCGCCGCACGCGAGCCGCACCGGCGCGTCGCGCAGCCGGTGCGTGGGCGCGACGCGCGCGACCGGCGCGCGACCGTGCGCCAGCGTCGACGCCGCGTCGGCGGCCGCGCGCGCGTCGAAGCCGCCGGGATTGCGTGACCCGCCGAAGCGCTCGAGCCGCGCGAGCGTGCGCACGGTATCGGCCCAGTCCGCGGTGCAGCCCGCGGGCAGCCGCAGCCGGACGAGTACGCCCGCCGGCAGCGCGGGCGACGCCTGCAGCACGCGCGCGCACGCGACCGGCTCGCCACCTTCGCGCCGGGCCGGCTCGTCGAGCCGCACGACGAGCCGCACGAGCGTGCCGTCGGGCGGCAGGGCCGCGCGCACGGCCTCGAGCCGCTGCGCGCGTGCGGCGCCGCGGCCCGCGCCGGCGAGCGCCACGGCGAGCGCGAGCAGCGCGGTTCCCGTGCGCGGCGGCGCGCGGTCGGCGAGCCACGCGAGCGGCAGCACGGCGACCAGGCACGCCCACGCGGCGCCGGGCGGGAGCCCCGCGCCGCAGGCGAGCCCGAGCCACAGCGCGATCGCGAGCGGCACCGCTCCCCGGCCTCCCATCGCCGGTGCGGACTGCGAGCGCCGTGCCACCCACGGATGCGCGCGGACGTGTGGCCCCGCGCCGAAACGCGAGCGGCCCCGTCCACGACGTGGACGGGGCCGCCGCCGAAGCGAACGCTACTCGCCGCGTGCCGCGCGGCCGGCCGCGGTCGACGCGGCCTGGATCTCCGAGAAGTACTCGTCGCCCTGCATCGTCGCCGTGCTCACGTACCAGCGCGCGTTGCCGTGCGCGTCGAACGCCGCCGGCGGGAACACCGCCGCGAGCACCGGGCCGTGCTGGCCGCGCATCGCCGTCATCGGGTAGCGGCGCCAGAGGCCGTCCGGCGTCGAGACGTGCAGCCAGCCCTCGCGGATGTCCGCGAGCCGCAGCCCGCTCACCGCGGCCGACACCATCACCTGCTGCTCGGGCGTCGAGGGGTGCACGCCGTTCAGGAGCGACACCTGCGGAGACGGGCTCTCGAGCCCGAAGCCGAACGACGCGAAGCGCTCGTTGCCGCCGGGCAGGTCGATCACCTGCACCGGCGCGGTCTCGCCGTGCCACGTGAGCTTCAGGCTGTGCGGCCCGCGCGGCAGCTCGAGCGAGGCAGGCGTCACGCCGCGCAGCTGCCCGTCGACGAACACCTGCGCACCGGAGAGCGGCGTCGAGCCCTGCTCGTCGTTGAGCGTCGCCTGCACCTTCACGACGCCGGTCGCCGGCGCGCTCATCGGGCGCGCCATGACTTCGGCGGCCTGGCGCACGCCGACCTGCACGGTCTGCGCCCACGCCGGCATGCCGGGACCCGTGAACCGGAGCTCGTGCAGCCCCGGCGGCAGCGATTCGACGCGCAGCGGCAGGTAACCCATCGGCTTGCCGTCGAGCGCGACGTTGATCGGCGTGTCGGGATCGGACGTGTCGACCGCCAGCGAGCCGTCGAGCGAAGGTTCGACGGCGACCTTCTCGCCGTTCTGTCCGCGCACCTGCACCTGCGCGCTGCCGAGATCGGGCAGCGTCAGCGTGAGCGTGTGCGCGCCCGGCGGCAGTTCGACGTCCGCGGGCGTGCGACGCGCGATGTCGCGGCCGTCGACCGAGATCCACGCACCGTTGGGTGAGCTGTTGACGGTCGCCACGTAGTGCGGCGCCGCGATGCCGATCGCGCGCAGCGCCTTCGCGAACGGGCCGGGCTCACCCGGCTCGCGCGGGCTCGTCAACGCGCCGACGAGCCAGCCGACGCCGAACACGCCGGCGACGATGGCGACGGTGATCCACGTGCGGCGGCTCGGGCCCTTGCGCCGGCGCGGCGCGTCGTCGAGCACCGGCCAGTCGGCACGCGGCGCGCGCGGACGCGCGATGAGCAGCCCCTCCTCGATCGGGTCGTTCGGGGCGAGCGTCGGCGCGAAGCCAGCCTCGGGTGCGCCCTGCGGCGCCACCGGCGGCGTGGGCACGATCGCCTGCGGCGGTACGGGCACGGGCTCGACGCGCAGCACGGGCGGCGCCGCACCGGGCGGCGGCTCGTGCGCGACCGGACGCGCGGGCTCGGGCCGGAGCGGCGGCGCGGCCTGCGCCCCGAGCGGCTCGAGCGTCGGCGACGCGGTGGCGGCCGAAGCGGGCGGCGTCACGCGCAGCACCGGCGGGCCCGTGGGCGGCTCGGGCGCAGCGACCGGCGCCGCGTTCACCACCGGCTCGGGCCGCACGGGCACCGGCGGGATGGCGAACGTCGTGTCGGCGCCGACGGGCTCGTGCTCGACGACCACCGGCTCCGTGGTCGCGACCGGCACCGTGGGCGCCGGCAGCACCGGCAGCGTCGCGGCGTCGATCTCGCTCATCTGCCGCACCGTGCGCGCGTGCCGGCTCTCGTCGTCACGCGACGCGGGCGCGGGCTCGATCTCGAGCGGCGCCGCGACGTCGAACGCGTGCGCCTCGGCGGGCGGCTCGGCCGCCTCGGCCATCTCGGCGGCCTGGCCGGGACGGAAGTCCGCGGCGGCTTCGAGCACGTACGTGTCGTCGAAGTCGGAAACCGGTTCGACGGGCAGCGGCGGCGGCACGTCGGGCAGCACGAACGCGGTCTGCTCGGCGGTGTCGAGCGTCTCGGCCGGCACGCTCTCGGAGAGCAGCGCGTCGTACGTCGAGACCGGAGCGACCTCGGGCTCGACGGGTTTCGGCTCACGCTTGCGTCCGAAGCCGAGCAGCTTGCCGAGCCAGCGCCCGACCGGATGCCCGGTGGGTCGCGGCGCCGACAGGCTCTCGGCGGCCGCGAGCGCTTCGGGATCGAGCCCCGGTGCGTCGGCGACCGGCGCGACCGGCTCGGGCGGCGGCGCGGCGGCGAATGTCTCTCCCGTGTCCGCGATCGGTTCGAGATCGGCGACCGCGTCGAGCGGCACGCCGCGCACGCCGGCGAACGGATCGGCCTGCGGCTCGGGCTCGGCGGTCTCGGGCGGCAGCATCCACCCCGCTTCGTGCGCGACCGGTTCGTTCGCGAGGCTCGGCTGCTGCGACGGCAGCGATTCGGGCAGCGCCGGTGCGGCCGGTGCCTCGGGCGCCGCGAACGCCACGGGTTCGGGCTCCGTCACGGGCGCGGGCGCGGCGGGCGGCGCGGCGCTCTCGGCGAGCGGCGCGACGTCGACCGTCGCGGGCACGGCGGTGTCGACCACCACGGGCGCCGGCGTCGCGCTCTCGCGCACGAACCAGTACGCCTCGATGAGTGCGGACTGCGAGGGATCGTCCGCGGGGCCGTACGCGAGTTCGATCTGCGCCATGCGATCGGTCGGCAGCACCGCGGCGCGGGCTTCGCGTCCGTCCTGGTCACGCACGATCACCCACTGCGGCTCGATCGGCTGGCCTTCGACGAGCACGGTGACGCGCGCGTCGCCCACGAAGCCGAAGCCGGCGTGTTCACCCGTGTCGACGAATGCGGCCGAACACGGCGCATGACGGCCGGGCTGCGTCCACAGTTCGGACTGGGAGAAGAGCAGGCCCGTCAGCGCGTGATGGAGCAACGACGGGATCGCGCGTACGCGCGGGTCGCTGCGCGAGGTCTCGACGGCGACGCCGGCGAGGTCCTGCAGCCACGACTCGGCCTCGCCCTCGCTGTAGCCCGTCGGCACGCCGAGCAGCGCGATCTCGAGCGCGGGTGTGGAAAAGCCCGCGGTCATCACTTCCCCGAGGCTGCGGGTCGATACCGCCCACCGCCCGGAGGCCGTGCTCGCCACGTTCATCGAGGGGCTCCCTCCCCGTGGGGTGCACGCGCGCCGGTTGCGCGTGTGCGATCCCAACCTAGCCAACGACACTACAAGTGTCAATGGCATCGCAGGTTGTGGCATGAGGCTTGCCGAGGCTGGAGGGCCGTCCCGCAACGGCCGATGCCATAGGCTCCGGACCGTGCCCGGGATGCAAGTTGACAGAACCATGCATTGCGGGATGCACGACGGGACTGTTACTCCTCGTTCCTTGATCACCGAGTTGCGAGTCCACGATCCGCGGGAGGCCCGACGATGACCGTACGCACGACTTCCCTGCGCGCCCTGGCGGCCGCCGCGCTTCTCGCGGCGCTCCTGCCCGTGGCCGCGTGGGCCGCCGAGCCGGTTCCGGCCAGCCGTCCCGCCGGGCCCGCGCTGGCCCCCCGCGACTCCGCGGCGGCTCCGCGCATGGTGCCGGTGCCCGAGGTCGAGCCCGCCGACGCGGCCGTCGACTCGCTGCAGCCGGACCTGAACCAGCCCGCCCTCGAGGACATCCCGCTCCAGGTCAACTCGGACGTCCTCAAGTACATCGAGTTCTTCACCGGCGCCGGCCGCAGCACGTTCGAGCGCTGGCTCAAGCGCTCGGGCCGCTACATGGAGCTCTTCCGCACGGTGCTGCAGCGCGAAGGCCTGCCGCCCGACCTCGTCCACCTCGTGTTCGTGGAGAGCGGCTTCAACCTGAACGCCCGCTCGTACGCGAGCGCCGTGGGCCCGTGGCAGTTCATGCGCTCGAGCGCGCAGCTCTTCGGGCTCAACATCAACCAGTGGGTCGACGAGCGCAAGGATCCCGAGAAGGCCACCGTCGCCGCCGCGCGCTACCTCAAGCACCTGCACGGCATCTTCGGCGACTGGCCGCTGGCGATCGCCTCGTACAACTGCGGCGAAGGCACCGTGCTGCGCGCGATCAAGGCGCAGGGCACGACCAACTACTGGGACCTGAAGCTCCCGAAGCAGACCGAGCAGTACGTGCCGCAGTTCATGGCGGCCATGGCGATCACGCGCGACCCGGTGAAGTACGGCTTCACCGACGTCGAGTTCGACGACCCGATGCGCTTCGACGAGATCGCGCTCAAGGGCGCGGTCGACCTGCGCGCCATCGCGAAGATGTGCGACTGCTCGCTCGAGGACCTGCGCACGCTGAACCCGGCGCTGCGTTCGACCGCGGCGCGCGGCCCGGGCGGCATCACGACGCTGCGCGTGCCCGAGGGCAAGAGCGAGCTCGTGCAGAAGGCCCTCGCCCGCGGCGAGCGGCTGCCCGCCGTCGACCTCACCGTGCGCCACCGCGTGCGCCGCGGCGAGACGTTGCGCACGATCGCGGCCGAGTACTCGGTGAGCCCCAAGGCGCTCGCGGCCGCGAACGGGATCAGCCGCCGCCATCCGCTGCGACGCGGCTCGATGCTGACGATTCCCGCGACCATGCGCGCGCCGGCGCCCGAGATCGTCGACGCATCCAGTGACCCGGCCGCGTCGACCGCGTACGTGCCGCCGCGCAAGATCGGGCTGCCCGCGAAGATCGACGGCAACAGTTCGGCCGCCGATCGCGTGAACCACATCGTGAAGCCCGGCGAGACGCTCTGGATGGTGAGCCAGCAGTACGGCGTCGCCCCCGAGCAGGTCATGCAGTGGAACCACCTCGCCACCGATGCGCTCAAGCCCGGCCAGCGCCTGCGCGTGCACTCACCGCAGGATGCCGCCCAGGCGAGCGCGGCGATCGACAGCGCGCAGATCGCACAGCTGCGCGCGCCGGCGGCCCGCGGCAAGCACGGCTCGCGCGCGGTGTCGTCGTCGCACCGCTCGCACCTGGTGCGCAAGGGCGAGACGCTCTCCGAGATCGCGGCCCGCTACGGCGTCAGCGTCTCGCAGCTCCGGCGCGCGAACCACCTGAGCTCGAGCAACGTCCGCTCGGGCCAGCGCCTCCGCCTGCCGGGCTGATCCCGCCGCACGTCACGCAGAAGCCCGGCGTCCCGAGGGACGCCGGGCTTCTTCGCTTCCGCGGAACGCGGGAGCGTCAGTGCATCGACTCCGGCCCGTCCACGACGCCGCCCGCGGGCACCGGGGCGGTGAAGTCGGCCTCGACGACCGCGGCGCCGATGCGGGCGTTGCGGCCGATCGTGATGCCCTCGGGCAACCGCGCGCGCTTGCCCACCACGACGAGCCCGCTCGAGAGGTGCTCGGGGCACGCGCGATTGGGCGGCGTCTCGTCGCCGTGGCCGATGCGGGCCTCGGCGCCGATCGTGGCTTCCTTGTCGATGATCGCGCGGTCGACCACGGCGCCGGGGCCGATGATCGTGTCGTGCATCACGATGCTGTCGCGCACGATCGCGCCGGGCGCGAGCACGACGCCCGGGAACAGCACCGAGTTCGTGACCTCCCCCGCCAGCACGCAGCCGTTCGTGACCATGCTGTGGTGGACCTTCGCGCCGGTGCCGAAGCGCACGGGCGGCCGGTCGGCGCTCTGGGTGTGGATCACCCAGCCCGTGTCGTTGAGGTCGAGCGGCGGCTTCTGGCCCAGGAACGCGAGGTTCGCCTCGTAGTACGAGTCGAGCGTTCCCACGTCCTGCCAGTAGTCCGGGAACTTGTAGGCGAACACGCCTTCGTTGCGCGCCACCATGCGCGGCAGCACGTCCTTGCCGAAGTCGTGCGACGAATCGGGGATCGCCGCGTCCTCGACGAGCAGGCGGATCAACGCGTCGCGATCGAACAGGTAGACGCCCATCGAGGCCATGCGCGAGCTGACCGGGCCCTTGGGCTTCTCCTTAAACGCGGTCACGCGGCCGTTGGGCTCGGCCTCGAGGATGCCGAACTGGCTCACGTCCTTCTCCGGCACTTCGGTCACGGCCACGGTCATCGCGGCGCGATTCGCGCGGTGGAACGCGAAGAGGACGTTGTAGTCCATCTTGTAGATGTGGTCGCCGGAGAGGATGAGCACTTCCTCGACCCGGCGGCGCTTGAGGTGCATCAGGTTCTGGTAGATCGCGTCCGCGGTGCCCTGGTACCAGTCGCTCTGCGCCGCGCCCGGCGCCGGCTGCAGCAGCTGGATGCCACCGCGCGTGCGGTCGAGGTCCCATGGCCGGCCGATGCCGATGTGCTGGTTGAGCGACGTGGGCCGGTACTGCGTGAGCACGCCGATGTCGAAGATGCCCGAGTTGACGCAGTTCGAAAGCGTGAAGTCGATGATCCGGTACTTGCCGCCGAACGGCACCGCGGGCTTCGCGCGCCGCTCCGAAAGCAGGCAGAGACGGCTGCCGACACCGCCGGCGAGGATGAAGGCGTAGCGGCCGCTCATCGCAGCTCCTCGAACCAGCGCCGGTTGCCGACCACGGCGCCCGCGGGCAGGCGTCCGTCGCGGAAGTCCTCGTAGCGGCCGCCGACCCCGAACGAACTCGGGCGCGCCATGCGGCCGCCGGGCGGCACCCATGCGTCCTTGCCCACGAGCACGAGGCCACCGAGCCATTGCAGGTCGGGCGGACCGGGATCGTCTCCCTCGCCCACGACGGCCCCCTCGCCGACGCGGACGTACTTGTCGAGGATCGCGCGGCTGATGCGCGCTCCGGATTCGATCACCGTGTCCGCCATGATCACGGAGTCCTCCACGACGGCGCCGCGCCCGACCTTGACACCGGGGAACAGGATCGACCGGCGCACCTCGCCGTCGATCCGGCAGCCGTTCGCGACCAGGCTCTGCTCGATCGCGGCGTCGTCGCCCACCACCACGGCGGGGCGCTCCTCGTCGCGCGTCAGGATCGGCCAGCGGCTGTCGTGGAGCTGCAGCGCGGGCTCGGGCTGCACGAGCTCGAGGTTGGTGCGGTAGTAGGAGGACACGGTGCCCACGTCCTCCCAGAAGCCGTTGAACTCGTGCGCGTAGACGCGCTCGCCCGCGTCGACGAGCGGCCGCAGCACGTCGAGCACGAGGTCGACGGGGCGGCTGCGCAGCATCTCGCTCAGCACGTCGAACTCGAACACGTAGATGCCCATGGACGCGTGCGTCGCCGCGCTGCGCTCGGGCTTCTCTTCCAGCGTGCGCACGCGGCCGCCGCGATCCATGGTCACCATGCCGAAGCGGCGCGTCTGGTCCGCGGGCACCTTCGTGACGGCGAGCGTCACCGACGCGCCCCGCTGCTCGTGCGCGAGGAACAGCGCGCGGTAGTCCATGCGGTAGACGTGGTCGCCCGACAGCACGAGCACGCGATTGGGCCGGTGTTCCTCGAGGTAGTCGAGGTTCTGCGTGATCGCGTCCGCGGTGCCGCGGTACCAGCCCGCGTGTTGCCGCGTCTGGAACGGCTGCAGGATCACGACGCCGCCCTGGCGGCGGTCGAGATCCCACGGGCGGCCGGCGCCGATGTGGTCGTTGAGCGACGCGGGCGCGTGCTGCGCGAGCACGCCGACCTGGCCGATTCCGGAATGGCAGCAGTTGCTCAGCGAGAAGTCGATGACGCGGTACTTGCCGCCGAACGGCAACGCGCTCACGGCGCGCTCGGCGGACAGGACGCCCAGCCGCTCACCGCCGCCTCCGGAGAGGATCAGCGCCATCACGTTCCGCATCGTTCCCTCGCGCGCCTCGTGTCAGTCGAACCCGGACTTCTCCGGGCCCACACTAAGGAGACGCGCTGGAGCGGTCAAGACATGCGGCCTCCGCCGCGAGCCTCACCAGCTCAGCGACGCGGAGACGAGGTGCGTGGCGTCGAGGTTCTTGTCGTCCGGGAAGAGCGGATCGCTCGCCGCGAAGAAGCGGTTGAGCGACGCGGCGTAGTCGGCGCCGAAGTGCTTGTAGCGCACACCCAGCCCGAAATCGAGGTCCTTCCCGCCCATGCCGGCGCGCAGCGCCAGCGTGTTCCGGTACCAGTACTCGAGCCCCGTGCGCACGTCGGCCGTCACCGCCCCGAGCTTGACCTGGCCGTCGAACGTGCGGTTCTCGAAGTTCCAGCCGAAGTCGGTCGCCCAGGTGAGCGCGTGCCGCGGCGCGGGCGTGAACTGGAACGCGGCGCCGGTGGTCAGGGTCGGCGACACGAACTCGCGCACGCCGTCGCTCCAACTGAGGTACGTGGTCGTCGCGTCGTGCAGCACGCCGGAGAACGTCACCGCGTCCGAGGCCATGTAGATCAGGCCGGCGTCGACGCCGGCGCCGAACGACGTGACGTGCTCGCCCGGCAGCGTGTCCGGGATGCTCTGGCGGACGAACTTGAGCGTGCCGCCGTACGTCCAGTGCGTCCCGCGCTGGCGCGCGTACGACACCGCGACGGCGAGGTCGGTGCTGCTCGCCATGTAGAGATCCTCGGCCGAGAGCAGCAGCCGCTCGCCCGAGTCCCACTTGCCGTTGCCCTGGCCGTTGCCGGGCGTGAGCGGATCGTTGTCCGAGCCGTAGTCGAGCCAGTCGCCGGGCTTGAGCCCGCCGGGCCGCGGCGTGATCGGGATGTCGGAGACGCCCACCCACGTCGCGCTGACACCGAGCGCCGCGCGGCGCGAGCCGTCGCCCTTGAGTGGCATCACGACGCTGCCGAAGTTGTGGTTCACGAGACTGCCGAACTGTTCGGCGTGCTGCAGGAATCCCTCGCGGTACGGCAGGAACACCATGCCCGCGGGGTTCCACCACGGCGAGGTCGCGTCGTCGGCGACCGCGCTGAACGCGCCGCCCATGCCGATCGCGCGCGCGCCGACGGGAATCTTCATGAACTCGCCCGCGTACTTGGTCGCGCCGGCCGGAACGGTGGCGGCGACGAGGGCGACGGCGGTGAGCCAGGTGCGGATCCGCGACGGCGTCATGCGATTCCTCGTGCGGTTCGGGAGCGCCCGGGGCCGCGCTCCGCGCGGTCCCGCGAGACGCGGGGAGAATCCATCGAGCCTAGGAGGGTCGCTCGTCAGATGTCAACCGGTCCGGGGACCGGTTTCCACTCCGGCATGCTGGCCGCTCCGAGGGGCTGTGCGATGCGCCACTGGCCGCGCGCACGCACGAGTTCGCTCCCCGTCTCGAACATCTGCTCCTGTCCCGAACCCTTCGGCTTGAAGTGCACCTCGTACCGCACCAGCACGCGCCCGGCAGTCACCGGGAGCGAACGGAAGGCCGTGAGCCAGAGGTCGTCCGTGGGCGGCATGAACCACAGTGCACCCGGAACCGGGAGATCGGTGCGCTCGGCGCTGTAGCACTCGCGCACCGCGTCGGCGTCCCCTTCGCGCAGCGCTTCCCAGTACGTGAGCAACGTGCGGCTCGGCGACTGGAAGCGCGGATCGATGCGGCTGCGTTCGCCCTGGCCGAGCAGCGAACACGCGACCGCGAGGATCGCCAGCCATCCGCGCCAGCCCGGCCGATGCCGTGCGGGCGCTTCCGGCGTCACCCCCGGCGAGGGTGCGTCCGGTCCTACACCGTCCTCGGGGGCCGGTGTTCCCACCAACTGCAGCGGGGGCGTCCGCGGGTGCAGCAGGTCGAGTCGCACGGTCTCGCGCTTCTCGCGCCGGAGCCTTCGTGGCGGCCGGGAGCGTGCGGAATGGCGATGGCGGGCGACGCCTCCGGCGTGCCCATGAAGGGGTTCCGCTCACGAATCCAGCGCACGAAGCGTTCCGGCAGCACCGGCGCGGGCCTCGCGCCGCGCAGGAGGCTCGCGCGTCGCTGGAGCGCGCGGCCTCAGTCCGTTGGGATGGATACGCTTAGCTCAGCGACCCGGGCGCCGTCCGCGGCCCCGTTCGGGACCCCGCGAGCGGCCGCCGGGACCGCCGCCACGCGTGGGACGTTGGGCAGCCGACCCACTCCCGCGCTCGCGCCGGGGCGAAAGCCCCCGCGCCGGACGGCCCGCCGCGGAGCCGCCGCGGAACGGCCGCTCCTCGCGGAACGACCCGCGCGCGCTCCCCGACGACGGGCCACGGCGCCCACCCCCGTCGCGTGGCGCGGGACCGCGACGCGGCCGCTCGCCACGCTCCGGTGCCGCCTCGCGCGAGCCGAATGCGCGACGGCCGGAACCGCTGCTGCGCGGACCGAACCGCTCACGCGACGCGGACTCGCGGCGCGGGCCCTCGCCGCGGCGCGGGCCCTCGGGCCGGCGCGCGAAGCGGCCGCGCGGCGCCTCGTCGCGCGCCCCTTCGCGGCGCTCCGGACGACCGCCACGCGCCGGGCGCTCCATCCGTGCGGGACGCTCGCTGCGCGGGCTGCGCGCCGGGCGCTCCGTCCACGCGGGACGTTCGCCACGCGCGGGACGTTCGGCACGTGGGCCGCGCGCCGGGCGCTCCGTCCACGCGGGACGTTCGCCACGCGCGGGACGTTCGGCACGTGGGCCGCGCGCCGGACGCTCGGTCCACGCGGGACGTTCGCCACGCGCGGGACGCTCGCTCCGCGGGCTGCGCGCCGGACGCTCGGTCCACGCGGTGCGCTCGCCACGCGCGGGGCGTTCCGCGCGCGCCGGACGCTCCGCACGTACGCCACGCGCGGGGCGCTCGGCGCGCGCGGGCCGCTCCGGCTTCGTAGGCCGCTCGCGACGCGGCGCCGCGGGCGTGCCCGTGAAGCCGGCGTCGCCGCGGCGGCCGCCCGCACGCGCGGGCCACTCCGCGGGTGACGTGTTCGGCGTGTCGACCGGATCGTCGTCGGGTTCGTCCCAGCCGCGCGAGAATCCGCCGCCGGGCACCCAGGTCTCCTCGACGTCGTCGTCGTCGAACGTCTCGGGCGGCGGCAGCGACGGCTGTGCCGCCTTCGCCGCCTTGGCGGCGCGGCCGGGGCGCGCCGGTGCGCCCGTGGCCGGGCCGCGGCGCGAGTTCGCGAGCGGCCGCGAGGACGCCGCCTTCAGCTTCTCGAGCTCCTCGACGGACAGCTCGCGGAACATGCCGCGCGCCATCGGACCCAGGCGCAGCGGGCCGTAGCCCACGCGGTGCAGGCCCGTCACGGTCAGCCCCACCTTTTCGCACATGCGCCGCACCTGGCGGAAGCGTCCCTCGTGGATCTGCACCTCGATCATGATCGCGTCGAAGCCGGGATCGATCCGGCGCGCCCGCGCGGGCGCGCTCCGCACGCCCGGTTCGAACTCGACGCCGCGCTCGAGACGCGTGAGCTGGCTGCGCGAGGGCTCCTGGCCGAGCCGAACGCGGTACGTCTTCGTCACGCCGTAGCGCGGATGCATGAGCTTGTGCGCGAGATCGCCGTCGTTCGTGAGCAGCAGCAGCCCCGACGTGTCGGCGTCGAGCCGGCCGACCGGAAACACGCGCGCGCCGCGCGGCAGGAACTCGCGCACGCTGCGGCGGCCTTCGGGATCGTCGAGCGTCGTGATCACGCCCACGGGCTTGTTGAGCACGTAGTAGACGAGCCGCTGCTTCCCCGGAAGCGGCTTGCCCTCGACCTCGATCCGGTCGCGGCCCTCCTCCACCGTGGTCCCGGCCTCGGTGACGACGCGGCCGTTCACGCGCACGAGACCCTCGGCGATCATCTCGTCGCAGCGGCGGCGCGAACCCACGCCACGCGACGCCATCAGCTTGTTCAACCGGATGCTCACGATGCCTCCCCGTCCGTCAGCCGCTCGATCAGCGCCCGCTCGGCCGGAAACCCGGCCAGCAGCGCCGCGCGCGACGCCATCTCGAAATCCCCGAACTCGAATCCCGGCGACACCGTGCAGCCGGCCAGCGCGTGCCCCGCGCCCGCGGGCACCTCCGCGCCGAACCACGTGCCGTGCGGCACCACGCACTGCAGCGTCTCCCCGCGCGCGACGTCACGCCCGAGCACGATGCGGCGCGCGCCGCGGCCGGGCTCGAGCAGGTGCAGGTGGAGCGGCCCGCCGTCGTAGAGATGCCAGACCTCGTCGGCGCGCAGGCGATGGAAGCGCGAGTGCCCGCCCTCGCCCAGAAGGTAGACGATCGCGGTGCCCAGCGAGCGCGGTCCGTCGAAGCGCTCCGGCAGCCCCGCCCGCGGCACCTGCTCCGGCGAGCGCCACGTCTCGCGGAACCAGCCCCCCTCGGGGTGCGGCGAGAGCCCCAGCGCCGCGATCCAGTGCTCCACGCCGGCGCTCATGAGCGCCTCCTCCCCGAGACGCGCGCGGCGGCGCTCAGCGGCCGCCCGGTTCGTCCAGCGAGATCGACGGCCGTTCGCCGGCCTCGTCGTCCTCGCCGTCCTCGTCCTCGTCGTCCTCGTCGTCGTACGCGTCGTCGAATTCGTCGTCGTCGTCTTCGTCCTCGAACTCGTCGTCGTCGTACTCCTCGTCGTCGGCCTCGGCGTCCGACGCCTCGGCGAGGTCACCGGCGCCGGCCATCGCCCCGCCGGCCGGCTCGTCGTCGAGCATCGCCATGGCGGCTTCGGCCCGCGCGGCGTTCGCCTGCGCGATGGCCGCGTCGGCGTCGGCGATCGAGAACGCCGCCTCGGCCTCCTCCTCGCTCGGCGCGGCATCCGCGTCCGTGGCGACGTCGCCCTCGGCGAGCGCGGCGACCGGCTCGCCCGCGGCGGTCGCGCCGTCGGCGTTCGCGTGCGCGAGCGCCAGCGGCATGCCGCTCTCGGGGTCGAGCTCCATCATCTCGAGCTGCTCGGGCTCGCGGGCCGCCACGAGTGCGCGCAGTTCCTCGGGGCGCGGCAGCTCGGTGAGGTCCTTGAGGCCGAAGTAGTTCAGGAACTCGGGCGTCGTGCCGTAGAGGAGCGGGCGTCCGACCACGGTCGAGCGGCCCTTGATGGTGACGAGGTTGCGCTCGAGCAGCGTCGCCATCACGCCGCTCGCATCCACGCCGCGGATCGCTTCGATCTCGCTCTTGGTCACCGGTTGCTTGTACGCCACGATCGCCATCGTCTCGAGTGCCGCGCGCGAGAGGCGCATCTTGCGCTTGCCGCGCAGCATGCGCGCGACCCACTCGTGCTGCTCGGCGCGCGTGGTGACGATCCAGCCGCCGGCCATCTCCCGCAGCTCCACGCCGGCCTCGCGCGCGGTGTACTCCTCGGCGAGCGCCTGGAGGGCGGCCGTGACGTCCTCGGCGGGCGCTTCGAGCGCCTCGGCGAGCAGGACCAGCGTCAGTGGCTGGTCGGACGAGAACAGCAGCGCTTCAGCTGCCGATCGCAGGTTCGATGGAGGCATGGCTGTCGTTTCCTTCCGCGAGCTTCGGCAGGATCAGGATGTCGGCGAAGTTGTCTTCCTGGACGACCGCGACCTGCCCGAGCTTGACCAGCTCGAGCAGCGCCATGAAGGCGACCACGATCTCCATGCGCGCACGCGCCTGGCCCATGAGGGTCGAGAAGCGCAGCTGACCTTCCTCGGCGACCGTGCGCGCGATGAGGGACATCTTGTCCTCGATGTCCCAGACCTCGGTGCGCACTTCGTAGACGATGCGATCGGGCCGGCGCGCGAGGACGCGGTTCAGCGCCTCGAGCAGGTCGAAGAGCGTCGCGGGCGCCAGCGGCAGCGGCCCCGCGTCGTCCTCGGTCGGGACCATGCCGCGCTCGAACAGCGAACGCCGCACGGCCTCCTGGCCCTTGAGGGTTTCGGACGCCTCCTTGTAGAGGCGGTATTCCAGCAGGCGCTGCACCAGCTCTTCGCGCGGGTCGCCCTCGTCCTCTTCGTCGTCGGACTTGGGCACCGGCAGGAGCATCTTGGCCTTGATGCGCATCAGCGTCGCGGCCATCACCAGGAACTCGCCCGCCACGTCGAGGTCGAGCATCTGCATGATCTCGATCGTGCGCAGGTACTGGTCCGTGATGTGCGCGATCGGGATGTCGTAGATGTCGATCTCGTCGCGCTTGATCAGGTGGAGCAGCAGGTCGAGCGGGCCTTCGAAGCGCGGCAGCTTGAACGTCACCGCCGGGCGCGGCCGGACGATCGGATCTCCCTCGCGGCTGCGCGCCGCCGGGCTCTCGACCAGCAGGTCGGGCGCGCGCACGCCGTCGGCCGGGGCCGCGGCGTCCTCCACGGGCGTGCCGTTCGCCTCCGGCGGGGCTTCCGCCGGGGCGAGCGTCTCGTCTCCGTCGCGCGACGTCTCGTCGCTCACTCCGGCTCCACGACGGACTTGACGCCCATCGCGCTCCGCACGCGTTCCATGGTGTCGCGCGCGACTTCGCGCGCGCGTTTCGTCCCTTCGTTCAGCACGTCCTTCACGCCGTCGGGGTCGTTCGCCCACTTCTCCCGGCGCTCGCGGATCGGACCGAGCGCCTCGGCCATGACCGCGGCGAGGTGCTTCTTGTCCGCCACGCAGCCCAGTCGGCCGGCGCGGCACTCGGCCGCGATCGCCGCGGCCTCGGACGGGTTGAACTTGCGGTGATACTCCCACACGACGCAGCCCGGGTGTCCATCGGATTCGTCGGCCTCGGGCCGGCCCGGATCGTCCTTCCGCATCTTCTTGGGGTCGGTGTACGCCTGCCGGACCTTCTGCTCGAGGTCCGCCGGCGACTCGGCGAGCATGATCGTGTTGCCGACCGACTTGCTCATGCGATTGCCGTCCAGCCCGCGCAGGCGCGCGAACTCGGTCAGCTGCGCCTCGGGCTCGGGGAAGACGGGCTCGCGATCCTGGCAGTACACGAAGTTGAAGCGCCGCGCGAGCTCGCGCGTCAGCTCCACGTGCGGCACCTGGTCCTCGCCCACCGGCACGTGTGTCGGGCGGTAGAGCAGGATGTCGGCCGCCTGCAGCACCGAGTAGCCGAGGTGGCCGTAGGAGATCGTCTGCTCGTCCATGCCGAGGTCGCGGATCTGCTCCTTGAGCGTCGGGATCCGCTCGAGACGCGCCTTGCTGACCAGCATGCTCAGGAGCAGGTGCAACTCGGCGTGCTCCTTCACCGCCGACTGCACGAAGATCACGCTCTTCGCCGGGTCGAGGCCCGCCGCCAGCCAGTCGAGCACCATGTCCCAGATGTTCTGCTGCAGGTGGGACGTGTCCTCGTAGCCGGTCGTGAGCATGTGCCAGTCCGCGACCATGTGATAGTTGGTCCAGCCGGCATCCTGGAGCCGCACCCAGTTCTCGAGTGCCCCCACGTAATTGCCCAGATGGAGCCGCCCCGTCGGGCGCATGCCCGACAGGATACGGCCCGTCCTGCTGGAAACCGGTGCGGACGACACGGCGCCTCCGAAACAAGGGTGTGAGATGGGCCGTGCAGACTATCGGACGGTCCCGGAGGGGTCAAGAAATCCGAGCTTCATGTAACACGTGAAGCTCTCGCGCCCCCTCAGGCGGCGCCATCGACGGGACCGGCCGGGGGCTCGCCGCTCGTCTTGCGCACGACCAGCAGCGTGAGGTCGTCCGACGGCCCCTTCTCTCCCGTCCAGTCCAGCACGGCCTTCACGATCGCCTGCGCGATCTCGGCCGCAGGCGCGTCGCGCGTCGCGCGCATCACGTCCTCGAGCCGGCCCTCGCCGAACTGCTCGTTGACGGCGTTCTCGGCCTCGGAGACGCCGTCGGTGTAGAGGACGAGCAGGTCGCCGTCGGCGAGCGCGATCGGGCGTTCCTCGTAGCGGGCGTCGGGCAGCACGCCGAGTGCGACGCCGCCTTCGATCAGCCGCTCGGTCGAGCCGTCGCGGCGCAGGAGGATCGGCGGGTTGTGGCCGGCGTTGCTGAAGATGAGGACGCCGTTCTTCCAATCGAGCGTGCCGTAGAACGCGGTGACGAACTTGTCGCGTTCGGTGCTCTCGTGCAGCAGCTGGTTCGCCTTCCGCATCACGGCGCGCAGCGCGTACTCGTTGCGGATCTCCGCGAGCAGGCCCATGCGGAAGCCGGCCATCAGCAGCGCGGCTGGGATGCCCTTGCCCGACACGTCGGCGATCGCGAGCCCGAGCCGCGTCTCGGAGACCGGGATGAAGTCGTAGTAGTCGCCGCCTACCTCGTCGTGCGTGATCGTGGTGCCGGCGAGGTCGAACCCGGGCACGCGCGGCGCGCCCGAGGGCAGGAACGAGCGCTGGATGTCGCGCGCGATCGCCAGTTCCTTCTCCAGCCGCCGGCGCTCCAGGCGCTCGTGCGCCGAGTGCGCGCGCTCGACCGCGACCGCGGCCTGCGCCGCGAACGCCTCGAGCAGCTCGAGGTGGCCCGCGTGGTAGGCGTCCTCGAGATCGCTCTCCAGGTTGAAGACGCCGATCACGCGGCCCTCGTTGAGGAGCGGCGTCGCGATCTCGGAGCGCGACTGCGGGCGCGCGGCGACGTAGCGCGCGTCGGCCCGCACGTCGGGCACGATCACCGACTCGCCGGTCTTGGCGACCCAGCCGACGATCCCCTGCCCGACCATGAGCCCGAACGCCTCCTCCGACCCCTCGGGGTAGCCGCGCGCGCTCACCGGTTCGAGCTCCGCCGTGCGGCGGTTCACGAGGTAGATCGCGGCTGCGTCGTAGTCCACGACCTGGTGCAGCGACTCGAAGCTCGCCTCGATCACCTCGTCCAGGTCGAACGGCGCGGACATCGAGCGCGCGATCTCGAGCAGCACGTCCTTCTCGAGCGCACGGCGCTCGGTCTCGCGGTGGAGCAGCGCGTAGTCGAGCGCGAACGCCACGCTTTCGGCGGCGACCTCGAGCCGGTCGAAGTCCGCGTCGGTGAACTCGCCCTCGCGCTTGTCGAGGCACTCGATCACGCCGAACGGCTCGCCTCGCCGCAGCAGCGGGACGACCAGCGCGCTGCGGAACGCGGGGACGTTGCCCTTCACGTCCGCGGGCGCCGCCACGCCGGCGCCGAGCCGCAGCGGTCGCTGCTCGCGCATCACCCAGCCCGCGAGCCCGTTCGCCCGAGGCATGCGGCGTTCGCGCATGGCGCCCCCGCCCTCCGGGAACTCGCGCGCGACCAGGCGCTGCCCGCCGTGGCGGGCGATCCAGATGCGGGCCGTCTCGCAGTCCACGAGCCGCTGGCACTGCCGGCTCGCCGCCCGCAGCAGGTCGTTGAAGCGCGCCGGGCGATGCACGCCCTCGGGCCCCAGCAGCGCCTGTGCGGAGATGCGCGGCAGCGGCCTTTCCGGCAGCGCGGACGGGTCCGCGGGCGCGACGGGCTTGGGATCGTCTTGCACGGCCGCACGCTAGCACGCTGCCCGCAACCAGCGCCACCGGTACCACTTGGCGCTCATCCGGCGGGACCTGCGGGCCGATAACCGCGGGGAACCCTGCTCCTCTCCCCGGAGACCTCACGGATGGGCCAGGAAAACCGTCGACTCGGCGACCTGTTGTTGGACCGGGATCTCGTCACGCCGCAGCAACTCGACCAGGCGATCGCGGAGCAGCAGCGATCCGGCGAGATGCTGGGCCGCGTGCTCGTGCGCCTGGGGTTCGTCGAGGAGCGCGCGATGCTCGAGTGCCTGCGCAACCAGCTGGCGCTCCCGCTCGTGGATCTCGAGATCGAGATCCCGCAGCCCGACGCGCTCGCCCTGGTCACCGAGGACGTCGCGAAGAAGTACCTCGCGATCCCGCTCGAGATCGAGTCCAAGAAGACGCTGATCGTGGCGATGGTCGACCCGCTCAACGTGAACGCCATCGAGGACCTGCGCTTCCATGCGGGCATGTTCATCCAGCCCGTGCTCGCCTCCACGTCGCAGATCGAGGAGGCGATCGAACGTCACTATCACCTCGACGCGTCGGTGAGCCAGGTGATCCAGAGCATCATCTCGAGCGAGGACGAAGTCGTCGTCAACGCCGTCGAGGAGAACGACGAGCGCCAGGCGATCGACGAGCTGATGAAGGAGGCCGAGGGCCGCCCGATCATCCGGCTCGCGAACTGGCTGCTGCGCCACGCCGTCGAATCGCGCGCCAGCGACATCCACCTCGAGCCGCAGGCCAACGACCTCGTGGTGCGACTGCGCGTCGATGGCCTGCTCCGCGAGGAGCAGCGCCTGCCGCGCTGGACGCAGAGCGCGATCGTGTCGCGCATCAAGGTGCTCGCGAACCTCGACATCGCCGAGAAGCGCATGCCGCAGGACGGGCGGCTCGTGGCCGAGATCGACGGCCGCCGCGTGGACATGCGCGTGTCGACGCTGCCGCTCACGACGGGCGAGAAGGTCGTGATGCGCATCGTGGACGGCTCGCGAGCCAACATCGACATGAAGGCGCTGGGGCTCGCCGAGCGCGACCTCACCCGGATCCAGTCGTTCCTCGCCCGCCCGCAGGGCATCGTGCTCGTCACCGGTCCGACCGGCTCGGGCAAGTCGACGCTGCTCTACGCGGCGCTGCGGCACCTCAAGCACGTGACCCGCAACATCACCACGGTCGAGGACCCGGTCGAGTACCAGATCCCGGGCATCAACCAGGTGCAGGTCGACGAGAAGGGCAAGAAGACCTTCGCCGGGGCGCTGCGCGCGATCCTGCGCCAGGACCCGGACGTGATCATGATCGGCGAGATCCGCGACAAGGAGACGGCGCAGATCGCGTTCCGCGCCTCGGTGACCGGCCACCTCGTGCTGAGCACCGTGCACACGAACGACGCGGCCAACGCCGTGACGCGACTCGTGGACCTGGGGCTCGAGCCGTACATGGTCGCCTCGTCGCTGATCGGCGTCGTGAGCATGCGGCTCGTGCGCACGCTGTGCCCCCGCTGCCGCGAGCCCTACGATGCGGACGTCGCCGACGTGAACCGGCTGACGGGCGCCGCCGTGAGCGAGCGCCATGCGATGCAGCTCTGGCGTCCCAAGGGCTGTCCCCACTGCAGCGAGAGCGGCTTCACCGGCCGGACGGGCATCTACGAAGTGCTCGAGATGGACGAGTCCATGCGCGGCCTGGTTTCGCGCGGCGGCACGGACACCGAGGTCCGCACGCTCGCGGTCGACGGCGGCATGCGCGCGATCGGCGAGGACGGACTCGAGAAGTGCTTCGCCGGCACGACGACGGTCGACGAGGTCAGCCGGGTCGTGTGGCTGCCCGAGCAGGGCGTCAAGGTCTGCGGCAGCTGCGGCAACGTGATTTCGCAGGACTTCGAGTACTGCCCGGGGTGCGGCCACTTCGTGGGCGAGCACTGCGAGCGGTGCCATCGGCGGGTCGATCCGGTCTGGCAGTTCTGCCCGGCCTGCGGCCACCGGCACGGCGGTGTCCCCGAGGGCACCGTATGCGAACTCCCGACCCCGAAGAAGCGACCCGCATGATCCGACCGCGCATCTGGCCGTGGGTCGAATCCCCGACGCGCATGGTGGAGACGCTGCTCGTCTGGCTCTCCGTCGTGGTCGTCAGCGCGTTCGTCTTCCGGCTCGTGCAGTACCAGCGCGCGTTCCTCGACGTGTACTTCCTCCCCGTCGCCTGGGCGTCGTGGCGGCTCGGGCGCGCGCGCGGCGTGACGACGGCCGTCGCGTCCGCGACGATCGTGATCGGCGCCGCGCTCATGAACGACGCCCTGTTCACGAACGCAGGCCACGACCCGTGGGTGCGCTTCACCGACCTCGGGCTCTGGGCCGGCTTCCTCTTCCTCGCGGCGTACGCCGTGGCGATGCTCTCCGAGCGCGATCGCCGCCACCTCGCCGACGCGCGCCGCGTATACACCGGCGTGCTCGAGATCCTCGCCAAGGTGATCGACTCGATCGACCGCTCCACCGACAACCACTCGCGCCGCGTCGCCGCGCGCGCCATCGAGGTCGGCCGCTACCTCAAGCTCCCGGCCGACGACCTCGAGACGCTGCGCGTCGCGGCCTACCTGCACGACATCGGCAAGGTCGAGGTGAGCGCCGACGTGCTGCAGAAGGCGGCGGAGCTGACGGCCGAGGAGCGGGCCGAGATCGAGCGCCACGTGGACTACGGCGAGCACCTGCTCACGCGGCTCGGCGGCCTGCTCGAGCGCGTCGTGCCGCTCGTGCTCTACCACCACGAGCGCTGGGACGGGCGCGGCTACAAGGGCCTCGTCGCGAACCAGATCCCGCTCGGCGCGCGCATCATCGCCGTGTGCGACACCTACGACGCGATCGTCGCCGACCGTCCCTACCGCAGCAGCCGCTCGCACGAGGAGGCGATGCGGATCCTGCGCGACGGCCGCGACCACCAGTTCGACCGCCGCGTCGTGGACGCGTTCGTCTTCATCTTCGACAACGCCCCGCCGGCCGAAGCACCAGTCGAGCACCGCGAAGCGGCCTGATCGGCGTCTCGCGCCGCGGCTCGCCGCCCGGCGCCCCCGCGGTCGCGGTGGCGGCTCGCGAACCTCCCGGGCTAGACTGGCGCGCGCCGCACGCCCGCCGTCCCGTTCCACCCCGGGAGAGCCCGCCGTGAACCGCAACCCCCTCGCCCGTCCGTGAAGCGCCTCCTCGTCCTCGCCGTACTCGCCGCGCTGGCGATCGCGGGCGTGGCCGCATGGCGCACGCAGCTCGTGCGCGTGGAAAGCCGCGCGTCCGTACCGGCGCCACTGCAGGTGCGCGCGGCCGCGGCCCGGCCGGCGGCGCGTTTCGATCAGAGCCTGCCGATGGTGCCGGTCGGCGTCGAGCGCGTCACGCCCGCCGGCGGCGTGCTGCTCGTGCACTACTGGGCGCCCTGGCAGCGTCACAGCGGGCCGCAGGCGGTGGCGCTCGATTCGCTGCGCCGGACGCTCGCTCCCGGCACGATGCGGCTCGCCGTCGTCTGCTTCGATCCCTACCCCTCGGTGTCGCGCTACGTCGCGCGCATGCGGCTGCGGCTGCCGGTGCTGCTCGACCTGCGGCACGCGCTCGCCGACCAGCTGCCGTGCCCGCAGGTGCCGTACACGTACGTGATCGACACCTCCGGCCGGATCGCGGTCGAGCAGCCCGGCGAGATCGACTGGCTCGCACCCGCGACGCGCGCGGCGCTCGAGCGCCTCGCGGCCGAGCCGCCGACGGCGCCCACCCGCCGCGGGCCGCCGAGCTGACGGAGCGGCCACCCGGAAACACGAACGCCCCGGCGGGATCCGCCGGGGCGTTCGTATGAACGGGCGAGCGCGCTCAGGCGCGCGAGACGGCCTCGCGCGACGGCCACACCGCGCGCAGCAGCGCGAGCGAGCCGAAGAGCACCGCGACGTAGAAGACGTCCGAGGCGAGCGTGTTGCGGAAGAACGGCAGGCCGGCGGCGTAGCACTCGACGAGCCCGGCCAGCGTGCGCGGGTAGTAGCCGCTCGCCCACATGCCGAAGTTCGAGAGCGCGAAGAAGCCCACCGAGCTCGCCAGCGTCGCGCCGGCGAGGCGCGGCAGCGAGCGGGAGCGCGAGAGCAGGCCCGAGCCGAGCGCGAGGCACGCCGCGAACCCGAGGTAGTTCCAGAACATGCTCACCGGGTGGTAGAAGCCGATCAGCGCGTCGCTGGCGAGCAGCGCGGCGAAGGGCACCAGCCACGAGGCGCGGCGGCCCATGGTCGCCCCCGCGAACAGGCCGATCGCGGCGACCGGCGTGAAGTTCGGCGCGTGCGGCAGCAGGCGCGACGCGACCGCGAGCAGGATCAGCACGACGACCATCGGTTCACCTCGGATGGGCGACACACGGTCGCCCGGCGAGAGTCGGGGACCCAACCTCCCCGTCGGTCTGGCCTGCCGGCATCCCTGCCTCCGGCCGCGGCCTGCGATGGAAAATGGTGGAGCTGAACGGGATCGAACCGTCGACCTCTTGACTGCCAGTCAAGCGCTCTCCCAGCTGAGCTACAGCCCCACCCATAGTGTTCTCGGGCCGCAATGGTTTACACCAGTTCCGCGGGCGCCGTCAAACCGGCACTTCGCGTCCCCGCGGCCCGGAGTGCCCGTCGCGGCACCCCTCTCATCAGCGACGCCGACGCGGCGGCGAGCCCATGAGCGCGCCGAGCAGCCCGCGCGTCACCGTCGTCGCGACCGTGCGTGCGACCGAGCGCCCGATCGGCGAGTTGAGCGCCGCACCGATCGCGGCCGCGGCGCCGACGATGGCCGCTCCCGCACCGGCTCCCGGCTGCCCCGGCTGCCCCGCCGCGGGCGGCGCGCCCGCGTTCGGCGCGGCCGATGCCGCCCCGGCGCCGCCCATGCGCGCGGCGAGCATCTCGCGCGCGCTCTCACGGTCGATCGCCTGCGCGTAGTGCTTCACCTGCTCCGACGCGCCGAGTTGCGCCTTGAACTCGTCGGCGGTGAGCGGGCCCATGCGCGAGGCCGGCGGGATCATGCGCACCGCGAACGGCGGCGTCGGCGCCCCCGAGGGCGCGAGCACGGTGACCAGCGCCTCGCCGATCCCGAGCGTCGTGAGCGTCTCCTCGACGTCGTAGAACGGCGTCTTGGGGAACGTGCGCGCCGCGGCCGCGAGCGCCTTCTGGTCCTCGGGCGTGAACGCGCGCAGCGCGTGCTGCACGCGATTTCCCAGCTGGCCGAGCACGTCGGCCGGCACGTCCTTGGGGCTCTGCGTCACGAAGTAGACGCCGACGCCCTTGGAGCGCACGAGCCGCACCACCTGCTCGACCTGGTCGAGGAACGCCTTGCTCGCCGAGTCGAACAGCAGGTGCGCCTCGTCGAAGAAGAAGACGAGCTTCGGCTTGTCCATGTCCCCCACTTCGGGCAGGTCGTGGTAGAGCCGCGCGAGCATCCACATCATGAAGGTGGAAAAGAGCGCCGGCCGGTCCTGCAGGTCCGAGAGCTCGAGCACGCTCACGAGGCCCTTGCCGCCCCGCACCTCGAGCAGGTCGTCGACGAGCGCGAACTCCGGCTCGCCGAAGAAGAGCCCCGCGCCCTGCTGCTCGAGCTGCACGAGGTCGCGCAGCAGCACGCCCACGGTCGCCTTGCTCATGCCGCCGTAGCTCGCCAGTTCGGCCGCGCCCTCGCCGCTCAGGTGCTGCAGCACGGCGCGCAGATCCGAGAGATCGAGCAGCGGCAGGTGGCGATCGTCGCAGTACTTGAACACCATCGCGAGCACGCTCGACTGCGTGTCGTTCAGGTCGAGCACGCGCGCGAGCAGCAGCGGGCCGAAGCTCGACACGGTCGCGCGCAGCTGCGCGCCGTTGACTCCCGTCAGGCTCAGGAACTCGACCGGGCAGCCCGCGGCGGTCCACGTCCAGCCGGTGTCCTTCGCGCGCTGCGCGACGCGATCGTTGCTCGCGCCCGGCGTCGTCATGCCGCTCAGGTCGCCCTTGATGTCGGCGAGGAAGACCGGCACGCCGGCCGCGGAGAACTGCTCGGCGAGCAGCTGCAGCGTCTTGGTCTTGCCGGTGCCGGTCGCGCCCGCGATGAGCCCGTGCCGGTTGGCCATCGCGAGCGGCAGCGTGGCGAGCGGCTGCGGCTCGCACTCGCCCTGGTGCACGATCGCACCGAGCGTGAGCGCGCCGGGCCCGCGCGGGAATGCCTGCTTCGCGGCGTCGAGAACCTTGGCGTCCATGGGAATCGTTCCTCCGAAGTGGAGCCGCGATGGTACGGGATGCGCGCGTCCGCCGGAAGGCGAAGGCGCCGCGGGATCAGTGCGTCGGGTTGCGCAGCGCGCGTTGCGCCAGCTCGCCGCCGGGACGGGCGCGCACCAGCGCGTCGGCGAAGGCGCGCGCCTGCGGATCGTTCCGGGCCGCCTCGCCCCCGAGCGCGAAGAAGCGCTGCAGGGCCTGCTCCGCGGGCGCGAACCGGTTGTTCCAGAAGAGCACCCACGCCCAGCGGTTCCACGCGGCCGGATCCTCCGGCGCGAGCACGCGCGCGATGTAGCACTCCATGGGCGCCGCGCCGCGCAACGCGGGATCCGCGAGGTGCAGGTCCCCCGCCAGCGCGTGCACGCGCGGATCGAGCGCGTTCTCCCGCGCCGCGGCGAACAGCACCTCGAGCGCCTGCGCGGTGTCGCGCGCGGCGAGGCGCGCACGCGCGTCGGCGAGTGCCGCGCTCCCGTCGCGCCCGGGCCGGCAGTCGGCGAGCGCCAGCTCGCGCGCGAAACCCTCGCGATCGCCCGCGTCGAGCTTCATGAACGCGTCCAGGTAGTGCGTGACGGCGGTCGCCTGCGGCGCGCGGACGCCGGCGTCGAGCGCCGCGCGCGCCGTCGCTTCGTGGCCGTCGAGCAGCGAACCGAGCGCGACGCTCACCCAGACGTTGGGCTCCCGGGTGCGGTCGATCACGCCGCCCGAGCCGTTGACCGAGAACACGAACCGCACCGGCCCGCGGGCGAGCCGCTCCGGCGTCAGGTCCGAGAGGTAGTACGAGCGCAGCGACGGATCGTGGTACACGGCGCGCAGCATCGGGCCGTCGCCCGCCTGCAGCGCGGCGAACGCCGGCAGGCCGGCGAGGAAGATGGTCGTGTTCGGCGCGATCGTGGGCACCTGCTCGTGCATGGAGCGGATCCAGAGATCGACCTGCGCCATCCCGCGTTCGAGATAGAAGCGGTTGACGTGCGACTGCGCGGTGAAGGCTCCGGGCGCGGTCGCGAACTCGGGCAGTTCGGCGGCGCGCCGCCCGAGCAGGCCCACGACCAGCACCGCGACGACCGCCGCGGCCGCGCTGCCGCGCCGCAGGACGAGCCCCGCGAGGAGTGCCGCCCCCGCCATCGCGAAGAGGAAGAAGTAGCTGCTCCAGATCGGCGCCACGAACGCGACCGGCACGGCGGCGGCGAGCACCCACGCGATCGCCCCGGGCCACGCCATCGGACGGTCCTCCGCGGCTGCGTCGGTGCCGCCGAAGCCGAGGAAGGCGGCGGCCGCCGCCACCGCGATCGCGACGACCGCGACGAGGCCGGGAAGCGTGATGCCGGCGCCACCGGTCGACCACTCGATCCCGAGGAACGTTCGCGCCGTGCCGAGCAGGGCCGCGAGTGCACCGCTCCACGAGAACGCGAGCACGCCGGGGCGCGCGTGGCGCGCCGCGGCACCGGCCGCGAGTGCCGCCCACGCCGCGAGGGCCACGAGCGACGGCGCCACGCGCAGCAGCGTCGCGCGCCAGGGCTCGCCGCGACGGCGCGCGAGCAGCGCCGCGGGCAGCAGCGCGACCGCAGCGACTTCCTTGGCGAGCGGCGCGAGCAGGAACAAGGGCGCGGCGGCCCAGCGGCGGTTCTTCGCGAGCAGGAGCATGCCGGTGAGCGAGAGCACCACCGCGAGCAGGTCCTGCGATCCGCTCGCCCACAGTACCGGCACGTCCGCGGCCGGCGTCAGCGCGAAGCACGCGGCGGCGATCGCGGCGGCGCGAGCGCCCGCGACTTGCCGCACGAGCGCCCACACCAGGGCGATCGCGCTCGCGAAGAGCAGCAGGCTCGCCCCGTGGAAGGCGACGGGCGATTCCCCGCCCACGCGCGCCAGCAACCAGAACCAGAGCGCGCGGCCCACGGGACGGAAGAAGTTGCCGATCGGGTCGGGCGCGGTGAGCGCAGCGGGCAGCGAGCGACCGCGGACGACGTCGAGGAACAGCCAGTCGTCGGCGAAGAACGGCCGCCGGATGGCCGACGCGTGCAGGAGCAGGCCCGCACCGACGGCGAACACGAGCGCGAGCGGGCCGCTCGCGCGCGGGACTCGCGCGCTCTCCCCGCTCCCGCGCTGCGCCGTCTTCGCGGCCCGGGGGGCCGACCTGCCGTGCCGCGTGCTCATCCGGCCTCCATCTCGCGGGGGAACGACGCTGCGAGCGACGATGAACATTAGGGATCCGAAAAGCCTGTCGCAACAGACGAATCCGTGACGTCATGACCGCGCTCGTGGGCTAGCGTGCCCGCGGCATGTCCCACCCCGCACGAGCGATCTTCCACGATCCCACCGGCCGCAGGCGGCGGTGGACGCTCCGCGTCGCCGTCGCGATCGGCGCGCTGTTCCTCGCCGTCGCGATCGTCTTCCTCGTGAGCCTCGTGGCGGTCCCGGTGCTCCCGCGCACGGTCGGCCTCTCGACCCCGATGCGCCGGGCGCTCCGCCCCCACCTGCCCGAGCCGGTCAAGCCCGAGACGCGCCTCACGCGGTTCCTGCTCGGGCAGGAGCGCCGCCGCCTGCTCGCCGCCGTCGCGCGCGACCGGCGCGAGGCCGCCGCGCGCGCGCGGCATGCGCAGCAGGTCCAGGCGAACGCTCCGGCGATCGTCGCCGCCTTCTACGCGACGTGGCAGGAGACGGGACTCCACTCGCTGCGTGCCAACGCCGAGCACATCACGCACCTGATGCCGCTCTGGCTGCGCATCGGCGCCGACGCGAAGAGCCTCGACACGCGCGACTGGAACCCGGAGTGGACCCCGCACAACCACGACGTGGTCAAGATCGCCAACGAGCACCACGTGCGGATCATGCCGGTGCTCAGCAACGCGCACGAGGGACGCTTCGACACGGCGCTCGCGCACGAGCTGCTCACGCACCCGGCGAAGCAGCGAGTGCTGGCCGGCGAGGTGGCGAACTGGCTCGCGTCACACCGGTTCGTCGGCGTCAACGTCGACCTCGAGAACCTGACCGAAGCCGACGCGCGGCTCGTGCCCGGCTTCCTGCAGCGCCTCTCGACCGTGCTGCACGCCCGCGGCCTGGAGGTCAGCTTCGACCTCGAGGTCGAAGGCAACATCCCCGACGCCGCCGCGGTCGCGAAGGCCGTCGATTTCGTCGTCGTCATGGCGTACGACCAGCACTACGTCGCCGGCGAGGCGGGCCCGCTCTGCGGCGTCGACTGGTTCCGCGAGGTGCTCGAGCGCACGCGCCGCGCGATCCCGCCCGGGAAGTACGTGCTGGGCCTGGGCAACTACGCCTACGACTGGGTCGCCGGCCGGCCGCCGGGCGACGTGCTCACGTACCAGGAGGCGCTCTACCTCGCGGCGGACAACCACCCCGAGGAGAAGCCCGCCAACGTCGTCGACTTCGACTCGCTCGCGTTCAACCCGACGTTCCACTACGAGGACGAACAGGGCCGCGACCACGAAGTCTGGATGCTCGACGCCGTCACGAGCGCGAACGAACGGCTGCTCGCGCAGGAGCGCGGCGTGCGCAACATGGCGCTCTGGGTGCTCGGGACCGAGGACCCGTCGATCTGGAGCTTCCTCGATCCGCAACACCCCGACGCCCCGGCCGATCCACGAGCGCTCGCGCGCACGAGCTTTCCGTACGACGTCGAGTTCCAGGGCGACGGCGAACTGCTGACGGTGGCGGCGCTCCCGCAGCCGGGACTGCGCGACCTCGACCGTGATCCCGCGACCGGGCTCTTCACGGACGAGTCGTACGAGCGCTACCCGACGACCTACATCCTGCAGCGGCGCGGCTTCCGCCCGAAGACGCTGGCGCTCACGTTCGACGACGGCCCGAGCACGCCCTACACGGCGCGCATGCTGGACGAGATGCGCGCGCTGAAGGTTCCCGGCACGTTCTTCGTGATCGGCGAGAACGCCGAACGCCACCCGGACCTGATCCAGCGCATGTGGGCCGAAGGCCACGAGATCGGCAACCACACCTACACGCATCCCAACATCGCCGCGGTCTCGAAGCAGCGCGCCACGTTCGAGCTCAACGCCACGCAGCGCGTGCTGCAGGCGAACATCGGCCGCTCGACGCTCATGTTCCGCCCGCCCTACAACGCGGACGCCGAACCGACGAGCGCCGAGGAAGTGCTGCCGATTCTCGAGGCGGCCAAGCTCGGCTACTTCACCGTCGGCGAATACCTCGACCCGCAGGACTGGCGCCTGCGCGATCCCGGCGGAGCCCTTCGCACGCCGCAGGAGATCGCCGACCGCGTGATCGACCTCGTGCACCTCGGGCACGGCAACGCGATCCTGCTGCACGATGGCGGCGGCGACCGCTCCGCGACGCTGGCGGCGTTGAAGATCTTCGTCCCTGCGCTGCGCGCCGAAGGCTACCGGTTCACCACGATCTCGGGGCTGGTCGGCGAACCGCGCGCCGCGGTGATGCCGCCGGTGAGCCCGAGCGACCGCGCCTTGCTGGGCGGCGACCGGGTGGCGTTCCAGGCGTTGTTCGTCACCGAGACGTTCCTGCGCTGGGCGTTCCTCGCCGGCATCGCGTTGGGCGCCGCACGCGTGCTGTGGATGACGGTGCTCGCGCTCCTCGCGTGGCGGCGCGAACGCCGCCAGCGCTTCCCGGACGTGCCGCCGCCCACGATCAGTGTCCTGATCGCGGCGTACAACGAGCAGCCGGTGATCGCGCGCACGATCGAGGCCGTGCTCGGCAATACGGTGGCCCCGCTCGAGGTGATCGTCGTCGACGACGGCAGCCAGGACGGCACGGCGGACGAGGTCGAGCAGCGCTTCGCGCACGAGCCGCGCGTGCAACTCATGCGGCAGGTCAACGCCGGCAAGGCCGCGGCGCTCAACCGCGCCATCGAAGCCTCGCGCGGCGAGGTGCTCATCTGCCTCGACGCCGACACGCTCTTCACGCGCGACACCATCGGCTACCTCGTGCGCCACTTCGGCGACGCGACCGTGGGCGCGGTGGCGGGCAACGTGAAGGTCGGCAATCGCGTGAACGTCTGGACGCGCTGGCAGGCGCTGGAGTACATCACGAGCCAGAACCTCGACCGGCGCGCCTACGGCCTGCTTAACGCGATCACGGTCGTGCCCGGCGCCGTCGGTGCGTGGCGGCGCGCGGCCGTGCTGCAGGCGGGCGGCTTCCGCAGCGACACCCTGGCCGAGGACATGGACCTCACGTGGCGCATCCGCCGCGCGGGCTGGCGGGTCGGCAACGACAGCCAGGCGCTCGGCTTCACCGAAACGCCGGACTCGCTCACGACGCTCTACCGCCAGCGCTTCCGCTGGAGCTTCGGGACGCTGCAGTGCCTGTGGAAGCACCGCGACGCGGTGGGCCGCTACGGCTGGTTCGGGCGCCTCGCACTGCCGACGCTCTGGCTGTTCCAGATCGCGTTCCAGATCCTCTCGCCCATCATCGACCTGGAAATCCTGTGGACGCTCGTCCGCGTGGCGTCGGGCTACTTCACGCGCGCGCTGCTGACGCAGGACTGGCAGCCGCTGCCGCAGGCCGTCGACGCGCTCTCGACGGTGGCGTTCCTCTACCTCTTCTTCTTCCTGCTCGAGCTGATGGGCGCCACGGTGGCGATCGTGATCGACCGCGAGAAGCGCCGGCTGCTGTGGTGGCTCTTCTGGCAGCGCTTCGTCTACCGCCAGGTCATGTACGCCGTCGTCTGGCGCTCGCTGCGTACCGCGCTGGTCGGCCACCACGCCGGCTGGGGCAAGCTCGAGCGCAAGAACACCGCGACGATCGAGTCGGCGGCCTGACGCTCGACGCCCGCCGGTGCGGGAACACCGGCGGGCGTCGAGCGCTCGCGGGTACGGGCGGCTACTTCTCCATCAGCAGCGCGACGCGCGCTTCGGCACTCTTCGCCCGCGCGATCAGCCGGACGTGGTCCACCTTGCGGCCGTCGGCGAAGTCGAGCAGCGAGTAGAGACCGGCATCCCGCGTGCCGTTCGCGAAGTCCACGACGCGGCACTCGCCGTTCTCGAACACGACCTCGGCGAAGTCGAATTGCACGCGCCCGCCCACGACCTCGAGGAAGAGCTTCTCCCCGCGCTGGTCGGAATCGAACACGGTCTCGCTCCAGTCGTCGTCCTTCGACAGCGTCTCCGCGTCCTGCCACACGATGCGATCGGCCACGGGGCGCGTGACCACGACGGGGTGCCAGAGGACGACCGGCAGGAACACGGCCGGCGCCACGCGCACGACCACGGCGGGCCGGCGCACCACGACGGCGGGCATCGCGCGGCGGATCGGGTGGCCGGGACGCACCACGACGACGGTGCGGCGCGGGCCGGGACCGCGGCGGACGACGCGCACGCGGGCGGCATCGGCCGCGGGGGGCACCGCGACCGCGAGCGACGTGAAGACGAGAACCAGCAGCAGGACGATGCGCTTCATGGCTTCCTCCGTGGGGAGCGGACGGCTCGTGACACCGGGACACCGGAGTCCCTGAGCACGCCGCGTGCCGGAAAACCCGCGCGTCCGTGCGCGCGCGGCCGCACGATATCGCGACGAACCTGCCCGCGGGAGGACAATTCGCGAGCGCGGCCGTACCGCACGGTGCACCGGCAACGCGAAGGGCACCGCGAATCGCGGGGCCCTTCGAGCTTGCGAGGCGACGACGCCCGCTACTTGCCGAGCTTGCCGCCGAACTTGTACGTCAGGCTGGCGAAGAACTGCCCGCCCGTCGCGCTGCCGCCCGACTCGGCCTTCGCGGCATCGTAGGGCGCGGCGACGCCGCCCATGATCCACGCGTTCAGGTGCTCGCCGATCGACTGGTCGATCACGAGATCGAACTCGCTCGCGTAGTGCTTGTTGACCGCGATGATCTCCTGGTTGCGCGTGAAGTCGTGCGCCAGCAGCCGCAGCGTCGTGCCTTCGCGTGGGGTGACCGCGAGTCGCGCGATGAGCACCTGCAGGTTGCTCGACGTCGTCACGGTCGAGGCGAGGAAGTCGCCGACGTAGTACTGCGACCAGTCGTTCCAGCGGAACTGCCACGGGAAGTACGCCTTGTCCTTGCCGGGATCGGTGCCCGGGCCGCTCAGGTAGTAGTACTCGGCCGTCGCGACCGGCGACCACTTGGCCTTCACGGGCACGTCGAAGCGGATATGCCCGCCGTTGCCGGAGAGGTCGGTCCCGCCGATGGTGCCGCCTTCGAGCACGTATTCGCCGGAGAGCTGCACCGGGCCGTCCGGCCACGTCACGCGCAGCGAGTACGCGATCGGGTTCAGGTCGGTGTCCTCGGTGTCGTTCGCCTTCACCACGGCCACGCTCACGTCGCGGCCGTCGGCCTTGCCCCAGCCGAACTCGCCACCGAAGATCTGGCCCTTGGGGTACGCGCCGTCGGAGCCGATCGAGTGCGACAGGTTCACGCCGAAAGCCAGCGCGTGCACGTCCTTCTGCCGGTAGGTGACGAGCAGGCCGTCGTAGAAGTTGAGCGGGATGTTCCACAGCGCGGCGCGACGGTCCACGTAGCCGTCACCGACCAGGAAGCCGGTGCCGAGCACGATGTCCTGGCGGCCGAGCGAGAACCCGAAGCCGCTCTTGCCGACGTCGTCCATGCGCACCACGAGCTGGTCCAGGCGGCCGTCGCCCACGTCGGTGGTGCCGTAGTAGTCCTTGCCCACCGTGCGCATGCCGACGCCGCCGACGGTGAACGTGAGCCCGTTCGCGAAGCCCTGGTTGAGCCGCACGCGCGAGAAGCCCTCGCCCCAGCCGTTGCGGCGCTCGCCGGTGCCGAAGTACGGGTGGTCCACCTGGTGGAACGACGCCGTCGCCTCGACGGTGTACGAGGTCCCGACCGCGGAGGCCTCGTCACCGCCCTCGCTCGCGGCCTCCTCGGCGCGTACCGGAGCCGCCATCACCACCGCCAGCACGAGCGCCACGGCACCCGCACGCATTCGCCAATCCGTTCGCATATTCGCCTCCATTACGGGGCCGCCTTGATCTGGTCCCAAACCTTCGTGTACTTCACGTTGTCCGCGCCGAGGTCGCGGATCACTTCACACTTCGCCCGCACTTCCGGGGCCAGCCGAACCGCGGGATTCTCCATGAACGTCTGCGGCAGGTGCGCATACGCCGCCGAGTTGGGGCACAGGTAGCTGATGAACTCGCTGTTCTCGGCCGCGACGGCCGGGTCGTGGAGAAAGTTGATCCACGCGTAGGCCAGCTCCGGCGTCTTGGAATCCTTGAGGATCACGAGGTCGTCGCAGGCGATCGACAGGCCTTCCGTGGGCGCGAGGAACGTCACGTCCGGATTCTCGGACTGCGCCTGCACGATGTCACCGCTGTAGCCGTGGCTCACGAGGAACTCGCCGGATGCGATGCCACTCTTGTACTGCTCGTTCTCGAACTTGGCGAGGTTCTTCTTCCAGCGGATCACCACGTCGCGCGCCTGGGCGAGCTGCGCCTCGTCGGTCGTGTTGAGGCTGTAGCCGAGGAACTTGAGCGCCGCGCCGATCGTCTCGCGCATGTCGTTGAGCATCGTCATGCGACCTTTGAGGTCCACGCGATCGAACATGGCCCACGTCGGCTGCGCGTCCTTCACCTTGGACTTGAGGTACGCGATCCCCGTGTTGGTGAGCATGTAGGGCACGCTGTGCTTCATGGCCGGATCGATCGCGATGTGGAGGTATTCCGTGTCCACGTTGGCGATGTTGGGCAGCTTCGCGTGATCCAGGTCCATGAGCATGCCCTGGTCGGCCATGATGGCGACCTGGTAGCTGGACGGCGTGATCACGTCGTACCCCGACGCGCCCGCCTTGAGCTTGGCGTACATCGACTCGTTGGAGTCGAACGTGTCGATCACGACCTTGCAGCCGTGCTCCTTCTCGAACCGCTGCACGAGCTCCGGCTTGACGTAGTCGGCCCACGTGTAGACGTGCAGCGTCTTCGGCGCCGGTGCGCCGCAGCCGGTGACCACCGCGAGCGCGGCCAGCCACGCCAGCGCACGGAAGCGAGCGAGCCTCATGTGCCCTCCTTGAGCAGCCGCTGGCTCAGCCAGACGGCGGTGGTGGTCGCCGCGAGCAGCAACGTGGACAGCGCGTTGATGAGCGGCGGCGAACCGTGCTTGATCATGCTGTAGATCCGCAGCGGCAGAGTCGTCGTGCCCGGACCCGCCACGAAGAACGTGATCACGAAGTCGTCCACCGACAGCGTGAACGCGAGCAGCGCCCCGGCGGCGATGCCGGGCGCCAGCAGCGGCAGCACCACTCGGCGGGCCGCCGTCCAGGTGTCGGCGCCGAGATCGCGAGCGGCCTCGACGAGCGACCAGTCGAAGTCCTGCAGCCTCCCCAGCACCACCATGGCCACGTAGCTCACGCAGAACGTCACGTGCGCGATCACGATCGTGGCGTATCCGAGCTCGACCTTGAGCGCGACGAAGAAGAGCAGCAGGCTGATCCCCATCAGGATCTCGGGGATCACGAGCGGCGAATAGACCAGCAGGTAGTGCGCGGCCTGCAGCCGGCTCTTGTACCGATCCAGCGCGAACGCCGCCGTGGTGCCCAGCACCGTGGCGCCGATCGTCGACACGGTGGCGATCGCGAGCGTGTTGCCCAGCGCGTGCCAGATCTCGGGCGCGGCCGCGAGCCGGCGGTACCAGTCGAGCGTGAAGCCCTTCCACTCGCCGCCGAAGCGCGCGGCGTTGAACGAGTTCAGCACCAGCACGCCGACCGGCAGGTAGAAGAACGCCAGCACGAGCAGCGTGATCACGAGCGGAGTGCGGCTGCGCTTCATTCGCCCTCCCCCGGCACGGCGGCACGGCGGCCGCGGCTCAAGGCGATCGCCGCCATCGACGGCACCACGACCGCGAGCGCGAGCAGCGCGGACAGCGCGCTCGCGTGCGGCAGGTTGCGGTCCACGAACGTGCGCTGCGCGATCTTGTTGCCGAGCATCTCGCTCGTCGGGCCACCGACGAGGTCCGGCACGACGTACGAGCCCAGGGCCGGGATGAGCGTCACGAGCGTCGCCGTCATGAGCCCGCGCCGGATGCCCGGCAGGAACACCAGCCAGAACGCCTCGAACGGCCGCGCCCCGAGGTCGCGGGCCGCCTCGAGCAGGCGGAAGTCGAACTTCTCGGCCGCCGCGTAGATGGGCAGGATCGCAAACGGCAGCTCGGTGTAGACGAGCACGAGCAGCACCGAGCCCGTGTTGTAGAGCAGCGAGGCGTCGGGCGCGACCAGGTGCAGCGCGACCAGCAGGTGCTTGATCGGGCCCTCGGGATGGAGCACGACCTTCCAAGCGAAGATGCGCACGAGGAAGCTGGTCCAGAACGGCACCACGACCGCGAGCAGCAGCACGTGCCGCCACTCCCGCGGGGCGCGCGCCATGAAGTACGCGACCGGGGTCGCGAGCAGCAGGCAGGCCGCCGTGGTCGCGACCGAGAGCCAGATCGTGCGCCAGAGGATGGATGGGTAGTTCGGGTCGCCCAGGCTCTTCAAGGTCTGCAGCGTCCAGCCGGAGCCGATGCCACCGAAGGGGTCCGACGGCTTGAACGCGATCGCGAACACGATCGCCGCCGGAATCAGGAAGAGCGCGGTGAGCCAGAGGAACGACGGCAGCGTGATCCACGTCTCGTGCCGGCGCTCCAGCAGGCCGCGCGCCTCAGCCACGCCCCGGCTCCGATCCGTCCGGCTCGCCGACCCGCTCGGGCGGGATCGACATGAGGCTCTCGTCGCGCTCCAGGTAGCGCTCGAGCATGAAGCCGTCGTCGACGTGCCAATCCAGCCAAACCTCGTCCTTCCAGCGGATCGGCTCCTCGTCGAGCACGAAGCGGTTGTGCTGCTGCTCCACCGCCAGCCGGTACTCGCCCGAGCGCAGCCAGAAGCGCGTGTGCGTGCCCAGGTAGATGACGTCCTCGACCACCGCGCGGGCATTGTTGTGGTCGCGCGCCTCGGCCGGGCGCTCGCGCGAGATGCGGATCTTCTCGGGCCGCACGCTGAGCGTGACGTGATCGCCCGCCGCGAGCCCCTTGTCGTTGAACGCGAGCAGGTCCGTGAACCCGTCGATCTTGAGCCGCACGTGTTCGACGTCGACCACCTCGGCCACCGTGCCGTCGAAGAAGTTGGAGTCGCCGATGAAAGCCGCCACGAAGCTCGTGCGCGGCGCCTCGTAGATCTCGGCCGGCGTGCCCAGCTGCTCGATGTGCCCCGCGTCCATGACCGCCACGCGGTCCGCGAGGCTCATGGCCTCGCCCTGGTCGTGCGTGACGAAGATGAACGTGATCCCGACCTGGTCGTGCACCATGTCGAGTTCGATCAGCATGCGCTGGCGGAGCTTCAGGTCCAGCGCCGCCAGCGGCTCGTCGAGCAGCAGCACCGCCGGCTTGTTGATGAGCGCGCGCGCGATCGCCACGCGCTGCTTCTGCCCGCCGGAGATCTGGTCGGTGCGCTTGTCGGCGTGGTCGCGCATCTGGATCAGCGCGAGCATCTTCTCGACCTCGTCGTCGATCTCGCGCTTCGGGCGCCGGGCGACGGAGAGGCCGAACGCGATGTTCTGCCGCACGGTCATGTGGGGGAACAGCGCGTAGTTCTGGAAGATGGTGTTCACGCGGCGCTTCTCGGGCGGCAGGTCGGTGATGTCGACGCCGTCCAGCCAGACGCGCCCGGTGTCCGGGCGCTCGAACCCCGCGAGCATGCGCAGCAGGGTCGTCTTGCCGCAGCCGCTCGGCCCCAGGAGCGAGAAGAACTCGCCGCGGGCGATGTCCAGCGTGACGTTGTCCACGGCGCGAATCGCGCCGTACCGGCGCGAGACGCCTTCGAAGCGGATGAAGCCGGACACGGCGCGGCGGCGCTCCTTCGCGGACGGACGTGGGAATCCTGCAGGCCGATCGCGGAATGTAGGGGCCGCGCCCCCTCCACACAAGCGGTACCGAGGTGGCGGTGGTCGCGCCGGGGTGCCGCGCCCCCGGCCTCAGCGACCGAAGAGCATGTTCGCGCCGCGGCCGATCTCGACGCGGATCGAATCCTCCGGCGGGAGCTTTCGCGGGTCGCGACGCAGCGCGAGGCGCAACGTGTCGGTGCGTCCCGCCGCGAGCATCACCGCGCCCTCGCGGCCGACGTAGCCGCGCAGGTAGAGCCGCAGGCGCACCTTGCCGGTGGCGAGGCAGCGCAGCTCGGCGACGCCGCGCGGATTCGCCATTGCGCCGACGCGCCGGTCGAGATCGAGCACGTTGACGAGCGGAATCGGCCGCCGCGTCCGCGCGTCGCGGACGATCACGACGAGGCTGCCGAGATCGCGGCAGGGGCTGGTGGCGCCCGGTGCGCGCGGCGGCGGTGCCTGGGCCTGCGCACGCGCCGCGAGGACGGCGAGCGCTGTGGCCACGAACAGCGCGACCGGCCAGGGCTTCGCTCGCATGTCGCTGAGGAAGTCCGAGCGCCTCCCACCGGGTCGTGCACGTCCGGATCGCATCCCGCGAAGCTAGCGCCCCTGTCCTCCTGGCTCCAGTTCGGCCGGGTCGTCTGCGAGAACCGAATCGACGGCGCCCCGCGACGCGGCGGGCTGTGGCGGCCGTGCGCGATCCTCGCTATGCTCGCCGGCCGCAACCCCGAGGTGCCGGAGTGGCGAAACTGGCAGACGCGCGGGACTCAAAATCCCGTTCGGCCAAAACCGAGTGTGGGTTCGATTCCCACCTCCGGCACCACCCGATCCCGCTGCGCGCCGCCGTGTGAATGCCGGCCGCCGCGCCCGTGGGGGCACGCGACGGCCGACTCTGTTCGCTCAGCCCTTCGTCGCCCGCGTCCAGCTGCTGAGCGTCAGCTCGCGCCCAGGATCGTCCGCGAAGCTCGCCGGCCGTGGCGCGCCCGGACGGGCCACGAGGAACCGGACGGTGTCCCCCACCCACTCGATCAGGCCGAGGCTCACCTCGCCCCGGCCCGCACCGGAGAGGTGCAGGTAGTCCACCTCGAGCGGATGCGTGCCCTCGTGCACGCGCATGCGCGCGTGGAGCATCACCTGGCCTCCGAATACGACTTGCGTGTCGCGCTCGGTCACGGTCCGGTGCCCGGCCGCGAGCCACTCCCGGGGCATGGGCTTGCCCTCGCGGACGAGCTCGGTCGGGCTCCAGCGGCCCTGGAGACGGACGAGCGTCGGGGTCAGCGGGCCGTCGAAGCTCGTGGTGTCGACCTCGGCGGCGGCGGGCGGCTTCGCGCCCGTGGCGGACCGCTTCCCGCCGGTGACGCGCGCCGGCCGCGCGCGCGAGGCGCGCCGCAGGTGCTCCAGCGCGTGCCGGCTCCCGGAGCTCGTCGCGAATGCGGAGGGCCGGCTGGCGCCGGTGAGGCCGAGGCAGAAGACGAGTGCGTCGCCGCGCAGCTCGAAGATCCCGTACGACCAGTTCCCCGCTTCGGGGCCCTCCACGAACTCGATGCTGATCTGCGCGGGCTCGGCTTCCACGTCGATGCCGAACTCGCCGTCGTAGACGGCATCGGCGGATTCCATGCGGAACCGGTCCCCGTCGATCAGCAGGCGCGAGCCGGCATACGTGGCGGCCGGCATCGCGCTGCCCTCGATCTCGAGCGACAGGAACTCCCATTCGCCCTCGAGCGCGCGCAGCAGTTCCACGTGCCGCGCCAGCGCGGGCCAGCTGGCGAAGCCCGTCTCGCGGGCGATCACCGACTGCGCGTCGGCGAGCCGGTAGTTCGCGGCGAGCACCTGCGCGGGCGATTGCTTCGCGGCGGCGGGCAGGTGGGCGATGAAGCGGCGCACGGCTTCCGGATCACGTTCGCGGAGCCGGGTGAGCAGGTCCTTCGACTGGCGGCGCAGGTGGTCGAGGTTCGGGCGCGACGGCAACGAACTGGGCATGACTCCTCCATGCGGTGCCGGGGTCCGCAAACCGGCGAAGCACGGAGTGTCGTGCTCGTGCGACCGAATGCTGCTCGAAGGTGAGTTCGACTCTTCCCGCGGACCCGGGAGCGCCCTTCCCGCTCGCGGACGAGTCTAGCCCGGGCGCGCGGCGGGCGTCACGCACTGTTGTCGCGGCCTCAACCGTTCAGGATCCCCCGCACCGCCAGCGCGATGGCTCCGGCCGTGACGATCGACAGCAGCGTGCCGGTGAGGAAATACTCGGCGAACTCGCGGTCGTCGAGGCTGCGGAAGCGTGCGAGCCCCTTGATCCCGATCACCACGCCGAGCGCGCCGTAGTCGTCGCGCAGCATCAGCGCGAACACGAGCAGTCGCTCCAGCAGGCCGATCACACGGCCACGGGCGTACTCCTTGCGGCCGACCTCGGGTCCCTGTGCGGGATTCTCACTCGCGGGACGCAGTTCGAAGCGCTCGATCAGGCCGCGCACGAGCAGGTTCGCCTCGTTCAGGCTCAGCAATGCCCCGGCGAGGCCGATGAACACGGTCCTCGCGTCCATCCGCCGCATCCAGGTGAGCGGCAGGAAGTACGCGGACGCGCGCTCCACCGCGGAGGCGAGTTCGGGCCGGAAACCCATGCCGAGGAACGGCGCACTGGCGATCCCGAAGCCGGCGGCGACCACGGGCAGGCCCGCCAGCCGCTGCAGCGGGCTCGCGCCGGGGCCGCGCGGGCGTTCGGTCCACGCTTCCCACGCGGCGCCGAGCAGGATCGCGAGCGCCGCGAGCGCGATCGCGGGTGCCGGCGCGAGCGCGAGCAATGCGATCAGTTGAACGAGCGTCGCCACGGCGATCGCGCGGTGCGGCGCGCGCTCGTCGCCCACGAACAGCGCCAGGCGTGCGAGCAGGGCCACGTCCAACAGGTAGGCGAACGCGAGGTTCACGCCGCGGGACTCCCGCGATCGATCACGCGGGTCACCTCGCGACAGATCTCGAGCACGCTGCCGAGCGCGCCGGCCTGGATGTTCTTGTAGATCGCCGCCGGCGTCAGGCGCATGGCGCGGGCGATCTCCGCCACCTCCTGCCCGTCGAACAGCCGCCGCGCCACTTCGAACCGGTTGGGCTTCCAGCCGTCGGCCGAGTGCCCCACCAGCTCCAGCGCAGGACGCACCCAGGCCTCCGCCGGGCCCGTGGGCATCTCCAGGCGCAGGGTGCCACCCGATTCCTTCAGCGCCTGCATGCCGTCGCGGGCGCGATGGAACGCGGGCCCGTCCATGCCGATGGCCTGGCGCGGGTTGATCACCGTCGTGATCTCTCCCGCGGCGATCACATAACGGACGCGATGCGGGTGCACCGCCCGACGCAGCTCGAACGCGTCGCGGAACACGTGCCCGGCGTTGCGATAGACCGCCTGGAACTCGTCGCCCAGCGTCACGGTCCACGGCGAGAGCAGGTCCCTGCGCCCCTGCCCCAACGCCGCGATCGCCCGGGCGAGGCGCTTCTGGAACGCCCGGCGGTCCACGATCTGCCGTGAACTCACCAGGTCCGCGAGAACGACGATCACGTGCATGGGGAGACTATCGGCGGGCCGCGGCGCCTTGTCAACCAAAATGGTTGAATCTTGTCGTTTCAACCACTTCGGTTGAAAGCGACCTTTTCAACCGGAACCCGCCGGCTGGCCGCATCCCCGCATCGAGTGCGCCCTCGCCCGTCCGCGGGCGCACTCCCCCGCACCGACCTGGCGGCCTCGCGATGCATGCGGGCCGGGGACCGCGGGAAGCCTCGCCGTCGAGGTCGCGTGTCGGGTGGTGCCGGACCACGGTGAGATGGCGGCGCCAGTCGGGCACCTCGCCTCACCGGCGTGCAGCGGCCTCATGCGTCAGCGAGTGACGATGGCCCGGGCGGAGATCTGCCGCGACGCCTGGATGAGGGTCGCCCAGTAGACTCCGGGTGGAATCGAGGCGGTGTCGAACAGCAGTTCGCGTGCGCCCGACGCGGGAACAGTGAAGTGCTGGCTCGCGACCCTCCTTCCGGTGACATCGACGAGGTCCAGCCTTGCCGCACCCGCACCCGGGAGTTCGACGCCGAAGCGAAGCCTGCCGGTGTCGTTCCCGGCCAGCAGGCGAAGCGCGAAGCGGGGAGAGTCGGGAAGATCGACCCACACCTGTCCGAAGAACTGTTCCCCCGAAGGTGTCGGGATGCCGATGCGGTATTCGTAACTCCGGCCCGGAAGCGCGGCGAGATCGGTCCAGCGCAGCAGCCCGTTCGGATCCGCGGTGATGGTGCCCGCAGGCTCCCATCCGCCCGGGACCGGCCTCCGGTAGAGACTCATGGACTCGTTCGCACCGTCGGGCGAATACCAGGTGAGGCGTGGGTGGCCCTCCACGATCTCGGATCCGACCAGCGTGACCACGGTCGCAGTCGAGGGATCGACGGCTCGATCCCAGATTCCCCGTCCATAGGTCGCGATGCGCAGGATCCGTTGCGAGGGCTGCAGCGACATGCCGAAGACGGCGACCACGGGCATGCCGGTCGTGTAGGGCGACCAGGAAAGGCCACCGTCCTCGCTCGCGAAGACGCCGATGTCGGTACCCGCCCACAGCCGTGACGGCTCCTGGGAATCCACCTCCAGGGCGTTCAGGGGAACGTCCGGCAGGCCGGAGCCCGAAGGAACCCAGGTCGGCGATCCTGTCCGGAGGTTCGAGGTCTTCCAGAGGTGATGTCCATCGGGTATCCCGAAACCACCGAAGCACACGTACGCGATGTCCGGATTCGTCGGATCGATCGCGACCCGCGCGACGTACTTCGAGAGGGGCATGGCCGGACTCGTCCAGTCCTGGAGCACGTTCGAGCCCGTCACGGTGCCCATGATCCTGACGTTCACGCTCCCGCCGCTGACAACGTTGGTGTTGCTGGTCGCCACCAGCCGAATCGAGTCGTCGGACGCCGCGATGGCCACGGCGGTGATCGGGACCCCGACGCCGTTGATCGGGGCCTGGCTGACGGTCGGGTTCGTCGATCCGCCATCCACCGACCGGTGCAGCCGATCGGTCGCGAAGTAGATCGTATTGAACGGAGTCCCGGGTCCACGCACCAGCGGCGCGAGATAATCGCAGTACTCGGTCAGGGCGATCCCGTTTGCGCCGTTGCCCACCATCTCCCACTGCCCATCGGTCGCCCTCGAGGTGTTCGTCGCGCGCACGTACGCCACCAGCGAGGCGCGGAGCGTGAAGTACGTGTGATACATCCTCACGTTCGTCATGTCGGTGGCATTCTGGTCGATCACCACCGCGCCACCATCTCCGTAGTCCGCCCGGAACCACGATCCGCCGGGCTGGAGCCAGTTCGTGCCGTTGTCCTGGGTGCCGCCGAGCGTGAACAGGCCATCGAGCGGATGCGTGGCGACGCTGTAGAACTGCGTGGCACTCACGCCGGAGTTGAGGCTCGCCCAACTCGCGCCACCATCGAGGGACTTGTAGATCCCGCCGTCGTTGGCCTCATAGACGATGGAGGGATCCGACGGAGCGAACGCGATCGCGTGTGCGTCCGCATGCAGGCCGGCATCGGCCGAACCGGGAGCGCTGAAGGTCGCCCCACCGTCGGTGGAGCGAGCGAAGACCCGGGAGCACGTGCCATTGGCGGACCCCCCGATGAGGATCACGTCCGGGTCGGTCGGGCTGAGCGCGATGGGAATGTCGTAGAAACACTGTTGTCCGCAGAATCCGCCCCCGCCGAAGAGCTTGGCGGACCAGCTGACGCCCCCGTCGAGAGACCGGCGAAGGCACCCGTTCGCCGTGGTGCATCCCGTGCCGTTGGCCAGTTCGCCCGTCGCGACGAGCATCAGCGTCGAGCCACCGGCGCGAGTGACCGCGAACGCTCCCCGGGCACTGTTCGTGGTCGTCGAGAAGGTCTGCGTGAACGTCGGATGGGCCGCTTTCGCGTCCGTCGTGCGCCAGATCCCGCCGTCGAGCAGGACCGAGGTGCCCAGGACCCAGCAGACGATCGTGTTGTACGAAGGATCGGCCGGGTCGTACTCCATGTCGTTGACGATGCGATCGCCGGTCGTGTCAGGCGGAATGCTGGCCTGGCGCAGGACCGTAAGCTTCGCGAAGTCGGGGTTCTCGGACGTGGCATTGGTCGAGCGGTAGATGCCCCGGATCGCCATGGCCGGCGGCGCCGCGTCGAGGAACTCCGCTCCAACCCCTCCGCGGCCGCTTCCGGTGGAGACGAACACGATCGCCGGGTCGTTCGGGTCTACCAGGATCCGGCTGATCGACCGGCCGGTGAACGTGTGCGCGCCGATCACGTCCGTCGTCGGCACCGGATCGAAGGGCCCGTGGAGCACGGCGGCACCGGCGGGGTCCTCGATGCGGTACAAGCCGACGCCGAAGAACCCGCTTCCGAAGTTGGCCTCTCCCGTCCCGACGTAGAGGATCGAAGGATCCGATGGCGCCAGCGCCAGCGAGCCGATTGCGAGCGATGCTGCCGTGTCGAATATCGGTGTCCAATTAGCGCCACCGTCGAGTGTCCGCCAGACGCCGCCCAGCGCGGCCCCGATGTAGACGATGTCGGGGTTCGTCGGATGGACCACGATGGCCGTGATGCGTCCGCTGACGGACGTGCTGATGGCGGTCGTCTGTCCGTTCGGGATCGGCGCCGGACCGACCGGTTCCCAGTGCGACGACGCCGTGAACGGCACCTGACGACCGACCTGGAGCTTCATCCGGGCGATGGCGTCCAATCGCGCGTGCAGCGCGTCTCCGTCGCCGCTGCTCATGCGCCGCGCGAGATAGAGTTCGCGCAGCCGGAGAATCTCGGCCTTGTCGAACGCACCCGCGATTCCCGCGGGGACGTCCGGGTCGGCTTCGAACGCCGCGATGACGGAGGGCCCGGGGGCGATGGACGCACGAGTCGCCGGAGCTGATTCGGCCGGGGCGCCGTGCCAACCCATCACGATTCCGATGACGACCAGGCACGGGAACAATACGCGGCGCATGCGACGAACTCCTCGAGGATCCCGGTCCGGATCGATCGATTCCGTGCGAACACGCTCGCCCAAGGGCGAATACGAAACGTACGGACATGATCTTACTCCCCGCGTGAAAGGAAATCGCGGCGAGAAGGAGACCTGGGCTCCGCTCGCTCGTGCCACCGGCTGCCAGCGCGCGGCCGGCCCCGCGCCCCTCAACTCCCCCGCTCACCCGGCCGAAAACCCCTGCGAACGCGTGCGGCCCGGGGCAGCGACGTCCCGGTCGGCGCGCGTCGGCCCTGCCCTCGGAAGACAGGGAGTCGCAGCATGGCGGCGATCGCGACCTCGCCCCGCGTACGGGCGAAGGACTTCGACACGGACTGGCTCCCCGCCCGTACCGCGGAGTTCCACGAAGCGTTCCGCATCCACCGCAAGCTCTGGGAGTTCGCGGTGATCGCGCAGGTCTACCTCGACGAGATCGGCCAGGGCGGCACGGCGCTGGGCTTCGGCTGCGGGCGCGAACCTCTGCCGGCGTGGCTCGCGAACCGCGGCTGCCGCGTGATCGCGACCGACGTCGAGCTCGAGAACGCGGACGACTGGGTGGGCTCGAAGCAGCATTCGGGCGGCCTCGCCGACCTGCCGGTCGAGGGCATCTGCGATCCGGCCCGCTTCCGCAAGCTCGTCTCCTTCATGCCCATGAACATGAACGAGATTCCCGAGACGTTCCTGCAGGGCACGTTCGACTTCACGTGGTCCGCGGGCTCGTTCGAGCACATTGGGGGCATCGAGAAGAGCCTGCAGTTCTTCCTCAAGCAGATGCAGTGCCTGAAGCCCGGCGGGCTCGCGGTGCACACGACCGAGTTCAACTTCGCGAGCAACACGCGCACGATCGAGACGAACAACCTCGTGCTGCTCCGCCAGCGCGACTTCGAGGACCTCGAGCGTCGTCTGGCGGCCCAGGGCGACGAACTTTGGCCGCTGGACCTGGTCCGCGGCGACCAGCCGGCCGACCTGTACGTTGACCCGTGGCCCTACACGGGAGAGCATCACCTCAACCTCGAGGTGGTCGATCAGGTGAGCACGTCGATCCTGCTCGTCGCCCGTCGCGGCGGCTGAGCGAGCGATGGCCTCCCGCCCCGCCTCGGGGCGGGAGGTCTCATGCGACTCGAACGACTCCGCTGCTTCGCTCCACTGCTGCTTGCCACGACGCTCGTGGCCGCTCCCCGGCATGATGCTCTCGCCCGCAATGCCCTCCAGCAGCCGTTCTCGGCCTACTCGATCTGGAACACGCCGATCGGAGCGAACGCGCACTACGTCCCGGCGGGATTCGACACGACCGTGTGGGCCGGCGTCGACGTGGAATGGTGGGTCGTGACGGCTCCCGGTGATCCACGCCGCACGATTTGGAACGACCTCGCCGGCTGGAGCACGCATCGCTGCGCGGGTACGAATGGCCCGACCGACTCGACGGCCTTCCCGGACCCGGTCGTCGTGCCGGACGTGAGCGGCGGCAACACGCCGAACAACTGCGCGGCGATTCTGCAACCCGACGGCCGCACGCTGGTCCAGGTCAACGCACTCGCGCGCTGCGCCGCCGCGGGCCCCGTCTATGGCGTGCCCACGGGAGTGCGCGAGGACCTCTACGGTCTCGGCGTGACCGGCGGCCACGGCGGCTCGCTGCTCTCCAGCATCGGAGGCACGCTGCGCATGGGCGAACTCGTGTCCGCGGACTCGATCCGTCACGCGCTCAAGCTCGTCGCGCCTTGCTGGAAGTACGCGTGGCCGGACAGCGGCGGCTACCGATGGCCGGCGGCCAAGAGCGACGACTGCACGAGCCACGACTGCACCGCGACGCGCTACCACGGCTCGAATCCCGCCGTCCGGATGGGCGCCCTCGTTGCGATTCCCTGGAACACGACGGAGGCTACCTTCGGACTCGAGACCGAGGTGGGTCACAAGCTGTTCCGCGCCCTGAAGAGCTATGGGGCCTATCTCGTGGACGACTCGGGCGTCGGCTGGGGAGCGTTCTCCCTCTGTATGGAACGCGGTGCTCGGGAGGAGGCTCAATCGCATTTCGGCTACACCGTCGACACCAACGACACGACCTCGCCCTACTTCCGAGACTTCCTGCGGTTGCTGCGCGCGCTGAACGTGGTCGACAACAACGCACCCGGCTCGATCGGCGGCGGCGGTTCGCTCCGAGCGCCGCGCGCCGCCGATCTCGTGCCACCGGCGGACGCTCCGATGCCGACGACCGCGCCGTTTTCGCTGACCGTCCGCGGCGCACCCACGGCGGCGGGCGTCCTCGAACTCGAGATGTCGGGTCCGGGCGGGGTTCCCTGTGACCTCACGATCTTCGGGATCGACGGACGCCGAATCGAGACGCTCCACCGTGGTGCGCTCGAGGGTGGTCGTCTCGTCGTCCGCTGGGACGCTTCATCGCTCGCGCCCCAGGTGTGCTTCGCGCGCCTGACTTCACCTCAGGGCACGCTCGTTCGCAGGATCATTCGCCTGCGCTGAGCCGACCGCTGCGCGCCCCCGTCAGCGCTTCGCGTCCGCGAGCCGCAGCAGCGTCAGCGCGACGCGCCGGGCGTTGCGCGGCAGCACGCGCAGGTTGGCGGTCTCGCGATCGGTGTGGCCGCCGCCGCCCGAGAGCCCGACGCCGTCCATCACCATGGGCACGATCTCGCCCACGTGCGACACGTCGGCGGCGCCGGCGTCGTCGGGGTTGGTGGCCGTCACGGGTCCGTAGCCGAGGTCCTCGCTCGCGCGGCTGAACGTGGCGAGCAGCCGCTCGTGCGCGGGTGAACTCGGCAGCGCCGGATAGCCCTCGCCGAACGTCAGCGTGGCGTCCGTCATGGGCAGGTGCCTCGCGGCGATGCGCCGCAGGGTGGCCTGCGCGCGCTCGAACTGCTCGCGCGTCAGCGCGCGCAGGTCGCCGCTCACGTACGTGCTCTCGGCGACGATGTTGGCCTTGCCGGTCGCGCTCCCCCGGCCGCCCGGCTCGGGCGTGGCGTGGCCGCCGCCCAGCGCGAGTCCGGGATTGATCGTCAGGTGCGGCTCGCCGCGCAGCGAGTCACGGAACGCGGCGAGGATGCGCGCCATCTCGTAGATCGCGCCGTCGCCCACGCTGTCGCGGAAAATCTGCGATGAATGCGCGGCGTGTCCGGTGGTGCGCAGCGTCCAGCCGTACGAGCCGCGCCGCGCGATGAGCGCTTCGCGCGGGTCGTCGGAGCCGTCCTCGAACCCGAGCGCGACGTCGCAACCGCGCGCGGCCTCCAGCAGCGCGGCGTTCCGCAGCTCGCGCGGTGTGCCGGAGCGCTCCTCGTCGCCCATGAGCGCGAAGCGCACGTCGAAGCGATCCAGCGCCCTCGCGGCGGCGAGCGCGCGCAGCGCGAGCAGCGCGACCACGTCGCCGCCCTTCATGTCCGACGTGCCGGGGCCCGACACGGTCGAGTCGTCGAGCCGCCGCCAGTGCTGGAACGGCGAGTCGCGCTCGAACACGGTGTCGAGATGCCCGACGAGCAGCACCTTGAGCTTCGCGTGCCGGCCGGGACGTGTCGCGACCAGGTGCCCGGCGCGGCCCCACGCGGTGCCGTCGATCCAGCGCACCTGGAAGCCGAGCGCGGTGAGATCGGGCGTCAACTGGTCGGCGACGGCGCGCACGCCCGAGAAGTTCATGGTGCCGCTGTTCTGGTCGACCATGCGCTCGAGCAGTTCAGTGGCGGCTGGAACGCCGGCGTCGACGGCGGCGACGACGCGTTGCTCGAGCGGTGAGAGCGCAGCCGCCCGCGCCGCGTGCGGGACGAGCCCGGACACGAGCGCCGCGGCCGCGAGCCACGCCGCGGCTCGCACCGCGGTGGGGGCTCCGGGTACGACGCGGACGCCGGGGAGCGCTTCGATCCATCGCGGCATGGGACTCCTCCCCTGGAGGGTTCGGTCGCCGGCGCCGGGCGCCGGGCGGCGCAGTATCGCAGACCGGGGCGCCGGCGGGCAGCACCGACCGGCGCACGGAGGCCCGGAGGCCGCGTCCGTGGACTGGCGGGCCGCGGCGACGAACGCGGGTGCTACCCTGCCGCTCGTTCCACTGCCCGCGGCCGGGCAGCCGTGCCACCATCACCCGAGAGCGCCCATGAAGATCCCGTACCGCCGCATCGGTTCACTCCTCGCCCTCCTGCTCGTCGCCGCGCCGATGGCGCACGCCGCCGAGCGTTCCACGGTCGATCCGAAGTACACGTGGGATCTCTCCGCCCTCTATCCCTCCGACGCCGCATGGACGCAGGCCAAGGACGCGCTCGCGAAGCGCATTCCCGAACTCGCCAAGCTCCGCGGCACGCTCGGCACATCCGCGGGCTCGCTGTACGACGGCGTCGCCGCGATCATGGACTGCCAGCGCGAACTGGACCGGATCGACGCCTACGCGTCGCAGCGCGCCGACGAGGACGAGCGCGACGGTACGCATCGCGAGATGCGCCAGGCCGCCGGGCAGCTCGGCGTCGCGATGCGCACGGCGATCGCGTGGGCGCGCCCCGAGATCATCGCGCTCGGGCCGGACAAGGTGAACGGCTTCGTCGCCGCGGATGCGCGGCTCAAGCCGTTCGCGCACTACCTGCAGGACCTCACCCGCTTCACGCCGCACACGGGCACCGCGGACGAGGAGAAGATCATCGCCAGCGCGAGCCGCATGGCGCCCGCGGGCGGCGGCATCCGCAACGTGTTCAACAACGCCGAGCTGCCCTGGCCCACCGTGACGTTGTCCACGGGCGAGACGGTGCGCCTCGACGACGCGGCCTACACGCAGTATCGCGCCGCGGCCGTACGCGCGGACCGCGACACGGTCTTCCACGCCTTCTTCCGCGCGCACCAGCAGTTCATCGGCACCTTCGGCGCGGCCCAGAACGCGGCGGTCCAGGCGCACGAGTTCACGGCGAGCGTGCGGCACTACGACTCGGCGCTGCAGGCGGCGCTGTTCGGCGACAACATCCCGACGACCGTCTACACGCAGCTCCTGGACGACGTGCACCAGAACCTGCCGACGCTCCACCGCTACCTCAAGCTGCGGCAGAAGATGATGGGCCTCTCCGAGCTGCGCTACGAGGACCTCTACGCGCCGATCGTGAAGGACGTCGACCTGCACTACACGCCCGAGCAGGCGATGGATCTCGTGCTCGCGGCCGTGGCCCCGCTCGGCAGGTCGTACGTCGACACGCTGAACATGGGCTTCCACTCGCGCTGGGTCGACTGGTTCCCGAGCACGGGCAAGGCGTCGGGCGCGTACAGCAACGGCGCATACGGCGTGCATCCCTACCAGCTCCAGAACTTCACCGGACTGTACGACGAGGTGAGCACGCTCGCGCACGAGTCGGGCCACTCGATGCACACGTTCCTCGCCATGCAGAAGCAGCCGTACGTCAGCGCGGACTACGCGACGTTCGTGGCCGAGGTGGCGTCGACGTTCAACGAGAACCTGCTGCTGCACTACATGCTCGACCACACGAAAGACCGCGCGACGCGGCTCTTCCTGCTGGGCAGCGCGCTCGAGAACCTGCGCACGACGCTGTTCCGCCAGGCGCTCTTCGCCGAGTTCGAGCTGGCCATGCACGAGAAGGTCGAGCGCGGCGAGCAGCTCTCGGGCGAGGGCCTCTCGAAGCTCTACCTCGACATCGTGCGCCGCTACTACGGGCACGATGCCGGGGTGTGCAAGGTCGACGAGCTCTACGGCACCGAGTGGTCGTACATCCCCCACTTCTATCGCAACTTCTACGTGTTCCAGTACGCGACGAGCATGGTGGCCTCCACCTCGCTCGCTTCGGGCGTGCGCGCGGAAGTCGCGGCGAAGAAGGGCACGGCGAAGCGCGACGCCTACCTGAACATGCTGGCGTCGGGCTCGTCCAAGTACCCGATCGAGCTCCTGCGCGACGCGGGCGTGGACATGACGACGCCTGCGCCGTTCGCCGCGGCGATGAAGGAGATGAACTCGATCATGGACGAGATGGAGAAGCTGCTCGCCACCAAGTGACGCTGCACGCCGCCGGGACGGCGCGCGCGAACGCGAAACGGGCGGTGCCGCAAGGCACCGCCCGACGCGTATCCGGTGAGACGGACGGGATCAGCCGACCGCGACGGGCTCCCCGGCGGCCGAGAAGTAGCGCGCTTCGAGCTCGCTCCAGCGCAGCACGCCGCCCGCGGATTCCGCGGTGTCCTTGCGCAGGCGCATGACCTCGTCCTGGTACCACGCGATCACCGGCTGACCGATCCGCAGCGTCGCGAGGTCGGTCGCGAGCTCGGTGGGCTTGACCACGCACACCCAGCCACGGTCGTACGGGCTCGTCAGCACCAGCGAGGGTTCGCGCGTGAGATCGGGATTGGCCTGCGTGACCTTGCCGCCCACGGGCGCGCGGAAGCGCAGTAGTTCGTCGCCGCGCCGCGCCACGAACAGCACGTCGCCGCGCTTGACCTGCGTGCCGATCGCCGGCAGCTCGATCCGCTCCAGCTTCTGCAGGGCCTTGCGCGCGAAATCGTCGAGCCCCACGCAGACGCCGCCGTCGGCTTCGATCTGGGCCCACGCGTGGCCCGCGGACACGAACGCGCCACCGGGCACGCAGAACTCGTTGCCGGCCACGACCTCGGCCAGCGAAGGCGCGACGACGCGCACGGCAGGCCGGGTCTGCGCTTCGAGGCGGGCCTGACGCTTGATGAGCAGCCGGTTCGCGAACGCGACGAGCTCTTCTTCCGTGAACGGCTTCTGCACGTAGTCCACGGCGCCCTGGGTCATGGTCTCGACCGCGGTCTCGATCGTGCCGAAGCCGGTGATGACCGCGACGTCGAGGTCGGGACGCAGGTGCTTGACCGCCTTCACGACCTCGGTGCCTTCCATCACGGGCATCTTCAGGTCGGTGAACAGGAAGTCGTAGTCGTTCTGGCGCACCAGCGTGAGCGCCTCGGGGCCGGTCTCGACCGTGTCGACGCTGAAGCCGGCGAGCACGAGGATCTTGCGGAACGAATCGAGGATCACGGCCTCGTCGTCCACGGCGAGGATCCGCGCCCGGGCGTTCGGGACTTCGGCACGCTTCAGGGTCTTCGCCTCGCTCGCGAACGAGAGCTGCAGGCTGGTCTTGAGCACCGCCTCGCGCTCGCGGCGCTGGCGTTCGGCTTCCATGCGCTTGCCGATCGCGCGGACGGCGAAATCGATTCCGACGAAGACGACGCAGAGCAGCACGACGAGCAGAGCGGTCATGGACGTCCCTCCTCTCCGGCGACATCCGTCCGCTCGAGAACGGGCCGCGCGTGATTCAGCAGTTCGACATCGTCGAACGGTTTGGCCAGGAACGCCGACGCTCCCGCGTCGATCGCGCGAGCGGCGTTCTCGGCCGTGGCATATCCGGTGATGAGCACGATGGGCACCTCCGGGCGGCGGCGGCGCATCTCGCGCACCAGGTCCAGCCCGCTCTGGTTGGGCAGCATCATGTCGCAGAGCACGAGCCGGCAATGCGCCAGTGCCTCGTGGGCGAGCGCCGCGTCGGCGTCGCCAGCCTGCGCCACGGTCCACCCCTCGCTGCCGAGGATCATACGCACGGCGTCGCGCACGACGGCCTCGTCGTCGATCACGAGCACGTCCCAGTTCCCGCTCATGAAGCACCTCGCGTCGGTTCCGCAGGCCGTATGGACGGCGCGCGGTGCGGCAACCGGACGACGAACGACGCGCCGCATCCGGGCTCGCTGGTGACGTCGATCGAGCCGCCGTGGCCCTCCACGATCCCCCACGTCACGGCGAGCCCGAGGCCGAGGCCGCGGTTGCCCTTGGTGGTGAAGAACGGCTCGAACAGGTGGTCGAGATCCTCGGGGGACATGCCCTTGCCGGTGTCGCGGACTTCGAGTTCCGCGTAGGGCTGCGGGCCCTGCTTGTCGAGCGCCTCGCAGCGCGTCCAGTGGCAGCCGCTGCGCGAGCACCACTCGATCCGGCCGAAGTCACCGGCGTTGATCGCGAACGTCCCGGCACCGCAGTCGGGGCACTTGTGGTCGGGCAGGTCGAGCTTGGTGCGGCAGCGCGGGCAGGCGTACGTGGACACCGTGCCGGTCTCGACCGATTCGCTGGCGCGGTGGTTCACGCGGCCATAGACGGGACCCAGGTGCACGACGTTGTCGCGCTCGTGCTGGCGGCGGATCACCTTGATGCCCGGGTAGCGGCCGATGCGCGTGCCCGAGTCGGGCAGCGCGCAGCCCTTGGGGCAGGTCGCGGTGCGGATGATCGTGTGCCCGCGCCACGGCACCTCGACCTCGGCCGTGCGCACGTGGATCGTGCCGCCGTCCTCGCCGATCGCGTCCGCGGCGTTCATCACCAGGTTCACGACGACCTGCTGGATCTGGTTGGCGTCCGCGGGCACCGGCGCGAGCGGCTCGGCGAGCGCGAAGTCGAGCGCGACGCGCTTCAAGACCAGCTGGTTCATGATCACCGCGACGCCGCGGCGCACGACCTCGTTGAGGTCGGTCGGCTGGTGCTGCGGCGGCGTCTGGCGCGAGAAATCGAGCAGCCCGCGCACGATGTCGCGGCAGCGCTTGGTCTCGCGCACGATCACCTCGAGGTCCTGCGCCATGTCGGGCCGGTCCGAGAGGCGTTTCTGCAGGAACGAGGCGTACGTGAGCACGCCGGTCAGCGGGTTGTTGATCTCGTGCGCGACGCCCGCGGCGAGCCGGCCCACCGAGGCGAGCTTGTCCGCCTGCGTGAGCTGGCGCTGCGCCTCGCCCAGGCGGCGCGTCATGTCGTTGAACGAGCGCGCGAGGTCGCCCAGCTCGTGGCTGGCGGTCGCGGGCAGCGTGAAGTGCAGGTCGCCCTCGGCGACGCGGCGCGTACCGGCGATGAGCGTCGCGACGGGCCGCACGACGAGCCGCTCGTTGAGCCACCAGAGCAGCAGGCTGCTCGCGGCGATCGCGAGCAGGGCGAGCAGGATCAGCTGCCGGCGGTCGGCGGCGATGCGGCGGTCGGCCTCTTCGAGCGACAGGTTCACGTCCAGCACGCCGAGGATCTGCTCGGTGCGCTTGTGCGCGTGGCAGCCGGCGTTCCAGCAGCGCGCTTCGTTGTGGATGGGCCGGATCACGCCCAGCACGCGATGGCCGTCCTCGGCGCGGAACACCCGCACCTCGGCCTTCTCGGGCAGGCGGTCGAGCGGCTCGTTGCCCTGGTGGCACGCGAGGCACGGCCCCGAGGACTCGGTGAAGCCGCGCCCGATCTCGTCGCGGTCGGACGAGAACTTGATCCGGCCGACGCGGTTGACGAGCCGGATCTTGTCGATCCCCTTCTGCCGGCCGATCGTCTCGATCTCGCGGCGCAGCGCGGGCCGCCGGTTCTCGAGCATGTCGTAGAACGTGCTGCTGCCGATGGTCTCGGACAGCTGTCCGGCGCCCTGCCGCAGCTGCGCGAGCAGGGCGTCCGAGTGCGCTTCGAGGATGAGCCCGGCCATCGCCCCGATCGCGAGCGCGGTCACGACCGCGACGCCGAGGATGGCCAGGATCCCGATGCGCAGCTTCATGTGCCCTCCGCCGCCTCAGTGCCGCGCGTGCCCCGCCTCGCCGTGCGCGGGCGGGAAGATGGGCAGGTAGCGCGTGGCGATGCCGAACGCGGCGAACCCGATCGCGACGAGGCCGATCGAGATCGTCATTTCCATCCACGACGGCACGTAGTGCGTGCCGCTCGCGCGCTCGATGCCGGTGATGCTGACGTTGAGCCGGTACAGGATGAACCCGAACACGGCGCAGACGGCGCCGATCACGAGCCCGACCTTGCTCTGGCGGATCCGCGGCCACGACAGCAGCAGGATGGGCGCGAGCACGCCGATGCCGAACTCGAGCAGGAACATGCGGCTCTCGTAGATCGGCTGGAAGATCGTGCCGAGCATGCCGGCGTGGAACAGCAGGTCGAGGCGCAGGACGCCGAACACGCCCAGGACCACGATCATCACGCGGCCGAGCGGCTCGAGCAGGTCCATCTCGAGTTCGTGCCCGAAGGCGCGACCGGAGAGCGCGGATTCCACGATCACCATGCCGAGCCCGGCGCCGATCGCCGAGATGTAGAAGAGCAGCGGCAGCGCCGGCGTGTACCAGAGGCCGTGCAGCTTCTCGGGCACGATCAGGTACATGGTGCCGAGTGAGGACTGGTGCAGCGTGGACAGCAGCACACCCAGGATCACGAGCGGCGTGTTGATCGTGTGCATGATCTTGAGCATGAAGTTCCACTTCAGGCGCTCGAACACGATGTGCGAGAACTCGAGCGTGAGGACCGTGGTGTAGAGCATCACGCACCACGCGACCTCGAACATCACCGAGTGCTCGTTCCAGTAGACCATCGCGTGCCAGATGCGCCACGGCTGCCCGAGGTCGAACAGCAGCGCCACGCACACGAACAGGTACCCGAGGTAGCCCGTCAGCAGCGTCGGCCGCACGATCGGCTCGAACTTCTTGATGTGGAACAGGTGCACCGTGGCCATGAGCGTGAACGCTCCGGCCGCGAGCCCGACGCCGCAGAGGATGTCGAAGCCGATCCACACGCCCCACGGGAAGCGGTCGCTGAGGTTGGTGGTGGCGCCGAGCCCCTTGTAGAAGCGCATGAACGAGACGTACAGGAACAGGATCATGATCACGCCGAACACGGCGCGCCAGAAGGTCAGCTTGATCCCACGTGGGCGGGGCAGTTCGAGCACGCTCACGACCGCACCTCCTCGCCCGGAGCGCCTTCGATCCGCTGCACGTATTCGCGGCGCTTCGTGACCCAGTAGATGCCGTAGAGCAGCGCGCCACCGAGCGTCACGATGTCGGGCACGTGCGAGAGCACGGCCCACGTGAGCTGGCCCAGCGGCTTGTTCGGCAGGTTCTCGCGCAGCCCGAGCTGGCCGAACGGCACGCTCGAGAGCATGAGCACCGACGTGCCGCCGGCTTCCTCGAGCCCGTAGATGTGGTTCACGTACTTGTTCGGGTCGGCCGCGATGCGGCGGCGCGCTTCCTGGATCAGCACGTCGCGCTGGCCGAAGGTGGTCGCGCCCGTGGGGCAGACGGTCGCGCACGCGGTGGCTTCACCGCGCGCGAGCCGAGGCGCGCACATGATGCACTTGGCGACGACGGGAATGTTCTTGTCCCACTGGTATTTCGGGACGTCGAACGGGCACGCCTGCACGCAGTAGCGGCAGCCGATGCACTTCTCCGCGTCGTAGAGCACGGGGCCTTCGACCGTCTTGCGCATCGCACCGACCGGGCAGACCGACGCGCACGTCGGCGCCAGGCAGTGCATGCACATGCGGCGCACGTTGACGCCGCCCGCCTTCTGCACGGTCGTCCACGTGTAGGCGGTGTTCACCCTGTCGATGTCGGCGCCGAGCTTGTTCTGCTCCTTGCACGCCGCGCTGCACGCGCCGCAACCGATGCAGCGCGTCGTATCCAACAGGAGGGCGTGGCTCATTGGCCGCCTCCTTCCTTGTGGCACTTGTCGCACTTGTCGTCGTTCTCGACGCTGAAACTCTTGTGGCCGTCGTGGCAGGCACCACAGGCGGATGCTTCGTGCATGGCGCCGTCGGGCCGTGGCGCGCTGGCCTTGCGCGCGAACAGCTGCGGGTGGCACGAGGCGCACTTCATGCCCTTCGTGTGCGTCTCGTGGCGGAACGTCACCCGGCCCGGCGAGTCCTTCCCCGGCGGGAACACGATCGCCTTCGGACCGTGGAACGCGGCCGTCCCGGAGCTGTCGCCCTTGACGACCTGCTGGCTGCTTCTGCCAGCGTGACAGGAGCCGCATGACCGCTTGTCGCGCGTGCTGAATGCATGCTGGTCGTCGTGGCAGAGGCCACAGGAGCGTCCCGAGTCCATGTTCGCATGCGACTCCCGGCGAACCTTGTGGAGCATCGGCCAGTAGCGCGGGTGGCACGCCAGGCACGAACGGTCGGCATAGTCGAAATGCGACTCGTGACTGAACACGACCGCACTATCCGGCGAGATGCCGTGGCCATAGACGATGTCCGCGGGCATCCGGAGAGGGACGTCGAGCGGAGGTTTCGGCGCCGGAGCAGGCGCGGCGGCAAAACCCGGTGGGCAAACCATCAGCAGTACGAGCGCGGCGAAGTGCACGGCGACTCGGACGGCAGGACCTGCGGACCTGTTGGTCGTCATGGAGAAACCCTCATGCGGCGAAACGCCGCATGGGGAATGCAGCAATCAGCATTCCATGTCGCGATCCCCCGCCGGGGCACGTGGCGCCGCCCGCGCGGAGTCTTGGACAATCGCGGCGCACGTCACCGAAGCGTCACGCCCGGATGGTCAGGTCGGGCGGTCGATTCACGGCCCGCGGCGCGTCCGGTGACGCCGGCCGGAGCCCAGGAAGCTCCCCCGCTGCCGCGGCGGGCGGCGCTTCCCGCGCGTTCGCCCGGCCCGCGGGACCGCCAGGCCGAGCTCGTGCGAAGATGCGGTACTCGTCCGTGCCGCGTGGGAGCCCGCGCGGCGAGCCGCCACGAGGCCTCGATGCGCGAGGCCGCCCCGGAGACCGCATGACCACGATCCCCGAGACCGTCTCACCGGAACGCCCCGGCCTGTTCGCGCAACTGCGCCAGCTCTCGCGCGCGTTCTGGATGCTCAACGTGATGGAGATGCTCGAGCGTCTCGCCTACTACGGCGTGCGCGTCGTGATCCCGATCTACATCGCCCAGGCCGACGAAATCCACGGCCTGCATTTCACGCCGGCGCAGAAGGGCGAGATCTTCATGTGGTGGGCGCTGGTCCAGGCCGGCGTGCCGATCTTCTCGGGCGGGTTCGCGGACCGCTACGGCTACAAGAAGACGATCGCCGCCTCGATCGCGATCAAGGTCGCGGGCTACCTGCTCATGGCGACCCAGCGCAGCTACGCCGGCTTCCTCACCGGCTGCCTCGTGCTGGCGTTCGGGACGGCCATCTTCAAGCCCGGCGTCTGGGGCGCGATGCAGCGTTCCATGACCAAGCAGACGTCGTCGACGGGCTGGGGCATCTTCTACATGCTCGTGAACGTCGGCGGCTTCCTCGGGCCGCCCCTCGCCCACTACCTGCACGGCTACTCGTGGCCGACGGTGTTCTTCGGCTGCGCGGGCATCGTCTCGCTCAACTGGCTCATGCTCTTCACCTACCCGAGCGTGGACGCGGGCGGCGACCGGTCGGCAGGCGTGCTGAAGACCGCGTGGATCACGTTCTCGAACCTGTTCCAACCGCGGCTGCTCGTCTTCATCCTGATCATGTCGGGCTTCTGGCTCATGTTCATGCAGCTCTTCGACCAGCTGCCCAACTTCATCGTCGACTGGGTGGACTCCACCGCGCTGGTGCGCTCGCTCCATCTCCCGGCGGCCGTCACCACGGCGACGGGCCGCGGGACGATGATCTCGCAGGAGTGGATGATCAACCTCGACTCCTTCCTGATCGTCGCGCTGGTCGTCTGGGTGTCGTGGCTGGTCTCGCGCATGCGCCGCGTGCATTCGATCTTCGTCGGCATCGTGATCGCGTCGGGCGGGCTGCTGCTCGCGGGCATCACCATGTCGGGCGCCCTCTGCCTTGCGGGCATCGCGATCTTCGCATTCGGCGAGATGCTCTCGAGCCCCAAGATGAACGACTACCTCGGCGTGATCGCGCCCGAGGACAAGAAGGGGCTCTACATGGGCTACGCCAACATGCCGACCGCGATCGGCTGGGCGTACGGCTCGCGGCTGGCGGGCTCGCTCTACGAGCGCATGGGCGAGAAGGCCGGGCTCGCGCTGCGCTGGCTCCAGGCCAACGGCGGCGTCCCGGTGGGCGTCGATCGCGCGAACGCGATGGAGGCCATGCAGCGGGTGAGCGGCCTCGATGCGACGCGCGCCACACAGCTACTCTGGCAGACCTACCACCCGTGGCAGTTCTGGTACCCGCTGGTGGGAATCGGGGTCGCGTCGGCGATCGCGATTCTCTTCTACGCCCGGTGGGCGAAGCGGTACGAGGCCGCCGACATCTAGTCGCCGCAGCACCGTCCGATCACGCCCGCCGCGGCCCTCCGCGGCGGGCGTTGCATTTTGCGCAACCCGCTGGGGAATCCGGGGGCCGTTCCACGCCTCCCACCTTGTGACGGCGTCGCCGGAATCGGTACGATTGTTCCAGTGTCGCCGTACCGTACCCGGCCTGCCCCGGGCGTTCGTCCCCCCGATCGACTCACCCTGTTCCACGGAAGGCCCATGTCCCGACTTCTCGCACTGCTCCTCGCGGTCTCCCTGGTGGGGGCCGCTCCCGCATACGCCGCCAAGGCGCTCTTCGACGACGCCCATGCCGAGGACGCCGGCAATGCCGACTGGGTGATCGACGACAACTTCCCGATCCCCTCGCCCGCCCAGAGCGGCATCACCCCGGGCACCACGGGGACGTACTGGACGGGCGCCATCTCGTCGTTCGGCGTCGCGCTCGTGAAGCGCGGCTACACGGTCCACTCGAACACGAGCACGATCACGTACGGCAACGCGGGCAACGCGTACGACCTGTCGAACTATGACCTGTTCATCGTGCCCGAGCCGAACACGCTGTTCAGCGCGGCCGAAGCCACGGCGATCCTGAACTTCGTGCACGACGGCGGCGGCCTGATCGCCATTTCGGACCACTCGGCGTCCGATCGCAACAACGATGGCCAGGACTCGCCGATGATCTGGAACGCCCTCGACCCGACGCACGCGCTGCTCGGGATCCACTACGGCGTCGTGGGCGACGCGAACAACAACATCGTCCAGACATCCACCAACGTCGCGACCTCGGTGACCGACTCGATCACGCACGGTCCCGTGGGCACCGTGACGGGCCTCGCGTTCCACAACGGCACCACGATGACGCTCTACCCCGCCTCGAACCCGACGGTGCGCGGCGAGGTCTGGATGACGGGCACGGCGCAGGGCAGCACGACCAACGTCATGGCCGGCTCCGTTCAGTACGGCAGCGGCCGCATCTTCTTCGTCGGCGACAGTTCGCCGGTCGACGACGGCAGCGCCCGTGCGGGCAACTCCAGCATCTACGACGGCTGGGGCGAAGTCGGTGCGACGGACAGCACGCTGTTCCTGAACGCCGCGCTGTGGGCGACTCGCCGCGTCGCCTCGGGCGACACGCAGGTGCCGACGATCACGGTCATCGCGCCCGACGGCGGCGAGACCTGGAAGGTCGGTTCGACGCACGCGATCACGTGGACGGCGAGCGACAACGTGGGCGTGACGAGCGTCGATCTCAAGCTCTCCAACGACGGCGGCGCCACGTTCCCGACCACGATCGCGACAGGTCTCGCCAACACGGGCAGCTACAACTGGACGGTCTACAATATCGCGGGCTCGACGATGCGCGTGCAGGCGATCGCGCACGACGCCGCCGGCAACACGGGCTCCGACGCGAGCAACGCCAACTTCACGGTCGACCGCTGGTCGATCGTCTCGAGCGCGGGCACCAACGGGTCGATCTCGCCGCTCGGCACGACGACGGTGATCGAGGGCTCGAGCCAGGGCTACACGATCACGCCCAACGGCGGCTTCGCGATCGCCAACGTCCTGGTGGACGGCGCCAGCGTCGGGACGCCCAGCTCGTACACGTTCACCAACGTCACCGCCAACCACACGATCGCGGCGAGCTTCACGGTCGTGACGATGTCGGTCTCGACCAGCGTCGTGGGCGGCGGCACGATCACGCGCGATCCGGACCTGGCCTCCTACCCGCAGGGTTCCAGCGTGCAGCTGACGGCGAACCCCGGCCCGGGCTGGGCGTTCACGGGCTGGAGCGGTAGCGCGACCGGCACGGACAATCCCGTCACGCTCACCGTCTCGCAGCCGCTCTCGGTGACCGCGACGTTCGCCGACGTCGCCGCGCCCGCGGTGACCGTGCTCGCGCCCAACGGCGGCGAGTCGTGGACGTACGGCTCGACGCAGGCCATCACCTGGTCGGCGTCGGACAACGCCGCGGTCGCGAACGTGTCGCTCGAGTACTCGCTCGACGGCACGGCGGGACCGTGGACGTCGATCGTGACGGGCCTCGGCAACTCGGGCACCTTCGACTGGACGCTGCCGTCGCAGGCGTCGACGACGGCGCTCGTGCGCGTGCTCGCGCTCGACGCGGCGACCAACGCGGGTGCGGACACGAGCGACGCGGTCTTCGAGATCAAGGATCCGAGCGCGGGCGTCGGCGACGGTCCGGCGGTCTTCGCCCTCTTCGCCCCGGTGCCGAACCCCTCGCCCGGCACCACGGCGCTCGCGTTCTCGCTGCCGCAGCCGGCGCACGCGCATCTCGACGTGCTCGACGCCGGCGGCCGCCGCGTCGCCGGGTTCGACGGCGAGTTCGGCGCCGGGCGGCACACGTGGCACTGGGACGGCCGGCTGGCGAGCGGTTCGCGGGCGCGCGCGGGGCTCTACTTCGTGCGCTTCACGAGCCCGTTCGGCACCCGCATGCAGCGGCTCGTGCGACTCGACTAGTACGCGCCAACGGCGAAGACGACGGCCGCTCCCGGGATCCGGGAGCGGCCGTCGCGTTGCGTGCGGCGTCAGTTCCCGGCGTGCTTCTGCGCCATCACCAGCGCGGCACCGGCGAAGTAGGCGATCACCCAGTAGACGTACGCGATGCGCGCGTAGAGATGCTGCCCATTCGAGAGCGGCGCGTCGCCCTGCGCCCGCCAGTGGCTCCAGATCACGAACACGTCGCGCGCCATGAGCAGCAGCGCGGAGTAGCCGAGCCAGCCATGCAGCGTGGGCGCGAAGCTGCCGGTGGCGGCGACCATGAGCGCGGTCGCGATCACGTCGAACGCGAGTCCGGCGGTCAGGAAACCGCGCACGCCGGCGGTCGCCCGGCGGGTGCGCTGCTCCTTCCAGGTACCGATCGAATAGAAGATCAGGGCGAGCGTGACCGTGCTCACCGCGGCCATGCGAATGGGATTCACGGGGGTCCTCGGGGTCGGCGTCGCGGCGGCGGCCGTCGCGGCGGAAACGGTGGACGTGGGGCACGACGGCCCGAACACTGACCGCCATCATGTCACGCGGCCTGCCCTCTCTGCATGATCCGCGGCCCGCCCGCTCGAATCGACGACCGCAACCCGTTGCCGCACAACGCGTCACGACCCATGCCGAAACGGCACGCCCTCTGCTCTCACGCATTCGTGTGCATTCCGGCCCCGCTGCCCCCGTGGCAGGGCCCGCCGCGAACCGAGGGAGTCCTCCGCCATGCCGTCGCGAATCCTGTTGGGAGACGAGGCCGTCGCGCTCGGGGCGATCCATGCCGGGCTGACCGCCGCCTACGCCTACCCGGGCACGCCGTCCACCGAGATCACCGAGTTCCTGCTCGACCACCAGGCCCGCCACGGCGGGCCGCATGCGGCTTGGTGCGCGAACGAGAAGACGGCCTACGAGGCCGCGCTCGGCACCTGCTTCGCGGGCCGGCGCGCGCTCGTGTCGATGAAGCACGTCGGGCTCAACGTGGCCGCGGACCCGTTCATGAACTCGGCGCTGGTCTCGACGCACGGCGGCCTGGTCGTGGCCGTGGCCGACGACCCGGGCATGCACAGCTCGCAGAACGAACAGGACACGCGCTGGTACGCCGACTTCGCGCGCGTGCCGTGCCTCGAGCCGGCGACGCAGCAGGAGGCGTACGACATGACGCGCGAGGCGTTCGAGCTCTCGGAGCGCTTCGGCGTGCCGGTGGTCATGCGCCTCGTCACGCGGCTCTCGCACAGCCGCACGATGGTCGAGACGCGGGACGCGCGCGAGCCCAACCCGATCCGCAAGGCGCCGCAGAAGAACACGTGGGTGCTGCTGCCGGGCAACGCGCGCAAGCAGTGGGCGTCCCTGCTCGAGAAGCAGGCCGAGATCTCCGAGACCATGGCGAACTCGCCGTGGAACCCGCTCGTGCTGAACGCCGCCCGGCGCGACCTCGGCATCATCACCACCGGTATCGCGCGCAACTACCTGCGCGAGAACCTCGCCGACCTGGGCTGGGAACCGTCGCACCTGCACATCGGCGCGTACCCGATTCCCGCCGACAAGGTGCGCGCGCTGGCGGCACACTGCGAGCGGGTGCTGGTGCTCGAGGACGGCTATCCCTACGTCGAGCGGCTCATGCGCGGACTCCTGCCCACGAACACGCCGGTGCTCGGCCGCATGAGCGGCGACGTGCCGGCCGCGGGCGAGCTCTCGCCCGAGATCGTGCGCAAGTCGCTCGGCATCGCACCGCGGCCCGCGATGGGGCTCGAAGGCCTGGTGCTCCCCAACCGCCCACCGCAGCTCTGCCAGGGCTGCCCGCACGGCCACGCGTACAACGCGCTCAAGGAAGCGCTCGCGGGCTATGGCGCCACGATGGTCACCGCGGACATCGGCTGCTACACGCTGGGCGCGCTGCCGCCGTGGTCGGCGATCGAGTCCTGCGTCTGCATGGGCGCCTCGATCGGCATGGCGCGCGGTGCGGCCGAAGCGGGCTTCTCACCCGTCGTGGCCGTGATCGGCGACGGCACGTTCATGCATTCGGGCGTGCCGGGCCTCGTGGACGCCGCAGCGGCGAACGCGAACATGACCCTGATCATCCTCGACAACCAGGCGACGGCGATGACGGGCGTGCAGGATCCGCTCGTGCCCTCCTCCCGCCTGCGCGACCTCGTGCTGGGCGCGGGCGTCGACCCGGCGCACCTGCACGTGGTCGACGCGCACCCGCGCAAGGTGCACGAGAACGCCGCGGTGCTGAAGGGCGAGATGGACCACGTGGGGCTCTCGGTGGTGATCGCGGTGCGCGAATGCAAGGTGGCCGCGAAGAAGCGCGCGCGGAACGCAGAGGTGGTGGCGTCATGAAGTACGACATCGTGCTGGCGGGCGTGGGCGGACAGGGCGTGCTGTCGATGGCGGCGCTGATCGGCCGCGCGGCGATGACCGAGGGGTTGCACGCCAAGCAGTCCGAAGTGCACGGGATGGCGCAGCGCGGCGGTGCCGTGCAGGCGCACCTGCGGCTCTCGGACGGTCCGATCGAGAGTGACCTGATCCCGCAGGGCGCGGCCGACCTGATCCTCTCGCTCGAGCCGATCGAATCGTTGCGCTACGTCGCGTGGCTGTCGCCGCAGGGCACGCTCGTGACCTCGGCCAACGCCTTCGTGAACATTCCCGACTACCCGGACACGGAGACGATCCTGCAGCGCATCCGCGCCCTGCCACACGCGATCGTGGTCGAGGCCGAACGGCTCGCCGAGGAGTCGGGCGACGTGCTCGCGGTGAACACGGTGATGGTGGGTGCGGCGTCCCACCGGCTGCCGGTCCAGCCGGAGTCGCTGGTGCAGGCGGTCGAGGCGACGTTCGCGCGCAAGGGTGAAGCGACGCTGGCGGCCAACCGCGCGGCCTTCGCCGCGGGGAGGCGGGCCGCCCAGTGAACGCACGTTCGGCATCGCCCGCCGCAGCTCCGACGCTCGGTTCGATCCTCGAACGCGCCAGCCGCCGCCCCGAAGGCGTGCTGCTGGAGCCCGAAGGCCTCGACATCCTCGGCCTGCTCGGCTTCGATCTCCCCCGCCGCGTGCTCGCACGCGACGCGGCGGAAATCGCGCGCATGCCGTGGCCATCGGTGCCGGGCGAGCGCGTGGTGCTCAAGGCGGTCTCGCCGCAGCTGCCGCACAAGACGGACGCGGGCGCGGTGGCCGTGCTGCCCAACCGCTCCACCACCGTCGCGGCGGCGGCGCGCGAGATGGAACTGCGGCTCGGCGACAAGGGCCTGCAGGGCTTCCTGCTCTGCGAGTTCGTGCCGCACGCGAGCGGCCCCGGCTCGGAGTTCCTGCTCGGCCTGCGCCACACGCGCGACTTCGGCCCGGTGGTGACGCTGGGCCCCGGCGGCGTGCACGCGGAGTTCCTGGCCCGCGCGCTGCGCGACGGCGAGTCGCTGGCGGTGTTCGCGCCCGAGCTGGCGCGCGAGCGCGTGCTCGAGGAGACGATCGCCCGCTTCGCCCCCGCCCGGCTCGCGACCGAGCCGCAGCGCGGCCAGAAGCCGCTGCTGCCGCGCGAGGCGCTGATCGATGCGGTGCGCCGCATGCTCAAGCTGGCGCGCGCACGCGAGGCGAGCGCGATCGCCGAGTTCGAGGTGAACCCGCTCGTCGTCTCCGACGGCCGCCTGGTGGCGCTGGACGCGCTGGGCTCGTTCGCGAGCGTGCGCGAGCTGCCGGCGCCGCCGCGCCCCGTGCACCGCGTGCGGGCGCTGCTCGAGCCGCGCTCGATCGCCGTGATGGGCGTTTCCGAGAAGAACCTGAACCCCGGACGCATCATCCTGCAGAACGTGCTGCGTGAGGGGTTCGACGCCGAGGCGATCACGGTCGTGAAACCCGACGCGGACCGCATCGACGGCTGCCGCTGCGTGGGTTCGCTCGCCGACCTGCCCGAGCCGGTCGACCTGCTGGTGCTGAGCGTCTCGGCCGCGCAGGCCGTGGAGGCGCTGATCGAGACCGCCGAGCAGCACCGCGCCGAGAGCGTGGTGCTGATCCCGGGCGGGCTCGACGAGAACCCGGACGCGAAGCCGCTGGTGGCCGAGATGCGCGACGCGCTCGCGCGGGCGCGCGCGACCGCCTGGGGCGGCCCGGTGGTGAACGGCGGCAACTGCCTCGGCGTGCGCTCGCGCCCGGGGCGCTTCGATACGCTGTTCATTCCCGAGAGCAAGCTGCCGCGCCCGCTGACGGAGCCGGACCCGCTCGCGATGGTGACGGGCAGCGGCGCGTTCGCGGTGAGCAAGACGAGCAAGCTGGCCGACGTCCAGCCGCTCTACACGATCACGATCGGCAACCAGATGGACCTGACGGTGGCCGACTACCTCGAGTACCTGATCGAGGACCGGCGCGTCGAGGCGGTGGCGATCTACCTCGAGGGCTTCCGGCCGCTGGACGGCGCCCGCTTCACGCGCATCGTGGAGTCGTTCGTGCGCGAGGGCCGTCCGGTCATCCTCTACCTCGCGGGCCGCACGTCCGCAGGTGCCGCGGCCGCCGCCAGCCACACGGCGGCGGTCGCCGGCGACTTCACCGTGGCGCGCGCGCTCGCGCGTGCGGCGGGCGCCGTGGTGGCCGAGACGCTGGACGACTTCGAGGACCTCGTCCGGCTCTTCACGCGACTGCGCGGCCGCGCGCCGGAAGGCATGCGGCTCGGGGCGATGTCCAACGCCGGCTTCGAGGCGGTGGCGATCGCGGACCGCCTGGGCTCGTTCACGCTCGCGCCCTTCGCCGACGCGACGCGCGCGAAGCTGGACGCGACGCTCGCGAAGGCGAGGCTCGCGGGCATCGTGGCGACGCGGAATCCGATGGACGTGACGCCGCTGCTGGGCGACGAGGGCTACGAGACGATCGTGCGTGCGCTGCTCGACGATCCCGGCGTGGACGCTGCGGTGATCGGCTGCGTGCCGATGACGCAGGCCTTGAACACGCTCGCCGCAGGCCCCGGCCACGGCGACGACGTGACGCGCGCGGGCGGCATCGTGGACCGGTTCGCGAAGCTCTGGCGCGAGCACGTAAAGCCCTGGGTCGTGATCGTCGACGCGGGCCCGCTGTACGATCCGATGGCGCGCGCACTCGAAGCCGCCGGCATCCCGACGTTCCGCACCGCCGACCGCGCACTGCGGCTCTTCGGGACCTGGTGCGACGTGATGCGGCAGAAGCTCTAGAATCACGGCTCGCATACGACTCTTCCCGCGCCCGCGCGGCTCACACCGCCGCGGGCGCGTTTCGCACGCTGGAATCCCGAGGTTCTCGCATGAGCACGGCCACACTCTTCTCGCCACTTCGCCAACGCACGCTGGCGCTGCGCAATCGCATCATCGTCTCCCCCATGTGCCAGTACTCGGGCCGCGATGGGCTCGCGCAGGACTGGCACCTGGTGCACTACGGCGCGTTCGCCGCGGGTGGCGCAGGCGTGGTCATGCAGGAAGCGACGTCGGTGCTGCCCGAAGGCCGCATCTCCCCCGGCGATCTCGGGATCTGGACCGACGAGCAGGCGCGCTCGTTCGCGCCGATCACGCGCTTCGTCGACTCGCAGGGCGCGATCCCCGCGATCCAGCTCGCGCACGCGGGCCGCAAGGCGTGCACTGGGGCGCCCTGGGAAGGCGGCGGCCCCGTGAGCCGCGAGGCCGGTGGCTGGGACGTGGTGGGGCCGTCGGCGACGCCGTGGAACGAGGGCTACCCCGTGCCTGCGGCGTTGGATGAAAGCGCCATCGAGCGCGTGATCGAAGCGTTCCGAGTCGGCGCACGGCGCGCCCTGGCCGCGGGCTTCAAGGTCGCCGAGATTCATGGCGCGCACGGCTACCTGGCGCACCAGTTCCTGTCCCCGCTCGTGAATACTCGTACCGATCGCTGGGGAGGCTCATTCGAGAATCGCACGCGCTTCGTGCTCGAAGTGACGCGCGCCGTGCGCGGCGAGTGGCCCGAGGAGCTGCCCGTGTGGGTGCGGCTCTCGGCCACCGACTGGGCCGACGGCGGCTGGGACGTGGAGCAGACCGTGCGGCTCTCGGCGCAGCTGCGCGAGCTCGGCGTGGACCTGATCGACGTCTCGAGCGGCGGCGTGGTGCCGTGGCAGAAGATCGCGCTCGGTCCCGGCTACCAGGTGCCGTTCGCCGAACGCGTGAAGCGCGAAGCCGGCATCGCCACGGGCGCCGTCGGCCTGATCACGCAGCCGGAGCAGGCCGAAGCGATCGTGCGCGACGGTCAGGCCGACGTCGTCCTGCTCGCCCGCGAACTCTTGCGCGACCCACACTGGCCGCTGCGCGCCGCGAAGGCGCTCGGCGCGGACGTCGCGTGGCCGAAGCAGTACGCGCGGGCGAAGTAGGCGCGAGACACCGGCATGAGCACGCGCGTCGGCCCAACGCCCCACGAATAGGCCGCATGACACTCCCCGGACCTGTACCCGCCCCGGGGCGGGTACAGGTCCGAGTGTTGTCACGCGAGTGCGCGCTTGTTCGACGCCAGCGAACGAAACATGCCTTGAGGCATGTTGGACACGCTCGCGCGAGGCCGTGCGCACACGAGCGCCTGAGCACCAAGCAATCGCCATAAACAAATCGCCGGACGGGATCGCTCCCGTCCGGCGTTCGCGCGTGCGGCAGAAACTGCCGTGGACCGCAGGAATACTCTTGCAGCAAGAACGGCTACTTCAGCGCTGCCAGCGAGTACATCCGCTCCACGTTGGACTGCACCCAGCCGCGGAGGCGTTCGATGTTCTCTTCCTGGCCGGGCTTGACCTTGATCTCGCCCGTCGACTTGTCCTTGCCGACCAGGTGGGCGAAGCGGCGCTGCTCGCCGAGGAACTGTTCGATGCTGGGTCGCTCGGAAGCGTCCAGCGAACAATCCTTCACAGAGCCGCCCTTGCCCTTCTCCCAGACGAACGCCGGGAACACGCCCGAGCGCGCGCCGAGGAGCGCCAGTTCGACCGTCTGCCCGTCCTCGAACTTCCACCCGGAGATGCAGGGCGCCGGGATGAAGATCACCGCCGTGCCCTCGACTTCGAGCGAGCGCTCGATGGTCTTCACGAACATCTTGCCGTGCGCGGGCGAGAGCTGGGCGACCATGCCCGCCCCTGCCGCGATGGCGAGGTGGATGTAATCGAGCGGCGGGTTCAGGTTGCCGGGCGCGCCGTCCGCGGGCGTGGTGCTGGTGTCCGCGTAGGGCATCGTGGCCGGGCTGTACTGGAACCCCGTGTTGGCGAAGATCTCGTTCACGAGCACGACGATCGTGATCCGCGCGCGGCGGTGGATCGTGTGCAGCAGGCTGCGCAGGCCGATGGCCAGCGAGCCGCCGTCACCGGCCGCGGAGATGATCTGCACCGGACGCTCGAGAGCGCCGATGGTCGTCAGCTGGTCCGCCACGTCGCGCGTCGCTTCGGCCAGCGTCGGCGCCGATTCGAACACGTTGTGGAGGATCGCGAACGACTTGGACCAGTCGTCCGATGGCTCGTCGCCACGGCCCCACGCCACGACGTTCGGGAACGCCAGCGTGGAGACCTCGGCGCACGAGGTGCCGATCGAGAAGATCGTCTTGATGCCGTTGTCCGTCACGCGGCCGATGTTCTGGAACGCGACCGACTCCATGCAGCCGGGACAGAGCGTCGAGCCGGGCCGGAAGCAGCTCTCCTTCAGCGCGGTTTCCTTGTAGCCGCTCATAGCCTCGCTCCTTCGTGGAAGACCATGTAGGGCTGCTTCGGAGCCGCGGTGAGCGCGTCGCGCCCTTCGTCGAGCATCGCTTCCCAGGTCGCCTCGGACACGTCCGCGCCGCCCATGCCGGCGAAGGCGCTGACGATGCGCGGCGGGTTGTCCACACCGGACAGCGCGTCGGCGATGTCCAGCGTGAGGTGGCCGCGGCCCGAGTGGTGCGCCTGGTTCACGACCAGCACGACCTTGGCCTTCGCGAGCCGCTTGCGGACGGCTTCGCGCGGGAACGGATTCAGCAGGCGGATGGCGATGCCGGCGACACTCTTGCCATTCTTCGCCGCCCACGCCTCGCGCACCGACTCGAACGTGCCGAAGTCGGGGCCCATGCTGACGACGGCCACGTCGACCGATTCGTCACCGCGGAAACCCACTTCGTCGAAGAACGCGAGGCCGGGCCGCCCGAACGTGCGCTCGAAATCGGCGCCGATCTGGGGCAGCAGCTCGAGCACGTTCTCGATGCGCCGCTTCTGCGCGATCTTGAAGCCCTGGAACCACCGGCTCGTCACGCAGTTGCCCATGGCCGTGTCGCCGTTGATGGTGCCGGGCAGCACGCAGGGCTTGATCCAGCGGTCCTGGAACGCGTTCACGTCGGCGTCCGACTCGATCCACAGCTTGGCGTTCCGGTGGCTGTCCTTGATGCCGTAGTAGCCGGGCATCGTCGGGGTCATCACGTCCGGATGCATGCCGAGGCAGGGCGCCTGGATCACGGTGTCGTAGATCTGCTGCTTGCCGCGCGCGCAGATCTGGATGAAGCCGTCGTCCCGGTGCGCGAGTGCGTCCGACGGATCGCCCTCGATGCACAGCGGGAAGTTGGCCGTCGCGCGATAGACGTTCACGATCATGACGTTGCCGAACCCCGACGCGCCCAGCGAGCGCGTGGTCTCGGTCATGTGATCGAGGCCCACCGAGCTGGTCGCCGTGGAGACGATCAGGTCGCGGCAGGCGCCGGCCGAGCCGACCATGTAGTCGGCGACGGCGTGCTCGGCCTCGAGCAGCTTGACGCGCTTGGCCGTGCCCTTCTGGGCGCCCACCTTCGCCGCCACGGTCTCGATCCACTTGGTCGAGGGCGTGATCGGGAAGCCGGGATAGATGATCGCGCGCCACATCTGCAGCGTCGCGATCGCGGCGGCCGTGTTGCCGTCGGCCGTCAGCGCTTCGCGCGTCGTGTAGAAGGGCACGTGCGCCGCCCGCACCTTCGCGAGGTCGATGATGCCGTCGTACCGCTCACCCGACGGCGTCGCGACCCGCGAGACGGGCCCCAACGTGGACGTGCTCATTTGGTGACCTCCTCGGCCGGAGCGTCGTCCCAGGACTCTTCGTACTTGCCTTCCTTGAAGAGCTTCTCCGGGCAGATCTCGATGCATTCGCCGCAGAGCTTGCAGAACTGGCTCACGTCCGCACCCGTGACGAGCACGCCGCGCGCCTCGTCCGGCTGCCAGCGAATGATGCCTTCGGGGCAGTTCGTGATGCAGTGCGAGCAGCCCGTGCAGGCGAGGTTCGGGTCCTCGAACACCAGCCGGAAGCCGCTCCGCGCGTAGGTCGAGGTCTTGTTGGTCTGGGCGAGGCGCAGGCGCGTCTGGGCGCCGAGCGGCAGCTCGCCGTAGCCCGCGAACGCGGTGCTCTGGTGATCGCCGGGGCGGGCCTCGTCGAAGATGCCGGAACGGATCGCGTCCTTGGTGGCCAGCAGCGCTTCCCGGTTGCGCTCGATGAGCACGTCCGGGATGCGGCGCTTCTTGAGCTGGCCGAGGAACACGTCGACGACCGTCTGCACGGGCAGGCCACCGATGGCCTCGACCATGGCGACGTACGCGGAGACGTTGCCGATCGCGTGCTTGAGGTGCTTGGTGCCGATGTCGTCACCGGGCACCGTCATGACGCGGCCGGAGAGGTGGAAGTGCTTCGCGCACTCCTCGGGCGTGCGGCGCGTGTTGATCACGAAGGTGCCGCCGTGCGGCACGCCGTCGGCGAAGTCGGTGGCCTGGGCAGCCGCCTCGTCCATGAGCAGCGTCACGACGGGCCGCGTCACTTCGCAGCCGACGTCGATCGGCTTCGCGCTCACGCGCAGGAACGAACGGATGTTCGCACCTCGGCGCGCGGAGCTGAAAAAGGGCCATTCCTGGACGTGGCTGTCGGGAAGGCTCGAGAAGAGGGCCGCCAGGCTCTGGAACGCCAGGACCAGCCCTCCACCCGCCTTGCCGTCGCCACGGACCTCGAGAACGCCCTCCTCGAGGATCTTCCGGGGCTCGAGCACTCGCATGATCGGCCTACTTCTTCTTCCAGAGGATCGCCTTGCCAGGACAATCCGTCATGATTTGCTGAACCTTTGGCATGAGGGCCTCGTCGAGCGCCCACTGGTAAACCTCGGCGACTTCTTCACCTTCGACCTTGCGGAACGCCTGCGGCACGGCCTTGATGCAGTCGCCGCATTCGGTGCAAAGGTCTTGATCGACAAAGAATTCGGGCAGCTGGCCCATGGAACTATCTCCTCTCGTTTTTCGGCTGGTTCCACTCCCAACCGGCGGAATCGCCGGACGCAGGAGGATCCCTCGCATAACCTATGCTAGATCGGGTGGTGAAACGCTCAATTCACGCTGGCGAGCCGTATTCGATCCATCCGGAGGACAGCCGCCCGATGTCGCGCGTCCCTGAAAATTCGTTACATGGAGCCCCGCAGCCGGAAGCCGCGCCGACGCCGCAGGTCAGCCGCCGGCGCTTTCTGTTGAGCATGGGCGCCCTCGCGGGCGCGGCAGCCGCCGCTCCGCTCCTCACCCGCATCCCCGCGCTGGCCCGCTTCGGCGGCCGCTCGCGCGTCGAATCCTCGCGCGCGGCGCTCGGCACCTGGGTGCGGATCGTCGTCCGGCACCCGGACCCCGCGCTCGCCGAGCGCGCGATCGCGCGCGCCTTCGAGGCGATCGCGCTCGTCGACGCCCAGATGAGCGTCCACCGCGCGGACAGCGAGCTCGCGCGTGTCAACGCCGCCGCCGGCGAACGCGCCGTGCCGGTGAGCGCGGCGCTGCTCGACGTGGTCGAGCGCGCGACGCGCTGCTCGTTCCGCACGCAGGGCGTCTACGATCCCACCGTGCTGCCGCTCATGCGCGCGTTCGGCTTCTACGGCCCGAAGCGCACGCACCTGCCGTCCGACCGCGAGATCGCCGCCGCGCTCGACGCCGTGGGCGCGAAGTACGTCGCGCTCGACCGCGCCGCCGGAACGCTGGGACTGACCCGCCGCGGCGCCGCGCTCGACCTGGGCGCGATCGGCAAGGGCTGGGCGGTCGACCGTGCGGTCGACGCGTTGCGCGCCGCCGGCGTGACCGATGCGCTCGTCGACGTGGGCCGCAACGTGTATGGCATGGGCCGCCCCGAGGACGGCGCCGAAGGCTGGCGCGTCGGCGTGGTGCACCCGAAGACCGCCGCGGTGGACCGCGTGTTCACGCTGCACGACAGCGCCGTGGCCACCAGCGGCAACTACGAGCAGTGGGAGGACCTCGACGGCGTCCGCGTCGGGCACCTGCTCGACGCCGTGCGCGGACGGCCCGCGAACCCGCACCTGAGCGCCACCGTGCACGCGGCCTCGGGATTCGACTCGGACAACGGCAGCTCCATCGCGTTCCTGGCCGGCGCGCGCGTCGGCGAGATCGTCCCGGGCGTGCTCGAAACCCACTTCATCGGGTGAGCGGCATGAGCCACGGAACGGGCGGGATGCACACGTTCGGGCGCGGGGGCATCCACCCCGGACCCCACAAGGAAGCCACTTCGGGCAAGGCGATCGACGTCCTGCCCACTCCGGCCGAGGTCGTGCTGCCGCTGTCGCAGTGCCTGGGCGACGCGAGCGAGCCGATCGTGAAGAAGAACGAGATGGTGCGCCGCGGGCAGAAGATCGCCGACGGCGGCAAGACCGGCGTGCCGCTGCACGCACCGATCAGCGGCAAGATCCGCCCCGTCGAGAAGCGCACGCACCCGACGATGGCGATGGCCATGTCGATCGCGATCGCGGCCAACGCCGAAGCGGGCCCCGAGCTCGAGTTCCCCGAGGATCCCGAGTGGCGGACGCTGCCACGGGAAGAAGCGATCGCGCGCATCCGCGAGGCCGGCATCGTCGGCCTGGGCGGCGCGGCCTTCCCCACCTGGCGCAAGCTCGAGTTCGCGATCGACAGCAAGGTCGACACGCTGGTGATGAACGGCGCCGAGTGCGAACCGTACCTGACCAGCGACTACCGGCTCATGCTCGCGCACCCGCGCGAGATCGTCGAAGGCTCGCTCGCGATCGCGCGCGTGGTCGGCGCGGCGCGCGTGCAGTTCGGCGTCGAGTCCGACAAGCCTGACGCCATGCAGGCGCTGCGCGACGCCGCGCACGCCGTCGCGGCCGCGGGCGACCGCATGCCCGTCGACATCGTGCCCTGCCTCGCGCGCTACCCGCAGGGCGCCGAGAAGCAGCTCGTGTTCGCCGTCACCGGGCGCACGGTGCCGCCGCGCAAGCTGCCGTCGGCGGTCGGCGTGCTCGTGCAGAACGTCGCCACCGCGATGGCGGTGCACGACGCGCTGCGCTACCGCAAGCCGCTGCTCGACCGCGTGCTCACCGTGACCGGTCCGGGCGTGAAGGACCCGCGCAACGTGCAGGTCCCGCTCGGCGTGTCGCTCAGCGACGTGGTCGAGTTCTGCGGCGGGCTCTCGCCCGACGCCACGCGCATGGTCGCGGGCGGCCCGATGATGGGCCGCGCGCTGCCGCGGCTCGACGTGCCGCTCATCAAGGGCATGAACGGGCTCGTCCTGCTCACGGGCAAGGGCCCGCTCGAGGACGGCTTCGGCGCCTGCATCCGCTGCGGCCGCTGCCTCGACGCCTGCCCGCTCGGGCTCGAGCCCGACCAGGTCTCGATTCGCGTCGAAGCCGGGCGCACGCTCGACACCGAGCGTCACGGCGCGCTCGACTGCTACGAGTGCGGCTGCTGCAGCTACGTCTGCCCCGCCGGACGGCCGCTCGTCCAGTTCATGCAGGTGGCCAAGGGCGCGCTGCGACGCGCCGCCGACACGCGGAGGGCGTCGTGAGCGAGACCGACCGCACCTTCGTCCTCACGCCGGGCCCGCACCTGCACGTCGAGGAGAGCACCTCGCGGATCATGTGGTGGGTCAACGGCTCGCTCGCGCCCGCCGCGCTCTGGGGCGTGTACGTGTTCGGGTGGAACGCGCTCGCGGTCGTGCTCGCATCGATCGCGGGAGCGGCCGGCGCCGAATGGGCGGCGAGCCGCATGCTCAAGCGCCGCGCGACGCTCGCGGACGGCAGCGCCGTCTGCACCGGCCTGCTGCTCGCGCTCACGCTGCCGCCGCGCCTGCCGGCGTGGGAGGCGTTCCTCGGTGCGATCTTCGCGATCGCGCTCGGCAAGATGATCTTCGGCGGGCTGGGCTTCAACCTCTTCAACCCCGCACTGCTCGGCCGCGCGTTCCTCATGGCCACGTTCCCGCTCGCGATGACGTCGGGCTGGGCGCAGCCGCGGCCGTGGTTCGGCGCGCACCTCGACGCGATCACCACCGCCACGCCGCTCGCGGTGCTCAAGGAGCGTGGCCTCGCGGCGGCGCTCGAGGTGATCGCGAGTCCCGCCGGCACGTGGAAGGCGCTCGCGCTGGGCTTCCGGCCCGGCTCGATCGGCGAGGTCTCGCTGCTGCTGATCGCCGTCGGCGCCGCGGTGCTGCTCGCACGCCGGATCATCCAGCTCACCATTCCGCTCAGCGTGCTCGCCGGCGTCGCGCTGTCGACGCTGCACACCGGCCTGCCGGTGCTGCACCTGATGAGCGGCGGCCTCTGGCTCGGGGCGTTCTACATGGCCACGGACTACGTGACCTCGCCCACCTCGCGCAACGGCCGCATCGTCTTCGGACTGATCGTGGGGCTCCTGACCGGCGTGATCCGCGTCTACGGCGGCTACCCGGAGGGCATCTGCTACGCGATCCTGATCGCCAACGCCATGGCGCCCGCGCTGGACCTCTGGTTCCGGCCGCGCCGCGTGGCGACCGCGGGGAGCCCGTCGTGAGCGACCAGCTGGTGAACATCGAGGGCGCGCCCCGCACGCCCATGAACCCGCGCGAGATCGTCCGCATCGCGCTCAACCTGACCGCGGTGTGCGCGCTCGGCGCGATCATCCTCGGCGGCGTCTACATGGGCACCGAACGCTACCAGGCGGCGGCCCGGCTCGCCGGCGAACGCAACGCCGTCACGAGCCTGCTGGCGCTGGGCGGCGACGCGACGGTGCTCGAGGTGAAGCAGTTCCTCGCCCCCACGCGGCGCGAGGTCGTCTATCGCGCCAAACCCTACGGCGACGAGAAGGCCCCGGTGCACGAGCTCGTGTTCACGCTCGACGGCGCGCTGCGCTCGTCGCGCGCGGACGCTCCGGCCGAGGAGGCGAAGGACCTGCAGCCGCTCGGCCGGCTGTTCGTGGCCGAACGCGGCGGCACCCCCGCCGGCTTCGTGATCGAGGGTGAGACGCGCGGCTACAAGAACCGCATCCGCTTCTTCGTGGCCATGGATACGGCGTTCGTCGTGCAGGGCGTGAAGGTGCTCGAGCACGAGGAAGATCCCGGGCTCGGGGCCGAGGTCGCGACCTCGTGGTTCCAGGGCCAGTTCGTCGGCCGCACCGCCGACCGCATCGCGTCGATCGACGTGACGCGCGACCCGATGCCCGAGGACTGGCGCGCCGCGCTGGGCTCGATCGCGTCGGAGGCGTCCGGCGAGTGGCAGGGCCGGAACGCCACCCTGATCGCGCGCGAGGCCGGCAAGCCGATCTACGCCGTCACCGGCGCCACCATCTCGAGCCGCGCGCTGACGCGCGGCGTGCGCACCACCGTGGACCACTTCCGCCGCCGCTGGGCGCTGCTGGCCCCGCAGCTGGGAGGCTCGAAGTGAGCGCGACCCCCGACACCGCGCGCCCGCCGGGCGCGCTGCAGCTGCTCGTGAACGGCATCCTCGCCGAGAACCCGGTGTTCCGCCTGGCGCTCTCGCTCTGCCCCGCCGTGGCCGTGACCACGACGGTGCTGAACGGCTTCATCCTCGGCGTCGCGGTGCTGGCCGTGCAGGTGCTCTCGAGCGTCACCGTGGCACTCGTCCGCGGCGCGATCCACCCGCGCGTCCGCATCCCGGTCTACACGATCATCATCGCCATCTGGGTGAGCGCGATCGACATGACGCTCTCGGCCTTCACCCCTGCGCTCTACGCGCAGGTCGGGCTCTACATCAAGCTCATCGTGGCGTTCGCGATCATCATCTCGCGGCTCGAGGTGTTCGCTTCGCGCCAGCCGCTCGTCCCCTCCTTCTTCGACGGACTCGGCATGGGGCTCGGCTTCATGCTCGCGCTGGTCGTGATCGGCGCGCTGCGCGAGCTGCTCGGCAACGGCTCGTTCGCCGGCATCCCGCTGCTGCACGGCAAGCCGCTCCTCTTCTTCGCGCTTCCCGCGGGCGGCTTCTTCTCGATCGCGCTCCTCATGGCGTTCTTCAACCGCATCGAGCGGGCGGTCTCCGGCGACGTGAAGCGCCCGGCGTCCGGCGGAGGTCACCATGGCTAACCTGCGCCTCACGCCCGTCGTCGCGCTCGCGCCCGTGGCGCTGATCGCGCTCTTCGCCCTGCCGGGCCTGCGCCTGGCCGCGCTGCCGCCGGTGCCGACCCATGCGGGCGGCGTGCTGCAGTCGGCGAAGGTCGTCTCGCCCGACAAGGTGAAACTGCTGTTCGACGGTCCCATCGCCCGCACGGACGCCGGCAACTTCCGCTTCACCGAGGGCGCCGCGCCCGACGCGCCGCTCCCGGTCACCGCGGTGCAGGCGGAGCCCGACGGCCGGGTCACGCTCACCGTGGGCTCGACGCTGAGGGCGTCGGACCGCTACCACCTCGACGTGCAGGATCCGCCGCTCTCGCGCGACGTCGCGCCGTCGACGTGGGCGCTCCTGCTGTCGGTGTTCCTGTCGTCGGCGCTGATCAACAATTTCGTGTTCACGCGCTACCTCGGGCTCTGCATCTTCTTCGGCGTCAGCAAGCGCACCGCCACCGCCGTCGGCATGGGCATCACGTTCACCGCCGTGATGATCTTCACCGCCATGTCGTCGTGGGCCGTGGACACGTTCCTGCTGCGGCCGCTCGGCCTCGGGTTCCTGCAGGTGCTCGTGTTCATCGGCACCGTGGCCGCGGTCGTGCAGTTCCTCGACACGATGCTCAAGAAGACGCACCCCGCCCTGCACAAGGGTTTCGGCGTCTACCTGATGCTGATCACGACCAACTGCATCATCCTCGCGGTGCCGCTGCTCAACGCCGGCTCGCACGCCTCGTTCGCCGAGGCGTTCGCGCTCGCACTCGGTTCGGGCCTCGGCTTCGCGCTGGCGCTGTTCCTGATGTCGTGTGCACGCGAGAAGATGGAACTGGCGCGCGTGCCGAAGAGCTTCGAAGGCCTGCCCATCGCGTTCGCGCTCGCCGGGTTGTTCGCGCTCGCGTTCATGGGCTTCTCGGGCCTGGACTTCTTCCGGTAGGAGATCATGGATCACGGGGCGATGGGTGTGGCGCTGTGGGGGCTCGGGGTCTTCTCCTCGCTCGGGCTGGTGTTCGGCATCGCCCTGGGCGGCGCCGCCGAGCGGTTCAAGGTGGCCAGCAACCCGCTGGTCGACCAGGTACGCGACCGGCTGCCGTCCGCCAACTGCGGCGCCTGCGGCTACGCGGGCTGCACCGCGTACGCCGAAGCGGTGGTCGACGGCGCGAACGTGTCGCCGAGCCTGTGCATCCCGGGCGGTGCGGGCGTGGCCGCCGCGATCGCGCAGCTGACCGGCAAGGCGGCCGGCGCCGTGCAGGACCGGATCGTGGTCATGACCTGCCACGGCACGAGCGCCTACGCGCGCGAGGAGGCCGAGTACGCCGGCATCCCGACGTGCGCCGCCGCCGCGCTGGTGTTCGGCGGCCCGCGCGCGTGCAAGAACGGCTGCCTGGGGCTCGGCGACTGCGTGCGCGCCTGCCCGTTCGACGCGCTGAAGATCGGCGAGGGCGGCATCGCGCAGGTCGACGTGTCCAAGTGCACCGGCTGCGCCGTCTGCGTCGCGGTCTGCCCCAAGGACCTCTTCCGTCTCTACCCGCGCAGCCGCCGGATCGAGCTGGCCTGCAAGGCGGTCGACAAGGCCTCGATCGTGCGCGCCACCTGCCTCGTGGGCTGCACCACCTGCCGCAAGTGCGTCTCCAAGTGCCCCGCCGGCGCGATCGAGTGGGATGGCCGCACGATCCTGATCGACCACGAGAAGTGCATCGCCTACGGGCCTTCGTGCAACGAAGCTTGCAGTGACATCTGTCCCAGTACCATCCTCCACCGGGTCGGGGCGTCACCCCGTCCCGAGCTCGTCGAGATCGGCGAACCTTCAGGAGCCTGAGACACATGGAAACCCGCACCGAGACCAGTCCATCCTCGACGGTGCCCCAGACCTCGTCCCGATCGATCGTGATCGGCATCGCCGGCAGCGGCGGTGACGGCGTCGCGCTCATCGGGGACCTGCTGCTCAAGATGGCGGCGCATCAGGGCCTCTACGGCGTGCTCGTGCAGTCGTACGGTCCGCAGATCCGCGGCGGCGAATCGGCCGTCGTGCTCCGGATCGGCGAGCGCGAGCTCTGCTACGAGGGCGACGCGACCGACGTGCTCGTCTGCTTCCGCGCCGCCGACCTCAAGCGCTTCCGCGGCACGATGCTGCTGCACGAGGACAGCCTGCTGATCCTCGAGGCCCAGGACACCGGCGAGCTGCCGGACTGGCTCGGCGCCAGCAAGCGGCCGACGTTCCGCCACGCGTTCGCGACGTTCGAAGCCGGCGTCGAGGTCGCGGGACCGCCCAAGAACATGATGGCGCTCGCCCTGATCTGCCGCGCGCTCGGCTGGCCCGAGTCGCTCGCCGAGCAGGCGCTGCGCGAACGCTTCGCCGACCGGCCCGCGCTGGTCGACCGCAACATGCCCACGTTCCGCACGGCGTACGCCACGCCCGGCGTGCCGGCGCTGCCGCGCGTCGCGGGCCACGGCGTGCCGCTGGTCGTCGAGACCGGCAACGAGGCCGTCGCGCGCGGCGCCATGGCGGCGGGGCTGCGCTTCTTCGCCGGCTACCCCATCACGCCGTCTTCCGAGGTGATGGAGACGCTGATCGACGAGCTCCCCTCCACCGGCGGCCGCGTCGTGCAGGCCGAGGACGAGATCTCGGCGCTCGGCATGGTGGTCGGGGCCAGCTTCGGCGGCGTGCCGAGCATGACCGCCACGAGCGGCCCCGGGCTCTCGCTCATGACCGAGATGATGGGCCTCGCCAGCATGGCCGAGCTGCCCACGGTCATCGTCGACTGCCAGCGCGCCGGTCCGGCGACGGGCATGCCGAGCCGCACCGAGCAGTCGGACCTCTTCCACGCCGTCTACGGTGGCCACGGCGACTTCCCGCGTGTCGTGCTCGGCGTGTTCGACGTCGTGCACGCCCGCGACGTCATGCACCGCGCGTTCGAGCTCGCGGAGAACTACCAGCTCCCCGTGCTCGTGCTGTCGGACGCGTACGTGGCGCAGCGCCGCCAGATCCGCGACGCGGTCGTGAACCGCAAGGACCGCCCGGCGCGCACGCGCTGGAAGTCGGCGCAGGACGGCATGACGCGCTTCTCGCTGACGGGCGACCAGCCCGTGAACGCGTTCCGCGTCCCCGGCACTCCCGGCGGCACCTACATGGCCGCCGGCATCGAGCACACCGAGGAGGGCAATCCCACCGCGGACGCCGGCCTGCACCAGAAGATGAGCGAGAAGCGCTTCCGCAAGCTGGACGGGATCGCCGTCGACACGAAGGACTGGTACCGCACGCTGGGCGCCGACGACGCTCCGCGCGGCATCATCGCGTGGGGCAGCACGTACGGCGTGCTCGAGGAATGGGTCCGCGAGCATCCCGAGTACCGCGTGTTCCTGCCCGAGATCATCCATCCGTTTCCCGTGGACGCACTCACGGCGTGGCGTGCGGGACTGAAGGACTGCTGCGTCGTCGAGCTGAGCTACCAGGGCCAGTTCCACCACTACCTCACCAGCCTCACGGACATGACCGGTGTGCGCAGCGTCGCCCGCAGCGGCGGTCTGCCCCTGTCGATGCGCGAGCTGGCGTCGCTGCTCGCCGCGAGCCCCAAGGAGAAGGCATGAAGGCCAAGGATTATCGCACCGACCTTCAGCCCGTCTGGTGCACGGGCTGCGGCGACTTCGGCGTGCTGAAGGGCCTCACGCAGGCGCTCGCCGACCTCGAAGTCGCTCCCGAGAAGCTCGCGGTCATCTCCGGCATCGGCTGCTCGAGCCGCCTGCCGGGCTACGTGAAGGCGTACTCGTTCAACTCGATCCACGGCCGCGCGCTGCCGATCGCGACCGGGCTCAAGGTGGCGCGCCCCGAGCTCACGACGATCGTCGTCGGCGGCGACGGCGACGGCTTCAGCATCGGCCTCGGCCACATTCCGCACGCCGTGCGGCGCAACACGAACCTCACGTACATCGTGATGGACAACGGCATCTACGGCCTCACCAAGGGCCAGGCCTCGCCCACCACGGAGATGGAGTCCAAGAAGAGCCGCGGCCTCGCGGGCGCCGACGACCAGCCGCTGAACCCCGTGCTGCTCGTGCTGAGCGCGGGCTGCGGGTTCGTCGCGCGCACGCACGCCGGCAACATGCCGCACATGCGCGAGATGTTCCGGCACGCCGTGGAGTACCCCGGCTTCTCGTTCGTGCACGTGCTCGCCGGCTGCGTCACGTACCAGCCGCGCGGCTACTCGGACCAGCTGCTGCAGCGCAGCTACGAGCTGCCCGAGGGCTACGACCCCACGAACCTGAACCACGCCGTCGAGACCGCGCGCGACGGCCGCTTCGCGCTGGGGGTCCTCTACCGTCGGCCGGCCGAAGCCGTCGCCGAGATGGCGAGCACGATCGCCGACGACGAGGACTGGACGCCGCCGGACGCGATCCTCAAGCAGGACCTGCCGACCGAATAGCGCCGCACCCGAACTGCCGCCGCACGCAGCGCGCCGCCCGTGACCCACGTGGTCACGGGCGGTCGCGTTTTCGCGGCGCGCCCGCGCGCGCGAGCCGGGGTGGATTTCACCTGTTCTCCCCGCGCGCATTCGGGTAATGCTCCGGCCTGCGACCTGAGCCGCAGTTCCGGCAACGGACGCTTCCGGCATTCACGCCCACGCCGTGCATCCGCGAGGCCATGCGACCGACCCGCACCCCCCACGTGCGCCACGCGGGCGACGTCCCCCGCGCACCCGCCTCCGTCGCGCCGCCCGATACGCGCGGCGTCGCGATCCTGCTCTTCGTGCTCGTCGTCGCCCGCGCGTTCGCGGTCGCGGCGCCGGGCGCGTGGGCCTGGGGCATCGACCTCGTGCGCTTCGTCCCGCCCGCACTCGGCTGGGGCGCGTGGCTCGTGACGGCGGCCGCGCTCCTGCCGGCGGTGGCGATGCCGCTCGTGCGCGCGGTCCCGGCGCGGCTCCCGGCGCCGCTGCTCGCCATGCTCGCCTTCGCGTTCGGCGCCGCGCTCGCCGCGAGCCTGCCCGACCGCACGAGCTTCCTCGGGGATTCGCTCATGCGCTCGGGCTTCGTGCTGGACGCGTTCCGGCGCGTGTTCCCGCAGGCGATGCCGCTCGACACGTGGCTGCACGGCCTGCTGCCCGCGACGCTGGGTGCGCGCTCGGCCGAGGACGTCGTGCGGATCGCGCGCGCGAGCGGCGCGCTCGAGAGCGGCCTGCTCGCCGCGGCTTCGGTCGCGTTCGCGCGCGCGAGCGGGGCGCGCGGCGCGGTCGCCGCCGCGACATGGGCGGCCGCGTTCCTGGGCGGCCACCTCGCGGTGTTCACCGGCTTCGGCAAGGGCACGTCCGAGTGTGCGCTCGTCGTCACGGCGTTCGCCGCGGCGTCGCTCTCGGTGTTGCGCGGCGGCCGCGGCCGGCTCGCGGCCGGAGGCGCGGTGGCGCTGGGGATACTGCTCCACCGCTCGATGGTGCTGCTGCTGCCCGCGCTCGCGTGGCTCGCGCTGCTGCCGCGCGGCGGCGATCGCCGCGGCTCGGCGCTCGATGCCGCGCGCACGCTCGCACTGCCGGTCGTGACGCTGCTCGTGCTGGCACCGCGGCTCGTGCGCACGTTCGCGACGTTCGACGTGCCGCATCACGTGCGCGGCGGCGCGATCGGGGCCGCGGGCGGACCACTCGCCGCGGCGTTCGCGCCGCTGCACCTGCTCGACCTCGCCAACGCCGCGCTGCTCGTCGCACCGCTTGCGCCGCTCGCCCTGTTCGCGCTGCCCCGCCTGCGCCGCGGCGACCCCGACGCGGACGCGGCCGCGTGGTTCGCGCTGCTCGTGGGGGCGTTCGCACCCATGGTGTGCTTCGCGCACCCGCAGCAGGGCGTCTACCGCGACTGGGACGTCTTCGTGCCCGCCGGCCTCACACTGACCCTGTGCGCCGCGTGGACGTTCGCGCGGCTCGCGGCCCGCGCGGGCGACGCGGCGCGGCTCGCGCCCGCCATCGCGGCCGCCGCGGCGATGCCCACGCTGCTCCTGCTCGCGATCGCGGCCGTTCCGGAACTCGGCATCGCGCGCGTGGTCGCGTACGCGGAAGGTCCGCCTGAACGCAGCGACACCGAGCGCGGGCTCGCGTACGAGTTCGTCGGCCAGCGCCACCTGCGGAACCGCGACTACGCCGCGGCCGCGGAAGCGCTGCGGCGATCGGTGGAGCTGCTGCCGCAGGTGCGGGCGCTGCACGAGTGGGCGCTCGCGGCGGCGCTCGGCGGCCATCACCACGAGGCGATGCGCGCGGCCGAGCGGCTCAACGAGCGCCAGCCGCAGAACCTCTTCGGCTGGGTCGTGCGCGTGCACAGCGCCGCGCACCTGCGCCAGCCGGACGCGCGCGACGCGGCGCTGGCGGGCCTGCGCACGCAGCTCGCGCGCCCGGGCACGGCGGCGGAACTCGCGCGCCTGCGTGTGCAGTTCCCCGAGCTCTGGCCGCGCGAGGCCGACGCGCTGCTCGCACCCGCACCCTGAGCCGCACGCGAACGCCCCGGCGGCCGCGGGGCCGCCGGGGCGTCGGCCGGGCGCGTCAGTCGGCCAGCGTGCTCAGGTCGCCGGGGTCCTCGCCGAGCTCCTGGGCCTTGAGGTAGCGGCGCACGATCTTGCCGCTCCGGGTCTTGGGCAGGCTCGGCCGGATCTCGATATCCGACGGCTGCGCAATGGGTCCGAGGTCCTGCCTCACGTGATCCTTGAGGCTCCCGACGAGGCCGGGACCGGTCGTCGCGGTGGCCTTGAGCACGACGAACGCCTTGATCCGCTCGCCCTTGATCGGGTCCGGCAGGCCGATCACCGCGCTCTCGGCGACGGCCGGGTGGCGCAGCAGCGAGCCCTCCACGTCCGCGGTGCCGATCCGGTGCCCGGCCACGTTGAGCACGTCGTCGGCGCGGCCGAGCACGGCGTAGTAGCCATCGTGGTCGCGCACCGCGATGTCGCCGGCCGTGTAACAGTCCGGCACCTGCTTCCAGTAGTGCTCGTAGCGCGCGTGGTCGTTCCACACCGTGCGCAGCATGTACGGCAGCGGCCGGCGCAGCACGAGCAGGCCGCCGTGGCCGTCGGGCAGCGGCTCGCCCTGCGGCGTCACGATGTCGGCGACCACGCCGGGCATGGGCTTGCCCACCTTGCCGGGACGCGCCTCGAACGTCGGCAGCGTGCCGAGCACGGGCGCGGCGATCTCGGTCTGCCACCAGTTGTCGACGATGAAGCCGCTCGACTGCCCGACGAGGTGCTTCTGCCCCCAGAGGTGCGCCTCGGGGTTCAGCGGCTCGCCCGCGCAGGCGATCAGCCGCAGGCGCGAGAGGTCGTAGCGCGCGGGCACTTCGCCGCCGTGGCTCATCCACATGCGCATCGCGGTCGGCGCGGTGAACATGATGTTCACGCCGAAGCGCTCGCAGAGCTCCCACGTCACGTCGGGCGTCGGGTAGTCCGGCACGCCCTCGCGGCAGAAGATCGTGGCACCCACGGACAGCGGCCCGTAGACGATGAACGAGTGGCCGACGATCCAGCCGATGTCCGACGTGCTCCAGTAGATGTCGCGCTCGCCGATCTGGTAGAAGGCGCGCGCGAGGTAGGTCACGCCGACCAGGTAGCCGCCGGTCGCGTGCACGACACCCTTGGGGCGGCCGGTCGTGCCGGAGGTGTAGAGGATGAACAGCGGGTCCTCGGCGTCCATGGCCTCGGGCTCGCAGTGGATCTCGCGCGACTGCTGGATGTCGTAGAAGTCGTGCTCGCGTTCGCTGTCGAACTGGTAGGGCGCGTCGCCGGGGCGCGAGCCGCGCCGGTGGACGATCACGTGCTCGACGGAGGCGAGGTCGCGGACGGCCTCGTCGATCGTGGGCTTGAGCGCGATCTTGCGGCCGCGCCGCCACGTGAAGTCGGAGCAGACGATCGCCTTGGCCCCCGAGTCCACGAGCCGCGAGCGCAGCGCCTCGGTGCCCATGCCCGCGAAGACGACCGAGTGGATCGCGCCGATGCGCGCACACGCGAGCATGCTGATGATGCCTTCCGGCACGAGCGGCATGTAGAGGATCACGCGGTCGCCCTTGCCGATCCCGAGCCGCCGGAGCGCGTTGCCGAAGCGGTTCACCTCGCGGTAGAGCCGCCCGTACGTGTACGCCTGCTCCTCGCCGTCCTCGCCCACCCAGAGCAGCGCGGCCTTGTTGCGGCGGTCGCCGTAGACGTGGCGGTCGATGCAGTTCGTGCTCGCGTTGAGCTTGCCGCCGAGGAACCACGCGTGGCGCGGCGGCTCGAACTGGAGCACCTGCTTCCACGGCTCGAGCCAGTCGACCGCCTTCGCCTTCTCGGCCCAGAAACCCTCCGGGTCCTGCAGCGCGTGCATGCGCTCGACCGAGTCGTTGGGGAGCACCGCGTCGCGCGCGAGCGCGATCGGTGGCGGGATCACGTTCTCGTCCCGCGCGAGGCGCGAGATGGCGGCCTTCTGCGACTCGGTCAGGTCCAGGGCGGGTGCTCCGCTCCGGGGCGCGTCGGCTGCGGGGGTGTCGCTCATGACGGGTTCCCTCGTGGATTCGGGACTCGGGACTCGGATCCGCGTGCGGGCAGACTACTCCGCCCGGACGGCACCGGGGAGGCCGACGAAAGTGGTAGGCGCCCCGGGGGAGCCGGAGAACGGGCTCTAGCGGGCGGGCCGGGCTTCCGATAATTGTGGGCGATTCCCGCTCGGGCCGAAATGGTCGCCCGGATCGAGACGCGATCCGGTGCCCGGGGCGGTCCCCACAGGAGGAGCCGTGCGTCTCCCGAACTCGAAGTCCCTCCCCCGCATCGCCTCCCTCGTTCTCGCCGTCACGCTCGCCGTCACCGTGCTCGCTCCGGCCGCTCTCGCGAAGTCGGACGAGTGGGTGCCCGGCAAGTACCTCAACCAGGCGCTGGTCCGCGTCATGGCGAGCGTGCGCAAGATCACCGAGAAGACCAAGTACGGCCTGGACGACGCGAGCACGTGCTTCATCGGTGCCTACGTCCTCGAGGGCAAGCAGGTCTCCTCGCGCATCCCGCTCACGGGCGGCACCGAGTACGCGTTCATCGGCGGCGGCGACGACGACGTGAAGGACATGGACCTGTACCTCGTCGACAGCGACGGCGACGTGGTCGCGAAGGACGACGCCAAGGACTCGAACCCGGTGATCGTCTTCACGCCCAAGGAGGACGGCAAGTACAAGGTCGTCATGAAGCTCGCCAGCACGGGCACGAGCGGCAGCTTCCTGTGCTACGCGACGCTCCGCTCGGGCGGCTTCGACGTGCCGGTGAGCAACCTCGCCTCGGCCTCGGGCCGGCTGATCGCGCTCTGCCAGCGGATCAACGACAAGCTGGGCTGGGCCGCGTTCCACGACGGCGACGGCGAGCTCTGCCTGGTCGGCTCGATCATGAGCGAAGGCCAGACGCTGACGCAGGCGGGCTTCAACCTCGAGGATCGTCCCTACGCGTTCGTCGCGACCGCGGACGACCAGGCGGAGGACATCGACCTCAAGGTGGCCGACGACGACGGCGACGTGGTCGCCGAGGACCAGGAGAAGGACGCGACGCCGATCGTGCTCTACTCCAAGGGCGGCACGGTCTCGATCAAGCTCGTCGACGCCAAGTCGAAGGGCGCTTCGCTCTGCCTCGCGGCCGCGGTGAAGCTCAAGAAGAGCTGACGCACGCCGGATCCGGACACGCGAAGGCCCCGCCCTCGGGCGGGGCCTTCCGTCTTCCGGCGGGTCAGGCGAAGTACTCGGGCGCCGGCTTGTCCTGCAGCCAGTGGTCGAACCAGCGGCGGATGTGCTGCTGGTTCTGCACGCGGCGCGACGGCACGCCGCTGCGCGAGAGTTCGTGGCTCTCGCCCGGGAAGCGCACCATGACGACGGGCTTGCGCTGGTGCACCAGCCCGCGGAACATCGTCTCGCCCTGGCCGATCGGGCAGCGCCAGTCCTCCTCGCTGTGCAGGATCATGAGCGGCGTCTTCACGTTCGCGAGCCGCGAGGCCGGGGAACGCTCCGCGAACTCGGCCGGGTCCTCGTAGGGCGCGCGCCGGAACCAGGTCGGCGTGAAGAGCGCGAAGTCGCTCGAGTACCACATCGCCGCCCAGTCGGAGACGCAGCGCTGCGTGATCGCGGCACGGAAGCGGTCCGTGCGCGTCACGATCTCGTTGGTGAGCAGGCCGCCGCCGCTGCCGCCGGTGACGCCCATGCGCGACTCGTCCACCCAGCCGCGCGCGATCAGCAGGTCGACGCCCGCCATCAGGTCCTTCACGTCGTCGCCCGGGTAGCGGTACTGGATGCAGTTCGCGAATTCCTGCCCGTAGGACGTGCTGCCGCGCGGGTTCGTGTAGAGCACCAGGTAACCGGCCGCCGCGAGCACGCGGAACTCGTGGAAGAACGCGAAGCCGTAGGGCACGTGCGGGCCGCCGTGAATCTGCAGCACGAGCGGGTAGCGCTTCGCCGGGTCGAACCCGGGCGGCTTCACGACCCAGCCCTGGATGCGCGTGCCGTCGAACGACTCGTACCACAGCTCCTCGACCTCGCCGAGGTCGGACTCGGCGAGCAGCGCGGTGTTGGAGGACGCGAGCAGCGTCGAATCGCCGCTCGCGAGATCCACCACGCGAATCTCGCCCGGCGTCGCGACGCTGCCGGCGAGGATCGCGGCGCGGCGGCCGTCCGCCGAGACCGTGCCCGCGATCACGTCGCCCTGCGCGCCCGTGAGGTCGGTGCGCGCACCGGTCGCAGGATCGAGCGTGGCGAGCCGCGAGGCGCCCTGCCACGCGTACGAGAACACGGCGCGGCCGTCGGCGGTCCAGCCCAGCGGCAGCGCGCCGCCGCCGCGCGGCGGATGCTGGTCGCTCGAGAGCCCCTCGCCCACGGCGAGATCGGCGCCGGCCGTGAGCGTGCGCGCGGCGGTCATCGGCCACGCGCCCTCCAGCAGCAGCAGGTCGTTCTGGTCGTACGAGCGCACCGTCTCCGGGCGCTCGCCGCCCACGGCGAGCCAGCGGCCGCCCGGTCCCTCGGCGAACGCGGCGAGCGGGCCGCGGATGTCGGCGACGAGCGTCGTGCCCTGGCCGTCGACCGGCGCGGCGAGATCGGGCGAGACCGCGCGCAGGTCGTTGTCCTCGATCGGCACGCCGAACCACGGCTGCTCGCGGCGGTCGGTCGCGTACACGATCCAGCGGCCGTCGCGCGACCACTCGGGCGGGCCTTCCTTGAAGCGCGTGCCGGTCGTGAGCGCGCGCGGCTCGCCGCCCGCGAGGTCGACGACCCACACGTGGTCCATGTGCTCCGCGTCGACGAAGCCCTCGTCGTTCCAGCGGAACTCCGGCTTCGTGACGATGCGTGCGGGCTCGTGCTTGGGCTTCTGGCGGTCCTTCACGTCGACGGCCGGGTTGTGGCCCGAGAGGAACGCGAGGCGCGTGCCGTCGGGCGACCACGCGGGCGACGACGCGCCGCCCTCGAGGTTCGTGAGCGCGCGGGCCTCGCCGCCGCCCAGCGGCAGCACGTGGAGCTGCGGCTTCGCCTTCGCGTCGGCGCGGCGCACGAACGCCAGCGAGCGCCCGTCGGGCGACCAGCGCAGCTGGCTGTCGCGGCCACCGAACGTGAGCGGTCGCGGCTCCGCTGCCCGTCCCGGCGCGGGCACGTCCGCGATCCACAGGTTCGTGCGGTACTCGTCCTCCTCGGCGTCGATCGTCACCCGCGTCCACGCGACGCGCGTGCCGTCGGGCGAAATCCGCGGATCGGCCAGCCACTCGAAGCGCAGCAGGTCTTCTTCACGCATGCGACTCTCCGTCCGGCGTTCCGGGTGCGCCCGAGAGCGCCTCCTCGAGCAACGCCCGCAGGTCGAGCGGCTCGGTGACCATCTGCAGGCCACCGTCCGCGTGCCGGCGCCACGACTCGCGTGGCGTGTCGGCGGTGAGTTCGAGGCCGTTCCCGTCCGGGTCGGCCAGGTAGAGCGAGATGCAGACGCCGTGGTCCGACGCGCCGTGCAGCCGCACGCCGCGATCGAGCACGCGCTTCAGCGCACGGCCGAGCGAGGCGCGGTCGGGGTAGCGGATCGCGACGTGGTGCAGGCCGGTCGCGTGCTTCGGCGGCCGCGAGCCGCCCTTGCTGTCCCACGTGTTGAGCCCGACGTGATGGTGGTAGCCGCCGGCCGAAAGGAACGCCGACTCGTCGCCGAAGCGCGCCGTCAGCTCGAACCCCAGTACGTCGCGATAGAACGCGATCGCGCCCTCGAGGTCCGAGACCTTGAGATGCACGTGGCCGATGCCGGCGCCCGCGGGAAGCACGTACTCCTGAGCCATGCGCGCACCGTAGCGCGCCGCGTCGCGCGCGGCCAGCGGCGCCCCTGCGCGAAGCGACGGACGCCGCCCGGCGTCCTCCGGGTGCGCCGGGCTGGCGCGCCGGGCGGAGCTCCGCGTATGTTCCGCGCATGGATCGTCGCCGCCCGCGTCCCGTGCCATTCGCGCCGGGAGCGCCCGCCACCGCATGAACGAATCCCCGGCCGCCGCGCGGCGCGGTGGCGGCCCGCTGCCGCTCGTCGCGTTCTCGATCTGCACCGCGATCTGGGGCAGCACGTTCCTGTTCATCCGGATCGGCAACGACACTCTGCCGCCCGTGTGGGGCGCCACGCTCCGGCTCGCGCTCGCGTCGGTGGTGCTCGGCGCGATCGCACTCGCGACGCGCCAGCCCTGGCCGACGCCCGCGCAGCGGAACGCCGCGCTGTGGTTCGGGGTCGTCGACTTCGGGATCAGCCTGCCGCTTCTCTACTGGGGCGAGAAGGCCGTGCCTTCGGCGGTGGCCGCGATCCTCTACGCCACCATGCCGCTCCTGACGGCCGCGATGGCGCACGCCTTCGGGCTCGAGCGCATCCGCCCGCTCAAGGTCCTGGCCGGCGCGGTGGGACTGGCCGGCGTGTGGATACTCGTCGCCGGCGAACTGGGCGGGCACCTGCCGCCGCTGCCGCTGCTCTCGGTGTTCCTCGGCGCGGTGACCGCGGCGCTGGCCGGCGTACTGCTCAAGCGCGCCCCCGGCGGCAGCCCCGTCGTCACCAACGCGATCGCGCACGCGGTCGCGGTCCCCTTCTGCCTCGCGATCTCGCTCGTGCTGCGCGAGCGGATCGCGCTCCCGGCGAGCGCGATCGCGTGGATGCCGATCCTCTACCTCACGATCTTCGGCTCGGTGGTCGCATTCGTCGCCGTGGCGTGGCTGATCCAGCGCTGGAGCATCGTGCGGATCAGCTTCGTGTCGGTGATCACGCCCGTCATCGCCACCGCGCTCGGCGCGCTGGTGCGGCACGAGCGGCTTTCGCCCGCGGCGTTCGCGGGCGCGATCGTGGTGCTGCTCGCGGTCGGGCTCGCGATCGCCAGCGACGCGCGCGCCGCGACGCGCTGACCCCCGGCCGCTAGGCGGGCGGCAGGCCCCACGCCGCGCGCACGTCGCGCAACGCCACGATGCCGGCGCGCGCCTCGGCGGCGGCGATCGGCCCCGCGAGCGTGGCCGCGAACTCCGCGAGCGGCTGGTCGGTGAGGATCTCGATCGTCTCGCGGTCGTCGTCGGCGTGCGCGGGTAGCTTGCGGCGCACGTCGAGTACGCGCGGCGGATCGGCCGCGGCCGCGAGCCGCGCGAGCGCGCCGGCCACGGCGTCGAGCGCCTCGCCCTCGGCGTCCGCCAGCGCGCCCGCCCAGAACTCCGCGGTCGCGGCGAACGCCATCGGCGACGACGGCCGCATCGCCGCGAGTGCCACGCGGCCCGACTCGGGCAGCAGCGCCCAGCCTTCGCGCAGCAGCGGCAGTACGCGCCGGTCGCCCAGTTCGAGCAGGCCCAGGAGCAGGCCGACGCGCGTGCCCTCGTCCTCGGCGTGCTCGGCCATGCGCAGCACGGCGCGCGGCCCCGAGAGCGGCTCGCCGTTCTCGAGCGGCGCGAGCGTCGCGTAGGAACCCGCGGCGAGCGCGACCAGCGACGCGTCCGGCTCGTGCTGCAGGAACGGCAGCAGGGCCGGCACCGGCGTCCCGCCTTCCTCGACCGCGGACGTCACGCGCTCGAGCAGGTCGAGCCGCTCGCGCGGCTCGACGCGCGCGGCCACGTGCGGGTAGAGCTCGCCCAGCGCCTCGGCGGCGCCCGCGTCGCCCGAATGCGCGAAGAACAGGCACTGCTGGAACACGATCAGCAGCAGCGTGTCCTCGTCGAGCGCCGGCCAGCGCGAGGGGTCGGCCGCGATCGCGGACAGTTCGTGCAGCCAGCCGGCGTCGGCGGCACCGGCAACAGCGCCGCCGGATTTGGGGCGGGCGCCGTGCGGACGGCCGCGGCGATGTCGAGGCATGGTCAGGACCTTTCGGGATCGGCGACGCGCGGGTCACATCCCGCATCGGAAGGGCGTACCCTGCGCGCCGCGAGCCGCGGGGACCCGAACGTCGAGGGCGATCGTGATCGAAATGTTCAAGCGCTACGCGCGCTGGCTGCACACGGGGTGGCCCGCGGGGCGCGTGGAGAAGTTACCCGAAGTAAGGCCGGACGGCAGCACGGCCGTCCCCGGGCTTTGGATCGCCGGCGACCTGGCCGGCGTCCCGCTGCTCAAGTTCGCGCTCGATTCCGGCGCGCGCGTCGCGCGCCGTGTCGCGGACGACGTGCGTGCGCATCCGTCGGCCGCGGGCGGCACCGACCTCGCGATCGTCGGCGCGGGCGTCGCCGGCATGGCCGCGGCGCTCGAGGCGAAGCGGCTGGGGCTCGCGTTCGTGGTGATCGAGGCCGCCGAACCGTTCGCGACGATCGCCGACTTCCCCGCCGGCAAGCCCATCTTCACCTACCCCGGCACGTTCACGCCCGAGGGCCCGCTCCAGGTCACCGCGCCCACGCGCGAGACGCTGCTCGAGGAACTCCGCGCGCAGGCCATCGCGGCCGCGATCCCCGTGCGGCCCGGCCGCGCCGAGCGGGTGACGCGCGAAGGCGGCGCGCTCGCGCTCCGGCTCGCGGGCGGCGAGGTCGTGCGCGCGCGGCACGTGCTGCTGGCGATCGGGCGCACCGGCGAGGCGCGCCGGCTCGGCGTGCCGGGCGAGGCGGCGCCACGCGCCTACCACCGCCTGCACGACCCGGCGGCGTTCGCGAACCGCGACGTGCTCGTGGCGGGCGGCGGCGATTCGGCCTGCGAGGCGGCGATCGCGCTCGCCGGCGCCGGCGCGCGCGTGACGCTCGTCCACCGCGGCCCGCGGCTCGACCGCCCGCGCCCGGAGAACGCCGCCGCGGTCGTCGCGCTCGAGCGCGCGGGCCGGCTCACGCGCGTGGCCGGGGCCACGTTGCGCGCGATCGGCGCGCGTGACGTCACGCTCTCGGACGGACGCACGCTCGCCAACGACGTCGTGTTCGCGCTGCTCGGCCGCGAAGCGCCGCTCGAGCTGCTGCGCGCGAGCGGCGTGCCCATCGCGGGCGAGCTGCGGCCGCGCGATCGCATCGCGCTCGCGGCGTTCGTGGCGCTGATCGCCGTGCTCGACGACTGGAAGGCCGGCGGCCCGCTCGCCGGGCTCGCCCAGCGGCTCGGGCTCTTCCCGTTCGATCTCCCGCACCGGCTCGCGACCGCGGGTGGTGCGCTCGCGACGGCCGCCGCGGATCCGCGCACGCTGCTGGGGACGCTGGCGATCAGCGCGGCCGCGCCCGCGTTCTGGTTCACGCTCGCCTACTCGGCCGTCGTCGTGACGTTCGGGATCGCGCGGATCCGCCGCCGCCGTACGCCGTACGTCACGCTCCAGACCACGGTGCTCGCCGCGGTGCAGGTGCTGCCGCTCTTCCTGCTGCCGGAGGTCCTGCTGCCGTGGCTCGACCACAATGGCCTGCTGCCGCGCGCGTTCGCCGACGCGCTCTTTCCCGCCGTCACGTACGGGCACGGGCGCGAGTTCTGGCGCGCGTACGGTTTCGTGTTCGCGTTCCCGCTCGACGTCTACAACGTCTTCACGCCGCACCCGCTCCCGTGGTGGCTCGTCATCGGGGCCCTGCAGGTGTTCGTGCTGATCCCGCTCGCGGTCTGGCGCTGGGGCAAGGGCGCCTACTGCGGCTGGATCTGCTCCTGCGGCGCGCTCGCCGAGACGCTGGGCGACACCGCGCGCACGCGCATGCCACACGGCCCGCGCTGGAACCGCCTGAACATGGCCGGCCAGGTGATCCTCGGGCTCTCGCTGTTGCTGCTCGCGGTGCGCGTCGCGGGCTGGATGCTGCCGCCGGGCAACCTCGCCGACCGCTGGATGAGCGGCCCGCTGCTCGCCGGCTGGAAGTGGATCGTCGACATCGCGATCGGCAGCGTGATCGGCGTCGGGCTCTACTTCTGGTATTCGGGCCGCGTCTGGTGCCGGTTCTTCTGCCCGCTCGCGGCGTGGATGCACGTGCTCGCGCGCTTCTCGCGCTTCGCGATCGTGCCCGAGAAGGCGAAGTGCATCTCGTGCAACCAGTGCACGGCGCAGTGCCACATGGGCATCGACGTGATGGCGTTCGCGCAGCGCGGCGCCCCGATGCGCGATCCCGAGTGCGTGCGCTGCTCGGCGTGCGTCGGCGCGTGCCCGACCGGCGTGCTGCAGTTCGGGAGCGTCGCGGCGAACGGCGCGATCGTCTCTCTCGATTCGCTGCTGGCCTCGCCCGTCCGCGCGCGCGAGAACGCGCAGCCAGTCGCCTGAGCCGCCAGGCGGTCCGGGTCCGGGAAAAAAGACGACGCGCGGGTCAGGCTGCCTCCTGACCCGCGCGTCGGACCCGTGAGGGGCTTAGATCTTGCGGACGTTGCTCGCCTGGAGACCCTTGGGCCCCTTGACGACCTCGAACTCCACCCGCTCGCCCTCGGCGAGGGTCTTGAAGCCTTCACCCTGGACGGCGGAGAAGTGGACGAACACGTCCTCGCCACCTTCCTGGGAGATGAAGCCGAATCCCTTCGCGTCGTTGAACCACTTCACGGTACCGATAGCCACTGCGGACTCCTTACGTCGGGGAGGTGGACCTCCCGTGTCGAACTTCGCGCCGGTTGGTCCAGCGCGTATCTGCGGCGTCGGGGCTCCGGGGGGCCAAAGAAAAACAGCCGCGGTCGAATGGCTCCGCAGCTGGCGCGCAACTTCGCGGCAAGACTTCAGATCCCGGTTCCGACCGCGACATATTGATCGCGGGTCGCAACCGGGTCAAGCGCCGTTTCTCACGGGCGGCACGAGCGCAGGCGGCCGCCCGACGGGCGCAAACGCCGTTCGGGCCGTAGAAACCGGTTACATTGCCGCGCGGGCCGGACCCGGGCAGCCGCGAGCGCTGGTCGCGTGGCCGCCCCGGGCGCCTTCCCCGCCGGGAGTTCGCCCGCCCGAACGCCGGCGCGGCGCGCGGGGTCGCCCCCGCGCGCCGCGTCGGTCGTCGCGCTCGCGCTATTTCACGTCGAGCAGCTGCACCTCGAACACGAGCGTCGCGTTGGGCGGAATCACGCCGCCCGCGCCGCGCTGGCCGTAGCCGAGTTCGGAGGGGATCGTCAGCTTGCGCTTGCCGCCGACGCGCATGCCCTTCACGCCCTCGTCCCAGCCTTCGATCACCTGGTGCTGGCCGAGCACGAAGCTGAACGGCGAGCCGCGATCGAGCGAGCTGTCGAACTTGGTGCCGTCGGTGAGCCAGCCCGTGTAGTGCACCACCGCCGTCAGGCCGGGATCGGCTATCTTGCCGTCGCCGACGACGAGGTCCTCGTACTGGAGGCCGCTCGCGAGCTTGTGCACCTTCGCGGGGTTCGTGGCCGTGGGCGCGGCGGGCGCAGCCGCCTCGGTGCCGGCCGCCGGGGCCGGGGTGGCCGAGCCGGCGGTCCCGGCCGGCGGGGTCTTGCAGCCGGCGGCGGCGACGAGAGCCAGCACCGCGAGCAGGGCGAGCAGGGAATGACGCTTCATTGCGGGTTCTCCTCGGGAGTCGTTCGGTACCGCTGGGAAGGCCCGGACGCTCGCACATGCCGGGGCGCCCGACAAGCCCCCGGGAACCCATTCCCGACTCGCCGGAATCCCGGTCAAGCCCTTCCCCCGAACGGCCGAAAACCCGGGAGAATCGCCGACGGAGCACCCCGGCCCCGTCGGGTCGCCCGTTCGGGCCGCCGGGGCCTCACGGTCACAGGAGCATTCCGTGGAAATCCAGAACCTCGTCGTCGCTCGCTACGTCGATGGACGCGTCCTCAAGGGCACGACGCGCGATTTCGCGCCGAACCGCCCGAGCTTCCACGTCGAGGTCGGCAGCACGCGCGAAGTGATCGAAGTCCGCACGAAGCAGCTCAAGGCGGCCTTCTTCGTGAAGTCGTTCGAGGGCGACCCGCAGCGCGATGACGTGCGCGGCTTCCTCGAGGCGCCGCAGGAAGTCTCGCAGGGCCGCAAGATCGCCGTGCGATTCAAGGACGGCGAGTTCGTCTGCGGCTACACGATGTCCTGGTCGCCCGATCGCGAGGGCTTCTTCATGTTCCCCGCGGACCCGGGCAGCAACAACGACCGGATCTACGTGATCACCTCGTCCACCGTCGAAGTGAAGGCCGGCCTGCAGGCCGAGGCGCTCGCGCAGCGCATGCTCGCCGCCGACGCCGCGCGCGGCGCGGCCGCGCCCGCGACCGGCCCCGGCAACGCGGTCACCCCGCGCCCGTCCGCGATCGCGCCGCGGCCGAGCGGCGTGTTCCCGCGGCCCTCGGGCGTGATGCCGCGCCCCTCGACCGCGATGCCGCGCCCGAGCGGCGTGATGCCGCGGCCCTCGAGCATCGGCCCGCGTCCGCAGGGCCTGCCGCCCAACCCGCCCGACGACAAGCGCTAGAGCCGCTTCACTGCCCGAAGCACGAACGCCCACCGTCCGGTGGGCGTCTCGTCTTTCGGCGCGTCGCTCGCTCTAGCGGGCCTTCTTCTTCGCAGCCCGCGCCTTGTTCTTCTTCTTCTGGCTGCTGAGCTTGGCGCGCTTGCGGCGCAGGCGGTGCTTGTAGCTGGTCATGGCGCTCCCGTGAGGCGTTCTGGACGCGCCACCACGGCGCGCAGCCGCAGACTGTAGCCGGTCGCGGCGGTGGCGCGCAAGCGCCCGCCGCGCGCCCCGGCGCGCGTCAGTGCGCTGTCGCGCGCAGCCAGCGCACGTAGGCCCAGAGCGTGTCCACGTCCGCGGGCGTGGCGTGCCGCTCGTACGCGGGCATGTGCACCGCCGCTCGCCGCAGGAAGAAGCGCGCGGCCGGGTTGGTGCGGAAGCGCTGGCTCACGCCCTGCCCCACCCATTCGCCGAACTCGCGCCGATCACGCACCAGTTCCGGGAAGTCCCTCCCGTCCCACGCCGGGACGTAGCCTTTCAGCGAGCCGGGATTGCGCGGCGAGAGCCGGCCGCCCGGGCCGTGGCAGCCGACGCAGCCCAGGGCTTCGGCCTTCGCGAGCCCCGCCGCGGCCATCGCGTCCTCGGGCTCCGGGTTGCCGGCGCAGGCGTTCACGTAGGCGACGAGATCGTCGACCTGCCGCGCCGACAGCACGCGCCCGAACGCCGGCATGCGCAGCGCCCCCTTCGCACGGTCGGCGCGCCACGACTCGCTCGCCGCGCGGCGCTTCGGGACGCCGTCGCGGATCCATTCGCGCAGGTCGTCGTCGTTCTTCGCATACATCATCACGTCGCCGAACCAGCCTGGGACGGTCTTGTCCGGGCGGCCGTGGTTGGCGATGCCACCGGTGCCGCCGGGACCGTGGCACGTGAAGCAGCCCCAGCGCTCCGCGAGCCGCTGCCCTCGCTCGGCGGGCGTGAGCCGCGCGCGCGCGACGATCGCCCACGTCACGAGGACGCAGGCGATCAGCACGAACAGGACGCGGGCGAGCGCGCGCACCGGAGACGCGACGGCGCGCGTGCCGTGGGGCACGCGCCGGAGGCGATTTCCTACTGGGTCGCGCCGACCAGCTTGGCGCCGGTGACGTCGATGCCGGTGACCCCGCCGCGTGCGTTCAACGTGCCCGTCACCTCGGCGATCGAGCCGGCCATGCCCTTGAGCGCGTTGTACGGATCGGCGTTGTCGTGGTTCGGCGTCAGCAGGATCGCCTTGCCGTCCACCATGAGCATGATCGGCATGCCGTTGGAGGCGCACTTGAGCGCGCAATCCTTGTGCTTCGCCCCCATGGCGCCGTGGCCGAGGTAGCAGCCGGCGTCGAGCACTTCGCCCTTCCACGTGCCCGCCTTGCCGCCGCCCATCGCGCCGCCCATCGCGGCCTTGGCCTTGCCCTGGCCCGCCGCGGCGAAACTGACCGCCGCCACGGTGACGAGCGCCAGCGTGAGCACGAGAACGAGAAGTCGCTTCATGGCATTCCTCCGGAGGATGGATGGATTCCGCGCCGCGCGACGCGGACGGAGCATTGCGACCCGAACGAGAACGGCGCCGGGGGCACCGGTGTGACGCCACGAGCGCGCGTGGGGCGCGCGGATACGGCCGAATGCGGCCGAAGTGCTAGGTGAGCTCGATGTGCTTCAGGTCGAGCGGCACGTACAGCCCTCCGCCCTGGCCACCGAACCACTCGTTGCCCTTGCGCAGCGCTTCCGACGGCACGTCGACCACGGGCAACCCGAGCTGGTCTGTCGCGGCGATCCGCGGCGTCGTGGGCAGCGCGTAGCGTTCGCTCGCGAGGTAGTCCTCGAACTCGTCGAGCGTCCACGCGAACAGCGCGTCGACGTCCCAGATGAGCTGCACCTCGCGGCCGCGCAGCAGGTCGGGCGGATCGTCCGGACCGGCGGACTTGAGGGTGCCGACGGCGCAGCAGTCGCAACCGAACCAGAAGTCGAGCTCGCCCGCGAGCACCAGGTTCTCGGTCACCCGGCCCTCGGTCGGCGCGTCGCGCCAGACGTTGCCCAGCAGCTCGGAGATGGCGAAGAGGTAGCGCAGCAGCGCGCGCGGGTCGTCGGAGGCGGCACCCCGCAACCCGGACGCGAGCACGCGCAGGTTGCGGATGGCCTCGAGGCGCACCCACGGCGAACGGCGGTTGGCCAGCGCGGTCAGGTTGTGCAGCGCGCCGTCCATCCGCTCGCGCACCACCGACAGCAGCTCGTCGAACGTCCCGGCGCCCTTGTCGAGGAACTCGACGTTGCGCCGCATCGCCTGGTTCAACGGCAGGTAGGCCGCGCGCAGCGTGGCCCAGTCTTCCGTCAGTCGTTGTTTGGCGATGACGTCCCAATCGGCCATGAAACTCCTCCTCTGTCCGGTCTGGCCCGGTCGAGCCCGGGGGCTCTCCCACGGCGGTTCCGCAGTATATCGGCGGGTTCCACGAGGGTCCAACCCCGCACTCCGGTGGATGCACGCCGGCGTCCGGAGGTGGTCCCCGAGTCGCAAACTCGCCGTCAGGGAACCTCGACCACGACCCGCGTGCCGCCCGAACTGGACGCGCGTGCCGCGTCCAGGGCCGCCTGCACGGGGACCGCATCGGCGGCGAAGCCCGGCACGAGCGGCTCGCCGCGATCGATCGCGGCGTGAAAGCGCTCGACCATCATGCGGAACGGCGCGAGCAGCGCCGGCTCGCCTTCGCGGCGCTCGAGCCGGAACGCGTCCGGGATCGTCACCTCTTCGACGTCGCGGCCCGGGGCGATGCGCCACAGGTTCCACCCGGCGTCGTCCCAGCGCAGCGTCGCGTCCTCGCCGTGGATCTCGAAGCGCTCCCAGCGGTACGGCGCGCACGCCGAGAGATCGACGAGCGCGGTGGCGCCGCCCTCGAAGTCGTACTGCAGCGTGCACGCGTCGTCGGCCGTCGCGATCCCCGTGGGGCCACCGGGTTCGACGGGCCCGCGCCGCGGCTGGTCGACGCGCACGGTGGCGAGCACGCCGCGCGGCTCGCCGAAGAACGTGCGCAGGCAGTCGGTGTGATGCGAGCCGAGCGCGCCGAGGATGCCGCCGCCCTTGCTCGCGTCGGAGAGCCACGTCATGCCGCGCGACTCGGGGCGCACCCAGAGCGGGTAGCGGCCCAGGATCTCACCGCGGCGCGGCCGCCCGATCGCGCCCTGCTTCACGAGCTCGAGCGCGTACGCCCTCGCGGGCAGGAAGCGGAACTCGTGGTTGATGCCGGCGACCTTGCCCGCCGCGCGTGCGGCGTCGCGCATCTCGGCTGCCTGCATGCGGTGCATGGCGGTGGGTTTCTCGCACAGGACGTGCGCACCGCCCGCGAGCGCGGCCATCATCATCGGGTGGTGCAGGAAGACGGGCGTCGCGATCGCGACCGCGTCGGGCTTCTCGCGCTCGAGCAGCTCGCGCCAGTCGGCGTAGGCGCCCGGCACCCCGAGTTCGCCGGCGATGCGCTGCGTCTTCGCGGCGTCGCTGCCTGCGAGCGCCACCAGTTCGAACCCCGGGTGCTGCTGGAAGCCCGGCGCGTGCACCATGCGGGCGAAGGACGTGCCGAGCAGCGCGACGCGGTAGCGCTTCATCTTCGAGATCCCCCCAACGTGGACTCCCCGGAGCGAACGGCGGCGCGCGCAGGATGCGCGGCCGCTCCGCGCGCGTCAACGCGCCGCCGCAGGATGGACGCGGCGTCCGCGCGCACCAGCGCCGCCTCCCGCGCCCGGTCACTGTGCTACGTTTCGCGGGTCGACTGCCGGGCCCCATCATCGCATTCCCGTCGAGCTCCCGGAGGCATTCCATGCGCGATCCGCGCACGCAGAAACTGGCCGAAATCGTCATCCGTCACTCCACCAAGCTCGCTGCCGGCGAAGCGATCCTGATCGAGGCGTTCGACCTCGCCGACGGGCTCGTGCTCGACCTGGTCGAGGAGGCGCAGAAGGTCGGCGGCATCCCGATCGTGGCCGTGCGCGACAACGCGGTGATCCGGGCGCAACTCCGCGGCGCGACCGAGGCGTCGCTCAAGGTCCAGGCCGAGATCGAGCTGCACCAGATGAAGCAGGTGCAGGCGTACGTCGGCCTGCGCGCGTCGAACAACGTCAGCGAGCTCTCCGACGTGCCCGGCGAAAAGATGTCGTTGTTCCAGCAGATGGTCGCGCAGCCGGTGCACCTGACCTACCGCGTGAACAACACCAAGTGGGTGGTGCTGCGCTACCCCAACGCGGCCATGGCGCAGCTCGCCAACATGAGCACCGAGGCGTTCGAGGACTTCTACTTCCGCGTCTGCAACGTCGACTACCAGCGCATGCGCGACGCCATCGTGCCGCTGCGCGAGCGCATGCTGAAGACCGACAAGGTGCACCTGAAGAGCCCGGGCACCGACCTGCGCTTCAGCATCAAGGACATCGGCGTCATCTCGTGCCACGGCGAGCGGAACATCCCCGACGGCGAGTGCTTCACGGCGCCGGTCAAGAACTCCGTCGAGGGCACCATTCGCTACAACACGCCGTCGGTCTACCTGGGCACCACGTACGAGAACCTCGAGTTCACGTTCGAGGGCGGAAAGATCGTCAAGGCCACGGGTTCGCCGCAGGACAAGCTCGAGCAGCTGCTCGACTCGGACCCGGGCGCGCGCTACATCGGCGAGTTCTCGCTCGGTTTCAACCCGCACATCCTGAAGCCGATGAAGGACACGCTCTTCGACGAGAAGATCGCGGGCTCGCTCCACTTCACGCCCGGCCAGTGCTACGAGACGACCGAGAACGGCAACCGCTCCAAGGTGCACTGGGACCTGGTGCTGATCCAGCGCCCGGAGTACGGCGGCGGCGAGGTCTGGTTCGACGGCGAGCTGATCCGCAAGGACGGCCGCTTCGTCGTGAAGGACCTCGAGGGCCTGAACCCCGAGAACCTCTCGCGCTGAGCCCCTGCCGGAAACGCGAACGGGCGGGCCGCGACGCGGCCCGCCCGTTCGTCGTTCGTGCGCTCAGGCGCCGGCTTCGGTCGGGAGCCCGGCCGCGATCCAGCCGCGGATGCCGGCCGAGAGCACGCGCACGTCCGTGTGGCCGAGCGCGCGAGCCCGCTTCGCGGCGGTCGGTGCCTTCCGGCAGAGCGGGTTCGAGCAGTAGAAGACGAGCGTCGCCGCCTTGTCGGCGGGCAGGTCGGCGGCCGCGAGGCGTTCGGGATCGAGGTGCGCCGCGCCCGGCACGTGCGCCGCGTTCCAGCTCACGGGCGCGTTCACGTCGAACGCGTGCGCGCGGCCCTCGCGCATCAGCGCCTGCAGTTCGGCGGGCGACACGGTCGGCAGGCCCATCAGTCGCGCCATCATGCGTGCGTCCCTCCCAGGTTGGGGTTCCCGCGTCGCGGCCGTCGCCGCCGGCCGAGCGCCGCGAAGAGCAGCGCGTAGCCCAACCAGAACGCGAGCCACAGCCATTCCTCGAGCTCGCGCCGCAGGCCCGGGTCGGCGACCAGGTACTTCACCGAGACGGCGACCAGCACGTACAGCACCGCGTAAAGCAGGTGCACCACGGTGACGCGCGAATACGTTCGACCGTCCGGCGCCGGCTCGCCGGAGGGCACGCGCGATCCACGTCCGAACGCGAGCCAGTCGAGCGTGACGAGCAGCACGACGCCCATGCCGATCACGGCGGCCGCCTGGCGCGCGGCGGCGAGCGGTGCCAGCAAGAAGAGCCCCACCGTCACGAGGCCCGCGATCGTCAGCGCCCAGCCGGCGGTGCGCTCGCCCGCCAGTGCACCGGCGGACTCGGCGCCCGTGAGCTTGAGCAGCCGCAGCTTGGGGACGACGTTGCCCGCCACGAGCAGCAGCGCGCCGACCGCCGCGCCCATGCCCCGCTGCTCCAGGTCGTGGCTGATCGCGCCGAAGCGGCGCGCCATCGCGAACGCCGCCATCACGGCCGCGAGGCCGAAGAACCCGAACACCGCGTCGCGCGCAGGACGCGTGAGGCCGCTCACCGGACGGCCCCGGCGCGCGCGACGCGGCGCCCCTTCGGGCGCGGCGCGCCCTCGAGCCGCCAGCCGAACGCCTTCGCGAACGCGAGCAGCGCGTCCTCGAGCACGGACATCTGCAGCTCGTAGACGACCTGCTTGCCACGCTTCTCGGAGGCGACGAGCCCGGCTTCGCGCAGCACCGCGAAGTGGGCGGACATCGTGGACTTGGACACGTCGAACGCCTCGGCCAGTTCGCCCGCGGTCATCGGACCGCGGCGCAGCAACTCGAGCACGTGACGTCGCGTGGGATCGGAAAGCGCCCGGAAGACGTGGTTCATGGTTCTATATTTAGCCAATCATCGAAATGAAGTCAAGGGTGATTTCGCGGACAGGTTTCCGGAAGGTCGCGGTGGGCCCGCGGAGCGCCCGGGCCGCAGGCTCAGCGGTCGAGCAGCAGGACGCGCGCGGTGCGCACCGCACCCGGGCGCACGAGGCGTGCGAAGTAGACGCCGCGCGCGACGCGCGCGCCGGATTCGTCGCGGCCGTCCCAGGTGAGAACGCTCACCCCCGCCGGCAGGCTGCCGTCGGCGAGCGTGCGCACGCGGCGGCCCAGCACGTCGAACAGGTCGACGCGCACGACGTCGGGCGCCGGCAGGCCGACGGCCAGCGCGGCCTTCGCGCCGAGCGGCTCGGGATCGATCGGCCGGAAGATCTCGCGGACGCGCCGCGGGTTCGGCAGCGGGTCCGGATCCCCGGCGTCGCCTTCCGGCCAATCGTCGGACGTGTGCGTCGTGTCCGGCGGCACGATCGTCGGCCGGCCGCGCACGGTGAGCACCGCGCTGGTCGCGGTGCCGTCGGCGGTGCCGAGGCGCACGCGCATCACGACGGTCGTGTCCGAATCGGCCACCGCCGGCCAGCGGTGCGCGATCCACGTGAACACGGTCGTGTCGGCGGCGAGCGCGGGCGAGCTCGCGAAGCCGAGGCTCTCGGGAGCGACCGGCGTTTCGGCGCCGAGCGAATCGACGAGCCACGCCCGCAGCAGCGGCGGCCCCGAAAGCGGGTTCGCCGCACGCAGCGCAAGCGACGTGGTGTCGCCCTGGATCACCGTGGGCGACGCCCAGTCGAGCCCGACGACGTGGAAGTACGGCGGCTGCACGAGCTGGAAGAGCCAGCTCGTCCCCCACTTGATCTCGCGCAGCTCGACGCGGTCGCCGCTCACGTAGGCGTAGAGGTCGTGCGTGCCGTCGGCGAGTGTCTCCGACGCGATCCACGTGCTGGTGTCGTAGCCGAGCATGGAGCGCAGCCGGCCGCGATAGGTCCAGTTGGCGGACGGCGTCGGCGGGTCGGGCGTCGTGTAGAGTGAGATCGGCTGGCTGGACGACGTGGTGATGAAGAGGTACCAGAGCCCGTCGTGCCGGATCAGGTGCGGCGACTCGGTGAGCACGTTGAACGTGTTGGCGCGCCAGGTGGCGGCGACGAAGCCGTCGTCGCTCCACGCGGAGAGATCGCCGGTCGAGTGCGCGACCCCGACCACGGTGGCGGCGGTGTCGGCGGCCAGCGAGGCCGTGTAGTACATGAGCCACTGGCCCGGGTTCGCCGGGTCGGCCATCACGAACGGATCGCGGAAGGCCGGCTGCGTGCTCGCGGGATTCCACCACGCCCACGACGTCTGCGAGGCGTCGAACACCGGATCGGTGCCGACGCGGTTCCACGTCTCGAGATCGGCCGAGACCGCGAGGCCGAGCCGCTGCGTGCGATTGTGGCCGCCGTCGACCGTGACGCCCGTGTAGACCATCCACCACAGGCTGTCGCGGCGGACGATCGTCGGCGCCCAGACGTGAAGGTTGTCCCAGCCGTTGAACGGGACGTACATCACCGGGATGTGCTGCTCCCAGTGGTAGAGGTCGGTCGAGGCGGCGTGCCCGAAGCTGTTCTCGGTGTAGTCGGGGAATGTCGCCGAGCTGCTGAGGATGTAGAACAGGTGGTAGACGCCGTCCTGCTTGACGAGCGTGAAGTCCTTCGGCCGCACCGGCGAACCGGGCAGCATGTACGCTGCCCGCGCGGCGGGCGCGACGCCGAGCAGCACCGTCGCGACGAGCGCGAGGCGCAGGGCCAGCTTCGCGAGACGTTCGGGCCGCAGGAAGTCGATCAGGAGGTCGCCTCGTGAGAAGGTGCGCCGGGCTCGCGGGACCCGGCTTCGGATGGCGTGGCCGGTCCAGCGACGTCGGGCCAATTATCCGCTAGCATTTTCCGAGCCGTCAACCACTCATCGGAGAACATGATCCAGATCCAGAACCTGCGCTTTTCCATCGGTCAACGGGTGCTCTTCGACCGCCTCAACTGGGTCATCGCTCCCGGGGACCGCTGCGCGCTCGTGGGGCCCAACGGAGCCGGCAAGACGACGCTGATCCGCGTGCTCCTGGGCGAGTACTCGGCCGAGTCCGGCGGCGTCGTACTCGCCCGCGGCACCCGCGTGGGCTACCTGCCGCAGGAAGCCGCCGAGACGTTCGAGGGCACCGTGCTCGAACGCGCCATGGAAGCGCACCGCTCGCTGCTCGGCATGCGCGAGGAACTGGACGAGCTGCACGCGCGGCTGGCCGGCATCTCCCCCGACGACCCCGAGCTCGAGCCGCTGCTCGAGCGGGCGGGCGAGCTGCAGCACCATCTCGAGGTGCACGCCGAGCACCGGCTCGAGCCCGAGGCGCGGCGCGTGCTCTCGGGACTCGGGTTCTCGACCGCGGACCAGGACCGCCCGCTCGCCGAGTTCTCGGGCGGCTGGCGCATGCGCTGCGCGCTCGCGGCGCTGCTGCTCGCGGACCCGACCGTGCTGTTCATGGACGAGCCCACCAACCACCTGGACCTGCCCGCCATGGAGTGGCTCGAGGACTACCTCGACGACTTCCACGGCGCGCTGGTGGTGGTCTCGCACGACCGCGTGTTCCTCGATCGTGTCGCGACCGAGGTGCGCGAGCTGGACCAGGGCCAGCTCACCGGCTACGCGATGGGCTTCACGCGCTACCTCGAGGAGAAGGAGCTGCGCCGCGAGCAGGCCGAGGCCGCCAACGCGCAGCTCGACGCCAAGATCGCGCAGCTGTCGCGCTTCGTGGAGCGCTTCGGCGCCAAGAACACCAAGGCCGCGCAGGCGCAGAGCAAGCGCAAGCAGATCGACCGCTTGAAGACCGAGCGCGTCGTGATCCCGCGGCGGGGCCAGCACATCCGTTTCGCGTTCCCCGAGCCGCCGGGCTCGGGGCGGCTGCTCGTGCGGCTGCGCGACGCCTCGTTCGGCTACGGCGCGACCGACGTGCTGCGCCAGGCGCAGGTGGAGCTCACGAAGGGCGACAAGATCGCGATCGTGGGCGCCAACGGCGCCGGCAAGACGACGCTGCTGCGCATGCTCGCGGGCCAGCTCGCGCCGCGCGAAGGCGAGTACGACACGTGGCCGCTCACCAAGATGAGCTACTTCGCGCAGCACGCCGCCGAGACGCTCGACGGCCAGGCGACGATCCTCGAAGCCGTCGAGGAGGTTGCGCCCGAGGCGTGGCGGCCGCGGCTGCGCACGTTGCTCGGCAGTTTTCTCTTCCATGGCGACGACGTCTTCAAGGCCTGCCGCGTGCTCTCGGGCGGCGAGCGCCAGCGCGTGGCGCTCTGCCGGATGCTGCTCACGCCGAGCAACCTGCTGCTGCTCGACGAGCCCACGCACCATCTCGACCTCGCCGGCAAGGAAGTGCTCGAGGAAGCGCTCGTCCAGTACCCGGGCGGCGTCGTGGTCGTGACGCACGACCGCTCGCTCATGACGCGCGTCGCGACGCGCGTCCTGGAGGTCAACGACGGCCGCGTGATCCTCTACCCCGGCGGCTACGCCGACTACGAGAGCGCCCGCATCGCCAAGCTCGCCGACGCGCCCGCGCCCGAGACGCGCTCGCAGCTCGCCGTGGCCGCGCCCGCCGCGAACCGCCCGCGCCCCGCCGGCGCCGGTGCGCCGCGCGAGACGCGCGCGCCCGACGCGGCGGCGACGCGCGCCGCCGCGCGCGACGAGCGCCGCGCGCAGCAGCAGCGCGACAAGGAACTCGCCCGCGTCGAGAAGGACATCCAGAAGCGCGAAGCGCGCATGAAGGAGCTGGAGGTCCCGCTCGCCGACCCCGAGCTCTACCACGACGCCGAGAAGTCGAAGGCCATCGTGACCGAGTACGAGCGGATCCGCGCCGAGGTCGAGTCGCTCTGGCAGAAGCTCGAGGACCTGGGGTAGGCGAACGCGATTCCCTACCGGAGACGGGACGGCGGCAGCGATGGTGGGCTGCCGCGTGGGACTGCTAGAGTCGGGGCACCCCGATCCCATCTCGATTCCCTTGAGGAACTCCGGATGAGGTCTCTGTCGTGGTCCGTTGAAGCCGCCGCCACAGTGCTCGTTGCGAGCCTGGCTTTCGCGTCGACCGTGGCCGTCTCCACGAACGCCGCCGCTCCGCTTCACGAGGTCACCACGCGGGATTCGTATCGGTTCGTGACCCGGAGCCTCGGCACCCTCCCCTACGGCTCGGGCCCGCTGGAGTTCGCGGAGCCCGAATGCGAAGACGATCCGGATTGCGATGCGGGTTTCGCGTTCCTTGGAGAGGACGGCCGGGTCTACGTCTTCGACTTCGCGCGTCAGGACCTCAAATGCATCGAAGTCTCGGGCCCTCATGTCGGGCGCGTCGAGACGATTCCGCTGGGACTGGCCGACGTTCCGAACTTCCGGCTTCGGGACGGGGCCGCGACCCGTGTAGGCGACATCTACTTGCTTTGGTCGCGCGAGCGTGGAAACGCGCTGCCGATGCTCCGACTCTTGTCGGTTCGCGCGGGCGACTCCTGTTGGTCGTTCACCGACGAGTTCGAGTGTCCCAACTCGAAGGGCGGTCCTCCCTACGCGGACTCGGAGCTCCGACTCGGCGTGTACGCCGATAGTTGCCTGGTGGTGTACCTGCACGGTCTGGACTGGGATGGCGGCGTGATCGTGAGCGTGAACGGCCATGTCCTCGAGACTGAGCAGCGTTGCCGGCTACCGGACGGGTACGCCATTCCCGGCGGCACGCTCCGGCGAGGCCCCTGGGAGAAGGAGTACATCCGAACGCCCGAGGGCGATTCGCTCTCACTGAGTCCGCGGGAGATGAGGGTATTCGGAGTGGATTCGACCGGTCGCATCTTCAGCCGGGTGATCGAAGACGCTCGCGCGTCCAACTGCACGATCACGGCCTACGACCCTGCGGGGAGTCGGCTGGCTCGACGGCGAGAGCATTTGGCCGCAGGCACCGAGACCGACTTCCAGCTCTTCGGACTGCGCAACGAGTTCGTGCTCCCCGACGGCCGCCTCATCGAGCTCTGCTTCCGGCGGAAGGGACTCGACGTCGTCGAGTGGCGGCTGGAGCCGAAGCACGCGGGAGCCGGGTCGCCACGACGGTAGCCGGCCCGCGAACCGCCCGTTCTCGCCCCGGGCTTGCCGCATTTGACCCTCGGCTCGCTCGCCCCTACCTTTCCGCGATCATGTCCGACATCACCCTTCGTACCTACGTCTTCCTGGACTCGCTCCAGCCCCAGCTCGCCGCGTTCATCGGCACGACCGCGCGCGGGTTCCTCCCTGTCGCGGGCGACGCCTGCATGTTCATCGAGACCGCGCCCGGGCTCATCATCAACCGCATCACCGACGTGGCGCTGAAGGCCACGGCGTGCACGCCGGCGATCATGGTGGTCGAGCGCGCCTTCGGCCTGCTCGAGATCCACCACCGCGACAAGGGCCAGGTCATGGACGGCGGCCGCGCCATCCTGGACCACCTCGGGATCGACGAGCACGATCGCGTGAAGCCGCGCGTCGTCTCGGACCAGGTGATCCGCGCCGTGGAGCCCTACCACGCCCAGGTGATCAACAAGATGCGTTACGGCGATCAGCTGATCGCCGGCGAGTCGCTGTTCATCCTCGAGACCGAACCGGCCGGTTACGTCGCGTTCGCGGCCAACGAGGCGCTGAAGGCGGCGCACATCAAGCTGATCGATGCCTCGCTGTTCGGCGCGTACGGCCGGCTCTACCTCTCCGGCGACGAGGCGCAGATCGACGCGGCGCGGGACGCCGCGCTCAAGTGCCTGCGCACGCTGAAGGGTCGCGACATGGCTGCCGGCGGCGCGCACTGACGCCTGCCCGGACACACCACGACCCCCGCGGATCCGTCCGCGGGGGTCGCGCGTTTCCGGGTCCCGTGAGCGTCAGGCGGCCCGGGCCATGTCGTCGTCGGCCGCGGTGGGCATCGCGTCGAGCGACGGGTGCGTCGCCCAGCCCTCCTCGAGGCCGCGCATCAGGATGTACGGTTCGAGCCGCGGATCGAGGAACCGGTAGCGCGCCGTCTTGGCCGCGCCCTGCTTCTCGAGCACCGCACCGCGCCCGGCCTCGGTCAGCGCACTCACCTGGTTGGTGAGCCCGCGCACCTCGCGGCGCACGATGCGGGTCACGGCCTCGCACACGTCGGCCACGCTGAAGGTGCCGTGGGCATCGCGCGGCGCCAGGGCGCACGCGAGCAGGATTTCGGGGTAGATGCCGCGGCGGGCGCGCACGATGGACTGCTCGTACGCCTGCCGGACCTCCTCGGGAGCGCCGGCCACCTCGGTGGCCATCGCGGCCTTGAGGTGCGACGCGTCGATCGAGTGCGCGCCCGTGGCGAGCGCCGCGTGCGCGGCCGACCGCACGAGGCCGTGCATGGCGCCGGGCAGGCCGTTCGCGAGCACGATCGCGCGCTCGAGCATGGCGTCCTCGGCCTCGAGGTCGGCGTGCCGCAGCAGCCGCATCGCGCACTCCACCGCTTCGTCCGGGCTCATGCGCGAGAGCGCGAACGTCTCGAACGCGGCGGACGGCTCGAGCCACGGCTCGCTCGAGGCGCCGCGGCCGACCAGCACGAGCGTGACGCCGGGCGCGACGGCAGCAGTCGCTTCGGCGATCACGCGCATGCGGGTGCGCACGGTGGGATCGGCCACCTGATCGAGCCCGTCGACGATCACCCACGCGGGCGCGCCCGCCGACAGGCGCGACAGGAACGCGAGCACGTGCTCGTCGAGCACCGGGCCCGCGGCAGCGAGCGCCGGCGTGTCGGCCGGGAACGGCGACGAGGCGAGCCCGCGCTCGGCGCGGCGCACGGTCGTGCGCGCGGTGTCGGCGACGCGCGACCACAGCGAGGCGAACGTGTCCATCGCGTCGGCCTCGACGCGCACGACGCCGAGCGGCGTCTCGGCGAACTCGGGGACGATGCCCGCGAGCGACGTCTTGCCGGTGCCGGCTTCACCGTGGATCACGGCATGGACGCCCGGGCGGGTGGTCAGGGCGAGCAACGCGTGCAGGGCGTGCGCACGCCCCGCGAACAGGTCCCTGCGAGTGACGGGAGACGTGGGCGTGGTCACCGCATCGATGCGGGAACGCCCGTCGGCCGGCGCGGCCACGCGCAGCGGCGAAGGAGAGATTTCGCTCATGGACCCCTCGGAAATGAATGAGACGGGACAGTCGATTGCGACGTCCACTCGTCGGCGAGGGGGCCGAGCGTGGGCATTCTGCCCGAATGACTGCGGGCAATGACCTTATCGACCGCAGGGGTCCGCGACCTTCAGCCCTTTCTTGCGGAAAGTTCGTGTTGTGCTCGGGAGATTGCGGGCGGCTTCGGGGGACCACCCCGGCTGGATGGGGGATCGGCCACCGTCGGCCCCGGGTTCGCTCGCAGGATCTCGATCTCGTTGAACACCAAAGGGTTGAGATCTCAGCACCAACAATATCCCGAGTACAACGCTAGAACAGCTCGCGCTGGTTCCAGCGGTCCCGCGGCTCGACCACGTCCAGGCCCAAACGCCGCTTCATCTCGTTGGCGCTCGCGGGCGAGTGGCCGGCCCAGTGGTTGTTGAAGTAGCCGAACACCTCGCGCACCTCGGGGAACGTGCGTTTCAGGTCGGCTTCCCACTGCTCGAAGCTGTCGGTCCGGTCGACCTGCACCCGGTCGTAGACCTCGATCTGCCGGCGGTCGCCGAGCCAGCGCAGGTAGAGGAAGTCCGCAGTGACCTCGCGGCGGCGCTCCAACTCGCGCCACTCGGTCCACGCGAGCGCGGCACCGTGGCGGCGCAGCGTGTCGAAGACGGCGTCGTCGTGCCACGAGGCGTGGCGGAACTCGACCGCGAGCCGCAGGCCGTCCGAGACGCCGGCGAGGAACTGGTCCAGGTCGCGCTGCGTCTCGTCCGAGCGCACGAACTCCGCGGGCATCTGCACCAGCAGCGGGCCCAGCTTCTCGCCCAGCGGCTCCATGGCGCGCGCGAACTGGTCGAGCGCATCGTTCACTCCCTTGAGGAGCGCGTCGTGCGTGATCGCGCGCGGCACCTTGGCGGCGAAGCGGAACGTGTCCGGCGTGTGGCGCGCCCACGAGCGCGCGATCGTACCGCGCGGCGCGTGGTAGAACGTCGTGTCCAGCTCGACCGTGTCGAAGATCTCGGCGTAGAACGGCAGCCGGTCTTCCTGCTTGGCGCCCGGCGGGTAGAAGACACCCTTCCAGTCGTCGTACGACCAGCCCTGCGTGCCGATGTGGATCGTCGCGCTCATGCGCCTCCTCCCTGCCGCGTCGCGGGCGGCGCCAGCACGCCGCGCACGAACGCGCGCACGCGCTTCTCGTAGGCCTCGCGATGCTTCACCCATGCCTGGTTGTGGCCCACATCGGCGACCATCCAGCGCTGGCAGCCGGGGCCCGCGGCCTGCTCGAGCGCCTGCACCTGGCGCGGGCCGAAGCGGTCCCAGATGCCCGACTGGATCAGCAGCACCGGCCGCGAGCCGAGGGCGCGCAGCGCGGCGGCCACGTCGAGCTCCTCCGGGTCGTGACCGGTCACGCGCAGTGACAGCGCGCGCGCGATCGGGGCGCCGGGCCAGCGCGGCAAGCGCGCGACGTACGTGAAGCCGTCCTCGATCGCGAGCCGGCCGCTCGAAAACGGCGAGTCCGCGACGACGCCGGCGATCTCCGGCCGCTCGGCCGCGACCGCGATCGCCGTCGCGCCGCCCAGCGATTCGCCGAACAGCAGCACGCGCTGGCCGCGCAGGTCCGGCTGCGCGGCGATCCAATCGAGCGTCGCGCGCGCATCCAACCGCTCCCAGAAGCCGAGCGTCGTGGGCTTGCGGTCGCGCACGCGCGCGGAGCGGAAGTCGATCGCGAGGATCGTCCAGCCGTCGCGGCGCAGGAACTGCGCGTAGCGCCACTCGCGCTCGTGGTCGCGCGCGTAACCGTGGAACAGCACCACCACGCCTGGCCGCGAGCCGCGCAGCCGCCAACCGTCGACGTGGTCGTCCTCGCCCACCGGGATGCGCACCTTCTCGGCCCGGTCGTCGAGGCTCTCGACGCCGCCCAGGTCGCGGGGCACGCCCGGGTAGAGCGACAGGTACGCCGAACCGGCGACGAAGAGCACGAGCGCCGTGAGCGCGAGGACGAGGGCCTTCTTCATGGGCGCGCGATCCTCGCACAGCCCGGCGCGGGCCGGAAGCGGTTCACGAGCCGAAGCGCGCGAGGAACTCGGCCGTGTGCTGGCCGAGCGCCGGTGGCGGCAGCCGCAGCGGCGGCCGGGTGCCGTCCACCCGCCACGGCAGACCGAAGAGCCGCGTCGCCGTGCCGTCGGGTAGCGTCGTCTCCGAGATCATGCCGCGCGAGGTGAGCGCCGGATCGGCGACGACCTCGTGCACCTCGCGCACCGCGCCCGCCGGCACGCGCGCGCCCTGCAGCGCGGCGAGCCACTCGGCGCGCGGCCGCGTGGCGAGCCGCGCGTTCACCCACGCGACCACGTCGGCGCGCGCGAGCACGCGCTCGGGGTTCCGCACCCATGCGGCCGCCTCGGGCGGCGCGCCGCCCAGCGCCTCGCACAAGCGCGCCCACTGGCCGTCGTTGCCCACGGCGATCACGAGCGCTCCGTCGGCGGCCTCGAACGTCTGGTACGGGACGATGTTCGGGTGCGCGTTGCCGTGCCGCCGCGCGGGCGCGCCGGTCGAGAGCGCGGCCTGGCCCACGTTGACGAGCGCGTGCACGCCGACCTCGAAGAGCGAAACGTCGAGGTGCGCGCCGCTGCGGTTGCGGAACCGGCCCACGAGCGAGCCCATGATCGCGGCCGCCGCGTGCACGCCGGTCAGCACGTCGACCAGCGCGACGCCCACCTTGTAGCCGGGGCCCTCGGGCGCGCCGGTGATCGCCTGCAGGCCGATGAACCCCTGGAGCACGGCGTCGTATCCGGGCAGCGACGCGTACGGGCCGTCCTGCCCGTAGCCCGTGACCGAGCAGACGACGAGATCCGGCCGCTCGCGCCGCAGCGTCGCCGCGTCGAGCCCGAAGCGTTCGAGCGTGCCGGGCAGGTAGTTCTCGACCACGACGTCCGCGGCGAGGGCCGCACGCCGGATCGCCGCGCACTGCGCGGGAACATTGAAATCCAGCGCGGTCGAGCGCTTGTTGCGGTTGACCGAAGCGAAGTACGCCGAGAGCTCGCCCACGAACGGCGGCCCCCACGCGCGCGTCTCATCGCCCGCGCCCGGACGTTCGACCTTCCAGACGTCGGCGCCGAGGTCGGCGAGCAGCTGCGTCGCGTACGGTCCCGCGAGCACGCGCGAGAGATCGAGGACCGCGAGGCCCTCGAGCGGCCGCGCGGGGTCGCTCACGACGCTTCGTTCCGGCCGGCGAGATCGTCCACGAACGGACGCGACTCGAGCGGCCGCCCGGTCGCGTGCGCCACCAGCTCGCGCCACGGCAGGCTGCGGCCCGGCGCGTAGAAGCGCTCGCGCATGAACCGGCCCACCGCCGGTGATGCCACGTAGGTCTCCCAACGCGACGCACCACCGCCCACGATGTTCTGCAGCAAATGGTCCTGCAACTGCGAGGCGAGCATCTCGCCGAGCAGGTAGTTGTGGTAGTAGACCGGCGCGATGCTGAAGTGGATCTTCGCCGCCCAGTCCGGCGCGTTGCGGCCGGCCGGGCGCTTCACGCCCTGGAAGCGCTCGACGAGCGTCCACCACAGGCCGCGCAGGTCCTGCGCCGGATCGCGGTAGAGCGCGCGCTCCATGTGGATCATCACCAGCTCCCAGCGCGTCTGCACCAGCAGCTGCTCGCGCACGGCGCGCGCCACCGGCCCCGCGTCGCGCGCGAGCTCGGCCGGATCGGCCTTCGCCCAGCGCCGCAGCCACACGGGGTTCTTGCTCAGGCGGCCGAACAGCATCGCGCTCGCCTCGGTGGTGAGGATGTGCGCCTGCTGGCGCAGCAACCACGGCAGCGAGTGGTCGGTGTACTTGTCGTAGACCGCGTGGCCGAACTCGTGGAGCATGGTGCCCATCCACTTCTCGTTCGGCTTGTTGTTGCACAGCACGCGCACCTCGACGTTGCGATCGACGGACATGCAGAACGCGTGCTGGTTCTTGCCCGGGCGCTCGTAGAGGTCGGCGAGCTTCATGAGGTCCGCGACGTCGAAGCCGACCGCCGAATAGAACGCCGTGGTCAGCGCCTCGAGGTCCTGCTTCGCGTAGAAGCGGTCGAGGTCCACCTCGGCCGCCGGCGCCTCCTGGAAGAACGGATCGGCGTAGTGCCAGGGGCTCAGCTCCGCCACCGGCACGCCGAAACGCTTCGCGAGCCGCGCGTCGAGATCGGCCTTGTAGGCGTCCCAGAGCGGCTGCGTGCCCTTTTCCAGTTCGTCGAGCAGCGCGAACAGCTCGGCCTCGTCGAGCTCGTCCAGCTCGAGGCCCATGGAGTAGTAGTTGGAAAAGCCCAGTTGCCGCGCGCCCTCGTTGCGCAGCCGCACCAGCTCCAGCAGGTCGGCCTCGACCTTCTCGCCCACCTGCTTGCTGGCTTCCCACGCGCGCCGGCGGCGCGCCGAGTCGTCGGAGCCGACGAGCACCTCGAGGATCTGGTTGTCACTCACCGCCTCGCCGTCCAGCTGAGCACGGTAATTGGTGAACGTGGCCTCGAGCGTCTTCTCGAGCGCGACCTGGCGCTGGATCATCTCCGGCGCCAGCTGCCGCGCGCGGAACGCGTCGACCAGGAGCTTCAGCTGCCGCTGCAGGAGCGGATCACCGAGCGGACCCGCGGCGGCGAGACCTTTGAGGAACTCGTACGGTTCCTTGCGCGCGAACAGCAGCCGCATCTGCGAGTCGAGGCGGGTGCAATTCTTGAGGTGCTCCTCCGCCCCGGTCGTCGCCAGCTTCCAGTATTCGCGGTTGTGCTCGAGCTCGAGCGGCTGCAGCTGGCCGACGAGCTGGTCGAGGAACGCCGAGAACTGCTCCTCGCGCGTGCCGGTCGTGGTCGGGGTCATGGCGTCTCCGTGACGATGGGCGTCACCCGCGGGCGCGCCGGGGTTTCGCGACGAGCGCCCCGTAGTACTCGGGGCGGCGATTGCTGAAGAGATGCGTGATCTTCGTGAACGCCTTGTCGCGCGAGCGCGCGAGGTCGCAGTCGGCGGCCAGGGCGGTCTCGGCGGTGGCGCTCGCCTGCACGAGTGGCTCGCCGTTGGGCGCGACCACCTGGCTGCGGCCCGTGAACGGCACCGAGCCGCCGGGGCGCGTCTCGGTGCCCGTGCGGTTCGCGGTCACCGTGTAGACGCGATTCTCGAGCGAGCGCACGAGCATGGCCCGCTGCGCGCCCTTGAAGACGAGGTTCGAGGGATGCGCGATCGCGTCGGCGCCCATCAGCGCCAGCGCGCGCGAGGCTTCCGGGAAGCGCCAGTCGAAGCAGATGAGCAGCCCCAGCTTCGCCGGCCCCACCTGGTGCACCGCGAACGGCAGGTTGCCGCGCTCGAACCACTCCTGCTCGCGCTCGAAGAGGTGCAGCTTGCGATAGATCGCGCGCACGCCCGAGGGCCCGACCAGCATCGCACTGTTGTAGTAGCGCCCGCGGGACACCTCGGCGAAGCCCGCCACGTAGTGCCGCTTCTCGCGCTTCGCCGCCCAGCATAGGGCGCGCGCGGTCGCGCCGGTGCGCGCGTCCTCGGCGAGCTCGGCGAGTTCGGCGTGCGAGCTGAACACGTAGCCCGTGGACCAGAGCTCGGGAATCACGACCAGGTCGGCTTCGACCGTGGCCGCGAGCGCGAGGCCCTTCTCGAGGTTCTCTTCGGTGCGGCCGAAGACCGGCCGGCCCTGCACGAATGCGATCCGTAGGCTCGCCATGCGCGTCACGTTACCGGCCGGGCGGCCGGCGGGCAACGCGCGTCCGCGTTCGCGACTGCCGCGGGGAAACGCGCCCACTCCGGGGGTGATAGGCTGCCGGCATCCCGACGGAGGACGCCCCATGCTGCCGCTGCTGCTCACGCTCGCCCTCGCCGCTCCCGCCGCGACTCCCGCGGCTCCCGCGCCCTCGCGCGCCGACGTCCACGCGCTGGTGGAACGCGTCCTGAAGGCCTACGGCGGCCGCAAGGCGCTCGAGCGCGTCCACGCCGTTCGCATGGAGGGCACGGTGTTCTCGATCATGCGCCACTCGCAGACGCACACGGTGCGTGTGTTCGAGCGGCCGGACCGCTTCAAGTCGCTGGTCGCGTACGAAAGCGGCGCCGAGGCCCGCCTGACCGACGGCCACGACGTATGGCGCAACGATCCGGGCGGCCCGCTGGAGCCCGCGAGCGGCGCGATGTCCGCCGCGGTGCGGTTGCAGGCGGTGCGCGCGGACGTCCCGTGGCTGCTCGCGGAACGCGAGGCCGATCTGGCGATCCTGCCCGACGCGCCGCCGCCACACGAGCTCGCGAAGCGCGAGGACGGCAAGCCCACGCCGCTGCTCGCGGTCTCGCTGCCGCTCGCGGACGGATTGGCGTTCCGCGCGTGGATCGACGCCAACGGCCACGTGCTCCAGAGCCAGGGCCTCATGGACAAGGGCGGCATGCAGACGCATTTCGAGACTTTGTACACGGACTTCCGCGACGTGAACGGCGTCACGTTCGCATTTCACGAGCAGAACTGGGCGTCCGGCATGCAGACGGGCATCACGACTCTGGAGAAAGTCACGATCAATCCGGAGATCCGGCCCGACGAGTTCGTGCCGCCCAGGAGCACGGGCTCGGGTGGAGACCATCCCGAGAAGTGAGCAGCGGTCGAGTCGACCGATGGTGGATTTGAATCCAGTTCAAGAACACGTCATGCCAACTTGCCCCGGGGCAAGTTGGCATGACATTTCGGGGACGCCGACGGCACCCGCGCCCGTCAGATCTCTGTGTCCTGCGAATCTCGCTTGCTCTTCTCGAGGTGCTCGTAGATACGCATCGCCCCACCGGACGCCTTCACGTACCGACTCGCCAACGGCTCAGGAACATCCGCCAAAGAGATCATGACGCAGCCGAGAGATGCCCGGAACTTCGGATCCGATTCCGCGCACCGTTCGACTCTCTCGATGAACTCTTCGGGCCACCGTTGAATGAGATCCTCCAGAGGGCCAGCGCCGCAATGTTCCCACTCGGCAGGCGCCTTCGACTGACGGAGAATCTCGAGAGTCGTCTGCCACGCGTGCTCCGGTTCATCGTCGACGAGATCGGCAAGCGCACACCAGGCCCAGAAGCTGCGCTCCTTCTCGAACCAGGCTTCGATCAGTGCTTCCTCGAGCGGCGCAAGCCGGTGCAGTTCGCCCGCGGGGCGTGGCGTGTTGCACAGGTGGGTGTCCTCCGCCGCAGCCCGGAACCTGCTCCACAACCCGGGCGGCACGCTCTGGGTCCGGTTGTTCATGTTGCGCGCACTCCAGATTGCCAGCCGCACGGCCGCAGATTCGCGAGCGGCCGCCTCGATCGGCTCGATGACACGTTCCCCGAACCTCCGCAGCGCTTCGGGAAGCAGGTCGTCCACATCGTCGACGTCCAGCCCCCGGAGAGGAGCGCGGGAGATGTACTCCAGGTAGAGCCGTAACCAAAGCCGTGGATCTTCGCGATCGAGTTCGTCCGGCCATCGCGTGAGATCAAGACTACGCGAGTTCCGAAGCCACACCGCCGCGAGGAACTCCGGTGGATACACGCGCGGAGCGTAGTCCGCCTCGATGAACACCTCGGGACCCAGGAGTGCGTCGAGATAGGTCGATCTGGGCAAGAGCGTGAGAACGCGCTGGGAGAAGACGCCGAAGTCCTGATAGATCAGCTGAGGCACTCGCCACGCGGCCTGGTACATGACCTCCTCGTCGAATGGCGCTCGATCGACGAGCCCGACCAGGACACGCCAGCCCAGTTCGGGATCGCTCTTGATCCAACGCTCCCAACGCCACCTCGGCGATTCGCCGGGCGGTGTCTCCTGATCGTGTGCGTCGGCGATCAGCTGGGAACACAGTTCATCGACGGTGGGTTCGGTCATGATCGAGTTGTTACCCGTTCGGAACCGCTTGTGGAATGCGGGCCCTAGTGGCCATTGTCGGCCCTTCGCTCCGGGTTGGCCAATCTGGCGCGGCCCGGCTCCCTCGGGAGGAGCGCCACGCGGCGGCGGCTCAGGCCTGACGCCGAGCGCACCCACGCGCCCGGATGGCGAACGTCCGTGCTCGTATCAATCCACGCGCACGACCGCCCGCGTCACCGCGTGCGCGAGCCCGGTGAGCCTCACGAAATAGACACCCGCGCGCAGCGCGTGGCCATCGTCGCCGCGCCCGTCCCAGGTCCACGTGTGCCGGCCGGCGGCAAGACGCTCGGCCGGGCGGGCGCGGACGCGGCGGCCCGCGACGTCGTAAACCTCGAGCCGCACCATCGCGCCGCGCGCCAGTTCGAACGCGAGCGAGACGTCGCGCCGGAACGGATTCGGCCACGCCGCCGACACCGCACGATCGCTGAGCGGTCCCGGGCCCACGCCGGCCACCGCGCTCCCCTGCGCCGGATCGGCGGCGTAGATGCGCCCCAGTGAATCGGCATCGCGCGCGTCGCGCCACGCCACGAGCGTCTCGCCCGCGCCGCGCGCCGCGATCGTCGGTCGCACCTGATCGCGCGCCGCAGAGCACACCGGCTTGGCGCCCTCGCTCCAGAGCGGCGCCCCCCTGGCGTCCAGATGCTGCGCGTAAACGTCGGTGTTCGCCGAGCGGTGATCCTCCCACGCGATCACGGCGCCGCCCTGCTCGTCGCTCGCCAGCACCGGGTGCACCTGATCGTGCACCGCCATCGAGACGGGCCCGCCCGCGGCGCTCCAGCGCGCGACGCCCGCCGAATCGACGTGCTGCGCGAACGCATCCCGGTCCACGCCGCCGCGCCGGTCGCTCCACGCGAGGATCGCGCCGCCCGCGCCGTCGCCCGTGATCGCGGCGTCCTGCACGTCCGCGAGCCCCGAGTCCGCCGCGACGCCGTCCACGGCCCAGAGCGCCGCACCCGTGGAGTCCACGCGCTGCACGAAGAGTCGCGCGACCGGCGTGCGCCGGTCCTCCCACGCGACGACGGCACCGCCGGCGCCGTCCACCACGGCGATCGGCCGCGCCTGCTCGCCGGGCGCAAGCGAGAGCGCGGCACCGTCCGGCATCCAGCGCGGGGCGCCATCGGCGTCGAATCGCTGCGCGTGAATGTCGGCATCGTTGCCGCCGCGGTGATCGCTCCACGCCACGATCGCGCCGCCCGCGCCGTCGGCCACGAGTGCCGGCGCCTCCGGCGTCGCCGCCGCCGCGGCCGTCGCGGGCACGCCGCCGGGCCAGCGCACGGTGCCCGTCGAAGCGAGCGCCTGCAGCACGATGCCCGCGAGACCATCGCGGGCCTCCGCCCACGCCACGATCGCACCCCCGGCGCCGTCGGCCACCAGCGCCGGCGGCCGCACGTCCGCCGCGCCGGTCGCGAGCGCGACGCCGCCTTCGCTCCAGCGCACCACTCCCGCCGAGTCCACGCGCTGCGCGAACAGCCCGATCTCCGGCGCCGCGCGCCCGTCGCGCCACGCGACGATCGCGCCGCCCGCGCCGTCGCTCGCGATCGCGGGCGCGGAGGCGTCGCCCACGACCGTGCGCAGCGCCACGCCGCCCTCGGGCCAGAGCGGCTGGCCGTCGGCGCGCAGGCGCTGCACGTACACGTCCGCATCGGCGCCGCGGCGGTCCACCCACGCCACGATCGCGCCGCCCGCGCCGTCGGCGACCGCGACCGGATCGCTTTCGTCACCGCTCGCGCGCGCCACGGGGCGGCCGTCGAGCGGCCAGCCCGGCGGATCGAAGCGCTCGTCGGTCGCCAGCGTGCCGCAGGCGTTCGCGAGCCGGATCCGGCCCGCACCCGCGCCCGCCGGCACACGCGCCGCGACGAGCGTGTCGCCCTGCACCGTGAACTCGGCGGCCGCGTCGCCGAAGCGTACCGCGGTCGTCGCCGAGAGCCCGCGCCCCGTGACGAGCACCGTCGCGCCGGTGTCGCCGAACGCCGCGGAGAGCCCCGTCGCCGCGCCGCGGAAGCAGTCGAACACGTTGCGCGTGATCTGCTGCACGCGCGGGTCGAGCCGCGAGTCGTGCGGCGACACGCCGTAGTCGTCGACGCCGAGGCTCCAGAAGATGCTCCCGGCCGCGAACACCTGCGCGCCGCTTTCGGCGGTGTAGCTCGTCACGTCCGCGTAGGGCACGCACGGCACGAGCCAGCCGTCCTGGCAGTACTGTGGTGGCACGAACGAATGGCCGATCACGCGCACGTTGCGCGTGTTGTTGACGACGCGGTCGGCTTCGTTGCCCACGATGCGCGAGAGCACGTCGCCCGATTCGAGCCCGGTGCCGGCGCATGCCCAGTGGCTCGCGTCCTGGATCACCAGCGGCTGGCTCATGTTCTGTCCGCCGAACGCGTACATCACGCCGATGAGGTCGTCCTCGGGCATGCCCGGATAGCGGTCGCGCCAGCGGTCCGACGTGAGCGACGTTCCCCAGAGCGGGTCCTCCGTCAGCGCGTGCCCCTTGTAGCAGGCCATGGTGCGATCGGAATCCCCCGTGGTCGACGGTTCGAGCCGGAACTGCCAGTAGCACGTGTTGCCCGAGAAGAACGCGAGGTTGTCGCCGCGATCGCGGGCCGCCTCGACGTTCCGGCGCATCTCCCACGACCAGTACTCGTCGTGCCCGATCGACAGGAACGTCCGGTGCGCGGGCGCCAGCGGGAACCCGTGGTGGACGTCGAGGCTCGTGCAGTAGGCGACATCCACGCCTTCGCGCTCGAGGAACCGGACCATGTGGTATTCGTACGAGAGGAACTGGCCCGCGCCACGTGCGGTGTCGTAGTCGGGCTGCACGAGGTCCGTGTGCGCGTACGGCCGGTCGAAGGACACCTTCCGCGCCCCGTCGGCGTCCGGTTCCGCGGGCGAGAACATGCGCGACTGGTAGAGCGATTCGCCGCCCCAGGCGTTGTACGCCTGCCACGTCGTGACGCTGCACGGGAACAGGAACTCGGAGAACCGCGCGTCGTCGCGGACCACGAACGGGATGAAGCTCTGCCGGCCGGTCGTGCCCGCCGTGAGCCGCACGAGGTACACGCCGCTCGCCCACTCGGTGGGATCACCGGGATCGTCCGGCACGGCGAGTTCGAACGGGTCCCGCCAGTGGCACTCCACGAGCCCGGTCGCCGGTGCCGGCACCGGCATCGCCTGCGCGATGCCCGCACGCTCGAGCGGCCCAAGCACGCGGCGCGCGCCCGCCCCGCCGTACCACCCCATGCGGAAGATCTCGAGCGTGTACTGCGAGTCGGGCGTGCTCACGAAGAAGCGGATCGTGTCGCCGCGCGCCACGCTCGTGCGCGAGGCGTAGCCCTCGATCTCGTGCTGGCGAGCCGGATCGAACAACCGCCAGTTCGGCGTGCCCGGCCTGGCGTTCTCGTCCTGGATCACGTTCGCGTCCGCACGCGCGGGCGTCACGAGCAACGCGAGGGCGAGCAGGAGGCACGCGGGCATCCGGAGCGAGGTGCGGCGCACGGGCGGCTTCATCGAACTCCGTGATCGCGCCGGCCACGGCCTGCGACGACTTCCGGTGTCGCTCGGGCTCCCGGGCGGCCTTCGCCGGGGTCACACGGCGTCCGCCTCGAGCGCGACGCGTCCGGGTCGCTTCACCGCCCCGGGCCCTTCCCACCGTGCGGGCGCGAGTCTAGGAGCCCCCGGTGCGTAGCGTCGAGCGCGCGATCCCTCGCCGGGAGCGCCGCCCGGCGCGATCGCATCACGGCGCTCGGCCCCCAAAAGCGAGCCGGCGGCCGCCGGAACGAGGTGTCCGGATCGTGGCCGCCGGTCTCTTGCGAGCGCGACTTGCGTGCTCGCGGGTGCCCGCTCTCACGCGGGCTCGGTATGCCTCAGCTGTCGGAACGCGCGCTCGTGCGCGCGGAGACCTTCCTCATGCTCGCGCCTCCAGGCCGAAAGCGAACTGCGAGGGATCGGGCCACTGCATCTAAGCGATCCGGGAATCGAGCGAGTCCAGGGGTGCCCCGGCACTCTCCGTGAGAGCCACTCGGGCCACCGCCCCCGAATTCACCAGCTGCACGTCGTGGTTGGTGAGCAGCACGAAGAACTCCCACCCGCGCTGGTTCAGGAAATCGCTGACCCGCTGCGTGGGACGCTCCAATGGCATCCAGACGCGACCCGTTACCGAAGTGCCGTCGGACAGCCATACCTCTCCCTCCTCTTCCCGCCACGGAAGGAAACCACGGTTGAAGACATCGCTCAGGAGTGCATTCGGCCCCGCGGTGACACGCGTCAGCCTCGACTTGTGGAAGAGGTGCACGCGGCCCTCGGGACCCATGGCGACAGGAAGGAAACGCAACGTCTCGTTCAGCTTCGCGAGAATGGTCTGGTGGTGCACCCCCGTGGGATCGAGGTCGAGGAACACGTCGCCGGTGAAGGCGGGGAAGTCCGAAGACCAGAGCGTGACCGGCACGCGGCGCTTGGGGATGTACTGATCCATGTCGAGTCGCTCCTTCCCCTGCGGGACGCGGGGCGCGCGTTCGAGTCGGGTCGCCGCCCCGCGTCGTTCCCTGGTAGCCGTGGGTCACGACAGCTCGTTCGCGAACATGTGCATCGGCCCTGCCAATCCCCCCTGCGCCGTTCGTGCTGCACGAAAACCCGAAAAAAACCGGGATTCCGGCAGGGGTCCGCGGGCCGCGCCGGCCGCAGCGGCGTGCACCGTGCACGCGCGGGCGCGCGAGGCGCGGGCGAATTGCGTGCGGGCGTCCGGCGCGAACCGCGGCCGAACCGGAGGGCGGCCCCGACCCGGTGCCCGGGCGCACGAAGTGCTCTAGACTGGTTCGCCATGCCGACGCTCCTCTCCCGCAGTCCCGAGCTTCCCCGCCCGCACCGCGCGCGCGCGAACGTCGCGATCCCGTGGGAAGCGCTCGCGATGTTCGCGGTGGCCCTCGCGCTGCGCGCCGCGTACACCACGCTGGCGCAGGGACCGCACGCGGTGCCCACGCACGACGAGGTCGACTACGACGCACTCGCGTGGAACCTCGCGCAGGGGCTCGGTTACAAGCTGCCCGGTGCGTCGGGGCTCTACGCGACGGCGTTCCGCCCGCCCGTGCTCGCGTTCGTGACGAGCCTGCTCTACCGCGTGAGCGGGCATTCGTACTTCGCGGCGCTGCTGCTGCAGTGCGTCTTCGGCGCGCTGATCCCGCTCGCGCTCGCGGCGTTCGCCCGGGCGACGTGGGGCAGCACCGTCGCGCGCTGGGCCGGCTGGATCGCCGCCGTGAACCCGCTGCTCGTCTTCTTCAGCGGCTACCTGCTCACCGAGACGCTGTTCGCGCTCGTGATGCTGCTCGCGCTCGGCGCCACCGTCGACTGGATCAAGACGCCGCGGCCGGGCCGCGCCCTCGGAACGGGCCTGCTCTGGGGGCTGGCGATCCTCACCCGCCCGAACGCGCTGATGATGCCGCTGCTGATCGCGATCTGGGCGTGGTTCCCGCTCGGGCTCACGATCGCGTCACGGGATCGCCTGCGGCAGCTGGCGATGCTGGCGCTCGGGGTCGTGCTCGCCGTGGGACCGTGGACGCTGCGCAACGCGCGCGAGCTGCACGCGTTCGTGCCGGTCACGACCGGCGGCGGCAAGGCGCTGCTCGACGCCAACAACCCGCTCGTCTGGGACGATCCCGGCCACCGCGGCGGCGCGCTGAGCGTCTACGCGATCGAGCCGTGGGCGTCGCGCTACAAGGGGCTCGACGAAGTGCGCGCCGACCGGCTCTCGGGCGAGATGGCGCGCGACTTCGTGCGCTCGCGGCGGCCGCAGTGGCCGCAGATGGCGCTCGCCAAGCTCGCGCGCTTCTGGCGCCTGCGCTCCGAGGGCGGCTCGCTCACCGGGCGCTGGGGCGGCACGGGCGGCCCGATCGGCGCGCTGCTCGCGGTGCTCGATCCGCTGCTGGTGTGGTCGCTGCTCGCGCTGCCGCTCGCCCTGGCCGGCATCGTCGCGACCCTCGCGAGCGCCAAGCGGCTCTTCCTCTCGCTGCCGCTGCTCACGATCGCCGCGTTCACCGCGAGCGCCGTCGTCTACTGGGGCGCGCTGCGCATGCGCGTCCCGATCGAGCCGCTCGTCGCGCTCTTCACCGCGGTCGGGATCGACGCGCTGGTCACGCGATGGCGCTTCCGCCGGCGCGGCCTCGCGGTGGTGCCGGGCGGGCGCTGACGCGCCCGCCGTTCAGCGTACGACGACGATGCGCTGCTGGTGCGTGCCCAGCGTCGTCTCGACGCGGGCGTAGTAGACGCCCGAGTTCGTGCGCGCGAGCACGCTCGCCGGGATCGCCACGGCCGTCCGGCCCGCGGCGAATCGCCCCTCCGCCAGATCGGCGACACGCCGGCCCGTCACGTCGTAGAGCGTGACGCGCCCGCTCGCCTCCGCGGGCAGCGCCAGTTCGAGCGTGCCGGCGTCGCGCATGGGATTCGGCCAGGCGCGCACGCCCAGCACCGCGAACGGTTCCGGGGTGCCCCACGGACCGCGGTGGAGGTTCTCGGGCACCAGCACGAACGCGCGGCCCACGCCGTCCTTCGTGCCCATGCCGATGATGACGCCGTCCTCGTTGATCCCGGTCGCCGCCTCGAGCGTCCAGCCCGAGCCCTCGGGAATGCGCGTGTTCAAGTCGGTGATCGTGCCGTCGGCGAAGAGCGTGGCGACCATCGCGCCGCTCGCGGCGTACGAGAAGCCGACCGCGCGGCCGGCGTCGTCGAGGTCGTAGGCCACGCTGTGCCCGCCGGGGAGCGCGCCGAGGTCGTGCGCGAGCCCGTCGCGCCAGAGCACCGCGTGGAAGTGTGGCGGGCCCTCGCCCGCGAACGAATAGCCCACCGCGTCGCCCCGCGCATTGATCGCGTACGCCTTGCTGCCCGGGATGTCCAGCTCCGGCAGCGGACGCACCGCGAGGCCGTCGTAGAGGAACGCGCGGGTCGCGCCGGCGGATTCGGACAGGTAGCCGACGATCACGCCGGCGTCGTTGATGTCGTTGGCCTGGCCGCCGGTCGTGGGCGAGAGTGGCAGCGGCTGCATGCCGAGGGCCGGCGACCACGCGAACGGCACCTGCACGCGCGCATCGTCGACCGCGCTCGCGCCGACCACGACCTGCGACGCGTTGAGTGCGAGCGCCATGCTCCACGTGCCGCCGAGCGTCCCGAGGTCCTGCATGTGGCCGTCGGCGTAGAGGAACGCGTGCCGGTTCGCGTCCGGCAGCCGCGCCCAGCCGACCACGCGTCCGTCGCGATCGACGGCGTTGGCGAGGCTGGCGTCGCCGCCGAGCGTGCCGAGGTCGTGGAGCACGCCCTGCGAGAACAGCACGGCGTGCGGCTGCGAGGGGCCCACGAGCTGGTAGCCGGCGACGAAACCGTCGAGCGTGAGGCCGTTGGCGGCACTGCCGCCGGGCGCGCCGCCCAGGTCGATCACGCGGTAGCCGTCCGCGGCGAGCGCGGGGCACGCCGCGGCCACCGCGAACAGCAGCGCGGCGGCGAGTGAAGCGCGAGCGGGATGGAAGAGCCCACGTTCCATGTCGTCTCCCCTGTGCGAATCCCGGCCTTCCGGAGGCCACCCGGAGAGGTCGCGATGGCGCTCCGGCGGGCATCCTACCCCGCACGACCGCCCGGTCGACCGGAAAAAGGATGCGAACGGCCGATCAGGGATTCGCGGGAACGCGCACGGGGCGGCCGGACCACGCCCGCCAGGACCCGCGCACCACGGCCTCGGCCGGCCGTCCCCGCGGCGTGAACGAGGCCTCGTCCGGGCTGCCCGGGAGGTCGGCGCTCGACCACTTCCACCAGAAGAGCCCCGCGAGCCAGTCGGGCCCGGTGGCGGCGTCCACGAGCGCCTGCGTGCACGCCCGCTGCGCCTCGGGGTCGGCGGCGCCGCGGCCCTCCTCCCACGGCCGCACGGCGGCGCCCGGCGTCGCCGAATAGCCGGCCTCGGCGAGCAGCACCGGCCGGCCGAAGCGCCTCGCGAGCGCGCCGAGGCCGTCGAGTGCGCGCCGCGCTCCGGCGCGCAGGACGGCCGGGTCGCGGCCCGGCTGCGCCGCGAGCGGGGCGTAGAACGACACCGCGATCACGTCGAGCGCGTCCCAGAACGGCACGCGGGCGGCCTCGTCCCAGTTCGCGCAGTACGTGAGCGTCCCGCCGTAAACCGCTCGGGCGTCGCCGATCCACTCCCGCCAGATGCGCGGGTTCCGGGCCGTGAAGCTCGGCAGCTCGTGCCCGATCGCGAGGCCCTCGATGCGCTCTCGATCGGCCAGCAGTGCGTAGTGGAGCGAGAACTCGCCGTAGCGCGCCTCGAACGCGGTCCAACCGCTGGCGGAGAACCCGAGTTCGCCCGGCCACGCGCGCGACCACAGTTGCGGCACGAGCCACACGCGCATCCCGAGCGCGTGCGCGCGCGCGGCGGCCTCGCACACCGCTTCGTCGCTCTCCTCTTCCTCGCCGCCCTCGGCGCTCGTCCAGAGTTCGGGACTGCCGTCGCCGGGCACGTAGCCGAACGGCGAGAGCGACACCCACGCGGCGCCCGCGTCGTGCAGCGTGCGTAGCGTCCGCGCGCAGGCCGCGGACAGGTAGCCCGCCTCGAGCCGCACCTCGTGCGCGAGGCACACGCCACGCGCGAAGCCGTCCGCGGGGCGCCACGGTGCGGGCCGGTGCGCCATCCAGCCCGCGCGCCCGGCACGCGCGAGCGAATCCGCGAGCACGCGATAGCGCTGCGTCACGCGCGGCGCGGCGACGCCCGCGGCCGCGCAGAGGCTGTCGAGCGTGCCGGGCGGATCGCGCCGCAGCAGCGCCAGCAGCGCGGCCGGCCGGCGCGCCGGCGGCGCGGCCTCCCATACGGCGCGCGCCAGCACGGCGCGCGCAGGCGTCCACACGAGCGCCGAGCGCCAGTACGGCGCGCGCGTCGCCGCCTCGGCCGCGCCGGGCAGAGCGCGCCCGTAGTAGGCGCGCGCGATCGCCCGCTCGAGCGGCTCGCCGCCCCAGCGGCCGGCGAGCCACGCGCCCGCAGGCTCCAGGAGCCGCGATTCGCGCGTGGCACCGAGCGCGACCAGCCGCGCGGACGCGAGTGCCCAGAGGTCCGGCGCCTCGCGCCCGGCGGCGAGACCGACGTGCGCGGCGCCCGCCTCGTCGACGTGCTCGGGCCGCGTGACGCGCGTCACCATGCCCTTCTCCTCGAGCGTGCGATAGAGCGTGAGCGACGCGCTGCGCCCGCGCGGCGCGGCGAGGCCGCGCGCGTCCAGGCGCGCGAGCAGCGCGCGGCCCGCGGCCAGCGTCGCGGCGGCGCCAGGCGTGCCCGGCGCGGCGCGCAGCACGAGCGCGCC
>JBGAML010000015.1:0-120384 GCA_044223005.1 Candidatus Eiseniibacteriota bacterium
CGCTGGCGGCGATCGCGCGGCGGCTCGCGGCGGAAGGCCCGGCGCGGCTCGCGGCCCTGGCGGGAGCGGTGCTGCTCGCCGCGGTCGCGGCGGTGGGCGAGGCGCTGCTGCTGCGTGGCCTGCTGCGCATCGCCGCGCATCCGCAGGCGCCGCACGCGGCCGCGATCGCGGCGGGCGCGGTCGCGTTCTTCGCGTTCCTGCTGCTGCTCGAGCTGCCCGTGCGCGTCGCGCTGGCAGGACTCGGGCGCCGGCTCGAGCTGGCGTTGCGCGAGGCGATCGACCGCAAGCTGCCGAAGCTCGCCAGCCGCTACCTGCGCAGTCGCCCGGCCGCGGACCTCGGCGAGCGCGCGCACAGCCTGCAGCTGCTGCGCACGCTGCCCTCGCTCGGGGCGCAGGCGCTGCGCGTCGCGCTGCACCTGCTCTTCACCGCGGCGGGGCTCACGTGGCTGTTCCCGGCCGGCGTGCCGTGGATCGCCGCGATGCTGGCCGTCGGGCTCGGCCTGCCGCTGCTCGGGCAACGCGTGCTCGCGGAGCGCGAACTGCGCGCCCGCACGCACGTCGGCGCGTTGAGTCACTTCTACCTCGACGCGCTGCTCGGCCTGGTGCCGGCGCGCACGCACGGCGCGGAACGCTCGCTGCGCGCCGAGCACGCGGAGATGCTCGGGCGCTGGCGCGGCGCGAGCCGGCAGTTCCTGTCGGCCACCGTCGCGCTGCAGGCGGCGCAGTCGGTCGCCGGACTCGCGCTGGTGTTCGCGCTGCTGCACGCCTACGGGCGGACGCACGGCGATCCGGCGAGCGCGTTGCTCCTCCTTTACTGGGCGCTCGGCCTGCCCGCGCTGGGCGAGGAGATGGCGCGGCTGCTCGCGCAGCTGCCGCTGCAGCGCAACGTCGCGGCGCGTGTGCTCGAGCCGCTCGCGGCGCTCGAGGAAGCGAGCTTCCTGGGCGGCGACGACGCGGCGCCGGAACCGCCCGCGCCCGCCGGGGGCGCCGCGTTCGCGTTCGAGGACGTGCGCGTGCGGCTCGGCGGCCGCGAGGTCCTGCGCGAACTCGCGTTCGCGGTGCCGCCGGGGCAGCACGTGGGCATCGTCGGACTCTCGGGCGCGGGCAAGTCGAGCCTGCTCGGCTGCCTGCTCGGCTGGAACCGCGCCGCCACGGGAGTGATCCGCGTGGACGGCGCGCCGCTCGACGTGACGCACGTGCGGGCGCTGCGGCGCGCGAGCGCGTGGGTCGAGGAAGGCGTGCGGCTCTGGAACACGAGCGTGCGCGAGAACGTGGCGTTCGGCCACGGCGAGGCCGACGACGCCGCGATCGCGCGGGTGCTCGAGACGGTCGAACTGGCGGACGTCGTCGAGCGCCGCGGCGGCCTCGACGCCGCGGTGGGCGAGGGCGGCGGACTCTTCTCCGGCGGCGAAGGCCAGCGGCTGCGGCTCGCGCGCGCGCTGCTGCGCCCCGGCGTGCGGCTCGCGCTGCTCGACGAGCCGTTCCGCGGGCTCTCGCGCGGCCTGCGCGAGCGGCTACTGGCGCGCGCGCGCGAGCACTGGCGCGAGGCGACGCTCGTCTACGTGACGCACGACGTGGCCGAGACGCTGGCGCTCGATCGCGTGCTCGTGATCGAGGACGGCCGCGTGCTCGAGGACGAAGCGCCGGCCGTGCTCGCGGCGCGCGCGGGTTCGCGCTACCGCGCGCTGCTCGGCCGCGAGCGCGACGTGCACGAGCGGCTCTGGGGCGCGCCGATCTGGCGGCGCTGGGTGCTGCGCGGCGGCCGGCTGGAGTCCCGCGCGTGAGCGCGCCGGCCGGGATGCCCGCGAACGTCGCGGCCGCGGCGTGGCCGCCGGAGCAGCTCGGCGAGGCGCTCGGTGCGCTCGCGCGCCACGTCGCGGGCGCCGGCGCACCGGATGCGGCGTTCGCCGCGAACGTGCTCGCGGATCCGCCGCGCCTCGCGCGCGCCGTCGCCAACGAGGCCGAGCGCCTGGGGCTCGACGCGCACGAGGTCGCGTGCGCCTACCGCGAACTGGCCGCGCGGCTGCCGCGCGCGCTGCCCGCGCTCGTGCTGCTGCCGGGTGAGGGCGCGCCGCACGCGCTCGTGCTCCTGCGGGGCGGCCGCGAGCGTGTCGTCGCGCGCGCGCCCTCGGGCGCGGCGGTGACCCTGCCGCTCGCGGACGTGCGCTCGGCGCTCGCGGCCGAATGGGAGCCCCCGCTGCGGCCGGCGATCGGCGCGCTGCTCGAGCGGCTGCCGCCGGGTGGGACGTCGCGCGAGCGCGTGCGCGAGGCGCTGCTCGGCGAGCAGCTGCATGCGATCCCGCTCGCCGGGCTGTGGTCCGTCCGCCGCGCGGCCGGCGCGCCGCCCGCGGCGCTCGCGCGTTCGCGCGGGCTGGGCGGCGCGACGGCGCTGCTGCTCGCCGCGCACGTCGCGCAGCTGGCCGGGACCGTGTTCGCGTGGGCGACGCTCGGCCGCGCCGCGCTCGCGGGCACGATCGGCACGCACGCGCTCGCCACGTGGGCGGCGATCGTCGTGGCGATGATCCCCGTGCGGCTGCTCGTGACGTGGGCCGAAGGCATCGTGGCGCTGCGCGCGGGGACGCTGCTGCGCGAGCGGCTGCTGCTCGGCGCGCTGCGGCTCGCGCCCGAGGAGATGCGCCACGAAGGCGCCGGCGCCCACCTCGGACGCGTGCTCGAATCCGAGGTGGTGGAACTCGCGGGCGTGACGGGCGCCGTCACCGCGCTGCTCGCGCTCGTCGATCTCGCGGGAGCGGTGTGGGTGCTCTCGCGTGGCGCCGGCGCGCCGCTCGTGCTGCTCCTGCTCGCGGGCTGGCTGGCGCTCATCGGCGCGCTCGGCCGCTCGCTGCGCATCGCGCGCGCGCGCTGGACGGACGCACGCGTCGCGCTCACGCGCGACCTCGTCGAGCGCATGACCGGGCACGAGACGCGCCTCGCCCAGCTCGCCGACGACGCGGGCGCACGCGAAGCGGCGCTGCGCGTGGAGTACGCGCACCGTTCGCTCGTGTACGACCGGCTGGAGGGCGTGTGGTCCGCCCTCGGCGGCCGCGGCTGGATCCTGCTCGCCGTCGCCGCGTTCGCGTTCCTCGTGCGCCAGGGTGGAGCGGTCGGTCCGCTCGCGGTGACGCTCGGTGGCCTCCTGCTCGCGCAGCAGGCCGTCGCGCGCCTCGCCGCCGGCTCCGGCCAGCTGATCGCCGCGGGCCTCTCGTGGCGCGCCGTGGCCGCGCTCTTCGCCGCGGCGTCGCGCGCGGAACGGTGCGGCGATCCGCGCGCGGCGGAGGAGGCCGGCGCGGCGCTGCTCGCCGCCGAGACGATCACGCACGCCCCGGCCGCGGAGGCGCCGCCCGTGCTGCGCGAAGTGGCGTTCGCGATCGCGCCGGGCGAGCGCATCCTGCTCGAGGGCGAGTCGGGCAGCGGGAAGTCGACGCTCGTCTCGCTGCTCTCCGGCCTGCGCGAGCCCGCGCGCGGCACGCTGCTGGCGCGCGGCCGGTCGCTCGCGGTCCTCGGGCGCGATCGCTGGCGGCAACTCGTCGCGACCGCGCCGCAGTTCCACGAGAACCACGTCTTCTCGGGGAGCCTCGCGTTCAACGTCCTGATGGCGCGCCGCTGGCCGCCCGGGCCGGGAGACGTCGAGGCCGCCGAGTCGGCCTGCCGCACCCTCGGGCTGGGGCCGCTGATCGACCGCATGCCGGGCGGCATCCACCAGGTCGTGGGGGAGACCGGCTGGACGCTCTCGCACGGCGAGCGCAACCGTATCTTCCTCGCGCGGGCGCTGATGCAGGACGCGCGGCTGCTCGTCCTCGACGAGAGCTTCGGGGCACTGGACCCCGATACCCTGGCGGAAGTGGTGTCCCGTGTGCTCGAACTCGACCACGCCGTCGTCGTGGCGGGACACTTTTGACGTGACGCGGCTCCGCCGCGTTCGCTAGGGTTCCGGCGCGCGCAGTGCGCGATGGCCCGTTCGGCCATCGGATGGCTGCGCGAGCCACGACGGATCGCGTGCGCCGGCTCCCCCTCTGGTCGCGCGGTTACATGGCCGCGGTGGATCCCTGACCGGGCACCTGCCGCGGCCTCGTCATGTCCGGTGCGCGGGCCGTTGCGTGATCCCGAACGCCGCGCGAGTCCCGCGCGTGCGCCGGCGATTTGGCTGGGGTGGCGCTTTGGCGCTCTGCTACGGTCCTCGCCGGTTCGTTCGCGAAGCCTCCGGGGCGTGTTCGCTCGCGCGAGGCGCGGAGCTCTTCGCCAGCGCGCCGAACGCGAAGCGCCCTTCGGGGCCATGATGCCCACGCCGAAGCCAAGGAGCAGGGACATGACCGAGAAGAAGATCGAGCAGCCGTTCTTCGCCCGCTTCCTCCAGAACCAGGCGGCCGCGCAGTTCCCGCAGGTCCAGACGGAGATCCAGGCCGGCCGCAAGCTGCCGGAGACGATGAAGTACCCGTCGGACCGCGACGAGATCTGATCCGGAACGCCGGCGCGCGATCCTCGCGACCGCGCGCCGGCGATCGGCCGCGGCGGCATCCCACCGGGATCGCGCCGCGGCCGCTCCGTTTCGTTCCTCCGCAACCATGGCCGCCGACCCCACGGTCCTCATCGTCACGCGTCGCGACGACGATGTCGTGACTCCCGCCGTCGTTCGCGCGATCGAAATGCGCGGCGGCCACGCTGTGCGCTTCGACACGGACGATTTTCCCGGCGAGGCGGAGCTGGTCGCTCGCCTCGAACCGGGTGCGGACCAGCTCGAGCTCGTCACGCGCGAGGGCCGTTTCGACCTCGCGGAGGTGAGCGCGATCTGGCACCGCCGGCTCGCATTCGGGGGCCGGCTGCCCGAGTCGTTTGAGCCGCGCATGCGCGACGCCTGCCGGCAGGAAGCACGCGCGAGCGCGATGGGCCTGCTCGCGAGCCTGCGTGCGTTCCGGCTCGACGTGGAGCGCGAACTGCGACGCGCGGAACACAAGCCGCTGCAGCTGCGCGTCGCGCGCGACGTGGGGCTCGAGGTGCCGGCGACGCTCGTCACCAACGACGCCGGCGCCGTGCGCGCGTTCGCGGCCGAACGCGCCGGCGGCGTGGTGACCAAGATGCTGTCGTCCTTCGCCGTGTTCGAGGGCGGGGAGGAGAAGGTCGTGTTCACGAGCGCACTCGGCGCCGACGACCTCGAGCACCTCGACGGGCTGCAGTGGAGCCCGATGACGTTCCAGGAGCGCGTCCCGAAGGCGCTCGAGCTGCGTGTCATCGTGGTCGGCGATCGCGTGATGGCCGCGGCGGTGAATTCTGCGGCGCACGCCGGCGCCGAAGTCGACTGGCGACGGCTCGGACCCTCGCTGCAGGGATTCTGGAAGCCGCACGTGCTGCCCGACTCGGTGCGCGACGCCGTACTGCGGCTGATGGACACGTTCCAGCTCAACTACGGCGCGCTGGACTTCATCCTCACGCCCGGCGGACGCTACGTGTTCCTGGAGATCAACCCGGCGGGCGAGTTCTTCTGGATCGACGCCGCGCTCGATGGCGCGATCTCCGGTGCACTCGCGGACGTGCTGCTCGGCCGCGCCCGGCGGCGCGAAGGCGCCGCGACGATCCGTTGACGCGCTTCGTCCGCGCCCGGCGCGGTCGCTGGCGTGCCCGGAACGCGCGATGCTAGAATGCCCGTCCTCATTTGGGGGGCGGCATAGCCAAGTGGTAAGGCGAGCGCCTGCAAAGCGCTTATTCCCCGGTTCGAATCCGGGTGCCGCCTCCAAGTTTCCGCCCCGCGTCGCTCCGCAGGGTCTCCGGCGGGCGCCGACGTTGACCCGGCACCAGCCCCCGCCTACGGTCGTCGAATGAAACCGACCCCTCCGCCGCCCGGCGTGGACTCGATCGCCCTCGCGCGGCTCCGGACCCTGCCCCAGCAGCGTGACGTGTGGGAACTCGCGATCGCGCGCACGCCGACGTGGGTCGCGCCGGACGGCGTGCGGCCGTATCGCCCGCTGCTCACGCTCTGCCACAGCGCCGCGGCCACCAAGCTCGGCACGGGCGATCTCATCGCCCCGGGTGAGCCGATCGGGCCGCCCGCGATGTCCGCCGTGGCGCAGCTCGCCGTGACGAAGGGGGTGGGCTACCGCCCGCAGCGGATCGAGGTGTGCGATCCGGAACTGGCCGACGCGGTCCGCGACGACCTGGCCCGGTGCGGCATCGAGCTCGCCGTCGTGGAACGGCTCGGAGTGCTGGCCGACGTCATCGCGGACATGTTCCGGCGCTTCGGCGGCAAGGCCGCGTCCGTCCGGTTCTTCGAGCCCGGCGCCGACGTCCGGCGGATCCGTGCGTTCGCCGAAGCGGCCGTCGCGTTCCACGGTGCGGCACCTTGGAACTACCTCGACGACGAAGACCTGGTCGTGGTCGAGTCCCCGAAGGCCCCCCGCGGACTCGGCTGCTTCACGGTGCTCGGCGCGGGCGGACTTCAATGGGGCCTGGGCTTCTTCCCGACGCGCGTGGCGTTCGAGCGCTTCCACGACTCCGAGGTGCCCGCGCCGCACGTCGCCAAGTCGGGGCTCTGGCTCATGAGCTTCGACGAGCCGAGTGGCTGCCCCATCGCCGACTCGGAGCTCTGGGAGGAGCACGGCCTGCCGGTCACCGGCGAGGGCGAGCTGCCTGCGCTCCTCTGCCACATGCCCGACGGCACCTCGCGGCCGGCCGACGCCGAGCGCCTCGCGTTCGTCGAGGCCGTGCTCCGCGCACTCGCCACGACGACGGAAGACGAGTTGGACCGCGGCCGCTGGACCAAGGTCGTCGCGACGCACGACGGCACCGTCACGCTCGAGCTCGCCCTGCCGGAGATCCTCGAGGCCGAGGCGGACGGCGAGAATCGCGTAGCCGGGCGCGGTGGCGGCGGGCCGGACCGCCGCCTCACGGAGCGGACGCTGCGCGACGTGCGAGAGATGATCGCCCGGAACGAGTTCCAGTCGGCGGAGGAAGTGAACGCGTACCTGGCCGCACACGCCGGGAAGGTGCCCGCGCGCCCGCCCGCGTCGACACCGGAAGAGCGGGCGCAGGAGCTGGTCGACCGCGCCTTCGACGAGGAGGGGCGGCTGCGGATCAAGCTCGCGCGCGAGGCGCTGCGGCTCTGGCCGGACTGCGCCGAGGCGTGGCTGATCCAGGCCGAAGACATGCCGGACGACGTTCGGCGTCGCGAGCTCTACCGCAACGCGCTCGCGGCGGCGGAGCGCGCGCTCGGCCCCCGGCCGTTCGCCGAGGACGTGGGCCATTTCTGGAGCATTCTCGAGACGCGACCGTACATGCGGGCGCGCAACGGTCTCGCCGGCGCGCTGTGGGACGAAGGCGCGCACGACGAGGCGCTGGCCCACTGGATGGACCTGCTGCGGCTCTGCCCCGGCGACAACCCGGGCGTGCGAAACATGCTCGTTCCGCGGTTGCTCGAAGTGCGCCGCGACGACGAGGCCGCGGCGGTGCTGGCGCGCTACACGGACGACCGCCTCGCGCTGCTCGGGTACGCGCGTGTGCTGCTCGAGTTCCGGCGCACGGGCGCCGGACCGGCGGCGCAGGCCGAACTCGACGCGGCGATGCGCGGCAACGGCTACGTGCCCAAGTACCTCACGGGACGTGCATCGCTGGACGGTCCGCTTCCGGAAGGGTTCATCCCGGGCTCGGACGACGAGGCGTTCATCGCGGCGAGCGTCCTGCTTCCGTCGTGGAGCTCCACGGAGGGCGCGATCGCGTGGCTCGGGCGCTCGATCCGCCCGCCGAAAAGCGAGCGGCGGGCGCAGCGCGGCCAGAAGCGGACGAAGAAGCGCAACTAGCTTCGGCTTCGCGCCATCATTCCTCGCGCTCGCCGTTGCGCAGGTGGCCGAAGCCCGAGTCCTCGCCCAGCATCTGCTCGTCGAGCCAACGGTCGAGGATGGTCTTGCGGAAGCGCCATTCCTTGCCGAGCTTGACCGCGGGAATGCGCTTCTCCTGTGCCCACTTGTAGATCGTCTGGGGTTTCAAGCGCAGCCAGTGGGCGACCTCCTCGAGCGTGAGGATCTCGTGGTTCTCCGGGAGCCGCCGCTCGCTCATTTCGACTCCGGCTGCGGCGCGGCGAAGGGCGAGGGCCCGTCGTACGTGTGCTTCGGCGCCACCTGCTGCGGCGTCTCGGGCTTCGGCGCGCCGTGCGTGAGCTGTCCGAGCGACCAGACGACGGCGGTGTAGAAGTTGCCCTCGTTGTGCCGGAAGAGCGCGAATGGCCGATCGCGTTCGCCGAGGAACGGCTGCAGGTTCCACGCCATCTGGATGCCGACGAACGCGAACAGCACGGCCCACACCTGCATGATCGTCATCGCCTTCTTCGGGTAGACGCCGCGCTTCTCGCACGCGAACGCGAGCCCGTCGTGCAGCGTCACCATGCCCACGAGGCCCGCGCCGAGCACGAGCAGCACGTGCAGCAGCGTGAGGAAGTAGTAGTTGGCGCCCGTGAAGAGGAAGAAGACGCCGACCGGGATCACCGCCGCGAGCAGCACCGCCGCGAGCGCGAGTGCGCCGAGCACGAGCGCGAGCACCTGCGCGAACCGCAGGCGCGAGCCGACAAGCACCTGCACCACGAAGAAGCCGGGGAAGCAGATCGCGAGCGTTCCGAGGAACAGCACCGGCAGCTTGAGCGCCGCCGCGAGCGCCTGGAGCGGGCCCGCGAACGCGCCCGCCGTCGCGCCATAGAGCGCGAGCAGTCCGACCAGCGTGACAAGCGCGTGCACGAGCTTGGTACCGAGCGCGACGCCTTCGGCGACCTCGGCGTAGTAGCGCTCGCGATCGCTGAGGATCTGCATCAGGAAATCGCCGTATCCACTGCGGCTGGCCGGCGCGGCGCCGGCGGTGGGAATCGAGGCCATGGTGGGCCCTCCTCTCGAGACCCGATCCTCGGTCCCGACGGGACGGATTGCAATGTTTATTATTGTTTGATCGCGTTTGATGCGATTCGGCCGGTCGAGACCTTCCCGAGTTCGCCACGGGCTTCGGCCCCGCCAGCGGCAGCCGCGGGCGCGAGTTCCGCTCCCGAGCCGCGAGGTCTCCCGCTAGACTGGGCACCACCGGAACTTCCGGCTCGCCGCGCGCGGCGTGCCCCACTGGTCGCATGCGCCCCCCCGGGCGCTCCCGTCCCTCCCCCGGGAAAGCGTTCACAGATGGCCGCCGCAACTCGCGCCGCATCCCGCACGGCCGCGTGGATGCCGATCGCCTTCGCGATCCTGCTGTTCCTGCCCATGTTGCGGAACGGCTTCGTCGCGGACGACTTCACCTGGCTCGATCGCACGATCGACACGCTCGCGCGACCCGGACTGCTCTTCAGCTTCCCCGAGAAGGACTTCCGCCCGTTCGCGAGCTTCCTGTGGCTCGTGAACCTGTGGTTCGCCGGGGTCGCCCCGATCGGCTACGACCTCGTGAACCTGCTGCTGCACGCGCTCAACGTCGCACTCGTACACCGGCTGGCCCTGCGCGTCGGCGGCGGGCGGCGCGATCTCGCGTTCGTCACCGCGGCGCTCTTCGCGGCCACGTTCGGGAGCTACGGCCTCGCGGTCGGCTGGATCTCGGCGCGCACCGGGCTGCTGGCCGACGGACTCGTGCTCGCGACGCTGCTGCTGCACGCGCGCTGGATCGAGCGTGGGCGAGCATTCGACCGCGCGGCCTCGCTCGTCACGTTCGCGCTCGCCCTGCTCAGCAAGGAATCCGCGGTGGTGCTGCCCCTGGTGCTGCTCGCGATCGAGTGGGTGACGCTGGGCACCTGGCGCGAGGTGGTCGCGCCCGCGCGGCTGCGACGCTGGATGCCGCACCTGTTGCTGCTCGCGGCCTACCTCGGCTACCAGTTCCTGGTCTTCCGCCGCGGATCACCCGTGCTCGGCCGGACCTACGCGCTGGGGCCACACGTCGCGAGCCACTTCGGCGAATACCTCGTGCGCATGGCGATCCCGCTCGACGCGACGTCGACCATGCTGCCGCTGCCGGTGACACTGCGCACGGTGCTCGCCGTGTGCGAGGGCATCCTCGGCGCCGCCCTTCCGGTGGCGTGGGCCGCGCTGGCATGGCGGCGGCGCGAGCGCTGGGTGCGCTTCGGCGTCGCATGGATGTTCGTCATGCTGCTGCCCTACCTGGGATTCACGTGGCGCACCGACACGCGCTACCTCTACGGACCGAGCATCGGCTTCTGCCTGCTCGCCGGCGGCGCAATCGCCACATGGCGAGAACAGCTCGCCGACCGGCGCCGGTTGCGGTGGCTACCGGTGACCGTGCTCGCCGCGCTTCTCGCGCTCTCGGGCGGCGTGGTCGAGTTCGTGCTCGCGACGCAGTACCGCTACGCCCAGCGCGCGCCGGCGGAAGCGCGCGCGGAACTCGCCCACCGGCTCGCCGTGCACCCGCGCGCCGCCGACGTGCGGCGGCCGGAGCCACGCTGAGAGACGGTCGCCGACGCGTCCGCGAGGTGTTTCGTACGATGTCCCTGGCCATGCTCACCGTCACCGCGGAACGAATGGTCGGGTGCAGGGCTCCGAGTCGGCCTATGCTGTCGCCGTCATCCTGTTGTTCCCGGTGTCGTCCCCCCGTCGGGATATTCCACGCGAATCCCCCGTGAGGAGCGACCTATGCCGTCCCGTTGGCTCACCCGCGCCGCTCTGGCGCTCGTGCTCCTGCTTTCGACCGCGGCCGCCGGCGCGGCCCGGCCCAATCCCACCGCCCTGAATCTCGGCTTCGAAGCGGGCGACTCTCTCGGCATCCCGACCGGTTGGATCTTCGCCGACCTCGCGCGCCAGGCGGGGTACGTGCCGTCATTGGGAGACTCGGTGCCGTTCGAGGGCACGCACTTCAGCCGCACCGTCAGTGCCGGTCCACGGGGTGACGTCCGCTTCTCCACCGTGATGCAGGGCATCGACGCGCGGCCATGGCGCGGCCGGCGCTTCGTGCTTCGCTCGCACCTGCGCTATCTCGGCTCCGGCGTTCCGGGCGCCGCGCAGATGTGGGCACGCGTCGATTGCAAGGGCGGGTCGTTCGGCTTCTTCGACAACATGGACGACCGCCCCGTGCGCGCGCCGCTCTGGACCACCGCCACGATCGTGGGAACGATCGACGACTCCGCCCAGGTCCTGGCGATCGGGTACATGCTCGTGGGTGGCGGCGAAGCCGATGCCGACGGGTTCTCGCTGGAGATCGCACCCGCGGAGACGTGCATCACGACTCCGGTCGACGCGCGTGCGCTCGCGAACCTCGTCGCGTACACGCGATTGCTCGGCTACGTCCGGCTGTTCGACGCCAGCGACGCATCGGCCGCGACCGACTGGAACGCCTTCGCGTGCGCGACGATCACATCGGTCGAAGGCTGCCGCGACGCCGCCGCGCTCGCACGCACGCTGCGGGAGACGTTCGCGCCGCGTGCGCCCGGACTGATCGTCGCGACGGGCCGGATGCCCGCGCATCTGGACACGCTGCCACCGGCGGCAGGCTCGAGCGGTTACCGCGCGTGGCGCCAGTACGGGTTCCCGACCGTTCCCAATCAGGCCGTCTACCATCGCGAGCGAGTCTGGGTGCCCGCTGGAACACCTCCGCCGGCCGATCTTCCAGTGCGAGGCTCGTTCGTCGCCGCCGATCTCGGTGGAGGTGTGTGGTGCCGTGTGCCGATCGCGGCGGACGGCGATTCGTCGCACACGCTGCCCGTCTCCGACTCGCCGCCGCTGCCTCCGCGCCCGCCGAGTACCGCCGTCGACCGTGCGACGCGGTTCGCGGACGTGGCGCTGGCGTGGACCGTCCTGCGCCACTTCTATCCCTACTGGGACGTGGTGCACGACGACTGGGACCGCGCGCTGGAACAAGCACTGTCGCGCAGCGCGACCGACCGCAACGCGAGAGAGCATCTGGAGACACTCGAGCGGATGTGGGCACACCTGCACGACGGCCACGGTGCCGTCTCGGGTCCGGGGGAGCGATTCGCCTACGCACCGATGGCCTGGGATTGGGCGGGGGAACATCTCGTCGTCACCGCCGTCGACGACTCCCTGCTGCCTGGTACGCACGTGGGCGACGAGGTGGTCGCGGTCGGCGGCGTGCCGACGGCGACCGCGGCCGCACGCGCCGCCGAGCGCATCAGCGGTGCGACGCCCGGCTGGATCCATGCCCGGCTCCGGTATGAGCTCTTCACCGCTGCCGGTCTCGACACGCTCCCGATCCGGCTTCTCGACGCCGCAGGGCGCACGCACGAGGTCGCGATTCCGCTCCGGCGCGACATCGCGCCGCCGCGGGCCGCCCGGCCGGATACGATCGTGCAACTGCGGCCCGGCATCTGGTACGTCGACCTCACGCGCAGCAATGCGGTCCAGTTCGAGGCGCATGCGCGCGACTTCGCCGCCGCTCGCGGTCTCATCTACGACGTGCGGGGATACCCCGGCAGGCTGGGAACCGTGTTCCTCTCGCACCTCGCCGATACGGCGCTGACCTGTGATCGCTGGAACGTCCCCATCGTCCGCTACCCGGATGGCCATGACCTCCGGTTCGATTTCTCGAACTGGTCCGCTCCGCCACGCGCTCCCCGCTTCACGGCGCGGGTCGCGTTCCTGACCGACGGCAGCGCGATCTCGTACGCGGAAACCTGCATGGGCATCGCGGAATCCCACCACCTCGGCGAGATCGTGGGCGAGCCGACCGCGGGGACGAACGGCAACGTGATCGCGTTCGACCTGCCGGGAGGGAACCGGGTGCGCTACACGGGCATGCGCGTCCTCAAGTACGACGGCTCGCAGCATCACGGGGTCGGCATCCGGCCCACGGTGCCCGTGTCTCCGACCGTGGCCGGGATCCGCGCGGGCCGTGACGAGGTGCTGGACCGCGGCGGCGCACGCCCCGCGTGAGCCCGCGCGGGGCGTGCGCTATGCTCGGCGTGGAACGCATCGCACCGGAGGGCCGCACGTGCACGAGCTGGGGATCGCGATGGAAGTGCTGCGGCTGAGCCGCGAGCGCTTGGGCGCCGCGGGCGGCCGGATCGCATCCGTGACCGTGGCCGTGGGCGAACTCTCGGCAGTCGAGCCCGACCTGCTCCGTTTCGCGTGGGAAGCCGCGGTGCGCGGCACGCCCGACGAAGGCGCGGCGATGGCGATCGAGTGGTGCCGCGCGCGACAGACGTGCGCTTCGTGCGGCGACGTGCCCGAGCGTGCGCCGGGGAGCTGGCTGCGCCTCTGCCCGCAGTGCGGCGGCGCGTTGCGCGTGGAGGGCGGGCAGGAACTGGACCTGCTCCGCGTCGAGGCCGCGAGCGCGGCGGGGGAGGCGAAGCGATGAGCGAGACCGACGTGCGCCAGCGCGTGCTGGCGGCGAACGAAGCGGCGGCGTCCGAACTTCGCGAGCGCTTCCGCGCGCAAGGCACGCTGGTCGCCAACCTGATCTCGTCGCCGGGCTCGGGCAAGACGACGCTTCTCGAGGCGACCGCGAAGCGCCTCGCCGGTCGCGTGAAGCTGGGCGTGATCGAGGGCGACATCGCCACCGAACGCGACGCGGACCGCCTGCGCGCGCTGGGCGTACCCGCGCACCAGATCCTGACCGGCGGCTCGTGCCATCTCGACGCGCGGCAGGTGCAGGCCGCGATGCGCGCGACGAGCTTCGACGGCGTCGACCTGCTGCTGATCGAGAACGTGGGCAACCTGATCTGCCCGACGAGCTACGACCTCGGCGAGGACTTCAAGGTGGTCGTGCTGTCGGTGACCGAGGGCGAGGACAAGCCGTTCAAGTACCCGGCGATCTTCGCGCGTGCCGACGTGGCGGTGATCAGCAAGCTGGACCTGCTGCCGCACGTGCCGTTCGCGATCGACGAGGTGCGCGCGCAGGTCGCGGCGTTGCGCCCGGACGGCACGCGGATCGAGCTGAGCGCACGCACGGGTGAAGGCATGGACGCCTGGATCGGCCTGCTCGAACGGCGGCTGGCGGAAAAGCGCGCGCGCGCCTGAGGGCGCGGCCCTTCAGCAGATCCGCGGCAGCTGCTCGCCCGAGAGCAGGTCGACGACGCGCTCGCCGCCGATGCGGCTGCGCAGCACGACGCGTCCGGGATGCTCCGCGACGACCTCGCCGATCGCGGCGGCCTCGCGGCCTAGCGGATGCGCGCGCATCGCGGCGAGCGCGGCCTCCGCGGCCTCGGGCGCGACGAACGCGAGCACCTTGCCCTCGTTGGCCACGTAGAGCGGATCGAGCCCCAGGATCTCGCACGCGCCGCGCACGGGCTCGGCGATCGGGATCGCCGCCTCGCGCAGGCGCACGCCCACGCGCGCGGCCTGGGCGATCTCGTTGGCCGCGCTCGAGACGCCGCCGCGCGTGGGATCGCGCAGCACGTGCACGGCGTCGCCCGCGGCGGCGAGCACGTCCGCGATCAGGCCGTGGAGCGCGGCCGAATCGCTCACGACGGCGGTCTCGAACGCGAGCCCCTCGCGCACGCTCATGATCGCGATGCCGTGCTGCGCGATCGGGCCGTTGACCAGCACCACGTCGCCGGGTGCCGCGCGCTGCGGCGCGATCTCGCGCCCCGCGGGCACGCGGCCGATGCCGGTCGTGTTCACGAACAGGCCGTCGCCCTTGCCGCGGTCGACCACCTTGGTGTCGCCGGTCACGATCTCCACGCCCGCGGCCGCCGCGGCGGCCTGCATCGAGCAGACGATCCGCCACAGCTCGTCCATCGCGAGCCCTTCCTCGATCACGAACGCCACCGACAGCGCGAGCGGCGTGGCGCCGCACATGGCGAGGTCGTTGACCGTGCCGTGCACGGCGAGCGAACCGATGTCGCCGCCGGGGAAGAAGCGCGGGCTCACCACGAACGAGTCGGTCGAGATCGCCAGCCGGGCGCCGTCCACTTCGAGCAGCGCGCCGTCGTGCATGCGGCCGAGGCGCGCGTTCGCGAACGCGGGCGCGAACATGCGCTCGATCAGCATCTGCGTCAGCCGTCCGCCGCCGCCGTGGCCGAGCGTGACCTGCGGGTAGTCCGAGATCGGGATCGGGCACTGCAGCGCGCCCAGCGCCGCGGGGTCGAACGAGCTCATGCGGTCCTCTTGTAGTGCCAGTAGGCGGCGCACGCGCCCTCGGAGGACACCATCGGCGCACCGAGCGGTTTCTCCGGCGTGCATCGCGTGCCGAACGCCGGGCAGTCGTGCGGCTTATTGCGGCCGCGCAGGATCGCGCCCGCGATGCACTCGGGCGACTCGGTCGCGGTGACGCCCGTGACGGCGAAGCGCTTCTCGGCGTCGAACGCCGCGAAGCGCTCGCGCAGCCGGTAGCCGCTCGCGGGGATTACGCCGACGCCGCGCCAGGCGCGGTCGCACACCTCGAACACCTCGCGCAGCAGCGCCTGCGCGCGCACGTTGCCCTCGCGCGTCACGGCGCGCACGTACTGGTTCTCGACGCCGTGGCGGCCTTCTTCGAGCGCCGTCACCGCCATGAGCACGCCCTGCGCGAGGTCCATGGGCTCGAAGCCCGTGACCACGATCGGCACGCGGAAGCGCTCGGCGATCGGCGGGTACTCCTCGGTGCCCATCACCGCGCAGACGTGGCCGGCGGCGAGGAAGCCCTGCACGAGGTTGTCGGGGGCGCCGAGCAGCGCCTCCATGGCGGGCGGCACGAGCACGTGCGAGACGAGCACCGAGAAATTGGTCAGGCCGAGCTGCTCCGCCTGCCACACGGCCATCGCGTTGGCGGGCGCCGTGGTCTCGAAGCCCACGGCGAAGAACACGACCTGCTTCTCCGGGTGCTTCCGTGCCAGCGTCACCGCGTCGAGCGGCGAATACACCATGCGCACGTCGCCGCCGCGCGCCTTGACCGCGAGCAGGTCCGACGCCGAGCCGGGCACGCGCAGCATGTCGCCGAACGACGTGAAGATCACGTCGGGGCGCGAGGCGATCGCGATCGCGCGGTCGATCTGCTCGAGCGGCGTCACGCACACCGGGCAGCCCGGCCCGTGCACGAGCGTGATCTCGTCCGGGAACATGCGGTCGAGCCCGGACTTGACCAGCGTGTGCGTCTGCCCGCCGCAGATCTCCATGAGCGTCCACGGGCGCTTGACCGTGCGGCGGATCGCGGCGACGAGCGCCTGCGTGCCGGCTTCGTTGCGGTACTCGTCGACGTACTTCATCGGGGGCCTCCGCGGCGATGCGTCATTCGGGCTGGGGGACGTCGAGCTCGGCGAGCTCGCCCGTGCCGCGGAGGACATCGAACATCTCGATCGCCTCGCGCTCGTCGATCTTGGAAATCGCGAAGCCCACGTGCACGACCACGTATTCGCCGACGGCCACGTCGGGCACGTAGGCGAGGCAGACCGACTTGGCGATGCCGCCGAAGTCGACCGTGCCCATGGTCATGCCGAGCGCGTTGGTCTCGACCTTCGTCACCTTGCCGGGCACTCCGAGGCACATGCCGCGTTCCTCCGTCACTCCGCCGGAGAGCTGTCCGGCTGGATCACCGCCAGCGCGAGTCCCGCGTGCGCCAGCACCACGTCGCCGACCTTCGCCGCGGGCAGCAGGTCGAGCGCGATGCGCGTGCGCGCGCCGCCCACCGAGAGCACGCCCGTGCGCGCGGCCTCGTCCTCGATCGCCACCAGCGTTCCGGTCGTCAGCTGCACCGCTCCTCCGTCACGCGCCCGCAATGCCGCGGGCGCGTGCCACCGCCACCTGTCCGTACGCGATGCCGCCGTCGTTGGGCGGGACGCGACGGTGTTGCAGGACTTCGTGTCCGGCCGCTCGCAGCCGGCCGGCCGCCTGGTCGGCGAGGCGCCGGTTCTGGAAGCAGCCGCCGCTCAGCGCGACGCGGCGTTCGCCCACGCGCGAGGCCACGTCGGCGATCGCGCCGGCCAGTGACGCGTGGATCGCCGCGGCCATCGACGCGCGATCGCGCCCGCGCGCGAGGTCGTCGAGCACCGCGGCGACCAGCGGCCGCCAGTCCATCTCCAGCACTCCATCGCGCCGGGGCGCGACCGGGACAGGATACGCCGGGGCATCCGCGCCGTCTGCGGCGAACTCGAGCGCGATCGCGGCCTGGCCCTCGTACGCGGCGCGCTGCCGCAGCCCGAGCAGCGACGCGAGCCCGTCGAAGATCCGGCCCGCGCTGGTGGTGACCGGCGCGTGCGCGCCGGTGGCGATCATGCGCGCGAGCACGCCGCGCTCGGCCTCGCCGAAGCTCGCGACCGGCTCGACGTCGGTGCGCGCGAAGGCCGCCTCGCCGAGCGTTTCCGCGAGCAGCGCGAGCGCGGTGCGCCGCGGCTCGCGCACCGCGGCGTCGCCGCCGGGCAGGCGGAACGGCCGCAGTGCCGCGACGCGCGCGAACTCGGCCGCGTCGCCGAGCAGACACTCGCCGCCCCAGATGGTGCCGTCGGTGCCGTAACCGGTGCCGTCCCACGTGATCCCGAGCGCGCGGCCCGGTTCGCCGTGCTCGGCGAGGCACGCCGCGAGGTGCGCGTGATGGTGCTGCACGCCGACGAGCGGCACGCCGCGCGCAGCGGCCGCGCGCTTCGCCCACTGCGTCGCGGCGTAGTCGGGGTGCAGGTCGTGCGCGATCGCGGCGGGCGCGGCTTCGTAGAGCCGCTCGAAGTCGGCGATCACGCGCTCGAACGCGGCGACGGCCTGCGGGGTTTCCAGGTCGCCGAGGTGCTGGCTCACGAACGCCTGCGGTCCCACGGCGAGTGCGACCGCGCCCTTCAGGTGCGCGCCCACGCCCAGCACGTTGGCGCCGTCGCGAGCGAGCGGCAGCGGCAGCGGCGCGTACCCGCGCGCGCGGCGCAGCAGCGCCAAGCCCCCCTCGCGCATCCAGCCGACCGAGTCGTCGCAGTGCCGCTCGATCGGGCGGTCGTGCACGAGCAGCAGATCGGCGATGCCCGCGAGCCGCTCGAGCGCCTCGCGCTCGTCGGTGACGATCGGTTCGTCGTGCCGGTTGCCGCTGGTGGCGATCACCGGGGCGTCGAGCGCCGCGAGCAGCAGGTGGTGGAGCGGCGTCGAGGGCAGCATGACGCCCAGCGTCGGCAGCCCGGGCGCGACGCCGGACGCGAGCGCCGCGCCCTCGCGCCGCGGCGCGAGCACGATCGGCGCTTCGGGCGAGGCGAGCACCGCTTCCGCGGCGGCGTCGAGGTGCACGAGCGCGCGCGCGGCCGCGAGGTCGCGCACCATCACCGCAAAGGGCTTCTCCTCGCGCGCCTTGCGTTCGCGCAGGCGCGCGACCGCGGCCGTGTCGCGCGCGTCGCACGCGAGCTGGAAGCCACCGAGGCCCTTCACCGCGACGATGCGACCGGCGCGGATCGCCGCCGCGGCCTCGCGCCACGCGGCCTCGCCTTCGGCGAGCACGGCGCCGGCGTCGGACCATAGTGCGACGCGCGGGCCGCACGCGGGGCACGCGGTCGGCTGCGCGTGGAAGCGGCGGTCGCGCGGGTCCGCGTACTCGCGCCGGCACTCGGGGCACATCGCGAAGCCGGCCATGGTCGTGTTCGGCCGGTCGTACGGCAGCGCACGCACGATCGTGAAGCGCGGACCGCAGTGCGTGCAGTTGGTGAACGGGTAGCCGTGCCGGCGGTCCGCGGCGTTCGCGACGTCGGCCATGCAGTCCGCGCACGGCGCGAGATCCGGCAGCACGGCCACGGACTTCGGCCCCGTACCGTCGCTGTGGCGGATCTCGAAGCCCGCGAGGCCCACCGCGGGCAGCCACGCGGTCTCCTGCGCCGTCACGATCGCGCGCGGCGGTGGCTCGTCGCGCAGCCGAGCGACGAACGCTTCGAGCGCCCCGCGCGGGCCCTCGAGCTCGATCCGCACGCCCGAGGTGTCGTTGATCACCCAGCCGTCGAGCCCCAGCTCGGTCGCGTGCCGGTAGACGGTGGGGCGGAAGCCCACGCCCTGTACGGCGCCGCGGATCTCGAGCCGCAGGCGTTCGCGGTCGGGGCTCCCGGTGGGCGGTGCGGGCGGGTGATCGGCCATGGTGACCGCATTCTCCGCCGGGACGCGCGGCGCGGACAAGCGCGGCCGATCGTGGGCTCGCCGGAGACGTCCTCGTGGATGCTATGGTCCGCCCGCGCGCCCGCGCGCACCTGCCATGTCCCCGCGCCCACGATCTCGACCCGCTGGCGCTCATTCGCCGGCCGCTGCGTCCGCCCGCTCGTTTCGCGCGGCGGCGGGCGTGCCTGCGTTCGCTGGTCTCGCCGCGCTCGCGCTCTACCTCGCGACGCGGCATCGCGGCCTTCCGGCGGGCGATTCGGGCGAGCTGATCACGGTGGCCGCGACGGGCGGCGTCGCGCATCCGCCGGGCTACCCGCTGTGGACGATGCTCGCGGGCGCGTGGTTGCACGCGTTCCCATTGGGATCGGTCGCCGCGCGGCTCGACGCATTCTCCGCGGTCGTCGCGGCGCTGGCCGTCGCGCTGCTCGCGGCGGCGATCCAGCGCGCGACGCGCTCGCCGATCGCGGCTCTCGTGGGCGCGGCCGCGTTCGCGATCGCGACGCCCGCGTGGAAGGTCGCGCGCGTCGCCGAGGTGTTCGCGCTCAACGCGCTCTTCGCCGCGTGCGTGCTGCTCGCGCTGGCGGGTGTCGGTGACGACCGCGACCCGGACCGCGCGCGGCGCCGCGCGCTGGCCTGCGCGCTGCTGGGCGCGCTGGCGCTCGCGCACCACCACACGCTGCTGCTGCTGGCGCTGCCCGCCGGCGTCGCGACGTTCGTCGCGGCGCGCTCCGCCCGCGTTCCGGCGGCGCGGCTCGCGCGCGAGGGTGCGATCGCCGTCGCGCTCGGGCTGCTGCCGCTCGCGTGGCTGCCGCTGGCGGCACGGCACGCGAACGCACGCGTCTGGGGCGAACCGGAGACGTGGCGGGGTTTCGTGGCGATGCTGCTGCGCTCGGAGTACGGCACGTTCCGGCTCGACGCCGCCGCGGCGGGCTGGCATGGCCCGGGCGACCAGGCGCTCGCGTTCCTGCGCGCCCTGCCCGCGAGCTTCGGGCTCGCCGCGATCGCGCTCGCACTCGTCGGCGCCGTGGCGGTGACGCGCCGCTCGCGCCTCGCCGCGGGCGCGATCGCCGCGTTCGCGGTGCTGCAGGCGGCGTTCTTCACCCGCGTCGGTTTTCCCTCCGACGTGCCGTGGCTCCGCGGCGTCGTCGAGCGCTTCCACGTGCTGCCGCTGCTGGTGCTCGGCTTCCTGGTGGGCGAGGGGACCGCCGCGCTGCTGCGCGCGACGCGCGGCGCCGTTCGCCTCGCCGCCGCGCTCGCGCTGCTCGCGCTCGTGCTGGCGCCGGTCGCCGCGCACCGGCGCGCTGCGGTGCCGCGCGACGACGCGTTCGTCGAGACACTCGGCCGCGGCCTGCTCGCCGCGCTGCCGCCGCGCGGGGGCGTGCTCTTCGTGCGCGGCGACGTACCGGGGAACGCCGTGTCGTACCTGCAGCAGGCCGAGGGATTGCGCCCCGAGGTGATCGTGGTCGACGAGGAACTGCTGACGTACGGCTGGTACGTGCGGCGGCTGCGCGCCCGTCACCCGGACCTGCTGCCCGACTTCATGCGCGCCGAGCGGATCCGGCTCGCCGACGGCACGCTTCGCGAGGGCGTCGCGATCGCCCGCGCCGACGGCACCACGGACCTGCTGACGGAAGCGGGCGCGAGCACGGTGCCGTCCGCGCGAGTCGTCGCGGTGGAGCCGGCTCCTGCGGAGTCGCTCTACCGCGCCACGCGCGCGAGCTTCCGGGCGCCCTGGCCGCTCGTGCTCGCGGAGGACCGGTATTCCGGCCTGCCGGCGAGCCGCAGCCTGCGCTGGTTCGACCGGCTCGACTCCGCGGGCATCGCCACGTGCGCGCTCGAGCCGAAGGACGACTCATGGCGGCTGCGCCACGAACTCGTGCCCGCGGGTTTCGCCGCGCGCGTCGTACCGCGGGGCGCAGCGGAGCCGCCGGTCCGGCAGGCGGAGGCGATCTTCACGGTGCTCGATTCGATTTCGCTCGAGCCCTGGTTCGCGGCCACGGATCCCGCGTCGCTCGAACGCGCCGAGCGCTGGCGCTTCGCCGCGCTCGCGACGCGCGCCGCGCTGCTCGCGAGCCGCCCGGAGACGCAGGCCGTGCTGCGCGCGCACCCGCGCGGGCACGCGCACCTGCTCGAGTTCGCGCGGCGGTTCGAGCCGCTCGAACCCTCGCCCTCGCCCGCGTGCCTGCGCGCGCTCGCCTACCTGCGGCTGTTCGATCCCGAGTGGACCGATCTCGACGCCGCGCGCGACGACCTGCGTCGCTGGTTCGCGAGCGGCGACCCCGCGGCGGCGCGCGACGCCGAGGGCCGCGCGACCCTCGCGCAGCTCGAGCGAACCTCCGCGCCGGATCGTGCATCACAAGCGCGTTGACTCGTCGGCTGCTTCGGCCGATGATTCCATCGTCGTTCACTCGCGCGGCAAACCGCGCGCGGTCCCCGAGGCCCGGGCAGCCGGGGGGATCGGGAGGGTTGGGTCCCTCCGTGCCGTAGGGCCCCGAAAAGGAGGTGATCCATTGGACAGTTCTCGCAGTAGTTCGGTGGAGGTGGCGTCCTCGTAGGGACCTCCGGGTGCCGTGACGACCTGGAACCCCTCGCGGGGTCACCCAGCGTCACCGAAACCGACAGTCTCGGACCCCCGGCTCGCAAGAGCCGGGGGTTCTTGTTTCGCTGTCGGGCATCGCCCCGGGGAGAACGGCGGGCCACCGCTCGCGGCGTGCGGCGCGAGAATGCACGACGCCGGAGGTCGTCGTGTTTGGCCAACGTCTCGCCGTCCAGCTCATCACCTCGATCACGCTGCTCATCGCGATCGTGGGCGGAATCGCCACGTTCCTGAACGTCCGCACCCAGGAACGCCAGATGCTGGACCAGATGATCCTCGGCGCCGACCAGCTCTCGCGCGGCATCGCCAGCGCCACCTGGCACGCCATGCTCTCGGACGATCGCCAGGCCGCCTACGAGGTCATGCGCACGATCGCGACCAAGCGCGGCGTCGACTGGATCCGCATCTTCAACAAGGAAGGCCGGATCGTCTTCTCGACGCGGCCCGAGGCCGGGCGGATGGTCGACAAGAACGCCGAGGCCTGCTTCGTGTGCCATGCGCGCGAGAAGCCGCTCGTCCGGGTGGACGTGCCCTCGCGAGCGCGCACGTTCCGCGATCCCGCGGGCGGCCGCCGGCTCGGGCTCGTGACGCCGATCTACAACGAGCCGGCGTGCAGCGCGGCGCCGTGCCACGCGCATCCCGACGACGTCGCGGTGCTCGGCATCCTCGACGTCGGGCTCGACCTCCGCGGCGTCGACGCCGAACTCGTCGGCTACAAGCGCCGCGCGGCGCTCGTGCTCGCGGGCGAGGTCGCGCTGGTCGGCGCCTTCCTGCTCTACTTCGTGCGGCGCTACGTCCAGCGGCCGATCCGCCAGCTGATCGAGGGAACGCGAGCCGTGAGCGCGATGGAGCTCGATCACCCGATCGTCGTGGACTCGAGCCAGGAGATGGTCGATCTCGCCGCGTCGTTCAACGTCATGCGCGAGCGGCTGCAGGCGGCGCTGGACGAGATCAACGAGTCCCGCCAGCAGCTCGAATCGCGGGTGCGCGAGCGCACGGCCCAGCTCGAGGCCGCGCAGCGCAAGCTCGTGCAGACGGACCGCCTGGCGTCGCTCGGGCAGCTCGCGGCGAGCGTCGCGCACGAGATCAACAATCCGCTCTCGGGCATCCTCAACCTGTCGATGGTCGTGCAGCGGATCGTGACCGACGACGGCATCCCGCCCGCTCGCGTCGGCGAGGTGCGCGGCTACCTGTCGGACATCTCGAGCGAGACCGCACGCGCCGGCCGGATCGTCGGCGACCTGCTCGCGTTCTCGCGCCGCTCGCAGCCGCATCGCACGGACGCCGACCTCAACGCGCTGGTCGCGAAGACGATCGCCCTCGTGGACCACAAGCTGCGGCTCGAGGACGTCACGGTCGAGACGCGGCTCGGGCCCGACCTGCCGCGCGTTCCCTGCGACGCGTCGCAGGTGCAGCAGGTCGTGCTGAACCTCGTCCTCAACGCCGCCGAAGCGATCCAGGGGCGTGGCCACGTCACGGTCACCACGCGACGCTCGCCGGCGGGAGACGGCGTACTGCTGGTCGTCGAGGACACCGGCTGCGGCATGCCGCCCGACGTGCAGGCCCGCATCTTCGACCCGTTCTTCACCACCAAGGACGAAGGCCAGGGCGTCGGGCTCGGCCTCGCGGTGGTCTACGGCATCGTGCAGGCGCACGGCGGCGACATCGACGTCGAGAGCGCGCCGGGGCGCGGGACGCGCTTCCGGATCTCCCTGCCGCTGCTGCCGAGTCCCGCGCCGCCCGCGGCGGCGCCACCGGAAGGAACCCGCGCATGAACCACTTTCCGATCCTGGTCGTCGACGACGAACGCGTCGCCCGCGAGTCGCTCGCGGCGTGGCTGCGGGAGGAGGGCTTCACCGCCGACACGGCCGCGTCGGGGGCGGACGCGGTGCGCATGGCCGCGGACCGCGACTACGCGCTCTGCTTCGTGGACCTCAAGATGCCGCCGGGCATGGACGGCATCCAGACCATGTCCGAGATCCACCGGCTGCGGCCCGAGGCCGTGGTCGTGATCGTCACCGCGCACGGGACGGTCGACACGGCGATCCAGGCGATCAAGTCGGGAGCCGCGGAATACCTGCTCAAGCCCTGCCACCCGGAGGAGATCTCGCTGTTCGTGAAGCGGCACCTGCGGGTGCGGAAGCTCGAACGCGAGAACGCCCTGCTGCGCCGCAAGCTCGCGCGCCAGTACCGGATCGAGGACATCGTGAGCCGCAATCCGCGCATGCACGAGATCTTCGCGCTCATCCGCGAGATCGCCGACCTGCGCAGCACGGTCCTGATCGAGGGCGAGAGCGGGACGGGCAAGGAGCTCGTCGCGCGCGCGATCCACCACTCCGGCGTGCGCGCGTCGCGGCCGTTCGTGGCCGTCTCGTGCGCGGCGCTGACCGAGACGCTGCTCGAGTCGGAACTGTTCGGCCACGAGAAGGGCGCGTTCACCGGCGCGACCAGCCGCAAGAAGGGCAAGTTCGAACTCGCCGACGGCGGCACGTTGCTGCTCGACGAGATCGACGACATCCCGGCCAAGCTGCAGGGCGACCTGTTGCGCGTGCTGCAGGAGCGGCGGTTCTTCCGCGTCGGCGGGAGCGAGGAGATCCCGGTCGACGTCCGCGTCGTCGCGGCGACGAAGGTGGACATCCGCGAGCGCATCGCCGCGGGCCGCTTCCGTGACGATCTCTACTACCGGCTCAACGTGATCCACGTCGCGCTGCCGCCGTTGCGCGAGCGCCGCGAGGACATCCCGATGCTCGCGCGGCACTTCGTGGACCGGCTCGCGCTCGAGCTGCGCCGGGACGTGCACGACCTCACGGACGCCGCGATCGCCCGGCTCGTGGGCCACGACTGGCCCGGTAACGTGCGCGAGCTCGAGAACGCGGTCGAACGCGCGATCGTGACCTGCCCGCGCGAGCGGCTCGACGCGTGCGACTTCGAGTTCCTCGCCGGCGGCGCAGTGGAGTCGCGGGGCGACTCGATCCCGTCGGCGCTGCCGTTGCGCGAGATCGAGCGGCGTGCGATCGAGGCCGCGCTGGCGCGCTGCGACGGCAACGTCACCGAGGCCGCGCAGGCGCTCGGGATCGACCGCTCGTCGCTCTACGACCGGATGAAGCGCTTCGAGATCGTGCGGACGAACGAAGCGCGCGGGCGGTGACACCGCCCGCGCGCCGTTCTCCGGGATGGAGCATCCCGGATCCGTACTCCCGGCCCACACGCCCGTCGCGGGATTTCCCCGCGCCCGTTCGGGACGCGTGGTGGGAGACGGGGGACGAACGCTGGGAGCCCGTCAGTGCGCGTGCGGCCGGTGATGATCCGCCAGGTGCCGCACCACCGCGACGAGAAACGCCCCGATGGCGGCCAGGGACGCGATTCCGAGCGCGACGTTGACGACGTGCAGCCAGACGAACTCCTGGTTCGCCAGGTGTTCCATGGTCTGGACCTCCTGATCGTGGCGGGGACACGCCGTGGAAGGTGAACTGCGGGGGTTCCACCGAACCCACGCTCTCGACATCGCAATCCGCGTGCCTTTCGGCCTCATCGAACGCCGTTCGGCAAGCGCGCGCACGACAGGCGTTTGCGCGACGACGATCTCCCGCGGGGCGAGCACCCGGGCCGTACGCGTGTGGGGATTCCCGACGCCGCGTCGGCGAATCCGACGTGCCCGGCGTCAGCGGGCGGCGTCGCGCGCGTGCAACTCCGCGATCACCGGGCGCGCGCGCCACGCCAGCCACGCATCCTGCGCGGCGCCGCCGAGCAGCATCGCGGCGGCGGCGTACCAGACGCCCGGGGCGCGCTGGCTCGCGACGCCCGCGCCGAGGACGGCGGCCGTGACCCCGATCAGCACGAGCACCGATTCGGTCACGCCGCGCGTGCGGCGGCTGTGGACCAGCGCGCCCTGCCACAGGCTCTGCAGCGCGGCCACCGCCGGTGTGAGCGCGAGCCAGCGCAGGCCCACCACCGCGAGCGGCACCAGCGCCGGCGGCAGCGCCGAGACGCCCGCGAACCAGCGCTCGCCGACCGGCGTGAGCGCGCACGCGAGCAGCACGCCGCTCGAGCCGGCCGCGAGCAGGAGCCCGAAGCGCCGCAGCGCCGGCCACGCCCGTGGCCGTTCGAGCTGCGACACGACGACCTCGTTGAACGCGAAGCCGACGCTGCGCAGCGTGAACGACGCGCCGCTCAACACGGGCCAGGTCGCGAGCGACGCGAGCGCGAGCGGCATGCGGCTCATGGCCGCCGAGCCCATCGGCATCGCGAGGAAATTGATGAGTGGCGTCACCATGAGCGGCAGGTAGAAACGCGCGAACTCGCGCATGCCGAGCGGCGGAGCCACCGCCGGCGCCGCGCGCAGCTCGCGCAACGCCGGGCGCACGGCGATCGTGGCGTACGCGGCCTCGGCGAGCACGCCGCACGCGATGCCGCTCGTGCCGACCACGATCCCGGGCCAGCCGCCGTGCGCGAGCCCGAGCGCGAACACCAGCGACTCGGCGCCGAAGCGCACGGCCGTGCCGATCGTCACCGCGTGCGGCCGGCCGCTGCGGATGAGCACGCCCTGCTCGGTCCGCCGCAGCGCGATCGAGATCACCCACGGCATCATGATCCGCAGGCCGAGCCGCGCCGGCTCGCGCGTCTCGGGCGGCACCGCGAGCACCGTGCCCGCGAGCAGGTCGAAGAGCGGCGTGAACGCGACGAGTGCGTGAAAGGCGACCAGCGTCCCGGCGGTGAGGAACATGAAGCGGCGGACGAGCCGGTAGGAGGCCATGTCGCGGGCGAGTGCGGTCGACGCGGCCAGAAGCATGATGATCGGCGACTCGATGATCAGCGCGGTCGGGAAGACCACGCCGCCATACGCCGCAAGGCTCACTTCCGCCTGGGGCAGCCGGGCCATGACCGCGGACACGAGCGGCAGTTCGAGCCCCATCAGCAGCCAGCTGCCGGCGAGTGGCCCCCAGACGGCCAGCACCTGCCGGAGTGTCAGGGGCGGGCCGGCGCCCGGGCTCGTAACGACCGTGGATTCCGCCATGGACCGGCCACGTTAGCGACCCGGGCGGCGGGCCGCCAACTCGCTGCAGGGGCGGCCGCGAGGGGCTGGTCTCACGTCGTGCTCAAGGGGCCGCTTCCCAACGCCGATACTTCCCGCGAATTGCCGACTTCCCGGGCGCGCTCGGCGCACGGGAGTCCAATCGCACCTTGTCGCGAGGCGACCATGACCGAATCCCCGTTCCCGTCGCGTGCCGGATCGATGCCCGCGTTCGCGCCGGCCATCGGACTGCGCGAAGTCCTCGAGGCCGCGCCCGACCTGATCTTCTGTTGCGACGCCAGCGGGCGATTCGCGTGGGCGTCGTCCACGTTCGAATACTTCGCGGGCTGGCGCGCGAGCGATCTCGTCGGCCAGTCGTTCCTCGCGCTGATTCCCGCCGAGGACCGCCCGCGGGTCGTGCGTCACTTCCTGCGCCAGCTGCGCCGCGGACGTCCGCAGTCGGTCGGCGACTTCGTCCTCATGCGCAAGGACGGCACTCGCGCCGAGATCACCGCGCGCGTGCGCCTCTACGAACGCCCGGACGGCGACCGCTATTTCGTCGGTGTCGCGCGTGAGCGCCAGGTGGCCGCGGTTCCCGAGCCCGCGCCCGCCCCGGCGGCTCCTCCGGCTCCGGCGCCCGCGCCCGTCGCGGTGGCGGATCTCGCGGAGCGCGCGCTGTTCGAAGCGCGCATCCAGGAACTGCAGCGGCAGCTCGACGACTCGCGCCAGGGCGAGGCCCTGAAGAGCGAAGTGCTCGCGATGCTGGGCGAGCAGCTGCGTCCGCCGATGGACGCCGTGCTCGGCGCCTCCGCGGCGCTGCTGTCGGCCAAGCTGCCCTCCGAGCACCAGCGGCTGGTCGAGGCGATTCGCGGTGCCGGCCAGGCGCTCGTGACGCTGGTGAGCGATGCGAACGATCACGCGCAGCTGGAGTCGGGCCGTATGGAGATCGAGCGGCTCGGCTTCGACCTGCGGCTCACGATCGAGCAGGTCTCGACGCTGATCGGCGGCATGGCCGGTCCGCGCGGGCTGCAGTTCGAGACGCGAATCGACCCCGTGGTGCCGTCGCGGCTCCTGGGCGATCCAGGCCGCCTGCGCCAGGTGCTGCTCAGCCTCGGTTCGAACGCCGTGCGCTATACCGAGCACGGCCGGATCACGTTGAGCGTGGACCGCGAGAGCGAGGACGACGCGCACGTCACGCTCTTCTTCCGCCTGAGCGAGCCGATGAGCGGCGAGGCCGCCCAGCACCGCGCGCAGATGTTCCGCGAACCGGCGCCGGGGCAGGCGCTCGCGCCCAACGGCGCGGACCTCGCGATGAGCATCTCGCGCCGGCTCGTCCACCTGATGGGCGGGCTGCAGGGCGCCGAGGCCGGCGCGGACGGCGGGACGACGTTCTGGTTCCGCGTGACCTTCGAGAAGCAGGCCGTTCCCGCCGCCGCGATGGCGCACCACGCCGACGTGCGGCTGCGCGGCATCCGCGTGCTCGTCGCCGACGGTCAGGGCGCGCAGCGCCGCGCGCACGCCGAGATGCTGCGCGCGTGGGGCTGCGTGGTCGACGAGGCGGAGAACGGTCTCGAGGCCATGGAGGCGGTCCGCATCGCGCACGCGAACGGCGAGAGCTACCGGATCGCCTTGCTCGACATGTCGCTCGAGGGCCTCGACGGGCACACGCTCGCCGGCGCCCTGCGGCAGGACCCGGACCTCGACCGGCTCGTGGTGGTGCTGACCACGCGGCTCGGCCGCCCCGGCGACGCGCACCGCGCGCGCGAGCACGGCATCTCCGCATATCTCGTCCTTCCCGTCGAGCCTTCGCTGCTGTTCGAGGCGCTCGCCGAGCTGATCGCGAACGGCCACGAGGCCCTGCGGCCGACGGAGCGCCCGCTCGTCACGCGCCACTCGCTCGCCGAGTCGCGCCGCTCGCGCGTCCGCATCCTGATCGTCGACGACGACGCCGTGAACCAGCTCGTCACCAAGAGCGCGCTCAACCGTGTGGGCTTCCACGCCACCGTCGCCGCGAGCGGCCGCGAGGCGATCGAGCGCACGGAAGGCGAGCGCTGGGACCTGGTGCTGATGAACCTGCAGATGCCCGATCTCGACGGCCTGAGCGCCACCACGGCGATCCGCGCCCGCGAGCGCGGCGCGTGGCGGACGCCGATCATCGGCCTGTCGACGTCGTCCGACGTGTCGCGCGAGCGCGATCGCTGCCTCGCCGCCGGCATGGACGACGTGCTGGGCAAGCCGCTCGACCTGTCCTCGCTCACCGAATCGGTGCAGCGCTGGACGCTGCACGACGATTCGCGCCCGGCCGAGGCCGAGGTGGAGGAGGACTCCGCTCCCCGCCGCCGTGGTCCCGCGCCGCTGACGGTGGTGTCGGGCCACTTCGATCCGCCCGGCGAGTCGTCCGCCGACGACCCGCTCACGACGCTCGAACTGCCCGCGGGGCCGGCGATCGATCTCGACCAGCTCAACGTGGCGAGCATGGGCCTGCCGGCGCTGCGCACGTCGCTCCTCCACACCTACGTGGGCGACGTGCAGCCGCGGCTCTCGCGTCTCGAGGCCGCGATCGACGCGGCCGATCTCGAGCGCGCCGAGTTCGAGGCGCACGGACTCCGCAGCATGTGCGCCACCGTGGGCGCCACCGCGTGCACCGTGGTCTTCGGCGAGCTCGAGACGCGCGCGCGCGAACGGCGCGGCCGTCACCTGCGCACGCTGCTGGCCATGGCGCGCGAACAGGTCAAGCGGTCCGAGGACTACGTCGCACGCTTCGACCGGATCCTGGAGAGCGACGCGGCCTGATCGGCGCACGCTCGCGGCCGTATGCGCGGGGCCCGCACCTCACCGGTGCGGGCCCCGCGTCCGTTCCGCGCCGGTGAGTGTCCGCGCCGGGCGGGTCGCGTCGTGCGCCGCCCGGGCTCCCCGATCCGGCGCGCAGCGCGTAGAGTGGGCGCCGTGCGATCCGTCCTGACCCCACGTCTCGGGCTGCTGGCGCTCGGCCACTTCACGATCGATTCCTACTCGAGCTTCTACCTGCCGCTGCTGCCGCTGCTGATGCACCGGCTGGGGCTCAACTACGCCATGGTCGGCGGGCTCGTGGCGCTGGGGTCGATGTCGTCGTCGTTCTCGCAGCCGCTCTTCGGGCTGCTCTCCGACCGGCTGGCGCGGCCGTGGTTCGTCGCGCTCGGCCCGCTCGTGGCCGCGGTGTTCCTTTCGGCGATCGGCGCGGCGCCGAGCTACGCGGCCCTCGTCACGCTGCTCGTGCTCGGCGGCGTCGGCGTCGCGGCCTTCCATCCGCAGACCGCGTCGCTGGCGGGGGCGTCGTCGCCACGGCGCGGGATCGCCATGTCGCTCTGGATCACCGGCGGCACGCTGGGATGGGCACTCGGGCCGATGCTCGCCACGGCGACGGTGCGCGGCTTCGGGTTGGAGCGCACGTACGTGGCCGCGATCCCGGGCGTGGTGCTCGGGCTCGTGCTGCTCGCGTGGCTGCGGCGCGTGCCGCCGCTGCCGCACCACGAGCGCACGGTGACGCGGCCGTCGGACCTGCGCCCGGTGGCGCGGCCGCTCGCGCTGCTCTACTTCGTCGTCGTCATCCGCTCCGCGGTCTCGTCCGGGTTCGCGACGTTCCTGCCGCTCTACGTGCACGAGAAGGGCTGGACGGTCGAGGCGGGCGGCATGCTCACCACGGCGTACCTCACGGCGGGCGCGCTCGGCGGCTTCGCGGGCGGATGGCTCGCCGACCGCGCGGGCGGCCTGCGCGTGGTGCGCGGTTCGTTCCTGCTCGCGCTGCCGTTCTACGCCGCGTTCTTCCTGCTGCCGCTCGGCCCCGGGCTCGTGGCGCTGATCGCGGGCTACGCCATCCTGCAGGCGACGCTGCCCGTGAACGTCGTGCTCGGGCAGGAACTCGCGCCGCGGCACGCGTCGGCCATCTCGAGCCTGCTCATGGGTGCTGCGTGGGGCGTGGGCGCACTGCTCGTGGGCCCGATCGGGGCTCTCGCCGACCAGGCCGGGCTGCGCGTCGCGCTGATGGCGCTCAGTGCGCTCATCGTGCCGGGACTCGCCGGGGCGATCGCGCTGCCCGCCCGCGAGTTCGAACCCGCGGTTCGAGAGGCCCGCGCTCGCGTTTGATCCTATGGTGCATTCGTGAGGTGGGACCGAACGGTTTTCCGGCAAGGCCCGCGAAAATGTTCCGGCTTCGTGACTTCGGCGTTGTTCGCCCGCGGGTGGCCGGGATAACGTGTTCGCGTCGGGCTGCGTTCGAACGTCGCAGCCGAGTGTTCCCTCTCCGCTGCACCCCACAGGAGGTCCTCGCATGCGCCTTGCTGCCTCGGTACTCGTCCTCGGACTCGCGCTGGCCCTCGCCGTTCCCGCGTCGGCCACGATGCAGCGCCACGGCGCCGTGTCCATGCCCGGGTTCTCGATCCAGAACACCCCGATGGGCGCCCTGGCGTTCGTCGGCTGCGACAACGGTTCGCCGTATTCGGGTTACTACCAGGCCGACGACGATCGGCTCGGCAACCTGTTCGACTTCGGCACCAGCTCGCGCCTCTCGAAGGTTTCGTTCGCGCACTACGGCTTCGGGACGCCGGGTCCGTACAACTACGGCATCGACGTGTGGGATCCGACGAGCTGCACGCTCGTGAACGCGCGCAGCGGTCTCGTCGCGGGTGACGCGGCGGCGGCCGTCGGCGTCGAGGACGTCGACTACTGCTCGTCGACGCTCGCGCTTTCGGGCGTCATGGTCGTCGCGCTGAACCCGAACTCGTGCAACACGCCGACCGACTGCTACCCGGACCTGCTCTTCGACACGCAGCTCAACGTGTTCTGCCCGGTGGTCATCAACTCGGCCGAGTCGACCCCGGCGTGCTACGACGTCAGCCCGTACAACGGGCCGTTCCTGCTCCGCGTCGAGATGGACAACTGCCCGACGCCCACGCAGAACAAGACGTGGGGGCAGCTGAAGTCGATCTACCGCTGATGCGGGGCGTCGCGTGACGCTGCACGATTCCACGAACGGGGGAGGCCCGCTGCGGCGCGGCCTCCCCCGGTTCGCGTTCGCGTTGTTGCTGCTCGCGGCGTGCACGGGCCGCGTGTTCGCCGCGGCGCCGGCGGCCGGGCGGATCGTGCTCGTGAGCGTCGACGGCCTGCCCGCGGGGCGGGCGGGCGCATCGTCGCTGCCCGCGCTCGATGCGTTGGGACCGCACGCGGTCTCGGAGATCGCCGCGCCGGGACCGCTCGCGTTCCCGTGCGCCGCGACGCTGCTTACCGGCGCATCGCCATCGCGCACGGGCGTGCGCGACGAAATCTCGCGCGGCCTGCCGGCCACGGTGCCGACGCTCGCGGCCGCGCTGACATCGGCCGGCTGGCGTTCGCTCGCGCTGCCCGCCGACACGCGCATGCACGCCGGTACGGGCTTGGCGCGCGGCTTCACGCGCGGCGAGATGCGTTCGCCGGCCTGGAGCGACAGCGCGCGCGTCGACACGGCGCTCGCGTGGCTCGCGGAAGGTCCGCGGCGATTCGTGTGGATCGCCCTCAGCTTCGGCCCGCCGCCGGAGGCGTGGCGGCGCATGGACGGCATCGGACCCGCGGATCCGGCGGCCGCGACCGCACGTGCGCGCGAGATCGACGCCGCGCTCGCGCGGCTCGGTCGCGGGCTCGCGTCGCTGGGGCCCGTGACGTGGGTCGTCGTGGGCGGCGCGGCGCCGCCGCCGGCGGAAGCCGGCGCGGCCGACCGCCCCGTGCTGCTGGTGTGGAGCGCTCCGGCGCCCGCGCGGCCGCTCACGCGGCTCGAGGACGTGGCGCCCGCGCTCGCGGCCGCGGCCGGTGCGCGCCTGGCGCGCCCGGCGACGCCGCCGGCCGCGAGCGCCGCCGGCGAACTCGCGCGCACGATGGGCTCGCCCGCGCAGCCGGATTCCGCCCGCGCGCGCCTCGCGGCGCTGCGCGCGATCCTCGCCGAGGCCGAGCCCGAGAGCCTGCGGACGCAGGCGCTCAACCAGCTCCTCGCGCGTGCGCCCGACGCGCCTCGCGTCGCGCTCGAGCTCTCGCTGCAGCAGGCGCGCATCGGCCGCAACCGGCTCGCCCTCGACCTGATGAAGGGCATGCTGCGCAAGTTCCCCGACTATCCCGAGGCGGCGATCGCGTACGCCGACCAGCTCACGCGGACGCGCGGTGAGGACCAGGTGCGCGCGGCGCTCGAACCGATCGCGCCGGACAGCCCGGCGGCCGCCGAGGCGGCGTGGCGATGGGCGATCGCGCTCGCGCGCCAGGAGGACTTCGTCGCTGCGGAAGGCGCGGCCGATCGGGCTTCCGCGCTGGCCGTGCCGACGCCCGCGCTGCTCGGCGCCGCGCCCACGCTGCGGGAGCTGGGGCGGCGCAAGGAAACGGTGCGTCTCGCGCCCCAGGATTCGACGGCGCGGCTGGAGTACGCCGCCGCGCTCGCGGACTTCGGGCTCTACGATCCGGCGTACGCGCAGCTGCACGCGGCGCGGGGCCTCATGCCGCACAGCGCCGAGCCCGACTACCGCATGGCGAAGCTGCTGCTGGACCAGGGCCGCCCGCAGCACGCGGCGCCGACGCTGGAGCGCGGGCTGCAGCGGGACTCCACGCACGTCGCCTCGTGGATGCTGCTCGCGGACGCGCGGCTCGAGCTCGGGCGCACGCACGACGCGCGCGTGGCGCTCGAGCGCGGACTGGGCTCCGGCGCGCGCGTCGTCGACGCGCGGTCGCGCTACAACCTCGCGTGCCTGCGTGCCGCCGAGGGCGACGCGAGCGGTGCGTTCGCCGCTCTGGCGGGCGCGCTGGACGACGGCTGGAACGACAGCGCGCGTCTCGACGAGGATCCGGACCTCGCGGCGCTGCGGAGCGATCCGCGCTGGCCGGCGCTGCGGAGCCGCCTGCCGCGCTGACGCGCGGAGACCTCTAGCGTGAGGCGAGCGCCGCGGGCGATTCCGCGGTGGCGCGGGGCGACGCGGGCGCGTCGTCCGCGGGGGCGCCGGCCAGCCAGCGCTCGGCCCAGCTCTGCAGCGACAGCACCGCCCAGAGCGTGCGGCCGCGATCCTCGCGGGCGTCGAGATGTTCGCGGAGCAGCTTCTGCACCGCGCGCGGATCGAGCACGCCGGCGCGCTCGACGCGGGCCGGGGCCAGCGCGTCCACGACGACGCCGCGCAGCGGGCCGCGGGCCCAGGCCGAGAACGGCGGCGAGAAGCCCTGCTTGCGGCGCGCGAGCAGGTCGGGCGGCAGCAGTGATTTCGCCGCCTGCTTGAGCGCCCACTTGCCGGAGGTGCCGCGAAGCCGCGCGTTCTCGGGCAGGCCGAGTGCGAACTCGATCAGCGAGGCGCGCAGGAACGGGGCGCGCGATTCCACGCCGTGGGCCATGGTGCAGCGGTCGACCTTCGTGAGCAGGTCGCCCGACAGGTAGGTCTCGAAGTCGAGCAGCTGGTACGCCGTGAGCGGCACGCGGCCCGCCTTCGCGCCCAGGCCCATGTCCCCGAGCACGCCTTCGAGGTGGCGGGCGTGCTGCAGCGCCGCCGACTCGCCGGCCGCGGCGCGCAGGCCCGGCGCGAGCAGCGCGTTCGCTTCGTGCGCGCGCGCGGTGCCGAACCACGCGAGGTGGCGCTCGAAGGGCGAGAGCCCGCGCACGCCGAGGAAGCGTTCCACGAGGTGCGCGATCGTGACGTGGTGGTGCTTCGGCCGGAATCGCCGGGCGAGCGCGATCGCCACCGCGGCCACCGGACCCGGCACGTGCTCGGCGATGCCGGCGTGGCGATGGCCAAGGTAGGTGGGGTAGCCGCCGAAGAGCTCGTCGCCGCCCTCGCCGGTGAGCACGACCGGCACGTGCTCGGACGCGAGGCGCGCGAGCGCCCACGTGGGCAGCACGCTCGGATCGCCGAGCGGCTGGTCCATGCCGGCCGCCCACGCGTGGAAGGCTTCTTCGCCTTCGCGCGCGGTCATGACGAGCTCGTGGTGCTGCGAGCCGATCGAGTCGGCGACGCGCTTCGCGTAGCCCGATTCGTCGTAGCCGCGGTGCTCGATCCGCATGCTGAAGGTGGGGAACGCGTGGTGCAGGTGCCGGGCCGCGAGCGTCGCCACGAGTCCGGAATCGACGCCACCCGAGAGGAACACGCCGAACGGCACCTCGCCCGGCACGCGCGAGGCGACCGACGCGGCGAGCGCCTCGCGCGCGCGGGTGGGCGAGTCCTCGACCGTCGCGGTGGGCGTCCCGGCGAGCAGCGTGTCCCACGGCCGCCAGTACCGCCGCAGCGTTTCCTCGCCGTCGTGGACCACGAGCGTGTGGGCGGGCGGCAGCTGGTGCACGCCGGACCACGCGCTGTCGGCGCCGCAGAAGTAGCCGTGCACGAGGTAGCGCGCGAGCGCCGCCGCGTCGGGTTCGCGCGCGATCCACGGCAGCTCGACCAGTGCGCCGGGCTCGGAAGCGAAGGCGAGGCGTGAGCCGCGGCGGGCGACGAAGAGGGGCTTCTCGCCCGCGCGGTCGCGCGCGAGCGTCAGCGTGTGACGCGTGCGGTCCCACAGCGCGACGGCGAACATGCCGTCGAGCGCGGTGGCGAAGCCATCGCCCCGCTCCTCGTAGAGGTGCGGCAGCGTCGCGGTGTCGGGGCCGTCGGGTACCACGTGACCGCGCGAGCGCAGCCCGTCCAGGAGTTCGTGGTGGTTGTAGAGCTCGCCGTTCGCGACGCCGACGACGTCGCCGGTCTCGCTCTCGAGCACGCGTGCCGGCTGGTTCGGTGCGACGATCGCGAGCCGGGCGATGCCGAGTGCGCAGGCGCCGCCGTCCCAGAGCGCCTCACCGGACGGACCGCGGTGGCGCATGCGGCGCACCATGCGGCCGACGAGCTCGAGGCGCTCGTGAGGCGCGAGATCCGGCGCGACGAGGCCAGCGATGCCGCACATGAGACTCGGGATCTCCCGGGGAAGCGGTCAGCGCGAGACGCGGAAGGCCGCGAAGCGCGAGTCCAGGTGTTCGGGTCGGGCCGGTGTTCCGGCCGCGGCGCGGTTCGCGGGGACGACGCGCCAGTCCGCGGCGGGCACCGCGGCGAGCGAGTCGCGCAACCGCCACATTCCGCGCGCACGGAGGTGGTCGCGATACCGCACGACGTAGTTGCTGGTCAGCTCGTGTCCATCGTCCGAAACGACTTCGGACGTGCGTCCCAGCAGGTAATCCGACCCGGGACTATAGCAATGTTCGTACACGACTGTCCCGCCGCCCGCCCGGGTGATTTCGCCCGCCAGCGGGGCCCCCGATTGCGAGATCGCATACGGCACCAGCCAGTGCGCGCCCGCGACGAGCAGCAGCGGCGCGAATGCCAGGGCCGCGTACAGCGGCTTCGGCAGCGCGGGGGCTCGCCGGCCCCAGCACTCGGCGGCCCACCAGGCCAGGGCCGGAACGGCCGGGAGCAGGTAGGTGACCAGCTTGGAATGCGAAATCGTGAAGAAGACCGTGGCGAAGAGCACGAACGCCGTCGCGACCCGCGAGGCCACCGACCGGGGCCAGCGCCACGGGGTGACGAGCGACCACGGCAGCGCGCCGCCGGCGAAGACGGCCGGCACGAACCACGCGGGCTGCTCGCGCTTGAAGCCGCTCGTCGTCATGCGCTCGAGCGATTCCTCGAGGAACGCGTAGTGCGCGTATTCCGGGTGGCGGCGCAGCGCCAGCGCGAACCAGCCGCCGGCGAGCGCGAGGAGGATCGCCCACCCCGGCAGCCACGCGAGCCAGCCGAGCGGCCGGCGCGCGCGCAGCACGAGCGCCGCCGCGAGGCTGCCGCCGATCGCCCACGCGAGCATGACCGGTCCCTTGTCGAGCACGCCGAGCGCCACCGCGAGCCACATCGCCGCGCGCCGGGACGAGGTCGCCCCGTGTTCGAGTTCGGCGGCGAGGCCCGTCCAGACGACCGTGACGGCGAGCGCGAGCGGCATGTCGAAGATGACGTAAGCCGAGAGCACCGCGAAGAGCGGTGCGAAGGCCGTGAGGGCGACGACGCGCTCGGCGTGGCCCTCCGGCTCGAGCCGCCGCGCCGCACGCGCGAGCACGAGCAGCGTGGCGAGCGAGGCGAGGATCGCCGGCAGCCGGGCGGCCAGCGGGACGTGGCCGAGCACGCGGATCGCGAGCGCGCCCGCTGCGAACAACAGCGGGGGCTTGTCGAGGTAGGGCATCCCCGCGAGGTGCGGGATCACCACGTCGCCGCTCACGGCCATCTCGCGCGCGACCTCGGCGTTCCGGCCCTCGTCGGGATCGACGAGCGGATAGCGCAGCGCGGTCCAGAACGAGAGTGCGACCGAGAGCACGAGCAGCAGGAGGATCCGGCGATCCGGACCGGGGCGGGCGGGCGTCACGCGGTCACGGTAGCACAGCCCGGAGGGTGCCCGGCCCCGGCGGGGGAGCGGCCGCGACGGCGGCAGTCTCGATCGAACGCGCACGGATTCCGGCCGCCGGTGCGCGCGCGTTCCACTTGCCTCGCCGGGACCCACGAGGTTTGATGCGCACGGACGATCGCCACGCCCGCCGCGGGGACGCGCGGGTGTCACTCCAACGAGGGAGACGGCATGGACATCGGATTCGTCGGTCTGGGACGCATGGGGTTCAACATGACGCTGCGCCTGCTGCGCGGCGGCCATCGCGTCGTCGCCTGGAACCGCAGCCCGGAGAAGGTGCAGGAGGCCGCGGCGCAGGGGGCCGTCGCCGCCGCGACCGTCGCCGACCTCGTGAAGGCGCTGCCCACCCCGCGGGTCGTGTGGATCATGCTCCCGGCGGGCGCCACGACCGACGAGATGATCGAACAGCTGGTGCCCATGCTCGCGAAGGGCGATCTCGTCGTCGACGGCGGCAACACCAACTTCCACGACGACAAGCGCCGCGCCGCGCGTCTCGCCCCGGCGGGCATCGACTACGCCGACGTCGGCACGTCGGGCGGCATCTGGGGCCTGCAGAACGGCTACTGCATGATGGCGGGCGGATCCCAGGCGGCGATCGCACGACTGCGGCCCGCGCTCGACACGCTCGCGCCGCCGGACGGCTGGATGCACACGGGGCCGGTCGGCTCGGGGCACTTTTCCAAGATGATCCACAACGGCATCGAGTACGGAATGATGCAGGCGTACGCGGAGGGCTTCGAGATCCTGCAGGCGAGCGAGTACGACTACGACCTCGCGAAGCTCTCCCACCTCTGGAACCAGGGCAGCGTGGTCCGCTCCTGGCTGCTCGAGCTGGCCGAACTGGCGTTCCAGAAGGACCCGAAGCTCGAGAAGATCCGCGGCTGGGTCGACGATTCCGGCGAAGGCCGCTGGACGGTGCTCGAGGCGATCGCGCACAACGTGCCGGCGGAGATCCTGACGCTGTCGCTGATGCGCCGGTTCCGCTCGCGCCAGCAGGACACGTTCACGGACCGCGTGCTGGCCGCGCTCCGCAACGAGTTCGGTGGCCATGCCGTGAAGGAGAAGTGAAGTGACGATGCGCATCGCCGTGCCGGAAGGCATGCGCGCGACCTCGACCGCGATCGAGGCGCCCCCGTGCGTGTTCGTGATCTTCGGGGCGACCGGCGACCTCACGCGCCGCAAGCTCATGCCGGCGCTCTACAACCTCGCGGCCTGCGGATTCCTGCCGCCGAAGTTCGCGGCGGTCGGCTGCGCGCGCCGGGCGTGGAGCGAGGACGAGTTCCGCGCGCACATGCGGGACGGAGTGAAGGAGTTCTCTCGCAGCGGGATCAGCGACGCCGTGTGGGACGCCGTCGCGCCGGTGCTGGCCTACTCGTCCGGCGATTTCTCGGACCCCGCCACTTACGTGCGGCTGAAGGCGCGCCTGGAGGCGCTCGACGCCGAACACGGCACCCAGGGCAACCGGGTATTCTACCTCGCGGTTCCGCCGGACGAGTTCGCGCCGATCCTCGACGGCCTGCGCGGCGCGGGGCTGATCGTGCCGCCGGGCGGACCGTCGTTCTCGCGCGTGATCATCGAGAAACCCTTCGGCCGCAGCCTCGACACCGCGCGCGAACTGAACGCGCTCGTCGCGAATACGCTCGACGAATCGCAGACGTTCCGCATCGATCACTATCTCGGCAAGGAGACGGTGCAGAACATCATGGTGTTCCGCTTCGCGAACAGCATGTTCGAGCCGCTCTGGAACCGGAAGTACGTCGACCACGTGCAGATCACGTCGGCGGAGACGGTCGGCGTCGGCACGCGTGGGAAGTTCTACGAATCGACGGGCGTGCTGCGCGACATCGTCCAGAACCACCTGCTCGAAGTGCTCACGCTGTGCGCGATGGAACCGCCCAACAGCGGTCACGCCGACGACGTGCGCGGCGAGAAGCTGAAGGTCCTGAAGGCACTGCGGCAGCCGTGGTCGGACACGGTGCCGAACGACGTCGTACTGGGGCAGTACGAAGGGTACCGCCACGAGCCCGACGTGTCGCCCACGTCGCGCACCCCCACGTTCGCGGCGCTGCGCGTGTTCGTGGACAACTGGCGCTGGCAGGGGGTGCCGTTCTACCTGCGCGCCGGCAAGCGCATGAAGTCGCGCGTCACCGAGGTGTCGTTCCACATGCAGGGCATCCCGCTCGCGCTCTTCGGCGACGCCAACGTGTGCGAGCACGTCGAGCCCAACGTCCTCACGCTGCGCATCCAGCCGGAAGAGGGCATCCAGCTCGCGTTCTCGTCCAAGCTGCCGGGACACGATTTCACGATCGCGCCGGTGGTGATGGACATGAAGTACGTCGAAGCCTTCGGCGGCGAACCGCCCGAGGCGTACGAGCGGCTCCTGCTCGACACGATGCGCGGCGACGCCACGTTGTTCTCGCGCCGTGACGCGGTCGAAGCGTCGTGGAACTGGATCCAGCCCGTGCTCGACTACTTCGACGCGAACCGCGACCTGTCCCTGCCGTCGTACGGGCCGGACTCGTGGGGCCCTTCGGAGTCCGACCGGCTGATCCAGTCCGACCGGCGGATGTGGCGCAACCCGTGAGTGGCGGCCGGCGCCCCGAGGTCTGCGCGGACGCCGGCGCGCTCGCGCTCGCGGCGGCGACCGCGGTGGCGGAGCACGCGTGCCGGGCGCTCGCGGCGCGCGGCGCGTTCCGCTTCGCCGTGCCCGGTGGGCGCTCGCCGCGCGGGATGCTCGCGGCGCTCGCCTCGCCGCCACACCGCGACGCGATCGACTGGGCGCGCGTCACGGTGCTGCTTGCGGACGAGCGCGCGCTGCCGCCCGGGGACGCGGAGCGCAACGACCGGCTCGTCGACGAGGCGCTGCTCGCGCCGCTCGGCGAGCGCGCGCCCCGGCTCGAGCGCATGGCGGCGGAAATGCCGGACCTCGACGCGGCGGCGCGCGACTACGAGCGGCACCTCGAGGGTCCGCTCGACCTGCTCGTGCTCGGGATCGGCGAGGACGGCCACGTCGCCTCGCTCTTCCCGGGATCGCCGCTGCTCGGCGAGCGCGAGCGCCGCGTCGCCGCCGTGACCGCGAGCCCGAAGCCGCCGGCGCGCCGGCTCACGCTGACGCCGCGTGCGATCGCCGAGGCGCGGGCCGTGCTCGTGCTGGCGAGCGGCGCGGGCAAGGCGGCCGCGCTGGCGGCGGCGCTCGCGCCGGGCGCCGATCCGCGCACCGTGCCCGCCGCGCTGGTGCGCGACGGGCACTGGCTCGCGGATCGCGACGCCGCGGCCGGCCGCTGAGGCCCGCGACGCGGTCCCCGAACGAGTCGAGGGCGTGACCGGCCTCCGGCCACGCCCTCGATCTCCGCTTCGGTTTCTCGTGCCGATCGCCGGCTACTTCTTCTTGGCCGGACGTCCGCGGCGCTTGCCGCCGCTGTTCGAGGCGAACAGCGAGTCGAGATAGCTCGAGACCTCCGCCCGGACGATGCCGGGGAGGATCTCACGCACGCGCGCCTGCACACCGGCGCGCACCTGGGCACCGAGATCGCCGCCAGCGGCAGGAGCCGAAGCGGGGCGGCGTCCACGCGGGCCCTTGAGGCCCTGCTTCTTGCGCCACGAGTAGTACGTCACCGGACGTACGCCGAACTTCTTCTGCACCTGGAGCGCGGTGAGTCCTTCCTTCTGCGCGGCATCCAGCACCTGCTGGCGCTGGGCCTCGGAGTAGGACTTTCGTGCACGCTTCGCCATTACATCTCCTTCCAGTTGGGGGACTCGTTGTGGCCCGGGGTTCCGATCTTCACCGCGCACCTGACGCGGGTCAATGTGAATCGGTGCTTTTCCCGAACCGCCCGCATATTAGGACACGAATATGAAGTCGCGCATCTCGGTCCATCCGAGTCCCGCGGCCCAGCGCCGCCAACGTTCACGCGCGGCAGGCGATACGTAGGCCAGGACCGCCGGTGGGGCGGCCTCCGCCGCCGCGGCGTGGGACGGGCCGCGGGCGTCCACGACGCGGGCGGCGCGGTCGCCCAGCGCCTGCCGCCAGCGCGCGAGGCTCTCGCCGGTGCCGACCAGCGTGACCCGGCGGCCGCCGGCGAGAAACGTGCGGTCGAGCGCCTCGACCTTGAGCCGGACGAACGCGTCACGTTCATAGCGTGGATCGATCCGGGTCGAGCTGCCGGGATGCTGCCGCCAGCCGTAGAGCGCCTGCGGCAGCTTGGCGAACTGCACGCCGCGCTCGAACAGCCGCACCCAGAGGTCCAGGTCCTCCGCCCAGCCGCGCTCGTGCCAGCCGCCGGCGTTCTCGAGCGTGGTCCGGCGCAGCATCGCGCAACCGTGGGCGAGCGGGCTGTCGATCAGGACCTCGCGCGCCATGGCGTCGTGATCGAGCAGCGCGTTGTGCCACGCGGCCCAGCGCCGCATGCCGGCGCCATACGCGTGCGCCGGGAACAGGCGTACGCGCGAGCCCACGACACCGACGTGCGGGTGCCCGTCGAGGTGGGCGCCCTGCCGTGCGAAACGCTCGCGGTGCGAGACGTCGTCGGCGTCGTGCCGCGCGATCCGGTCGCCCCGGGCGAGGGCCAGCGCCGTGTTGAGCGCCGCGGGCAGGCCGCGCGGGGGCGTGTGGACGACGCGCAGCCGTGGTTCGTGCCGCGCGTGCGCGTCCAGCCATTCGCCGGAGCCATCGTCCGAGCCGTCGTCGACGGCGATCACTTCGAGCTCCCGGTGCGTTTGCCGCCACAGCGATGCCAGCGAGGCCGGCAGCCACGGCCCGGCGTTGCGGACGGGGAGGAGCACGGAGACGAGTCGCATGTGCGCACGGTACCCGCGCCGCTCCCTCACCGCCACGCGCCGGACGGGCCGGTGCTAAGCTGCGGACATGGCGGGACGGAAGCTCCTCGTGTTGGGCGGAGGCTTCGGCGGCCTCGACGTCGTGCGCGCGATCGGACGGTCGCGCGTCGCGCGTGGTTACTGGGACACGCTCCTGGTCGACAAGGAGAACTTCTTCCAGTTCAACCCGCTGTTGCCCGCGGTCGCCGTGGGCGCCGTCGAGACGCGCCACATCGTCTGGCCGCTGCGCTCGATGGCCCGGCACCGGCACGTGCGCTTCCACAAGAACAAGGTCATGCGCATCGACCTCGACCGGCGCACGGTCTCTCTGCACAACGGGCTCGAGGAGCGGTGGGACACCCTCGTCGTCGCGCTCGGGAGCGTGACGCACCATTTCGGCGTTCCCGGCGCGGCCGAGCACACCTATCCGTTCAAGACGATCGTCGACGCCATGACGCTGCGTGCGCGCGTCGTCGAACTCTTCGAGATGGCGGAGCAGGCGCAGGACGACGCGCAGAAGCGCCGGCTGCTCTCGTTCGTGGTGATCGGCGGCGGCGTCACGGGCTCCGAGGTCGCCGCGGAACTGATCGAGATGGCGCGCGAGACGCTGCTGCCGCGCTATCCCGCGCTGTCGGCGTCGCATCTCTCCGTCACGGTGCTGGAGGGCGCCGACCGCCTCGTGCCCGCGGCCCGTCCCGCGCACTCCGAGTACGTGCGCCGGCACCTCGAGCACCGGGGCGTGCGCGTCGAGCTCTCGGCGCGCGTCGTGCGCGTCGAGCCGCGGCGCGTGACGCTCGCCGACGGGCGGACGTTCGAGGCGTTCACGCTGCTCTGGACCGCGGGCGTGCGGCCGCCGGATCTCGTTCGGGAGCTGCCGCTCGCGCACGTGCCGGACGGGCGCGTGAAGGTGAACGAGTTCCTGCACCCGGTCGATCCCGAGGGCCGGCCGCGTGAGGACGTGTTCGTGATCGGGGACTGCGCCGCCTCCGAGCGCCCCGACGGCCGGCTGCAGCCGCAGTTGTCGCAGACCGCCATCGCCATGGGCGCCCACGTGGGCAACGCGCTCGTGCGCCGCGCGCGCGGGCTCGCGCCGCGGCCGTTCCGGTTCCGCGACGCCGGCTACATCATCTCGCTCGGCAAGCACAGCTCGGTGCTCGAGCTGTTCGGCGTGCCGCTCTCGGGCCGGCTCGCGTGGCTCGCGTGGGCGGCCGCCTACCTCGTCAAGATGGTGGGGCTCCGCAAGCAGATCGAAGTCGGCCTCGATCACTTGACGCACCTCGTGTTCGAGCACGACACGTCGCAGATCCTCGCCCGCCGCGCCGTGCTCACGGACGACGAGCTGGATCTCTCGCTGCGCGGCGACGGCGACGGCTCGCGCCACTAGAAAACCCCGCCGCCGCGTCGCTTGCGGCCCGCCCCGGAGCGGCGCTCATGGGCCGGAGGCCGCGGGCCGAAAACCCCGTGGCGGCCCCGGATGCGGCCGCGACCGACTTCGACGGGGGGGCGATGGATTCGTACGACCTGGTGGTGATGGGCAGCGGCCCGGGCGGGCAGCGCTGCGCGGTGCAGGCGGCCAAGCTGGGCAAGAAGGTGGCGCTCGTCGAGCGCCGGCGCGACGTCGGCGGCGTCTGCATCAACACCGGCACCATCCCCAGCAAGACGCTCCGCGAAGCGGTGCTCGACCTCTCCGGCCTTCGCCAGCGCCGTCTCTACGGCGAGGAGTTCGCGCCCCGTCGGCGTCCCACCGCGAAGGACCTGCTCGCCCGCGCGCAGGAGGTCATGCTCGCCGAGCGCGACGTGATCCGCGACCAGCTGACCCGCAACGGCATCACGCTGCTGGGCGGCGACGCCTCGTTCGCGGCACCGCACACCGTGCGGATCCAGGACGGCGGTGACGCGCAGACCGTGCAGGCGGCCAACGTGGCGATCGCGGTCGGCACCGTGCCGGGCCTGCCGGCGGGCATCCAGGTGGACCACCGAGTCGTGCTCACGAGCGACGACCTGCTCGAGATGACGGTGCTGCCCCGGCAGACCATGGTCGTCGGCGCGGGCATCATCGGCCTCGAGTACGGCTGCATGCTCGCGGCACTCGGCGTGAAGGTGACGCTCGTGGACCAGCGCACGCAGATCCTCGAGATGGTCGACCGCGAGATCGTCGACGCGTTCTCGTTCCACGCGCGCGAGATGGGCCTCACGTTCCGGCTCGGCGAGCAGGTCGCCGGCATCGAGATCGCGGCCAACGGTGCGGCCGTCGTCACCATGCGCAGCGGCAAGCGCGTCGTGGCGGAAACCGTGCTCGTCTCGGCCGGCCGGCAGGGCGCCACGGAAGGGCTCGCGCTCGAGAAGGCGGGGCTGAGCGCGGACGCGCGTGGCCGCATCGCGGTGAACGAGCACTACCAGACCGCGATGCCGCACATCTACGCGGTGGGCGACGTCGTGGGCTTCCCGGCGCTCGCGTCGACCAGCGCGGAGCAGGGCCGCCATGCAGCGTGCCACATGTTCGGCGTGGAGACGCGGAACCTGCCCGGGCTGTATCCCTACGGCATCTACGCGATCCCCGAGATCAGCTGGGTCGGCGCGACCGAGGCCGAGCTGACCGAGAAGGGTATCCCGTTCGAGACCGGCGTGGCGCGCTACAAGGAGATCGCGCGCGGCCACATCCTCGGCGATCGCGACGGCATGCTGAAGATCCTCTTCGATCTCGACTCGCGCCACATCCTGGGCGTGTGGTGCATGGGCACGCAGGCGACCGAACTCGTGCACATCGGGCAGTCGGTGATGACGCTGGAGGGGACGCTGGACTACTTCGTGAACAACGTCTTCAACTACCCGACGCTCGCGGAGTGCTACAAGGTCGCGGCGCTGGACGGCTTCAACAAGCTCCGCGCGCTGGGCGCCGCGGTGCTCGATTCGGATCCCGAGCGCCGCGCCGCCTGACGGCGGCCGGCGCCGTTCGCCCCGCCGCGTGACCGTTCCTTGTCCTCGCCGCGCGCCGCGCGGCGCGCCACCCGCCCGGGCGTTCGCGCCCGAGGAGCCGGTCATGCCCGATTTCCGCATCGAGAAAGACAGCCTCGGTGAAATGAAGGTGCCCGCGTCCGCGATGTACGGACCGCAGACGCAGCGCGCCGTCGAGAACTTCCCCGTCTCCGGCCAGCCCATGCCGCCGGCATTCGTGCACACGCTCGGCCTCGTGAAGGCGGCCGCCGCGCGCGTGAACGCCGAACTGGGCACGGTCGACCGCGAGATCGCGAAGGCGATCGAGCAGGCCGCGAACGAGGTCGCCGAAGGGAAGTGGGACGCGCAGTTCCCGATCGACGTATTCCAGACGGGCAGCGGCACGAGCTCGAACATGAACGCCAACGAGGTGATCGCGCACCGCGCGAGCGAGATCCTCGGCCGCAAGGTGCACCCCAACGACCACGTCAACTTCGGCCAGAGCAGCAACGACGTGATCCCGACCGTGCTGCACGTGGCGGCCGTGGTCGAGATCGAGCGTGACCTGCTGCCGGCGCTGGCGCAGCTCTGGAAGGTGCTCGACGCCAAGGCGACCGAGTTCCACGCGGTGATGAAGTCGGGACGCACGCACCTCATGGACGCGACGCCGATCCGGCTCGGCCAGGAGTTCGGCGGCTACGCCTCGCAGTTGCAGCACGGCATCGCGCGCGTGAAGGCGACGCTGCCCGACCTGCGCGAACTGGCGATCGGCGGGACCGCCGTGGGCACCGGTCTCAACACGCACCCCGAGTTCGGCCGCCGCATGGCCGCCGAGATCGGCAAGCTCGCCGGCACCGCGTTCTCGGAGGCATCGAACCACTTCGAGGCGCAGGGCGCCCAGGACGGCGCGTGCTGGGCGAGCGGCGCGCTCAACTCCGTCGCGGCGAGCCTGATGAAGATCGCCAACGACGTTCGGCTCATGGGTAGCGGCCCGCGCTGCGGGCTCGGCGAGGTCACGCTGCCGGCGATCCAGCCGGGCTCGAGCATCATGCCCGGCAAGGTGAACCCCGTGATCTGCGAATCCGTGATGCAGGTGGGCGCGCAGGTGATGGGCAACCACGTCGCGGTGACGCTCGGCGCGCAGTGGGGACAGCTCGACCTGAACACCATGCTGCCGGTGATCGCGCGCAACCTGCTCGAGAGCGTGCGGCTGCTCGCGGCGGTGTCACGCGTGTTCGCGGACAAGGCGCTCTCCGGGCTCGTCGCCAACGTCGACACGTGCCGCGACTACATCGAGATCTCGCCCAGCATGGCGACGGCGCTCAACCCGCTGATCGGCTACGACAAGGCCGCCGAGATCGCGAAGCGCTCGTTCAAGGATCGCAAGCCGGTGCGCGAGCTCGCCCGCGAGATGACGCAGCTCTCGCCGGCCGAGATCGACGCGGCGCTCGATCCGGCACGCCAGACGCAGCCCGGTCTCGAACTGGGCGGCGGCGCCGGAGGCTGATCGCCGTGAGCGGGACCGCGGGCGAGACGCCCGTGCCCTCGCACGAGGAGCTGGCCGCGCGCTTCGCCGAAGCGCGCGGCCGTGTCGCGGCCGCCGCGCACCGCACGCCGGTCGCCACGTCGCGCACACTGGACGCCCGCCTCGGCGCGCCCGCGGGGCTCAAGTGCGAGAACCTCCAGCGCATGGGCGCGTTCAAGTTCCGCGGCGCATGGAACTTCCTCGCGCAGCGCCCGCGGGCCGAGATCGCGAACGGCGTGGTCGCGTATTCCTCGGGCAATCACGCGCAGGCCGTGGCGCTCGTGGCGCGTGAACTGGGCGTGCCGGCCGTGATCGTGATGCCGAGCACCGCGCCCGCCCCCAAGCTCGCGGCGACGCGCGGCTACGGCGCCGAGATCGTCCACTACGACGTGCTCGGCGAGCCGCGCGAAGCGGTCGCGGCGCGCCTCGCGCGCGAGCGCGGCCTCGTGCTCGTGCCGCCGTTCGATCATCCCGACATCCTGCTGGGGCAGGGGACCGCGACGGCGGAGCTGATCGAGGACTGGGGCGCGCCCGAGATCCTGCTCGTACCACTCGGCGGCGGCGGCCTGCTCTCCGGATCGGCGCTCGCGGCGAACCTGCTCGCGCCCGGCTGCCGCGTGATCGGCGTCGAGCCGGAGGCGGGTGACGACGGCGCGCGCTCGTTCCGGAGCGGACGCCTGGAGCGCGTGGAGCATCCGGACACGATCGCCGACGGCGCGCGAACGCCGTCGCTGAGCGCGCTCACGCTCGAACTGGTCCGTCGCTACGCGCACGACGTGGTCACCGTCCCCGACGAGCAGCTCCTGGAGGCGATGCGGTTCCTCTGGGAGCGGATGAAGCTCGTGGTCGAGCCGACCGGCGCTCTCGGGCTGGCGGCCGCGCTCGCGGGTCGCGTGGACGTGCGGGGGCGGAAGACCGCCGTGATCCTCTCCGGCGGAAACGTCGATTTCGCGGCGATTTCGCCCCGTCTCTTCGCCTGACCCGCGAACGCGCCCTCGCGCGTGCCCCCGTCTCATGGATGCGGCGTTTCCGCCGATACTTCGGGGCTGAACGAACCGAGGCGCGGACAAGGCCCCCTGCGCGCCCCGGCTCCCACCTATTCCGGGAACGGATTCGACGCCGATGCTGCAGGCGCTGGGACTCGGTCGCGTGCGGGACGCCGCGCATCCCCTGACGGGGAGGCCCGCATTCCGTCGTACGCGCGCGGGCCACGTCGGCTTGATGCTGGCTCTCGCCGCGCCCGGGGTCGTCGGCCTCGTCGCCGCGGTGCTCGCGGTCCACGTGTTCCGCTCGAACGCCCACGACCTGCTCGTCACCGATGTCGCTTCGCGGCTCGGCCGTGAGGCCCGCGAGCTCCAGTGGGACGGCGTCCGCGCGCAGTCCGGTTCGCCGATGAGCCCGGATCACGCCCTGATCGACGTCGCGGCGATCGATGCCGAGTTCGCCCGCCTGCCCGACGCCATCGCGCGGGGAGCGACGCCGGTCGGCGACGTGAACTCGAAGGTCGTGCAGGCCGAATGGGAGCGCTGGCGAGCCTGGTCGGCGTTGCGGCCCGAACTGGTCCGAATCGGTGCCGGGGGGCGGCTCGACGAGGAAGGGATCACGCGATTCGCGGCCCTCGCCTCGGCGTTCGAGCACAGCGCGGCGGGTGCCGCGGAGGTGGAGAGCGCCCAACTCGCGATGCAGATCGGCGTCCACACGCGCTGGCTCGTGTGGATGCTCGTGATCCAGGTCGCGGGCTTGCTGCTCGCCGCGGGTCTCAAGCTGCTCGACCAGCGCCGCCTGGCGGCCGCGGAACTCGTCCTGCGCCGGCTCTCGGCGATCAACGAACACACGCGCGCGAGTGTGGCGCTCTGTGCGCCCGACGGCCGGATCGACTGGGCCAACGCCGCGTTCGTCCAGAGCGCCGGCCTGGCGCACGGCGAGGTCATCGGACGCAAGCTCGACGAGGTCCTCGCGCCCAAGGAGCGCGATGGCGAGGCGATGCGGATCCTGCGGCGCGCGTGGCTCTCGCGCAGCGGCGCCTCGGGAGAAATGGAACTCGCGCGCTCGGACGGCTCGTCGCTCTGGGTGGCGGCCGAACTCGTGCCGATGGCGAACGACGAGGGCTCGATCGAGCGATTCGCTGTCATCTTCACCGACGTGACGCCGCGCGTCACGGCCGCGCAGGCGCTCGAGACGAGCGAGGCGCGCTTCCGTGGCGCACTCGGCGCGATGACCGAGGGCCTCCTCATTCTCGACGCCGACGATCGGATCGTCGGGGCGAACACCGCCGCCGAGTCGATTCTCGGGGTCCCGCCGGGCAGCCTGCTCGGCCAGCAGGCCGATCCCTCTCGCAGCCCCCTGGTGCGGCCGGACGGTACTCGCCTGCCTCCCGAGGAGACTCCCTACTTCGTCACGCGGCGCACCGGCCGTTCGCTGCGCGGCATCGTGCTCGGTCACACGCGTCCCGATGGCGAACTGCGCTGGATCGAGTTCACGACCGCGCTGGTCCGGCTCCCGGGGGACGATCGGCCGGGCATGGTTTCGACGTTCGTGGACGTGACGGAGAAGCGCCAGGCCGATGCCGAGATCCAGCGGCTCACCCGAGTGGTGGAACAGAGCCCGGTACTGGTGATGATCACGGACCGCGAGCACCGCATCGAATACGTGAACCGCGCGTTCGAGAATCGGACCGGCTGGTCGCTCGACGAGGTTCGCGGCCGCACATCCGCGTTCATGCTGTCGTCGCGCACCGATCCGGCGGCCTTCGCGAACGTGCTCGAGGAACTCGCCCGCCAGGGCGAATGGTGCAGTGAGATCTGGAACGTCGCGCGCGATGGCTCCGAATGGCTCGCGCTCTCGCATGCGTACCCGCTGCGCGGCGAGGACGGTCGCGACAGCTACGTCGCGCTGCTGGAGGACATCACCGAGCAGCGCCGCCGCGAGGACGAACTCGCGCGGGCGCGCGAGGAAGCCGTTGCGGCGTCGAAGGCGAAGAGCGAATTCCTCCAGAACATGAGCCACGAGCTGCACACTCCGCTCAACGGCATCCTGGGCATGGCTGAACTGCTGCTCGAGACCCCGCTCGACGACTGTCAGCGGGCCGACCTCATGCAGGTGTGCCGCTCGGCGCGCGACCTGCACACGCTGATCAACCACCTGTTCGACTTCGCCCGTCTCGAGGACGGCGCCACCGCTGCGCAGTCCGTCCCGTTCCGCCTCGGCGATTGCCTCGAGAGCGTCACCCGGCGTTTCGCCGCGGACGCGGCAGAACGGGGCCTCGCCTGCGACGTCGAGATCGATCCCCGGCTTCCGGATGGCCTGCGCGGAGACCCGGCCGCGCTCGTGCGCGTCCTGCGCCTGCTCGCGGACAACGCGATCAAGTTCACCGAGACGGGCGGCGTGCGCATGCGCGTCCTCGCCGAACCGGGCCCCGGTGGCGACCCGCACGTGCGCTTCGAAGTGCACGACACCGGCATCGGGATCCCGCCGGAGCGGCAGAAGGCGATCTTCGAGGCGTTCTGGCAGGCCGACGGCTCGAGCACGCGCCGCTACGGCGGCGTGGGCCTGGGGCTCGCGCTCGCGTCCAAGCTCGTGCGACTCATGGGGGGACGGCTCTCCGTCGCGAGCGAGCCCGGCCGGGGCAGCGTGTTCTCGTTCTCGGTGCCCCTGCACGACGCGGGCGAGATGGATGCGCGGCCGGAACTCCGTCCCGAGTCGCCGGGGGCCGCGAGCGCGAACGGCGGACCGTGTCGCGCGCTGGTCGTCGACGACAACGCCGTCAATCGCCGCGTCGCGTCACGACTGCTCGGACGGGTGGCGTTCGAGGTGACGACCGCCAACGATGGGCTGGAGGCCGTACAACGCTACTGCGACGGCGACTGGGACATCGTGCTCATGGACGTCCAGATGCCGCAGCTCGATGGGATCGAGGCGACGCGGCGCATCCGGGCATTCGAGCGCGAAGCATGCGTTCGGCGCGTGCCGATCCTCGCCGTCACCGCGAACACGCTGCAGGCGGACCTGCCCGCGCTGCGCGAAGCCGGCATGGACGATCTGGTGCCCAAGCCGGTCGCGCCCGAGCAGCTCTACGCCGCGATGACGCGCCTGCTCGGACGGCCGATCGTGCCGGCGGACGGATCCGCCGCCGAATCGCGCGCCGCCTGACGCGAGCGCGGGCCGCTCAGAGCCCCGTGACGCCCGCGTCGCGCAGGGCGTCCCGCAGGTCGTCCTCCGGGTGCAGGCCCAGCAGGACCTGAGCGACCTTGCCGTCCGCTCCCACGATCACGGTGAGCGGAATCGACGACGCCCCGTAGAGCTGGCCCACCTTGCCGTCGCGGTCGAGCAGCACGGGCACCGTGACCCCGGCCTCCTTGAGGAAGTCGCGGATCTCCTGGGGCTGGTCGCGCTCGTTGACGGCGAAGAAGCGGACGTTGCGGCCCTTCAGTTCGCGCTCGAGCTTCGCGACGATCGGCATCCAGCGGCGGCACGGTCCGCACCACGTCGCCCAGAAGTCGAGCACGACCACCTTGCCGCGCAGCGCCCGCAACGACACGCGCGTGGTCCCCGCGAGGTTGGCGAGCGTGAACTCCGGCGCCGGCTTGCCCTCGAGATCCGGACCTTCCGCGCCGGGCCGCTGCGGCTGGCGCACGCGCTTGAAGTCCGCCGGCACCGCGAGCGTGTAGAGCGCGTCCGGGCCGCCGCTCGTGACGTCGGCCAGCGCGAAACGCAGCCCCTGCTCGAGGCCCGCGTGGCCGCCGGCACCGGAACTGGTCACCGAGATCGAATCGCGCAGCACGATCATGCGGGCTTCGTCCACCCAGAGCGAACGCGCCATGGTGCTGGTCGCGCCGCCGCGCGACTGAGGGATGTAGGCGAGTTCTATCCGGCGGCAGTCCACCGGGCCCGCCGACGTGACGACGGTGTCGCGCCCGGCGTCGGTCGCGCTCGTCACGTTGGCCGCGAGGTCGCCGAAGAAGCGCATGGGCTTGAGCACGGAGGCGAGGTCGGAACTGTCGGGATTCGCGGGCACGCGACGCACCATGTACTGGCGCAGCGCCGGGAAGAGGACGCGCACCGAATCGCCGTCGGCCACGGTCGTCGTGCCCATCGCCGAGGAGCGGATCTCGTTCCGCACCCGCCCGGGGCCGCGGCCGGCGAACACGAACGGCGCTTCCGAGCGCGCGGGCGGCTCCAGCGAATCGCGCACCATCGCCGAGATCATCTGGCCTTCGAAATGGAAGGTGTGCAGCGTCGCGTAGCGCGCCGACAGCGAATCGAGCAGTGCCTGCGGCGCGAGGGCCGCGCGCGCCGGAACCCACGGCAGGAGCGCCCCGAGGATGGCGAAGGCGAGAACGGCGAAGCGGGACGTCGGGGCACGCATGGCGGGATCTCCGATGGGCGCGGCGGGCAACGGGCCGGGGAAGGATAGCGCAAGCGCCGGGCGGCGTGGGCCGCCCGGCGCCGGGTGATTTCCGCGGGCGTTCAGCGCTTCGCGCCCATCTCCTTCTCACGGGTGGCGATCGCGCCGAGCAGGTCGTCGTACGACTTGGCGAACGCGACCACGCCTTCGCCCTCCAGCTGGTCGATCAGGTCGTTCACCGGCACGCCCAGCTGCGGCAGGCGCGCGAACAGCGCGTGCGCGACGGGGAGGTCCTTGCGGATCCGGGCCTCGAGCACGCCGTGCTCGTTGTACGCCACCAGCGTCGCCGGCGGCATCGTGTTCACGGTGTCCGGGCCGATCAGCTCCTCGACGTAGAGCACGTCGCGGTACGTGGGGTTCTTGGTGCTGGTCGACGCCCAAAGCGGCCGCTGCACGTGCGCGCCCTTCGCCTTCAGCGTGGCGAAGCGGGACGAGCCGAACACCTTCTCGTACTCCTCGTAGGCGAGCCGCGCGTTGGCGACGGCGGCCTGGCCGCGCAGGGACTCCAGTTCGGTGCGCTCGGGCGAGCCGGCGGGCAGCGCTGCGGCGCGCTGCTCGATCGCGGCGTCCACCTTGCTGTCCACGCGCGAGATGAAGAACGAGGCGACCGAGCGGATGCCCGCGAGGTCGCCACCGGCGGCGGCACGCTGCTCGAGGCCGGAAAGGTAGGCCTCCATCACCTCGCGATAGCGCGCGAGCGAGAAGATCAGCGTCACGTTGACGCTGATTCCCGCGGCGGTCGCCGACGCGATCGCAGGCAGGCCTTCGCGGGTCGCCGGGATCTTGATCATGACGTTCGCGCGGTCGACCGCGGCGTACAGGCGCTTGGCGGCGGCCAGCGTGCCGGGGCCGTCGTGCGCGAGCCGCGGGCTCACCTCGATGCTCACGCGGCCGTCCATGCCGGCGGAGCCGTCGTAGACGGCGCGCAGCTGGTCGCACGCCATCTGGATGTCCTCGATCGCGAGCGACTCGAACAGCGCCTCACCCGAGAGCCCCTTCGCGACGCGTTCCGCCATGGCGGTGTCGTAGTCGGTGCTCTTGGCGATCGCCTGCTGGAAGATGGTCGGGTTGGAGGTCACCCCGACGACGCCGTCCTCGCGCACCTGGCGCGCGAACTCGCCCGAAACCAGCGGACCGCGGCGGATGAAATCGAGCCAGACGCTCTGGCCGAGCTTGAGAAGTTCCTGCGCGCGCGCGCTCATGTGCCGCTCTCCTCCTGGAATGTGGACCCTGTCGCGATCGTGGCGTTCGCCGCCGAAGATGCGCCCGGGGCGCGGCCGGCGCAAGGCCGGCGCGCCCGGCGGGCGATCAGGCGGGAAGCCGTCCGTAGAGCTCGGTGAGATCGCGCAGCCGCGCCGCGAGCGCCGGATCGAGCGCGCCGGGCGCGACGCGCCAGCACCAGTTGCCCGCCGCGCGGCCGGGGAAGTTCATGCGCGCCTCACCGGGCAGCGAGAGCAGGTCCTGCGCGGTCGTGACGAAAGTGTCCGCGACGGAAGCCGCGCCGAGCCGGATCAGGTCCCACGCGGGATCGCCGACGTCGCGCCCGAGGTAGCGCCGCAGGAACTCGCGCTCGCCGTCGGAGCACGTGTCCCACCAGCCGCGCGTCGTGTCGTTGTCGTGCGTGCCGGTGTACGCGACGCAGTTGGGGCCGTACGCGTGCGGCAGGAACGCGCTGTCGGTGGCGCCGCCGAAGGCGAACTGCAGGATCTTCATGCCGGGGAAATGGAAGCCGTCCCGCAGCGCCTCCACTTCGGGCGTGAGCACGCCCAGGTCCTCGGCGACGATCGGCAGTTCGCCGAGCGCGGCCTCCATCGCATGGAACAGCGCGGCACCGGGGCCCGGCTCGAAGCGGCCTTCGCGCGCGTCGGGCGCGCCGGCGGGCACCTGCCAGCTGCGCGTGAAGCCGATGAAGTGATCGAGCCGCACGCGGTCCACGAGCTCGAACTGCGCTCGCACGCGCGCGATCCACCACGCGTAACCCTCTTCGGCAAGCGCGTCCCAGCGGTAGAGCGGATTGCCCCAGAGCTGGCCGGTCTCGCTGAAGTAGTCCGGCGGCACGCCCGCGACCACGGTGGGCCGGCCCGCGTCGTCGAGGTGGAAGAGTTCGGGGCGCGACCACACGTCGGCCGAGTCGTACGCGACGAAGATCGGCGCGTCGCCGAGGATCGCGATCCCGCGCGACTGCGCGTACGAACGCAGGGCGGTCCACTGGCGGAAGAACGCCCAGTGCGCGAAGCGCGTCGCGTGCAGGCCGTCGGCGTGACGGCCGCGCGCCGCGGTCACCGCGGCCGGCTCGCGCCGGCGCAGCGGTTCCGGCCAGTCGCACCACGCCGCGCCGCCGTGCGCATCCTTCAGCGCCGTGAAGAGCGCGTAGTCCTCGAGCCACGCCGCGTGCCGCTCGCACCAGCTGCGGAACTCCGCCTGCCGCGCCGGCGCGCCGTGCTCGCGGAAGCGGGCCGCGGCGCGTTCCAGCCGCTCGCGTTTCCACCCGATCACCCAGCCGTAGTCGATCGTATCGCTCGGGAACGCGGGCACGTCGGCGAGTTCGGCGGGATCGAGCAGGCCGTCCCGGACGAGGTCGTCCAGGCTCACGAGCAGCGGGTTGCCCGCGAACGCCGAGAAGCACTGGTAGGGCGAATCGCCGTAGCCGGTGGGACCCAGCGGCAGGACCTGCCAGAGTGACTGGCCGGCGGCCGCGAGGAAGTCGACGAAGGCGCGCGCCTCGGCGCCGAGGTCGCCGATGCCGTGGGCGCCGGGAAGGGACGTGGGGTGGAGGAGCACGCCACTGCTGCGGGGAAAGCGCACGACGGTTCTCCAGCGTTCGAAGGTGGGGACGTGATGCGAGGTCCCGCGCATTCTCGGCGGGCTCGCGCGCGCGGGCAAGTGCGCGGAGCGCAGGGTGCGTCGGGTTGCGCTATCGTCGCGCGCGGCCCCACGCCCTCCCGGAGGCTTCGCATGCCGCGCCGCGTCCTGTCGCTCGCATTCCTCGCCGTCGCCCTGTCCGCCGCACCGGCGCACGCCGCGTCCCAGGTGACCGTGATCGCCGGCAACGACACCGTCGCGGTCGAGCGCTGGACCGAGGTGCCGGGGCACGCGGAGGGCTCGCTGCTGACGCCCGGTGCGCACACGCGCACGCACTGGTCGCTCGCGTACGCTCCCGCGAGCGCGTCCGGGCCGGCGCTCGCGCAGCGCGTCGCACTCGAGGTGCGCGGCGACGCGGCGCCCGATACGAGCGCGCCGCGACAGAAGGTGGCGTGCACGTTCTCCGGCGGCGAAGTGGCGGTCGAGGTCGGCGCGAGTTCGCAGACCGTTCCGGCGACGGCCGGCGCGTGGCCGTACCTCAACCCCTCGTTCGCGATGCTCGCGATGCGGCTGCGCGGCGTGCACCCGGCCGCGGGCGAGGAGCTCGCGCTACCGCTCTTCCTGCTCTCCGGCGGGCGTTCGCTCGCGGCGGGCGTGCGCGCGGGCACCGGTGACACGCTGCTCGTCACGATCGCGGGGATCGAGTTGCGCGTCGTTCTCGATTCGCACGGCCGCCTGCTCGGCGGCACGGTGCCGGCGCAGGGACTGCGGCTCGCGTGCTCGGAAGTGGCCAGCGACGCGCCGGCGGCGGCCGTGGGGGCGAGCTCCTACGCGGCACCCGCCGATGCGCCGTACACGGCCGAGGACGTGACGATCGCGGGCCCCGGCGGCATCACGCTCGCGGGCACGCTCACGGTCCCGAAGCAGCGCGGCATCCACCCACTCTTCCCGTCGGTGCTGCTGCTCACGGGATCGGGCCAGCAGGATCGTGACGAGGCGATCCCGATGATCCCGGGCTACCGCCCGTTCCGCCAGATCGCCGACGTGCTCGCAAGACATCACATCGCGTCGCTGCGCCTCGACGATCGGGGCGTCGGCGGTTCCGGTGGCGATCCGACGAAATCCACGACGGCGGACTTCACGGAGGATGCGCGGGCCGCGATCGCGTGGCTGCGGCACCGTCCCGGGTTCGAACCGTCGCTCGTCGCCGTGCTCGGCCACAGCGAGGGCGGTCTCGAAGCGCTGATGCTCGCGGCCGGACCGCTGCCGCCCGCGGCGATCGTGCTCATGGCGGCGCCCTCGTGGAACGGGCGGCGCGTGATCGAGGACCAGAACCGGCGCGTGCTCGCGCGTTCGGCCGAGGTCGCTCCCGACGACCGGCCCGCGCGGCTCGCGCAGGCGATGGCGACCGTGGATTCCATGGGCACCCGGAATCCCTGGCTCGGGTACTTCCTCGCGTGCGATCCGCTCGCGTACGCGAAGCGCGCGAAGGTGCCCGCGCTCGTGCTTCAGGGCGAGACGGACCAGCAGGTGGATCCGAAGCAGGCGAGCGAGCTCGCTTCCGCGCTGCGTGCGGCGGGTGCTGCGGACGTCACGCTGCAGACGTTCCCGGCGACCGACCATCTCTTCCTCGCCGACCCCGACGGAGATCCGTCCGGCTACCCGAAGCTCGCCTCGCACACGATCGATGGCGCGATCCTCGAGCGGATCGCGGGCTGGCTCGCGGACCGGCTGAAGTGACTCAGCGCGGCGCCGACGCCACGAGCCGCGCGAGCTCCGCCGCGGGCAGCACGCGCAGGTGGCCGTCCGGGCGATAGACCGCCCATGGCTCGCTGGAGTCCGCGGGCGCGAACGTCCGCTCGAAGCGCACCGAGTCGAGTCCCGGTACGGTGAGGCGCAACACGAGGCCGTCCAGGAGCGCCGCGCGCACGTTGCGCTCGAAGTACGACTCCTTCGCGGGATCGTCGCCGCGCTGCGCCGCGATCGCCATCGACTGCGGCGACCACATCGCGAGCGGCGCATGCGGCGGAAGGTGCGCGTCGCGCACGTCGGCAATCGCGGCCTCGGCGATGCGCGCGCGGTCCACGACGCCGTCGGCGCGAAGCTCGGGCAGCAGGAACGGCATCGACGCGATCTTGTCCACGACCGCGACACCGTTGGCGGCGAAGAGCGCCGCGAGCACCAGCGCGACCGGCCACGCCACCTTCGCCGGCCGGCGCTCGAGCAGCGCGTCCGCGAACAGCGCGACGAGCGCGGCCACGCCCGCCAACGCGCCGTAGAGGTAGTAGTGGTACGTGTGGCGCGTGAGCGGCAGCACCGGCGCGAGCAGCGCGAACACGACGATCGCGATCGCGGCCCCGCCGCGAGCGCGCAGCGCGGGCACGAATGCCGCGGCGGCCAGCAGCACGAGCATCGCACCGCCCCAGGCGAACGCGCCCGGATCGATCGCATCCGTGAAGGCGTGCATCGTGGGCAACCACGCGTTCGCGGCCCAACTCATGTAGGTGAGCAGCGTGGGCAGGAGTTGCGCCGGGTCGGTCGCGTACGCCTCGCGCGCGGGCATCGCGTGCGCCGCGGCGGCGGTCTCGACGAAGCGCGCCGGAATCACCACGAGCGCGAAGTAGGCGATCTCCGCCACCGCGAGTCCCGCGAGCGCGAGCCACGCCGGATCGCGCGGGCCGACGTCGCGGTGGTCCTGCGCACGCGCCACGGCCCACACCACGATCGGCAGCAGCACCACGGACTCCTTCTCGAGCAGCGCGAGCGCGAAGAGCGGCAGCGCGCCCCAGCGCGCGCGTCCCGGCCGCAGCGCCAGCACCAGTGCCCCGAGCGAGAAGAACGTCGCCATCACGTCGCTGTGCGCCGAGAACCACCAGAGCGCATGGAACGACGCGGGATGCGCGGCGAAGAACGCCGCGCCCACGAGCGCCGCGGGCGCGCCCCAGCGGCGCGCGAACAGCAACGCGAGGCCCGCCGCCACCAGCGCGTGCGCGGCGAGCGGCAGCAGGTGCCACGGGCCGCCGCGCATGCCGAAGAGCGGGAGCAGCGCGTCGTACGTGCCCTGCGCGGCCAGCCAGCGCCACGGCTGCACGAGCCGCGGCAGCAGGCCGGACGCGCGCGCGACGCCGAACCAGTCGTCCTGAGAGAAGCCGATGCCGAGCGCGCCGCGGAAGACGGCGACGCCGATCGCGGCCGCGAGCAGCGCCGCCACGGCGAGGCCCGCGGCCGCGGGGCCCGCCGGCGCCACCGATGGCGCGGCCCCGCGCGAGGCGCGGGACTTCAGCGCGCGAGCCACTCCCGGACCCGGTTCGCCACCGCTTCGCCGGTGAAGCCGAAGTGCTTCGCGAGCTCGCCCGCCGGCGCGGATTCGCCGTAACGGTCGAGCCCGATCGCCAGGCCGTTCTCGCCGACGATCCGGTACCAGTCGTCCGTGATGGATGCCTCGACCGAGACGCGGGCGCCGCGCGGCGGCAGCACGAGCTCGCGCCACGCGGGCTCCTGCTTCAGGAAGAGCTTCGGCGCCGGCATGCTCACGACGCGCGTCGCGACGCCCTCGGCGGCGAGCCGCTTCGCGGCGTCGATCGCGGCGCCGAGCTCCGAGCCCGAGCCGATGAACGTGACCGCGTCCGGTGCGTCGTTCTCGCGCACCACGTAGCCACCGCGGCGGAAGCCCGCGGGCGCGAAGTTCGCCGGGCGTTCCACGAGGTCGGTGGCCTGCCGGCTCAGCGCGATCAGCGTCGGGCCGTCGCGGCGTTCGAGCGCGAGACCCCACGCGGCGGCCGTCTCGAGGCCGTCGGCGGGGCGCACGACGAGCAGGTTCGGGATCGCGCGCAGCGCAGCGAGGTGCTCGACCGGCTGGTGCGTGGGCCCGTCCTCGCCGACGAAGATCGAGTCGTGCGTGAACACCCAGATCACCGGCAGGCCCATGATCGCCGACAGCCGGATCGCAGGCCGCGCGTAGTCGGTGAAGACGAGGAACGACGAACCGTACGGCACGAAGCCCGTCGCGAGCGCCATGCCGTTCATCACCGCGCCCATGCCGAGTTCGCGGATCCCGAAGTGCAGGTTGCGGCCCGAGAAGTCGCCGCGCTGCACCGACGGCGAGTCCTTGATGCGTGTCTTGGTGCTCGGCTCGAGATCGGCGCTGCCACCGACCAGTGCCGGCACGAGCGCCGCCGCCTTCTGCAGGACGGCGTTGCCGTGCGCGCGCGTCGCGGCCGACGCCGTGGGCGCGGCCGCGCACAGCTGCTCGAGGATGTCCTCGGGCACCCGGCGCTCCATGATCGCGTCCCACTGCGCCGCGCGCGCAGGTTCGGCCGCACGCCATGCCTTCATGCCCGCGTGCCAGGCGTCGTAGCCGGGCTTCAGCTCCGCGGCGCGCGCGGCGAAGCGGGCGCGCACTTCGTCGGGCACGAGGAACGCCGGCGACTCGGGCCAGCCGAGCGCACGCTTGGCGGCCGCCATCTCCTCGGCGCCGAGCGGCTCGCCGTGCACGTGCGACGTGTCCTGCTTGTGCGGCGCGCCGTAGCCGATGTGGCTGCGGCAGATCACGAGGCTCGGGCGCTCGGTCTCGGCGACCGCGAGCGTGAGCGCGCGCTCGAGTTCCGCGTGGTCGTAGGGGTTCGCGCGCAGCACGTGCCAGCCGTACGCCTCGAAGCGCTTGGCCACGTCCTCGCTGAACGCGAGCGAGGTGTCGCCCTCGATCGTGATGTGGTTGTCGTCGTAGACGAACACGAGATTGCCGAGCCCGAGGTGCCCCGCGAGCGAGGCGGATTCGTGCGAGATGCCTTCCATGAGGTCGCCGTCGCCGCAGATGCCGAACACGCGCCAGTCGACCGGCGCGAAGCCCGGCGTGTTGAAGCGCGCCGCCGCCATGCGGCCCGCGAGCGCCATGCCGACCGCGTTGCCGATGCCCTGGCCGAGCGGACCGGTCGTGGTCTCGACGCCCGGCGTCATGCCGTACTCCGGGTGACCGGGCGTGATGCTGCCGAGCTGGCGGAACGACTGCAGGTCCTGCATCGACACCTTGCCGCCCGAGAGGTGCAGCATCGAATAGAGCAGCGCCGAGCCGTGTCCCGCGCTCAGCACGAAGCGGTCGCGGCCGGCCCACGTGGGATCGGCCGGCTGCCAGCGCATGAACTTCGTCCACAGCACGTACGCCACGTCCGCCATGCCCATCGGCATGCCGGGGTGCCCGGACTTCGCCTTCTCGACCGTGTCGGCGGCGAGGAAACGAATGCAGTGGATCGCGAGCTGGTCGAGCGCTTCGGGCGTGGGTGCGGCGTTCACGAAGACCTCCGGGTGCCGGTGGACGAGGGGGCGCCCTCGCCGCCCGCGAGCGCGCGTGCGGCGGCGCCCCAGACGGCGGTGCGCGCATCGAGCACGACCGAGACGGGAATGCGGGTGAGGACCGGGCTCAGCCGGCCCTTCTCGAAAAACGCGTGCGCGAAGCCGCCGCGCGTGAGGGCGGGGAGCATCTTGGGCGCGATGCCGCCGCCGACGAACACGCCGCCGAGCGCGAGCGCCTTGAGCGCGAGGTTGCCCGCCTCGGCGCCATAGATGGACACGAAGCGGTCGAGCACGAGCCGTGCGCGTTCGCACGAGCCGTCGAGCGCGGTCTCGGTGACGATCGCCGCGGGTTGATCGGCGCGGTCGAAGCGCGCGGCGATCTCGGCCGGCTCCTCGCCGCGGCGTGTCTCGCGGAAGAAGCGGTAGAGATCCGCGAGCCCGGGGCCCGAGAGGATCCGCTCGTAGCTCACGCGGCCGTAGCGGCCACGCAGCCAGTGGAGGAGTTCGTCCTCGAGCGCGTCGCGCGGGCCGAAGTCGGTGTGGCCGCCCTCGGAGGGCATGGGATGCCAGCCCTCGCCGTCCCACATGAGGATCGATTCGCCGAGCCCGGTGCCCGCGGCGATCAGCGCACGGTTGCCCGGCGCCGCTTCGCCCGCCTGCAGGGTGACGAGGTCGGAGGAACCGAGGACCGAGAGTCCCCACGCCGTCGCCTCGAGGTCGTTGAGCAGCGTGACCGGCGCGCCGAGCGATTCCGTCATCGCATTCCCGTCGACGTGCCACGGCAGGTTCGTCGTGATGCAGGCGTTGTCGTGGACGGGGCCGGCGATGCCGAGGACGATCCGCTCGGGGCGCGCGCCGGTCTCGGCGAGGAACTGGCGCAGGATCGCGTCCAGCGAGGGCGATCCGGCCGTCGGCAGGCGGCCTTCGCGCGCGGGCGAGCGGGGTGGGGCGCCGCGTTCGAAGAGGGCCAGCTGGGCCTTGGTGCCGCCGATGTCACCCGCGAGGATCATTCGCGGCATCCTAATGAAGCGCTCCCCGGGGCGCCAGCGCGCGGCCTTGCCCGCGGCGGCGCACGCCCCTAACGTGCGGACGTGCCGGCCGCGACTGCGAGGACCCGACCATGACGACGCCGCGCGATCCCGAACTCACCCGCGACGAAATGCGCCGGTACGGCCGCCACGTGATCGTGCCCGAGGTGGGGCTCGACGGGCAGCGACGGCTCAAGGGTTCGCGCGTGATGATCGTGGGCGCGGGCGGGCTCGGCTCGCCGGCGGCGCTCTATCTCGCGGCCGCGGGCGTCGGCACGCTCGGCCTCGTCGACTTCGACGTGGTCGAGGAGAGCAACCTGCAGCGCCAGATCGCGCACGGCACGGCGGCGCTCGGCAGGCCGAAGCTCGACTCGATGCGCGAGCGGCTCGCGGACCTGAATCCGCACGTGCGGCTCGAGACGTTCGCGACGCGGCTGCACCGCGGCAACGCGCTCGAGATCCTGCGCGGCTGGGACGTGGTGCTGGACGGCACGGACAACTTCGCGACGCGCTACCTCGTGAACGACGCGTGCGTGCTGCTCGGGATTCCCAACGCGTACGGCAGCATCCTGCGCTTCGAAGGTCAGGCGAGCGTGTTCGACGCGGCGCGCGGCCCCTGCTACCGCTGCGTGTTCCCGCAGCCGCCGCCGCCGGGGGAGGTGCCGTCGTGCGCCGAGGCCGGCGTGCTGGGGGTCCTGCCCGGCGTGATCGGGACGATCCAGGCCACCGAGGCGATCAAGCTGTTGCTCGGCGCCCCGGAGACGCTGATCGGCCGCCTGCTCCTCTACGACGCCTGGACGCTGCGCTTTCGCGAGCTGCGGCTGCGCAAGGACCCGGACTGCCCGCTCTGCGGTACGCACCCGACGATCCGCGAGCTCGTCGACTACGACGCGTTCTGCGGTGTCGCGCCGGAGGCGCCCGCCGCGACCGCGGGCGAGCTCGGGCCCGCGGAGCTGCGCGCCATGCGCGAGCGCGGCGAGCGCTTCGTGCTGCTCGACGTGCGCGAAGCGGCCGAGCTCGCGCTGGCGCGGCTCGAGGGCGCGGTGCACATTCCGCTCGCACTGCTGCCGCTGCGAGCCGGGGAGCTCGACCCGGCGGCGCCCACGGTCGTGATGTGCCACCACGGCGCGCGCAGCGCGATGGCGGTGCGCTGGCTCCACGAGCACGGATTCCGTACCCTGCACAACCTCGCGGGCGGCATCGACGCCTACGCCCGCCTCGTCGACCCGGAAGTGCCGCGCTACTGACACTCGCGCGGCCGGAGGAGCCCCGATGATCCACGTTGCCGCCGCCCGCCGCTCCCTCGTCGCCCTGGCCGCCGCCGCGCTGCTGGCCGTTTTCGCCATCGGGTGCGCCGTCAATCCCGCGACGGGCAAGCGCGAGTTCACGCTCGTCAGCGCCGACCAGGAACTCGCGATCGGCCGCGAGGGCTTCGCCGCCACGATCGACCAGTACGGGCAGTACGACGACGCGAAGCTCGCCGCCTATGTCGACAGCGTCGGCAAGAAGGTCGCGCACGTGAGCGAGCTGCCGAATCTCGACTGGCACTTCACCGTGCTCGACGACCCGATGGTCAACGCGTTCGCGATGCCGGGCGGCTACATCTACATCACGCGCGGCATCCTCGCGCACCTGAACTCCGAGGCGCAGCTCGCGGGCGTGCTCGGCCACGAGATCGGGCACGTCACCGCGCGGCACTCGGCCAAGCAGATCACGCAGCAGCAGATCGCGGGTCTGGGTCTCGCGGTGGCCGGCGCCTTCTCGACCACGTTCCAGCAGTACAGCGGCGCGGCGCAGCAGGCGCTCGGGCTGCTGATGCTCAAGTACAGCCGCGACGACGAGTCGCAGGCCGACCTGCTCGGGATCCGCTACGCGACCGCGGCCGGCTACGACCCGCGCGAGATCCCATCGACGTACGCGATGCTCAAGCGCATCAGCCAGAAGTCGGGCAGCTCGCTGCCGTTCTACCTTTCGACGCACCCGGATCCGGGCGACCGCGAGCAGCGCACGACGGCGCTGGCCGCGCAGGCGGTGACGGGGAAGACCAACCTCGCCGTGCGCGCGCACGCGCTGCTCGACCGTGTGCGCGGCGTCGTCTACGGCACCGATCCGCGCCAGGGCTGGTTCGACGGCGTACGCTTCGTGCAACCGCAGATGGGCCTGCAGATGGACTTTCCCGGCGGCTGGCAGACGCAGAACAGCCATTCCGCCGTGCTGGCGGCCGAGCCCCAGAAGCAGGGCGCGATGCAGGTGACGCTCGCAGCCAACGCCGGCACGCTCTCGCCCGCCGACTACGTCGCGGCGCTGCGCCGCGACGGCAAGCTCGCGGCGGCCGAGGGCGCGCCGGAGACCATCGGCGGCTGGCCGGCGTGGGTCGGCCGCATCACCACGGCGCCCGACGCGCAGGGGGCGAGCACGGTGCTCGTCGCGGCGTGGGTACGAACCGGTACCGATCGCCTGCTGCAAGTGGTCGGGCAGACCGCGGCCGCCGGCGATGCGAACGAGCGCGCGATCGTCGCGGCGGTGCGCTCGCTGCGGCCGCTCGCCGACACGCGGCTCGCGAATCCGGAACCGGATCGCGTGCGCGTGAAGCCCGCCGGGGTGGTGGGGACGTTCTCGGCCGTGCTCGCGAAGCTCGGGCCCAACGCGCTCTCGCCGGAGGATGCGGCGATCCTGAACGGGGTCGAACTCGACGCCGCGGTCGGGTCGACGCAGTGGATCAAGATCGTGGAGCCGGGGCACCGTCGCTGAGGCGATGGTGATCCCGATGTGGAGTCTCCGGTTGACACGTCGAGAACGTACCCATTAGGGTGCCGCACGGCCATGAAACGACTCGTCGCCGCAGTACTCGTCTTCTCGACGCTCGCACTCGCGAGCGTCGCGCTTTCGCAGTCGTTCAGCGTTCAACTCGGTGCCAACAAGGGCCCGGTTCAGCCCATCCCGTTCAGCCACAAGATCCACGCGGGCAAGCTGAACATGGCGTGCCGCTACTGCCACTACGGCGCGTGGAAATCGCCCTGGGCGAACATCCCGGCGATGAGCACGTGCATGGGCTGCCACAAGATCGCGGTCGCCGATCGCCCGAACATCCAGAAGCTCACGGGCTACTGGGACCGCGGCGAACGCATTCCGTGGGTCAAGGTGCACTACCTGCCCGACCACGTGAAGTTCAACCACAAGCGTCACGTGCTGGCCGGATTCCCGTGCCAGAAGTGCCACGGCCCCGTGCAGGCGATGGACGTGGTCTACCAGTACAGCTCGCTGAAGATGGGCTGGTGCGTGTCGTGTCATCGCCAGTACCTGAACGACAAGTCCCATCCCGCGACGATGGACTGTCTGGCCTGTCACCACTAGGGGCGCCATGTCGGACTCGGTGATCTTCTCCCGCCGCGACTTCCTGAAGCTCGTCGGCGTCGGTGTGGCCGGCACGGCCGCGGGCTGCGCCAAGCCGCCGGCCGAGAAGCTCGTGCCCTACCTGATCGCGCCGGAGGACATCCTCCCCGGCGTGCCGTACTTCTACGCGAGCACCTGCCGCGAGTGCCCGGTCGGCTGCGGCCTGATCGCCCGGTCCCGCGAGGGGCGCGCGATCAAGCTCGAGGGCAACCCGCAGCACCCGATCGGCGGCGGCGGACTGTGCGCGCGCGGCCATGCGGGCCTGCAGGGCCTCTACGATCCGGATCGCCTGCGTGCGCCGCAGGTGAAGACGGGCAGCGCGTTCAAGGACGCGGGCTGGGACGAGACGGTCGCCGCGCTGGGCGCCAAGCTGGCGGCGGCGAAGGGCAAGGTGCTGCTGCTGACCGGTCACGAGACCGGCGCGCAGCGCGCGCTCTGGACCGAACTCGCGACCGCGCTCGGCGGCCGCCACGTGATGTGGGAGCCGTTCGCGTACGAGGCCGTGCGCGCGGCCAACCAGAAGACCTTCGGCATCGCCGCGGTGCCGCGCTACGACTTCGCGGCGGCGCGCTGCGTGATCACCTTCGGCGCGGACTTCCTCGAGACGTTCGGCTCGCCGGTGGCGCAGGCCAACGGCTTCGCCGCGATGCGTGCGAAGCACGACGACGGCGCCGGGCACTTCATCGCGGTCACGCCGCGTCTCGGGCTCACGGCCGCGAACGCGGACGAATGGGTCGCGGTGCCCGCGGGTGGCGAGATGGCCGTGGCGCTCGGGCTCGCGCACGTGATCCTGGCCGAGAACCTCGGCACGCCCAACGGCGATCGTGGTGCGCTCGCCGCGGCCGTGGCGGCGTGGACGCCCGAAGCGGTGGAGAAGCAGACCGGTGTCGCGGTGGCGGACCTGCAGCGCGTGGCGCGCCGGTTCGCGAAGAACGCCGCCGGCCTCGCGGTCGCGGGCGGCATCGCGACGCAGGGCACGCAGGCGACGGCGCTCGTCGCGGCGGTCAACCTGCTGAACGCGGCGGCCGGCGTGGTCGGCCGCACGGTCGTGTTCGACCGCACCATGGATTTCGAGGGCGTCGCGTCGTTCGCGGCGATGACGGACCTCGTGAAGGAAATGTCGGCGGGTGCGTTCGACGCGGTGATCGTGCACGGCACGAACCCGGCGTATGCACTGCCGAAGGCGGTGGGCTTCGCCGACGCGTTCGCGAAGATCGGGACCAAGGTCTCGCTCGCCGGCGCGCTCGACGAGACCGCGGCGCTCTGCGACGCGATCCTGCCGTCGCAGCACGCGCTCGAGAGCTTCGGCGACTCGCAGCCGGCGCGGGGCGTCTACTCGCTGGTCCAGCCGGCGATGCGCGCGCTGCCGATGTTCGACTCGCGCCCGACGGGCGAGGCGCTGCTCGCGCTCGGACGCGCGGCCGGCGCCGGCGCGGCGTGGCCCGCGACGTGGCTCGACTGGCTCAAGCAGTCCTGGAAGCCGCTGCATGCGCGCTTCGGCCAGGGCCGCGACTTCGACAACTTCTTCACCGACGCGCTCAAGGCCGGTGGCGTGTGGGAGACGGTGGCCGCGACGCCGGTGCGCTGGCTCGGCGCGCCGGAGTTCGTCGCCGACGCGCGCGCGGGCGACGGCGGCTTCGCGCTGCTGGTCGCGCCCTCGAACAACTTCTACGACGGGCGCGGCGCCAATCGTCCGTGGCTGCAGGAACTGCCCGACATGACCAGCAAGGCCGTGTGGGGCTCGTGGGCCGAGATCCACCCGGACACCGCGAAGGCGCTCGGCGTCGCCAACGGCGATGCCGTGAAGATCGAGACGCCCGCCGGCAGCGTCGAAGTGCCCGCCTACGTCTACGCCGGCATCCGCAAGGACGCCGTCGCGCTGGCGCTGGGGCAGGGGCACACGGCGTACGGCCGCTACGCGACCGATCGTGGCGTGAACGCCGTTGCGCTGGTCCCCGCCGCGACCGACGCGGCTTCCGGCGCGCTCGCCTACCAGGGCGCCAATGCGAAGCTGTCGCGCGGCTCGAAGGCCGCGGCGCTGTACCTCGAGCAGGGCGAGAAGGACCAGCACGACCGCCACATCGCGCAGATCATCCCGATCTCGGCGCTGATGGCCGGCAACGGCGCGGTGCCCGAGGGTGTCGCGCACGGCGACGTGGTCGAACACAAGGCGCACAAGGAAGACTTCGACGGGCACTATCCGGCGGGCGAGGGGGCGCTCTACCCGACGCCGATGATGACGACGCCGGGCAAGCACACCGAACCGCTCGCGCGCCCGAAGGACGCGAAGACGCCGTCGCATGCGATCTCGGCGTTCGAGTCCGAGCTCAAGGTGCGCGGCCCCAAGGCGGACCCGGTCGACGTCGGCAGCTATGCGAACGCGACGCACCGCTGGGCGATGGCGATCGACCTCAACCGCTGCACCGGCTGCGCCGCGTGCGTGGTGGCGTGCGCCTCGGAGAACAACATCCCCGTCGTCGGTCCCGAGCTCGTGAACAAGGGCCGCGAGATGACGTGGATCCGCATCGACCGGTTCGAGAACGAACTCAAGCCGGGCCGGAACGACGTGCGGTTCATCCCCATGATGTGCCAGCACTGCGGCTCGGCGCCGTGCGAGATGGTGTGCCCCGTGTACGCCACCTACCACAACCCCGAGGGCCTGAACGCGCAGGTCTACAACCGCTGCGTCGGTACGCGGTACTGCTCCAACAACTGCCCGTACAAGGCGCGCGCGTTCAACTTCTTCGACTACTCGGCGCCCGAGAAGACGACGTTCGCCTTCCCGGAACCGCTCAACTGGCAGCTGAATCCCGACGTCACCGTGCGCTCCAAGGGCGTGATGGAGAAGTGCACGATGTGCGTCCAGCGCATCCTCGAAGGCAAGGGCAACGCCAAGGACGAGAACCGTCCGGTGCGCGACGGCGAGATCCAGACCGCGTGCGCGCAGTCCTGTCCGGCCCAGGCGATCACGTTCGGTGACCTCGCCGATCCCGAGAGCGCGGTGCACCAGAAGAGCTACGGCGAGCGCAAGTACTGGGTGCTCGAGGAGCTCAACACGCGTCCGGGCGTCACCTACCTGCAGAAGGTCCAGCGTGACGAACCGGCGGAGGGCCGCTCGTGAGCACGACGATGCCGACCGATCTCACGCGCGACGGCGTGAACGACGTGCCGGATCGCCCGGTCACCCAGCGATCGCTCAACGACGACGTCATGAGCATGGTCGCGATCCCCGGGAAGATCTGGTGGGCGCTCTTCCTCTTCGACCTGCTCGTTCTCGGCGCCGCGCTGGCCGCGGTCCGCAACCTGATCGTGCACGGCTGGGGCGTCTCCGGCTTCCAGCGCCCGGTCATGTGGGCGGTCGACATCACGAACTTCGTGTTCTGGGTCGGCATCGCGCACTGCGGCACGCTGGTCTCGGCCGTGCTGTTCCTCTTCCGTTCGCACTTCCGGCGCGCGGTCTACCGCATCGCGGAAGCGATGACGGTGTTCGGCGTGCTGACCGCGGCCATGTTCCCCGCGATCCACACCGGCCGCCCGTGGTTCGACTACTGGCTGTTCCCGTACCCGAACCAGCGCCAGCTCTGGACCAACATCCGCTCGCCGCTCGAGTGGGACGTGTTCGCCGTGAACACGTACCTGACCGTGTCGAGCATCTTCTTCCTGGTCGGCCTGATCCCCGACGTCGCGGCCGCGCGTGATCGCGCGAAGCACCCGCTGCTCAAGCTGGTGTACACGCTGCTGGCGTTCGGTTGGACCGGCGCGAACTACCAGTGGAAGCACTTCTACGGCGCATACCTGTTCTTCGCCGCGCTGGCGACGCCGCTGGTCTTCTCGGTGCATAGCGTCGTGTCGTGGGACTTCGCGATGGCGCAGCTGCCCGGCTGGCACTCGACGCTCTTCGCCCCGTACTTCGTCGCCGGCGCGATCTTCTCGGGCGTCGGCATGGTGATCTTCCTGCTGATCATCATTCGCAAGGGCTTCGGCCTCCAGCACCTGGTCACGATCGACCACATGGAGAAGCTCTCCAAGCTGGTGCTCCTGACCTCGACGATGGTCGGCTACTCGTACCTGACCGAGTTCTTCATGGCCTGGTACGGACCGAACCGGGCCGAGAGCGACCTGTTCTGGTTCCGCGCCACCGGGCACTACTGGTGGGCGTTCTGGATCATGTTCAGCTGCAACGTGATCTTCCCGCTCTCGCTGTGGTTCAAGCCGGTGCGGCGGAACATGACCGCGCTGTTCGTGCTGTCGATCCTGGTCAACATCGGCATGTGGTTCGAGCGTTTCGTGATCATCGTCACGTCGCTCACGCGGTCGTTCAACCCGGCGACGTGGTTCTACTACCGCATCTCGCTGAGCGAGATCATGCTCATCGTGGGTTCGTTCGCCTGGTTCTTCATGTTCTTCCTCGTCTTCGTGCGGGTCCTGCCGGCGTTCTCGATCGCCGAGATCAAGGAAACGCTCCCGATGCCGAAGAGGAGGGCGCACTCGTGATCCAGAAGCTCCTCGACGGCATCCTCAATCCCGTGCCGCCGAAGTTCCACGGCGTGATGGGGATCTGGTACTACGTGGACGACGCGGCCGAGGTGGTGACCGCGCTGCGCCAGGCCGGGTACAAGAACCTCAACGTCTTCTCGCCCGTGCCGCACCACGAAATCGAGCACGCGATGGAGCAGGGGCCCTCGCTCGTGCGCTGGGTGACCGCCGTCGGCGGCTTCCTCGGCGCGACCGGCGGCTTCGCGCTCTGCTTCTACTCGATCGCCTCGTGGCCGCTCGTGATCGGCGGCAAGGAGCTGTTCTCGGTGCCGCCGATGACCGTGATCGGATACGAATCGATGATCCTGATCGCCGGCCTGTCCAACCTGCTCGGCATGCTCGCGCTCGCGCGGCTGCCGCAGCTCAAGCCCGTCGCGCCCTACGATCCGCGCTTCCAGGAAGACCGGATCGGCATCTGGGTGCCCTGCGACGCGGCGACGGCGGCCAAGGTCGAGTCCATCATGAAGGGCCACCAGGCCGAGGAGGTGCACGTCCATGCTTAGGACGAAACTCCTGCTCGGCGTGATCGCGCTCTGGTCGGTGTCCTTCCAGCAGGGTTGCCAGGACGTGACCAAGTCGCTGACCCACTGGACCTACTACCCGATCCGCGACATGCGCCAGACGGTCGCGATCGACCCCCAGCGCGGCGACCCGACTCATCCCAAATGGATCGCGTTCCGCGGCCCGGACTCGCTGGCGGTGCCTACCATGGACGTCGACCGCTGGATGAGCGACGCGCCCTACGACATGGCGGGGAAGATGATGGTGGCGCCGCAGACGCTGATGGACTCGGCGGTCGTGCGTGGCGACACGCTCTTCCACACGTTCTGCTGGACCTGCCACGGCATGAAGATGGCCGGTGACGGCCCCGTCGCCGCCACGTTCATGCCGCCGCCCGACCTGCTCGCCGAGGCGACGCGCAACCGCACCGACGGGTACATCTTCATGTACATGCGTCACGGAGGCGTGGTCATGCCGTCCTACGGCAATGCCGTCTCCGCGAAGGACGCGTGGGACATCGTCCACTACATCCGGTACATGCAGAAGGTCAGCCCGCGATGAGCCACGAGGCCGCACTCCGCGACATCGCCGGCAAGTTGCCGGTCCGCCGCAACGGGCGCATGCAGGCGATCTGGTTCGTCTGCATGGCGATCGGCATCGCCGCGTTCGCCTATCTCTACTTCACGAACCCGCTGCGCGCCTGGGGCTCGTGGGCGATCAATACGCTCTACTTCCTCGGGATCGCCGAGGGCGCGATCGCCCTCGCCGCCGCCATCCGGCTCGCCAACGGCCGCTGGGGCGGGCCCATCATGCGCATCGCCGAGGCGCTGTCCGCCTACCTGCCCTACGGCGTCGCGACGCTCTTCGTGCTGCTCGCGGTGGGCTCGTGGACCTACCTGCCCTGGATCCATCACACCGAGCCGCGCCAGGCGCCGTTCCTCAACGTGCCGTTCCTCTGGGTCCGCACGTTGGGCGGCCAGTTGCTCTTCCTGTTCCTCGCGCAGAAGCTCGCGCGCGTCTCGCTGCGGCAGGACGCCAAGCTGCTCGAGCCCTACGTGCCCGATGCGCTCAAGGCCAGCTATGCGAAGCTGACCGCCGGCTGGAAGGGCGAGCAGGCCGAGCGTGACGCGTACCGTCACGAGTCCGCGCACCTCGCGCCGCAGATCGCGCTGGCCTTCACGATCTTCTTCACGGTGCTGGCGTGGGACTTCGTGATGGCGCTGACGCCCAACTGGGTGAGTGGTCTGTTCGGCTGGTGGTTCTGGGCCGCGGCGTTCATCACCGGCGTCGCCATGGTGGCGCTGATCGCGACGCACGTGCGCGAGAAGTACCAGCTGCAGGCCTACATCACGACGAACATGTTCTGGGACATCGGCAAGATCCTGTTCGCGTGGTGCGTCTTCTGGGGCTACCTCTTCTGGTCGCAGTACCTGCCGATCTGGTACGCGAACATGCCCGAGGAAACCTGGTGGGTGTTCATCCGATTCGAGGAGCCCTGGCGCGGCCTCTCGTTCCTGGTGTTCACGCTGATCTTCGTGATCCCGTTCCTCGGCATGCTGAACAAGACCTCGAAGACCAACCCGATGCTGCTCGCGACCTTCTCGGTGATCGCGATGATCGGCGTCTGGCTCGAGCGGCACGTGCTGGTGATGCCGTCGCTCAACGCCGAGACCATGTGGTTCGGGCTGCCCGAGGTGGGCGTGATGCTCGGCTTCCTCGGCCTCTTCGGCTGGTCCGTGCAGGGGTTCCTGTCGCGCTACCCGATCGTGCGTGTCGTGGACGTGTTAGAGAATGCCGGCGGGCACGGGCACTGACGCCCCTCACCGGCGCCGACGCCCGGGTCCTCCACGCGAGGGCCTGGGCGTCGCGTTTGGGGGCGGCCCGTCGTCCGAGGCAGGCGGTGCCGGGATGGCGAAACTGGCAGACGCAGCGGACTTAAAATCCGCTGGGCGCAAGCCCGTGCAGGTTCGATCCCTGCTCCCGGCACCAAGGCCCCGACATCAGCCAGCGCGGCGCGGCAGCACCCGTGGTCGAGAGGGAGCGTTCCCATTCCCTGGACCACCGGTCGTCACGGGAGCTCGGGCGCAATCGGGTGAGCTTCGGGTCTCATCATCGCTCGGACCCTGCCGCCCACGTCCCCAGTGCCCGGACTCCCGGGCGGCGACGAGGCAGACCGAAGTTCACTCCATCACGCCGGTGTCCCTTTCACGAGCAGTGGTCCGAGGATCGGGGACATTCCAGAGCCGGCTCAATCTGCTCGATCCGTGACTTGCTGGCGGCGAGGGCGGAGCCGCGGGCCGAGGCGAGCGGGTGGACCGGCTAGGGGCGGCGGAAGACCAGCGCGTTGAACAGCGCTCGCAACACCGTTCCCACGAACATCGCCGGAAGCGCCGTGGCCCACAGGACCAGGGCGAGCGTCAGCATTCCGCGGGCCGCGGTCATCTCGGGATGCTCGCGCTCGAAGTCTCCGTAGCGACGGTGCCAGAGCCACATTCGCACCGGAATCGCGACGAGCATCACGGCGACGCCGGCGGCGACGAAGATCCCCAGGACGGTCATCGCCACGAAAGACAAGAGCAGGCAGGCGCCGATGAGCCAGAATCCCAACTGCCGCGTCAGGTGGGCTTCGTACGAGGCCACCGAGCGCTGCTCGTCGAGATCGCTCCAGACGACGTGCCTGGGAGCTTCTGTCACGTTCTTCCCCCCGTTCGAGTCGTCGAGCATTGCTCACTCCGCCACGGCGATCCTCAGCGTGCGCGTGCCGAGCGGCGTGGCGAGGCGCGCGAAGTAGACGCCGTTGGCGACGCCCGCGCCGGAGTCGGCGCGGCCGTTCCATTCGGCGAACGAATCGCCCGCGGGCATCGCTCCCGACCGCACGGCGGCGACGCGGCGGCCGGCGAGGTCGAAGAGCTCGAGCCGGCCCGTGGTCGCGGCGGGGACGTGCATCCGGAACGCGACGTGCCGGCCCGCGCCGGGGCGCCCGAGCGCGCCCAGTTCCACCGCGCCCCGTGCGGCCGGGCGCGGCGCGGCGAGCACGACCGGGTCGGCGAGCGTGAAGTCCGTCGCGGGTACCGCCCAGTGGATCTCCTGGATGCCGATCGTGAGATCGGTGCCGTCCACGTAGGCGAGGAAGTCCTGGCCGTTCACCGACAGCACCTCGGGGCCGAACCACTGGTCGCTCAGCGAGTCCTGGCCGACGTTGTCGAACAGGCGATAGGTGCCGCTCCAGAGCGTGGAGTCGGCGGTCGGGTCAGGTGTCGTGCGGTAGCGGATCGTGTGCGTCGAGTTCGTGGTCATGAACATGAACCACTGGTCCTCGTGCTCGAGCAGCACGGGCGATTCGCTCCAGCCCCAGAAGTGCGCCTCGTCGGTGCACCAGAGCGGCATGAGGTCGGTCCACGGTGCGAGTCCGCCGTCGTTGCGGGCGACGGCGGCGATCAGCTGGCCGCGTGCCTCGGCGGGCGTGGTGACGTAGTACATGAGCCAGCGGGTGGTGTCGGCCGGATCCGGCATCACGAACGCGTCGCGGAACTGGCAGCCGTCGAACTCGGACGAGTCCGAGTACGCCCACGGCACCTGCGCGCCCGAGAACACGGGCTCGGGATAGCGCGTCCAGTTGACCAGGTCGGTCGACGTCGCGACCCCGATCCGCTGGAACCACTGCCAGCCGTACGGCACGTTCTTCACGCCGGTGTAGAACATGTACCAGGTGCCGTCGCGGTAGATCAGGCTGGGCGACCAGACGTGGTCGCTGTCCCATTCGCCGGGGCGCACCGCGAGCAGCGTGTCGAGCTCGGTCCACGTGTGCAGGTCGGTCGAGACCGCGTGCCCGAAGCTCGTGAGGTTCACCTCGGCCGTCGAGTCGGGGAAGAGTCGCATGTAGAAGAGGTGGAACACGCCGTCCGCGTGGACGAACGCGAACTCCTTGGCGTGCGCCGGCGCGGGTGGAACGTACACCGCGCCCGTGGCGCGCAGCGCCGCCAGCACGAGCCCGGCGAGGAGGGCGAGCGTCGCGATGCGGGTCCGGGGTCGAGTCATGTCGGCCTCCTGCCGCCCGTGAGGGGCGGCGCGCGGCTCCCGCCGCGCTCGTGTGCCCATCACTGTCCCACGCCCGGGCGGGGTGCGGAAGGGGGCAGGCCGGGGGGCGCGCTCGTGGTCGCCGGAATTGCAGGAGCCCGGCGACGTGGGTCGCCGGGCTCCGGTGCGGCCGGGTGCGGTCTACTTGCCCGCGTCGAGCTTGCGGAAGTAGTGGATGAGGCTCTGCGCTTCGTCCTGCGTGATGTTGAGCTTGAGCATCTGCAGGTTCTTGTTCTCGACCATGAGCCCGTGCGCGATCGGGTCCGTGCGCGTCATCACGTCCGGCTCCATGATCTGGTGCTGCATCCACAGCTCGGTGCGGCGCTCGGTGACGCCCTTGAGGTCCGGTCCCGTCAGCTTCTTGCCGTAGGCGTGGCACGCCATGCAGCCCTTGGTCGTGAAGAGCTTCTCGCCCGCGGCGGCCTTCGCGGCGTCGAACGCGACCGAGTTGGCGCGTGGGCCGTCGTCGTAGAGCGACTTGGCGAGCACCTGCGACGTGGCGGTGGCGGCCGTGTCGGAGGCGGCTGGCGTGGTGCTCGGGGTCGAGGACGTGGTCTCCTCCGACTTGGGCGCACAGCTGGCGAGCACGACCACGAAGCAGAGCATCAGGAAGGCAGCGAGTCCCTTCATTCCAGTCTCCAGGGATGGTGGGTTCCGGCGTCGCCGCCGGAGGGCGGAGCCCGTGCGGCCACCCGCGGAGCGGGGGCGGGCCGTGAGCGGGCGCATTGTGCGACTTCGGCGGCGTCTTGTCTCCTGCCCGGTGCACTCCGGACGGAGACTGCGATCCTCGCATCGGTCGTCGCCGCGGTCCAGCCGGCGCCGCACCGGGGAGCAATGCAATCGCACATCCGCTACGATCCCACCACCATGACGTGGTCTCCCGGGGCACCCGATTCGCCGGTCGTGCGCGTCGCCACGCCCGCGGATTCGCTCACGCTCACGCGGCTGCGCGCGGCGCTCTTCGACGAGCTGCGCATGGGCGCCGGTGCCGAGGGCGCGCAGGCGTTCGAGCGTGCGTGCGCGCCGCTCGTGGACGAGCTGATCGGGCAGGGGCGTGCGTTCGCCTGGCTGGCCGAAACGCCTGCGGGCGCGACCGTCGCGACGGTGACGCTGCTCGTCTATCCACGGCTGCCCACGCCGCAGGACCTGCGCGCGGCGGAGGGCTACCTGATCGGCGTCTGGACGGCGCCCGAGTGGCGCCGGCGCGGCATCGGCCGCGCGCTCGTGGCGGAGGCCATCGCCCGCGCACGCGCCCTGGGACTCGCGCGCGTGCGGCTGCACGCCACGGAGGACGGCCGCCCGCTCTACAGCTCGCTCGGGTTCGCGCCCAAGCCGAGCGCCATGGAACTGCGGCTCGACTGACGCCCGGCGCGCCTCGCGCTCAGCGCCAGGCCGCCTTGAGCGCGCCCCAGCTCGACGAGTGGTTCGCCGTCGCGAGATCCCCGAAAACCTGGATGCGATGGTTGTCGGTGTCGGCCACGTAGACGAACCCGCGCGCGTCGACCGCGATTCCGCTCGGATGGTTGAACTGGCCCGGCGCCGATCCCGGGCTGCCCCAGCTCGCGAGCAGCGCGCCGTTGGGTGAGTAGTGAATCACCCGGCAGTTCTTCCAGTCGGTGACGTACAGGTCGCCACGGGCGTCCGTGGCGATGCCGCCGAGAGGAGGGATCGGGACGTAGGACAGGGAAAAGAAGAAGAGAAAGTCCAGCTGCGTGTCGACATCGCCGCTCCGGCTGATGTGGCGGATCAGGCCGTTGAAGTTGTCGATCGCCACGATCTCGCCGGCCGATCCGCATGTGAGCAGCGTCGGTATGTAGTCGGGATATCCATTCCACTTCGGGACCCACTGCGAGAGCAGCCGCCCCTCGATCGTGTACTCCATCATCCATCCCAGCATGGGATCGGCCACGATCACGTGCGCATCGGGCATGACGGCGAGGCCCCGGGGGACGTAGAGCCACGTGGGCATCGGCCCCGTCTGCCCCCAGATGTGCTCGAACGTGCCGGTCGAGGTGAACGCCTGGACTTCGCGGCTGCCCTCGTCGAGGACGACCACGTCACCGCCCGGTGAGAGCCCGATCTGCGTAGGGGTGATGAACTGCCCGTCGAGCGCTCCGAGAGTTCCCCACTGCTGGAGGAAGTGCCCCTCGAGGTCGAAGCGCTGGATGCGGTGATTGCCCGAATCGCAGACGTACAGGTGGCCCTGGGCATCGACGGCGAGACCGCGCGGGCGCGCGAACTGCCCCGCTCCTGCTCCGGCAACGCCCCATTGGGCGACAAACACCGGGGCCTGCGCGTGAGCAAAGGCGACGAGCAGTACGCTCGCCGCCGCCATTCCGACCAGAATCCCGCCGACCCGGCGCATGATGTCATGCCTCCCTGCGGTTCGTGCCTTCCCGCGTCCCCCGATGCGCCGAGGGGCACGTACGTTCATTCGGTGCGGCCCCGAGCCGCTCGGGCCCGACCGCTCCTCGCGTTCAGCGCCAGGCTGCCTTGAGCGCGCCCCAACTCGACGAGTGTGCCGGCGTCGCGAGGGGCCCGAACACCTGGATCCGGTTGTTGCCGGTGTCGCTCACGTAGACGAGGCCGCTGGGCGCGACCGCCACCGAGTACGGGTTCTTGAACTGTCCCGGCCCGCTGCCGAACGAACCCCACTGCGCGAGGAACGTCCCGTCGCTCGTGAACATCTGGATGCGGTGGTTGCGTTCGTCCGCCACGTAGACGATGCCGTTCGCGTCGATCGCGATGCCCGTCGGATGGCTGAACTGTCCCGGCCCGGCTCCGCGCGATCCCCAAGCGCGCACGAACGTGCCGTCGGTGCGATATACGTACACTTGGTGCATGACGTTGTCGCACATGAAGAGCTGGTCGTGCCCGTCGGAGGCGAGCCCCTGCACGTACATCTGCTGCGTGAAGGGCCAGTCCGGAGACACGTAGGTGCCCCACATGGCGAGATAGTCGCCGCCGTTCGTCCAGCGCGTGACGCGCTGGCTGTTGGTCTCGCCGGTGTAGACGGTGCCGTCCGCGTCCACCGCGATCGCGGCGAGTTGCTCGAAGCCGAGCAGCATGCCGGCCCAGGAGCGCACCCAGGCGCCACTGGCGTCGAACTTCTCGACGACGCGCTGCGAGTGGTCGCCGACGAAGATGTTGCCCGCGGCGTCGACGGCGACGGAGAACGGCGCCTCGAACTGCCCGACGACGAACCCCTGCGACCCGAACTGCGAGCGGAAGCCGCCGGTGGGCGAGAAGATCTGGATCCGCCAGTTCGCCGAATCGCAGACGTAGACGTTGCCGGAAGCGTCGCAGGCGATGCCGGCGGGCTTGTTGAGCTGGCCGGCGCCGGAGCCGGTGCCGCCCCACTGGCCGATGTAGCTGGGACCCTCGGCGTGGGCGAACGAAGGGGTGGCGCAGGCGAGAGCGATGCCGAGGAGCGTGGCGCGTGCGGCGGAATGCATGAGGCCCTCCCGAGGGCGCGAGTGGGGGACAGCCTCGAGGGTGCGCCCGCGGGCTCCTCGCGTCGAGAGCGACGAACGGCGGCGTGCGCGCCGGTCTCGGAGGGCCTCGGGTGTGAGGCGACTCGGGCCTCGCGACGCGCCACCGTGCCTTCCACAATGCCCCACGGCAGGCCTTGTTCTCCCAGCGAGTTGCAGGCCGCGGTGAATGTCGCTTCGCAGGCGATGGCGAGTCGTGAGTCCCGCTGGCGCTTCGTGTCTCCAACGGCGAGGATGCCGGGGACAGGGGCCGTGGGACGCACGAGCCGGCCGTTCACGCGATCGAAAGGGGAGCAGGAGGAAATGGTGACGACGACGAAGCAGGTCTTCCGGGCCCTGGTGTTCGCCGTGGCCATGGCGGTGACCGTGGGCGCCGCGGGCTGCCAGCAGACGGGGACGCAGGGCGGGGACGCCGGAGCGGTGGTCGCGGGCGATCCGTGGACCGCGGTGCAGGTCGTGAAGCCGGCCGACCTGGCCGCGCAGCTCAAGGGACCGGAAGCGTCACGCCCGCTGCTGCTGCACGTGGGCTTTCCCGTGCTCTTCCGCGCGGGGGCGATCCCGGGCACGATCTACGCGGGCGAAGGCCGCACGCCCGAAGGGATCGAGCAGCTGCGCTCGACCGTGAAGGACATGCCGCGCGACAAGGAGGTCGTGCTCTACTGCGGCTGCTGTCCGTGGGATCACTGCCCGAACATGCGCCCGGCGTTCACGGCCATGCACGAGATGGGATTCACGAACGTGCGCGCGCTCCACATCCCGAAGAACTTCACCAGCGACTGGGTCGACGCCGGCTTTCCCGTCGAGACGCCCCAGCACTGATGACGCGTCGGGCCGGCCGGGATTTCCCGGCCGGCCCGTGCACGCTCGTGCGCCGCGTCACATCGGCAGGCGCTGCTCCTTCTCCCCGTTGCTCGGTGCCGGCTGCTGCTGCGGCTGCGGCGCGGGCTGCGCTTCGGGCTGCGCGGGCGCGGGCGCCGCGGTGACCGCCTGCGGCGGCGCCGGGCGGTGCATCCACCGCCAGCCGAAGAACGCGAGGCCGACGACGGCCACGAGGACGAGGATGCCCACCAGGGAACGGTTGCCGTTGTTCTCGTTCGAACCCGCCATGGCTCAGATCTCCTTCCAGGACAGCGTGCGCGCCACCGGCGTGCTGTGGCTGAACGTGGTGGTCGTGGGATAGCACGGCGGGATCAGGCCGCGCCGGTCGTACTTGAAGTCGCGGCCGTAACCCGACGCATACGAGCCGGTGCGCGAGTTGAAGGTGCCGAACGCGCCGTAGTACTGCGCCACCATGCCGCCGCGGAGGTGGAACGTGCCGCGCGGATCGCCGGTGTCGTAGCTGTCCACCGTGAACTCGGCCGACGAACCGATGGCCATCACGTATGCGTCGAGATAGGCGTCGTTGGGCATGCTCGAGCCGATCCGGACGCTGCCGTTGGCGGACATGATGCCGAGCACGTTGTTGTTGTTGTTGTAGCTGTCGCAGGTGATGTCGCGCTGGATCACGACGTCGTTCTTGGCCGCGATCAGCAGCTTGGTGTTCTCCGAAATGGCCGGGAGCACCGTGCTTCCCGAGCGGTCGGGACCGCGCAGGTCGCTGATTCCACCGTCGACGTACATGACGCCGATCATGCTGCTGCCGGAGCCCGACACGTAGGTCTCGGCCGGCGAACCGGTCGCGCTCGAGCCGTTCCAGACCTGCACGCCGGTGCCACCACCGGTCACGAGGATCGTCTTGGTCGTGGTGCCCTGGCGCATCTGGTACCACTGCTGGTTCGATACCGTGTCCGCCCACATCTTGCACATGGACAGGTCACCCTTGATGTAGAAGCCGACCGGGTTGCCGGAGCCGTCGTGCGAGATGTAGATGCCGTTCGGCGGCGTGCTGCTGCCGCTCACGCCGGTATTGCAGTGGCCATTGATGTCGGAGTTGGACGGGGCCGTGGTGCGAGACGGGTCGCCCAGGAGCGCCGCGTTCTGCTGGTTGTACGCATTCGTCGGCAGCGGCACGGTCGGGACGCTCCGGTCGAAGCCGTTGTAGAAGAACGGCTGGTCGATCGTGCCGTTGTTGTCCGCGTTCGCGGTGACGACGCCGTTGCCGTTGTTGTTGAAGTCGGCGGTGCTCGAGTGGCTGGTCACGAGGTCGTAGAACGTGGGCCGGAACGCGAACTTGAAGCCCGTGTTCGTGTGCACGCGGCCGTCGAACGAGGTGTTCGAGGAGAACCAGATCGAGCTGCCGTCCGCGAGCGTGTGCGTGTTCGTGTAGATCAGGTAGTCCGTGAAGCTGTTGCGGCTCGCGGTGACGCGGAGGAGGCCCTGGGCCTGGACGCGGCGCTGGCCGGAGAGCCCCGTGGTGCCCGTCGAGGCGACGGTGAAGCGGTACTCGTACCACTGCTGGCTCGCACCCACGACACCGGTGTTGTACTGGATCGTGCCGGCCGCGGTGAAGTTCGGGTTCGTGCTCGAGACCGTGAATGCGGACGGCGGCGCCGGGAACAGCAGGCCCGGCCGCCTGATCACGGAGTCGACGCCCGTGTACGCCGCACAGCAGCTGTCGATCTTGGCGTTCAGCCGGTTCCCGAGATCCTGCTGCAGCGCGCGCACGCCGGCGTCCGCCGCGTACAGCGACGCCTTTGCGATCTGGACGTTCGAGGACATGCTGCGCTCGCCCGTGGTCGTGAAGAGGAACGTCGCCACGAGAACCGAGCTCAGCAGCACCACCAGGACGGCGGCGATCAGGGCGATCCCTCGCTCCCGGCTGGGGCCATTTGTGATGCGAGAGGGGATCATCGAACTCCTCCTGTCAGAACGTCCGCGGCCGGATGGCCGCGTACACGCTGTCCTGAAGCGTGGGGAATCGGCTGGACGTGACGGACGTCAGGACGACCGGGACCACCTTGTTCACGAACGCCATGCTGCCGGGGCTGCGCGTGATCGTGCCGTCCTGCATTTCGTAGTACACGCGGAACCCCGAGATGTCGTACGCGACGACCGACTGGGCGCCGCCCAGTTCCTGGCGAACCAGCGCGGGCTTGGAGTAGGTGGTCGCGTCGAAACGGTAGGTCACGAGCATCGACTTGTAGACGAACGTCGAGTGCGCCGGATAGCCGCCACCGACCGGCCACTGCACCTGGCCGGTGTTGTAGTTGGACGTGCTCGCGTGCGCGAACTGCGCGGGCGACGCGGTGACGCCCGTGATCTGGAACATGTGCGTGCTGGAGCCGTTGGTGAGGACCACGAAGCTGCCGGTCGTGAACGCCGACGGAATGCTGTCGAGCATCATGTTGGAGCTGGACGAGGCCATCGCGGTCGAGAGCGTGGTCGTGCCCAGCCAGCCGCCGACCAGCGTCACGGAGTCGTTGGCCGCCGTGCCGCCGTAGCCGGGGTTGATGGCGTACAGCGTCCAGGCGGCGCCGCCGCGACCGGCCATCACGGTGTCGGTGCCGAATCCCGAACCCGCCATGCGCATTTCACGTTCCAGCAGCTGCACGGCGCTGCGTGCCATCTGCCGCCGCTCGGCCACAGAGGTGACGCGCTGCGACTGGGACTGCGACCGGTGAAGCACGCCCATGATGAAGCCCACGACGATGGCCATGACCACGAGCGCGACCATCAGCTCGATGAGCGTGAACCCGCGAGCCTGCCTGTTGGAGCCGGGTGAAGGCGTGCGCATGGGGGCCTCTAGAACTGGGGCTTCACGATCGTCATGGCGGCGATGCTCCGGGACGTGGTGCTGTTCCGGGAGACACGGACCGTGACGCGCTTGCACCCGACGACGGGAACGGAATCGACGACGGTCCACGTCACGTAGTAGGTGCTGTCCACGGGGTTGCTCGCGTACGTGTGCGTCCCCGCCGCCAGCGCCGAGTTTCCGAACGGCGTCATGAGCAGTTCCTCGGCCTGCCGCGCGGCGAGCGTGGAGGCGCGGGTCTGCTGGCCGGCGGCGTTGATGCGGCGCGTACCCGCGGGCACGCAGATGGCCAGCGAGAGCACGCCGATGGAGAAGACGACCATCGCGACGAGGACTTCGATCAGGCTGAAGCCCGATCGATCCGCGCGCACGCGCCGAACGAGTCGCGAGAGGAAGGCGTTCATGGCCGGTACGTGATCCCCGCAGCGGAGACGGCGAGGGTGTCCGCCTTGCCCCGCGTGTTGTTGAAGGTGATCGTGCCCCCGGTGGTGCCAGGGACCAGGATGCCGCTGATGTCGAAGTTCACGACGTTCGCCGGCGTGAGCGCGGTGCTGACCAGCTTCGAGTAGGTCGGCATGGTCCGGCTGATCAGCCGCTCGCCGCTGTCGACGACGCCGTTCGAGTTCCGGTCCACGTGCAGCGTGTAGGAACCCCGCGCCGTGCTCGTCCCGACCGTGAAGCGCACGAACACGGGCGAGCGCCGCGTGATCGCGAGCTGGCGGGCGGTCCGCATGTCCTCGATCAGCTGGTTCTTGGCTTGCTTGAGAGCGATCGTGCTCCGGTAGCTGCCGAACGCGGGCAGTCCGAAACTGAGACAGAGACCGATGATCACGACGACGATCATGGTCTCGATCAGGGTGAAGCCGCGTTCTGCAGCCATGGACCCTCCCAGTTCCCGTGGGGCACACCGCATCAACGTCACCCTCTCCGCAAGAGAGGGGCCACGGGGGGTATCGGCGGGCGGGGCCGGAATTGCCACCGGATTCGCTCGGGGATTCCTCGCTCTTGCGACGGGCAGTTGCCGGATGCACGCGAGGGTCGCGCAGATTGCCCGATCCGCCGGCGTGGAACGGGCGTCCAAGATGAGCGGGGGACCGGCCGATAACCGGCAGTGGCCCCGGCCGCGGTGCGCGTGCGCGCTCCGGGGTCGCGTGCTAACCTGCCCGGCCTTTCGGCTCGGGGGGCGTTTTGCCGCCGCACGGACCCTCCGGCGCGATCCCCAATCCAAGAGGAGTGCATGTCCCGGCGCCTGGATTTCGTGCTGCGCGAGAACGCCGACTACATCGACCAGCAGTTCGCCCGCTGGCAGGCCGATCCGACCTCGGTGCCGGAGGATTGGGCGCTCTTCTTCGCCGGCATGGAGGTCGCGGCGCGACCCCGTCCGGCTGGCGCTCCCACCGGCGGTCCGTACGCGGGCGTGCGCAGCCTCGTGCATGCGTTCCGCGAGTTCGGCCACCTCGCGGCCCGGCTCGACCCGCTGGATCTCGCGAACGAGAGCGCACACCCGTTCCTCGAGCCGTCGGCCTACGGACTGACCGAGGCCGACCTCGATCGCGAGGTGGACGGATCGCCGTTCCGCGGCAGCTACACCGGGACTCTGCGCAGCCTGCTGCAGTCGCTGCGTGAGACGTACTGCGGCACGCTCGCGGTCGAGTTCATGGACATCTCCGATCCCGAGGTGCGCGAGTGGTTCGCGGAGCGGATCGAAGTCGGGAACAACCGCCCGACGCCGCCCGCCGGCGACCGCATCGCCATCCTGCGTTCGCTGCTCGCGGCCGACGGCTTCGAGCAGTTCCTGCACGCGCGCTACACCGGGCAGAAGCGATTCTCGCTCGAGGGTGGCGCGAGCCTGATCCCGATGCTCGAGACGCTCGTTCGTGAGGCCGCGTCGATGGGTGTCGAGGGCCTGCAGATCGGCATGCCTCATCGCGGCCGGCTCAACGTGCTCGTGAACCTGCTGGGCAAGCCGCTCGAGCAGGTCTTCAGCGAGTTCGAGTCCAACTTCGCTCCCGGCGACGTCGAGGGGCAGGGGGACGTCAAGTACCACCTCGGATTCCACTCCACGCAGACGATGCCCAACGGCCGCTCGATCGCCCTCGGGCTCTGCTACAACCCGAGCCACCTCGAGTACGTGAACCCGGTCGTGCTCGGCATGATGCGCGCGCGCCAAGAGGCCATGGGCGACCGGGCGCGTGACCGCGGTGTGCCGGTGCTGATCCACGGCGACGCGGCGTTCGCGGGCGAGGGCATCGTGCCGGAGACGCTGACGCTGGCCCAGCTGCCGGCGTACCGCACCGGCGGCACGGTGCACGTCATCGTCAACAACCAGGTCGGCTTCACGACCTCGCCGCACGATTCGCGCCCCACGCGCTACTGCACCGCGATCGCCCGGGTGGTCGACGCGCCGGTGCTGCACGTGAACGGCGACGACCCGGAAGCCTGTGTACGCGCCATGTCGCTCGCGCTCGAGTACCGGATGCGGTTCAAGCGCGACGTGTTCGTGGACCTCGTGTGCTACCGCAAGCACGGCCACAACGAGATGGACGACCCGACCTTCACGCAGCCGGTGATGTACCGCGCGATCGCGGTGCACTTGCCGGCCTCGCGCGCCTACGCCGAGCGGCTGGTCGAGGAAGGCGTGCTCGACCGCGCCGGTCTCGAGAAGATCGAGACCGAGATCGACGCGAACTTCCGCGCGGCGCACCGGCGCGCGAGCAGCGATCCGCTGCCGCCCGAGCGCTCGCTCCCGGGTGGCCTGTGGCGCGGACTGGACTGGGCCGGCGACGACTGGAGCGCGGACACGCGCGTGTCGCGGCAGGGGCTCGAGCCGCTGGTGCAGGGCATCACGCGGATCCCCGGGGGCTTCCATCCGCACCGCAAGATCCAGCAGCTCGCGACCGACCGCCGCACGATGTTCCTCGAGGACCGCATCGACTGGTCGCTCGCCGAGACGCTCGCGTACGGTTCGCTGCTGCTCGAGGGCCGCAACGTCCGCCTGACCGGCCAGGATGCCGGCCGCGGCACGTTCACTCACCGGCACTCGGTCCTGCACGACACCGAGGACGGGCGGCGCTGGATCCCGCTGCAGCACCTGGCGGTGGAGCAGGGCCGCTTCGAGGTCGTGGACTCCATGCTGAGCGAGGCCGCGGTGCTCGGGTTCGAGTACGGCTACAGCACCGCCGACCCGCACACGCTCGTGATCTGGGAGGCGCAGTTCGGCGACTTCGCCAACGTCGCGCAGGTCTACGCCGACCAGTTCATCGCCAGCGCCGAGAGCAAGTGGGGCCGCATGTCCGGGCTCACGCTGCTGCTGCCGCACGGCTACGAAGGGCAGGGGCCCGAGCATTCGAGCGCGCGTCTCGAGCGCTGGCTCGAGCTCTGCGCCGAGGCGAACCTCCAGGTCTGCCATCTCACGACGCCCGCGCAGCTGTTCCACGCCCTGCGCCGCCAGCTGCACCGGCGCTTCCGCAAGCCGCTGGTGATCATGAGCCCCAAGAGCCTGCTGCGGCACAAGCGCGTGATCTCGCCGGTCGCCGACCTGACCGACGGCACGTTCCGCCCCGTGCTCGACGACACGGTCGACGCCGCGACGGTACGTCGCGTGCTCGTCGTGTCGGGCAAGTTCTACTACCCGCTGCTCGAGGCGCGTGCGGCGTTCCGCCGCGACGACGTCGCGATCGTGCGGCTGGAGCAGCTGTATCCGTTCCCGGCGTCCGAACTCGTCGCGGCGCTCGATCGCTATCCGGGCGCGAACGAGGTCGTCTGGGTGCAGGAGGAGCCGGAGAACATGGGCGCTTGGCGGCACCTGCGCCACCGGCTCGAAGGCGTCGTGCACGCGGGCCAGTCGCTGCGCTGCGTCGCGCGACGCGCCGCGGCGTCGACCGCCACCGGCTTCTACCCGATCCACCAGCAGCAGGAGCAGCAGTTGCTCGCGCAGGCGATGGGCCAGGAAGCGCTACCCGAGCCGCCGGCCGGCGAGGCCGGGCGCGTGACGCATGGAGGAGGGCGATGAGCCTCGAGATCAAGGTGCCACGGCTGGCCGAGTCCATCTCGGAGGCCACGCTCGTCGAATGGTTGAAGGCCGACGGCGCGGTCGTACGTACGGACGAACCCGTCGCGACGCTGGAGACCGACAAGGCCGCGGTCGAGATCGTGGCCGACGCCAGTGGCGTGCTGCATCACGGCCGCAAGGTGGGCGAGACCGTCCTGGTCGGCGACGTCCTCGGGCGCATCGAGCCCGGCGTGGTGCCGGCCAATGGCGCGGCGGCCCCGGCGGCGAAGCCTGCGGCTGCGAAGGCGGCGACGGCCACGCCCGCTGCGAGCGACCGGCCGTTGTCTCCCGCCGTGCGGCGCCTCGTCGAGGAGCACGCGGTGGATCCGGCGGCCGTGCAGGCGACGGGCCCCGGCGGCCGCATCCTCAAGGAGGACGTGCAGCGCCACGTCGCGTCGGCGCCCGCGCCCGCGCCCGCGCCCGCGCCCGCGCCCGCGGCCCCGGCCCCCAGCGCGCCCGCGCCGCTCCCGCCGCCGCGCCCCGCCGCGCCGGCGAGCGACGATTTCGACGCACCCGGCGCCGGCGAGCGGATCGAGCCGATGTCGCGCGTGCGCGCCCGCATCGCCGAGCGGCTGCTGCAGGCGCAGCAGACGGCGGCGATCCTGACCACGTTCAACGAAGTCGACATGTCGCGCGTGCTCGAGGTGCGGGCGAAGTACAAGGACGCCTTCGAGAAGAAGCACGGCGCCCGGCTCGGCTTCATGAGCTTCTTCGCGCGTGCGTGCGTGCAGGCCCTGCGCGAGCTGCCGCTCGTCAACGCCGAGATCCGCGGCACCGACATCGTCTACCACGACTTCGTCCACCTCGGCATCGCGGCCAGCACCGATCGCGGACTCGTGGTGCCCGTCGTGCGGCACGCCGAGCGGCTCGACTTCGCCGCCACCGAGCGCGAAATCGCGCGCATGGCGCAGCGCGCGCGCGACAACGCGCTCACGCCGCAGGAGCTCTCGGGCGGCACGTTCACCATCACCAACGGCGGCGTGTTCGGCTCGCTCCTGTCGACGCCGATCCTGAACCCGCCGCAGAGCGCGATCCTCGGCATGCACAAGATCGAAAAGCGCGCGGTCGTGGTGGATGACGCGGTCGTCGTGCGCCCGATGATGTACCTCGCGCTCTCGTACGACCATCGCCTGATCGACGGCGCGCAGGCCGTCACGTTCCTCGTCCGCGTGAAGGAGAGCCTCGAGGATCCCGAACGCATGCTCCTCGAGGTCTGAGACCGTGGCCGACTCGTTCGATCTCGTCGTCATCGGCGCCGGGCCGGGCGGCTACGTCGCCGCGATCCGGGCCGCGCAGCTGGGCTTCCGCACGGCGTGCGTCGAGAAGTATCCCTCACTCGGTGGCACATGCCTCAACGTCGGCTGCATCCCGAGCAAGGCGCTGCTCGATTCGAGCGAGCACTTCGAGTTCGCGCGCAAGCACCTGGCCGCGCACGGCGTGAAGGCGACCGCCGAACTCGACCTGCCGACGATGCTCAAGCGCAAGGACGGAGTCGTCCGCGACCTGACGCGCGGCGTCGAGGGCCTCTTCCGTAAGCACCAGATCGAACGCGTCATCGGCACGGCGCGCCTCGCGGGCGACGGCCGGGTCGAGGTCACGGGCGAGGCCGGCGCCCGCACGTTGCAGGCCGAGCGCATCCTGGTCGCCACCGGCAGCAAGCCGATCGCGCTGCCGGGCATCGCCTACGACGGCCGCCGGATCGTGCACTCGACCGACGCGCTGTCGCTGCCCGAGGTGCCGAAGCGGCTGCTCGTGATCGGCGCGGGCGCGATCGGGCTCGAGCTGGGCTCGGTCTGGCGGCGCCTGGGCGCCGAGGTCACCGTGCTCGAATATCTCGATCGCATCGTGCCGGGCATGGACGCGGGGACGGCGAAGCTGCTCCATCGCGCGCTCGAGCGCCAGGGGATGAAGTTCCGCTTCGGCGTCTCGGCCCGCTCGGCGAGCGTCGCGGGGGACGAGGTCACCGTAGAGGTCGCGCCGGCCGCCGGGGGCGAGGCGACGCGGGAGACCTGCGACGTCCTGCTCGTCGCGGTCGGGCGCCGGCCCTACACCGACGGCCTGGGCGCCGCCGAAGCCGGCGTGAAGCTCGACGCCCGCGGCCGCATCGAGGTCGACGAGCACTGGCACACGAGCGCTCCCGGCATCTGGGCGATCGGGGACGTCATCCCGGGCCCGATGCTCGCGCACAAGGCGGAGGAGGAGGGCATCGCCTGCGTCGAGCGCATGGCGGGGCTCGCCGGGCACGTCAACTACGGCTGCATCCCCGGGGTCGTCTACACGTGGCCGGAAATGGCCGGGGTCGGGCTCTCCGAAGAGGAGGCCGCGGCCCAGGGCCGCAAGGTCTCCGTCGGGACCTTCCCATTCCTCGCCAACGGCCGCGCCAAGGCGATGGGGGAGCGCGACGGACAGGTCAAGATCATCGCCGATTCCGAGACGGACCGGCTCCTCGGGGCCCACATCGTCGGCCCCCGGGCGAGCGACCTGATCGCCGAACTGGCCGTGGCCCTCGAGATGGGGGCGAGCGCCGAGGACATCGCGCGCTCGGTCCACGCCCATCCCACCTTGCCGGAAGCCATCAAGGAGGCCGCGCTGGCCGTCGCCGGGCGGGCGATCCACGCCTGAGAGGCATATTTCAGGCAACGTGCAAATCGCATTGCCGGAGTGGCTTGCAGGTGGCCGATCGGGGTGCCGGACCCAAGAAAGTGCTTGCGGGCGGCCCGCCACGCGGTGATAGACTTCCTGCTTGAGGTAACGAACCCGTTTCGCCTGCGCCCGCCCTCGTGTACCCCCCCTGGTGCGTAGGCCGTCGGCGGCATGATGCCCCGGCGACTCCCGACTCAAAGACCCACATCGTGCCTGAGGAGAATCGCCGATGAGGCAGTTGCTGCGCGTCCGTACGGCTGTAATCGTTTACACCTGCATGCTTTGCGCGACGGCCGCGTGGGCGACCCCGCCCGCTGTCGCCACGTTCGGGACCAGCTGGGACGGCCCCGGCACGAGCCTGCAGACGATCATCGACAACTACCTCGCTTCGAGTGGTGCTCCCGCCGGTTCCGTCAACGCGTACACCGACTACATGGGCGCGCATGACCTCGACATCGATCCGTGGTTCTGGGTCGGTCATGACGTGAACGCGTTCCTCGTCACCGAGATCGCCGGCAACAAGGACATCAACTCGGTCGGCTGGTACGTCGAGAACGGCGGCGTTCCGGTGCTCTCGGGCAACGGCTCGACCGACGGCGTCGTGTTCCCCGGTCCGCGAGGCGCGGGCACGAACGCGGTCTTCACGCTTCCGGCGGACCGGACCAAGTTCGGCTTCTACCTCGACACGCACCGCATGGTCACGGGCCCCAACGGCTCGTTCCCCGAGATCTTCTACACGAACCGCAAGTTCAACGATGCGGGCCGGTACGGTTTCGGTGCCACGCGCGCGCCGTGGGACGGCGACATCCAGGCGCTCGTCTTCGACGTGTCGCGCTGGAAGGGCCCGAACACGTTCCTCGTCTGCTTCGAGGACCTCGACGCCGGCGACACCGTGTCGCCCATCTCGGGCATCGGCACCGACAGCGACTACAACGACTTCGTGTTCCAGGTCACGGCGCTCGGCGCCACGCCGACGAAGTCCCTGACGTTCGGTGCGCTGAAGGCCCTGTACCGCTGAAATCCCTCGGACGTCCCCCCGTCCGTGTCCCGACCAGCGCCCGGCTCTCGCCGGGCGCTTCGTCGTTGACGCCCCGTGACGCTTCTCGCATCTTGCCCGCATGCCCATCCTGACGCTCGGTGATTGGACGCTCCATACGCTCGAAGCGGGCGCGCTCTGGCTCGACGGCGGCGCCATGTTCGGCTCCGTACCGCGGCCGCTCTGGAGCCGCACGAACCCGCCCGACGATCGCAACCGCATCCACCTCGCGATGCGCTGCATGCTGCTCGTCGGGCATGGCCGCCGCGTCCTCGTGGACGTGGGACTCGGCGACAAGTCGGACGCCAAGTTCCGCGACATCTTCCGCGTCGAGGACGAGCCCCGGCTCGTGGACTCGCTCGCGGCCGCCGGCTTCGGGCCCGGGGACGTGACGGACGTCGTGCTCACGCACCTGCATTTCGACCACGCCGGCGGTTCCACGGTGCGCACGCCCGAGGGGCTGGCGCCCTGGCTGCCGCACGCCCGCTGGCACGTGCAGCGGCGCAACTGGGAGAACGCGCACGCGCCCAACCCGCGCGAGCGCGCCTCGTACCTGCTCGAGAACTTCGACCCGCTCGAAGCGGCGGGGGTGCTCGAGTTCACGCAGGGCACGGCGTCGCCGTTCCCGGGCGTCACGTTCGTCACCGCCGAGGGCCACACGCGCGGCCAGCAGCTGGTCCGCGTCGAGGGCGGCGGGCACGTCGCCTACTTCGTCGCCGACCTGATCCCGACCGCCTCGCACGTGCGGATTCCCTATGTCATGGGCTACGACATCGCCGCCATCGAGACGATGACGGAAAAGGCCGAACTGCTCGCGCGCGCCGCCGACGAGCGCGCGTGGATCGTGCTCGAGCACGATCCCGTCACGGCTTTCGCCCGGCCCGTGCGCGACGGGCGCGATTTCGGCTGGGACGCGCTCGTGCCCGCGACCGCAGCCACCGCCGACTGATTCCTTCCCCACCCACGCTCTCCGGAGTCCCGATGCTCGACCATCTCTTCCAGGCCTGGATGGGCCTGATCCAGACCTGGGGTTACGCCGGCACGTTCGCGCTCTGCGTCGTCGGCTTCACGTTCTTCCCGATCCCGATCGAGATCATCGTGCCCTCGGCCGCCTACTGGGCGACGCAGGGACAGACCGACCTGCGGCTCGTGGCGATCGTGGCCGCGCTCGGCGCGTGGGTCGGGGCGTCGATCGCGTTCTTCGTCGCCCGCTCGGTCGGGCGCGCGATCATCCTCCGCTACGGCAAGTACGTCCTCGTGCCCGAGAAGAAGTGGCTCCTCGCCGAAGCGTGGATCCTCCACTACTCGGCGGTGGGCGTCTTCTTCGCGCAGCTGCTGCCGATCGTCCGCCATGTGGTCTCGCTGCCGGCCGGCGCCGCGCGCATGAAGTGGCGCACGTTCTCGCTCGCGTTCCTGCTCGGATCGATCGTGGAGTGCAGCCTGCTCGCGTGGTTCGGCGCGCAGGTGCTCGGAGACCAGAAGGACCTGATGAACAACCCGCGCGTGCTCCGCGACGCCATCGAGGCCAAGCTGTGGTGGGTGATCGTGGCGGCGATCGTCGTCGTACTGCTCTACGTGACCATGGACCTGCTCGGGCGGCGCGCGAAGGCCGCGGCGGGGACGCGGCATTGACCACCGCCGAACGGGGTGCGCGGCTCGCCCTGGGGGCGCTGCTCGCGCTGGCCGCTCCGGCCGGTGCCGCGGACCAGGAGACGATCTTCGTGGTCAACCCGACGACGACGAAAGTGACGTTCGTGGTCAAGGCGCCGGCGTCCACTCCCGCGGGGGAGACGCTCTGGATCTCGGGCGACCGCGCCGAACTCGGCAACTGGAGCGGGCAGGGGCTCGCGCTCGCCGCCGCGGGCGAGCGGACGTGGACGGCGACGATCGGCCTGCCGGTGGGGGCTACGTTCGAGTACAAGGTGACACGCGGCGACTGGAACCGTGTCGAGAAGGACGCGCACGGCGGCGAGGTCGCCAACCGGCAGTGGACGGTGCGGACGAGCGACACGCTGCGGATCGAGGTCGCCACGTGGCGCGACCAGGTCGAGGCGCCGGGAAGTGCGGCGCGGCCGCACACGCTCACGGGTGACGTGCGCCGGCACCCGGCGTTCGCGTCGCGTCACGTCACCCCGCGCGACGTGCTCGTCTGGCTGCCGCCGGGCTACGACGTGCAGTCCGCGCGCCGCTACCCGGTCGTCTACTTCCTCGACGGGCAGAACGTGTTCGACGGGGCCACCAGCTTCATCCCGGGCGAGGAGTGGGGCGCCGACGAGGCCGCCGACCGGCTCGTGCGCTCGGGCCGGATGGCGCCCTGCATCCTGGTCGCGGTGCCCAACAGCAGCGCGCGCATCGACGAGTACACGTGGGTGCCCGATCCCGGGCACGGCGGGGGCAAGGCCGCGGCGCACCAGCGGTTCCTGCTCGAGGAGCTGAAGCCGTTCGTGGACCGCACCTACCGCACGCTCCCGGACGCGGCGCACACCGGCGTCGTCGGCAGCTCGCTGGGCGGGCTCGCGGCGCTCGACCTGCTGCTCGAGCATCCCGAGGCCGTGAGCATGGCCGGCGTCGTGTCGCCCGCCGTGTGGTGGGCCGGCAACGAGATCGTGACGCGCACCCTCGCGGGCCACGGCCACACGGGACGCGTCTGGGTCGACATCGGCACCGCCGAGGGCTCGGCGAAGGCGACCGAGCCGCAGCCGTGGCTCGAGGGCGCCCGCGCCCTCCGGGACGCGTTACAGAAACGCGGTTGGCGGGAGGACGTCGACCTGCATTACGAGGAGATCGAGGGCGCCCGGCACAACGAGGCCGCGTGGCGCGCGCGGGTCGACCGCGTCCTGCTTTTCCTGGTCGGCCCGGCCGCCGGGCGCTGAGGCGCGCCCGGCGTGCACCGCCGGGGGCGCCGCGGGTTGATTCGGGGAAGTCGCGTGGGCTAACGTCCGCGGCACTCCGCAGTCCCCTTCCTCGATCCCGGAACGCTCCCATGCCATCGGTCGAACTCGTCCAACTCGGCAAGATCTACGGCCGCGGCCAGAAGGCGGTCGACGGCGTCTCGCTGCACATTCGCGACGGTGAGTTCCTCGTGCTCGTCGGCCCGTCGGGCTGCGGCAAGTCCACCGTGCTGCGCATGGTGGCCGGGCTCGAGGACATCTCCGAGGGGCAGGTCAAGATCGGCGAGCGCGTCGTGAACGACGTGGCGCCCAAGGATCGCGACGTCGCCATGGTGTTCCAGAACTACGCGCTCTACCCGCACATGAGCGTGTTCGAGAACATGGCGTTCGGGCTCCGGCGGCGGAAGCTCCCCGACGCCGAGGTCCAGCAGAAGGTGAACGAGACGGCCGAGATCCTCGGCCTGTCGACCTACCTGCAGCGGCGGCCGCGCGAGTTGTCGGGCGGCGAGCGCCAGCGCGTCGCACTCGGCCGCGCCATGGTGCGAAAGCCGCAGGTCTTCTTGTTCGACGAGCCGCTCTCGAATCTCGACGCCAAGCTGCGCGTGCAGATGCGCGCCGAGATCAAGCGCCTGCACCAGCGCGTCGGCGCCACGATGATCTACGTGACGCACGACCAGGTCGAAGCCATGACCCTCGGCGACCGGATCGCGGTGATGCGCAAGGGCGTGCTGCAGCAGTGCGCCGACCCGTTCACGCTGTACACCGCGCCCGCGAACCAGTTCGTCGCCGGGTTCATCGGCAGCCCGCCGATCAATTTCTTCACGGCGACGCTCTCCGCCGACGGCACCCAGCTCGACGCGAGCGGCGTGAAGCTGCCGATGCCCGAGCCGCTCCGCGGCGCGGCGGCCGGCCTCAGGGGCCGCCCCGTGAACGTGGGCGTCCGGCCCGAGGACCTGGTGCTGGAGCCCGTCCCGGGCGGCGGCGCGATTCCCGCCACGGTCGAGGTGCGCGAGCCGCTCGGCAACGAGACGCTCGTCCACTGGAAGAGCCCGGTCGGCGAGATCGTCTCCCGCGTGCCCGGCCAGACCGCGCCGGCCGTGGGGGAGAAAGCCACGCTCCACTGCTCGCTCGCCAAGATGCACGTGTTCGATCCTACGAACGAGCACGCCATCGCGCCCGAGGCCGTGCACGCCTGAGCGAAGCCGCAGAAACGACCAGGGCCCCGGCGCCAGCGGCGCCGGGGCCCTTCGCGTTCCCGGGGATCGGGGCTACTTCACGACCTGGTAGATCCGCCCGGTCGCGCCCGGCAGCGGCAGCTTCGCCTTGCCGGTCCACGTGGCCGCGGCGCCCGTCATGGCGTCGACGACCTTCACCGTGCCGCCCCAGCGGGCGAGGTCCAGTGACACCTCGGCGGGCTGCCGGCCGGCGTTCATCACGACGACGAACTCCTCGCCGGCCGCCTTGCGCGCGTACGCGTAGGTCATGCCGTCGGCCGCCAGCGTCGCGAACGAGCCGGTGCGCAGCGCGGCGTGCGCGTTGCGGAGCGCGCCGAGCTTCGCGTACCAGTCGTGCATCGCCTTGCGCTTCGCGTCCTGCTCCCAGCTCCACGGGAACGGGCGCCGGCAGTCGGGATCGCGCTGGCCTTCCAGCGCCACCTCGTCGCCGTAGTAGATCGACGGCGCGCCGATGTAGGTCATCTGGAAGAGCGCGGCCAGCATGAGCCGGTTCACGTCGCCGCCGGCCTGGGTCAGGAAGCGGACCGTGTCGTGGCTGTCGATCAGGTTCATCTGCGCTTCGACGGCCTGGCTCGGGTAGGCGAGCCGGCCCGTGGCGAGCGCGGCGTCGAACTCCGCGGCCGAACCCTGCGCGCTGGCGACGAACTTGAGCACCGGGTCGCGGAAGTAGGCGTAGTTCATGACGGCGTCGTACACGCCGGGGCGCACGTACTCGGTCGCGTTCCCCCACAGCTCGCCGATGATGTACGCGTCGGGCTTCACCGACTTCACGCGCTGGTTGAAGAGCTTCCAGAACCAGAACGGCACCTCGTTGGGCACGTCGAGCCGCACGCCGTCCACGTCCGCGTCGTGCAGCCAGTACGCGGTCGTGTCCAGCAGGTAGCGGACGAGCGACACGTTGGGCTGCGCGTCCTTCACGTCCTTCACCGGGATCTCGGCCTTGTCGTCGCGCGACAGGTCGAAGTTCAGGTCCGGCAGGTCGCCGTAGCCCCACCAGCACGTGTAGTAGTCGCCCGGCTTCCACGCGTGGTCCACGGCGGGCCAGCCCGCGGGCAGCGGCCACTTCTTGAACTCGAACCAGCTCCAGTACGGGCTCTTGTCGCCCTTCTCGACCGCGTCGCGGAAGGCGAAGTTCGAGTTGCCGCAGTGGTTGTAGACGATGTCGAGGATCACGCGGATGCCCTTCGCGTGTGCCTCCTTCACGAACGTGACGAACTCGGCGTTCGAGCCGAAGTGCGGATCGATCTTGCCGTAGTCGGCGGCGTCGTACTTGTGCGTCGACTTGGCCTCGAAGATCGGGTTGAAGTAGATGATCGTGACCCCGAGCCCCTTCAGGTAGTCGAGCTTCTGGCGCACGCCCTCGATGTCGCCGCCGTAGAACGCCATCCAGTCGCGGTGGTCGGGCGTGTGCGGGCACTGCGTCAGCGCCGCGACGTCGTTCCAGTCCTTGACGAGGTGGTAGTACTCCTGGAAGTCGGTGTTCAGCACGCCGGACGCCGGCAACGCGCGCTTGCCCTCGTAGTACCACTCGTGGAAGTCCGGATCGTTCGCCGGGTTCCCGTTGCGGAACCGGTCGGGGAAGATCTGGTAGATGATGCCGTTCTTCACCCAGTCGGGGGTCACGAAGGGCGTGAACTTCGCGGCGTCGAACGTGAACTTCGCGGCCGGTGCGTCCGCGAGGCCGCCGGCTCCGAGCCACACGGGCTTCACGCCGTCGCGGTAGCGGAACGCGTAGGGCGTCGCACCCGCGGGCATGACGACCTCGGCGCGGAAGTACTCGTAGCTCTTGTCCTGGTTGACCGGCGCCATCGGGGTGACGACTTCCTTGCCCGCGCGCCAGGTGACCAGGTCCACGCCCTGCACGTCGTCGAGGTGGGCGCGGGCCGTGAACTGCACCCGGCCGCCGCCCATCGCGTTGACCTCGTTGGCCGCCTGCGTGTGCGCGATGCCGTCCGCGAACACCTTGCCGTCGCCCTTCTTCACGGCGATCGACGCGTAGCGGTCGTCGACGTTGCGGATCGAGTTCTTGCCGCCGTAGCCGTCGTCGGCGTCGGCGTCCTGGCCGGCCTTGTCCTGCGTCCAGCCGCCGGAACCGATCACGAACTTGTACTGGTAGCTGCCCGGCGCCAGCAGGAGCGTGGTGCTGTAGCGCCCCTCGGCATCGGGGCCCGTGAGGATCGTCTTGCCGACGCCCCAGTCGTTGAACGTGCCGGCCAGCGAGATCGGGTCGGAGGTGGGCTTGTCGGGCTTGAACGTGAACGGCACGCTGCGCAGGCCCATCTTGGGCGCCACGACCTTCTTCACGGTCGTGCCGTAGCCCACGACGAGTGGCTGGGCCGCCACCACGACGACGGCGTTCTGGCCGCCGTAGCCGTCCGGCTCGGACTCGGCCGCGGACTCGTCGGTCATCCACTGGTCGCCGTTGACGACGAACTTGTAGGTGACGCGGCCGGGCGCGAGGTCGTAGTCGGCGCTCCAGATGCCGTCCTTGTCGTCGTCCTTGAGCGGGTGATCGCTGGCGTTCCAGCCATTGAAGCTGCCGGCGACGGTGACGGACGTCACGCCGCCGATCACGGGCTGGTAGCGGAAGGTGACCTGGGTGGCCTCTGCGGAGCCCACGCCGACGAGCGCGGCCGCGAGCACGAGGCCGAGCGCCGCGAGCGCGGCGCGCGGACGGAAGAGCTTCATCGCGACATCTCCCGGGAAAAGCGCCGGCGCGGACGCGGCGGCGCGGGCGAAACGAAAAGGCGCCGGGCCGTGCGGCCCGGCGCCCGAGTTCACTCTACTTCACCGTGACGACGCTGTTCTTGCCGCCGAAGCCGTCGTCTTTCGCCTGGGGATTGCCCTCGTCCTGCTTCCAGTTCGAGCCGTCGACGAGGAATTTGTACCCGTACGTGCCGGCCGCGAGCTTGCGCGTGACCGTCCACGTGCCGTCGGGCTGCTGCGTCATCGGGTCCGCCGTGGTCGCCCAGTTGTTGAAATCGCCGCAGAGGGCGACGCCCGTCTTCGCGGGGCCGGCGTACGTGAAAACGACGCCGTTCGCCGTCGGCTGCGGGGGCGTCGGATGCGCGCCCGCCGCGAGCGGCTTGATCGCGCCGGCCGGGGCTGCCGCCGCTGCCGCCGCCGCGGGAGCCGCGGCCGCCGCACCGTCGCCGACCACGACGAGGGAGTTCTTGCCGCCGTAGCCGTCGTCGACGAACTCCTTGGCGTTCGGATCTTCCTTCCACGTGCCGCCGTCGACGACGAACTTGTACTGGTACTTGCCGGCGGGGAGGGACTTGGTGAGCGTGAAGGAGCCGTCGGCCTGCTTCTGCATCGGGTCGGCCGAGGTGCTCCACGAGTTGAACTCGCCCGCGAGGTTCACGGTGTTGCCGCCGCCCGTGTACTTGAACACGACGCCGTTCGCCGTCACGGCCGGCGCGGTGCCCGTCGCCGCGGGCTTCGCTGCCGGGGCCGCGGCCGCTGCGGCCGGAGCCGCCGCCGCGCCCTCGCCGACCACCACGACGGCGTTCTTGCCGCCGTAGCCGTCGTCGGCGAACTCCTTGGCGTTCGGATCTTCCTTCCACGTGCCGCCGTCGACGACGAACTTGTACTGGTACTTGCCGGCGGGGAGGGACTTGGTGAGCGTGAAGGAGCCGTCGGCCTGTTTCTGCATCGGGTCGGCCGAGGTGCTCCAGGAGTTGAACTCGCCCGCGAGGTTCACGGTGTTGCCGCCGCCCGTGTACTTGAACACGACGCCGTTCGCGGTGACCGCCGGACCGGTGCCCGTGGCCGTGGCCGCGGCGGGCTTGGCCGCCGGGGCCGCGGCCGCGGGAGCCGCCGCCGTACCGGTGCCACCCACGACGACGACGGAGTTCTTGCCGCCGTAGCCGTCGTCGGCCGTCTCGGGCGCGTCCGGATCGGGCTTCCAGTTGCTGCCGTCGACCACGAACTTGTACTGGTACTTGCCGGCCGGAAGCGTCTTGGTGAGGCTCCACGTGCCGTCGCCCTGCTTCTGCATCGGGTCGGCGGACGTGTTCCAGGAGTTGAACTCGCCCGCGACGGCGACCGAGTTGCCTTCGCCGGCCCACACGAACACCGCGCCGCTCGCGGTCGCGTGCGTCGCCTTGGCGTTCGTGGCCTTCGCGGCGGGAGCGGCCGCCGGTGCGGCCGCGGCGACGGCACTGCCGCCGGTGTCGGCCCATTCGGCGGGCACGGCACCGCCGCGCCAGCCGCCGGCGCAGCCGGCGAGCAGGGGAAGGATGCAGAGGAGCGCGAGGAAGCGCGGGGCGTTCATGGCGTCATCTCCTGGCGAGGCGCGCGGGCGCGGTGGCCGCGGTCGCGAGCTGGATGGTGAAGACCTGGCGGCGTTCGTCGAGCGTGAAGGCGTAGGTGCCGCCGACCGGGAAGCGGACGACGATGTCGGTGGACGGGCCGCTCGCGAGCACGGTCGGGTGCATCACGATCGGGGTCTGGAGCGTGTCGGTCGCGCTCCATCCCCAGCCGACGAGGTTGGCCTGCGTCGACGCGAAGCTGTTCACGAACTTCATCCGGTACGTGCCGGCGGCGATCGCCGGCGGCGGCCCGGCCAGGTTGTCGACGTCGTTGAACGTCCAGACGCCGAGGCTGTTCTGGAGGAACGAGACGTAGCCCGAGCCCAGCCACGCGAACTCGTAGTTGGGCATCGAACCGATCAGGTCGATCGAGTTCGAGAACTTCGTCGGGTCGACCGTGAGTGTGATGTTGCCGGCGTCGAGCTGCCCTTCGCGCACCGGCAGTCCGCCGCGCGAGTTGGCGAGGAAGAACGTCGAGCGCGCGACGATGCTGTACGAGCCCGGGGCGAGGCCCTGGAACAGGTACTGGTTCGACGCCGTGTCCATCGTGTCCGAGCCGACCTTCGTGCTCCCCAGGAACAGGTCGACGATCGTGGGGGGATAGGGCGCGCTGGCGAGGTCCGGCGTGTTGCGCGGGTCGTAGATCACGTTGCCGGTCAGGCTGCCGGGCCAGACGGCGGGAGCGGGACGGAGGCCCGTCGGCGCGAGGAGCGTCCCGGGCTTGTTGCGACCGCAGGCCGGCACGAGCGCCAGCAGCAGCGCGGCGGGCAGGAGCACGCGGATCAGGAAGTTCGGTGGGCGTCGGTTCATCGCACGTCGAGCAGGGAATTGAACCCACCGTAGCCATCGTCGGTGCGGTTCGGGTTGTTCGGGTCTTCCTTCCAGTTCACGCGGTCGATCACGAACTTGTACTGGTAGCGGCCGGGCGGCAGCTTCTCGGTGCGCGTCCAGATGCCGTCGCCGTCCTCGTCCTTCAGCTCGCCGACGAGGAAGGTGCCCGTGTTCGCCTGCCCGCGCAGCCAGTCGTTCTCGGGCCAGTTGCCCGCCAGCTGGACGATGCGCGCCGACGGCGCCATGAAGCGGAACGTGACGCCGTCCGCCGTCTGGCTCGGCGGCGGGAGGCGGCGCTTGATGAAGTTGAGCGAGCTGCAACCGGGCAGGGCCACGGCGGCCAGCGCGAGAAGCGTTGCGAGAGCGAGGGCGTATCGGCGCATGGAGTCCTCCGCGGGAACCTAGAACCGGACCACGGCTTCGAACTGGAGCCGGCGCTCGTTCTGCAGCGCGCGCTCCGCCGCCGCGATCTGCGGGGCCAGGCTCAGCCAGTTGTGCTCCGCCACATAGCCGTTGGCGTTGCGGTCGGAGAGGAACACGTCGCGGCCGATGTTCGCGAACTCGTTGGTGACCGGGTCGATCACGTTCGGCGACACGCCCCAGCCGATGCCGACGTGGATGCCTTCGGCGAACTGGTACCGGAGTTCCGTGAACTGCGAGAACCAGCTGCGGTTGAGCGAGAGCGCGGGCGCGTCGTACTTGACCCAGCGCGTGTCGTTCGTGAGCCGCAGCACGTGGTTGAGGTTGCCGCCGAACTGGAAGATCGACTCCGAGTAGCGCGGCCGCAGGCCGATCTTCGTCCCGGAGTACGTCCCCTCGAAGCGGAAACGAATGTCGCGGGCGCGCCGGATCGGCACGTCGAGCGACGGGCGGAAGCGGAACACGTGCTTCTCGCCGAGCACGACCAAGCGGTCGGGGCCGGCCACGGTGCCGTTCTGCTCGAGCCAGAAGTTCCCGGTCGGGAACCACATCTGGTACTCCCACGACGTGCGCGGGTCGTAGTCGAACGTGGTCAGCTCGAGGTTCATGGACGACTTGACCTCGCGGCCGAGGTAGTAGCGCCAGTTGCGGTCCCACCCGAGCCGGACCTCGGTCATGGCGTTCTCGACGTCCCGCGAGTCCGTGTAGGCGGCCCGCTGGAAGTCGACGTTCTCGAACTGCTGGTGGTCGACGTTCGAGAGGCCGGCGGGCGCGACGGGCGGCTGCGACCAGGTCGGGTAGCGGTGTTCCTGGTGCTCGACCTCGGCGCGGACGGTGACGTCGTTCGACGCGAAGGACCAGCTCGCACCGCCCAGCATGCGGCGGCTCTCGTCGAGGTTGTAGTGCTGGCCGAGCGGAGTGTCGGAACCCGTCGTCGTGATCCCGGCCGCGCCGGTGCCCGTGATGCCGGTGGCGAGGAACTGGACGCGGCTGGCGCGGTCCATCATGTCGAGCCGCCGCGCGCCCTGCAGGAACTCGGCCCAGATCGCGACGCCGGGCTTGCCGTTCCAGAGCGCGTCGACGCCGCCCGCGAACCATTCCTGCTCGGTCTGGCCGTAGGTGAGCGTGCCCGTCGTGTCGGTCAGCGTCTCGGCGAGCACCAGCCGGCCGAGGTGGAAACCGCGATCGGAACGGCCGAGCACGCCGACGCGCAGGCCGCCCGGCAGCTGGCGGCGCACGGACGCGGCGAAGGTGTTCTCGGCGCCGTCGCCGTACCCGAAACTCTGGCCGTTGTCGCCCACGTCGGTGGTCGTGATCTTGGAGACCTGGTGCGGCACCAGCGCGAACGTCGAGGCGTCCTTGCGGTAGGCGCGGAGCTGCTTCCACGCGTCGCCGTAGGCGTCACCGGTGAAGACGAACTTGCGGTTCGTGCCACGGTCGAGGCTGAAGTCGTTGATCGTCGAGCCGCCCGGGAACTCCGTGCCGCCGACCGACGAGTTGTCCGCGTACAGCACCTGCGTGTCGAAGCCGAGCTTGGGGCTCGCCACCAGGAAGCCGTTGCGCTGGTAGCCGTACGGGTGCCGGTAGATGCCGATGTCGCCGACCAGCCGCGCCGGATCGTCCCAGGTCGGGATCGTCTCGCTGTCGAACGCGAGGATGCGCAGGTCGGGCTGCTGGAAGTCGAGCGTGCCGCGCTTGAAGTTGAGGCGCGAGCGGTAGTCCTGCACGTCCTCCTTCTGCGGGTCGATGTTCGTCAGGATGCGGCCCTTGAGCAGGTCCGAGATGCGCACGCCGAAGCCGAGGTCGATGTCGAACAGCGGCCGCGACAGCTCGTAGCGCGAGGTCGTCGGATCGAAGCGCTCGAGGAACAGCGCGTGCGTGCGGCCGTCGATGGCGATCTTGGCGCTGTAGGCGGTGTTCGAGGTCACCGCCTGCGTGAGGAGCCCACCGTCGGCGCCGACCTTCACCACGCTGTTGCCGAACTCGCCGGCGGTCGTGCCGTTTTCGGGATCGGCGACCCACTGCCCGTCGACGACGAACTTGTACTGCTGTTCGCCGGGGGGCAGGGCGACGACCACGGTCCAGACGCCGCCGGCGCCCTTGGTCATCGGGTTCGCCGACGTGGACCAGTTGTTGAACGCACCCGCCCACGCCACGGTCGCGGCGTTGGCGTCGTGGTACGTGAAGCGGATGCCGCCGGAGGCCTTCTCGGGGGCGGCCCAGGCCGTGACGGCGATCAGCAGGAGCGACACGGCGAGCGCCGCGATCGAGGCGGCACGGGAGGTCAGGGTTCGGAGCCCGCGAGTCATCAGAAATTCCCCTTCAGGATGAACTTGACGATGTCCTTCTGGTCGCCGCTGCCGTTCAGGTTGCCCTCGTCGACCGGCATCGAACCGCTGCCGATGTAGTCTGGCCCGTACTGCAGGAACATCTCCATGCTCCCGGTGGGCCGGTACTGGAGCTGCGTGAAGACGCCCTTGCGCAGGATGCTCGGGTCGTTTCCGAAAGCGAATCGGTCGTAGATCTTGGTGTGCGCCGACAGGTTGATCGAGTGCTCCACGACGAAGAGCTGCTTCTTGGAGGGGCTGCCGATGTCGCGCAGCTTGCTCTGCACCCGCAGCCACGCGAGGCGGCTCTCGACCTGCAGCTCGTTGAACCACTCGAGGTGCGTCTCGCGCACCGTGAAGAGCGAGTTCGGGCGGTAGGTGTCGGTGCGGCGGTACGCCGTCTTGCCGGTGAAGCCGTTGATGAACTCGACGTAGAGCTCGTTGTAGATCTGCCGCGTCTGCGTGTGCCCGTACACGTGCGGTCCGTACCAGAGCAGGTTGTTCGAGTACGTGATCGCGCGTTCGGGCAGCAGGTACCAGCTGTTGACGAAGAAGCCCGTCTCGTCGTTGCTCGGGCCGCCGGAGGAGTTCTGCCACTTGGGCCCGCGGCTCCACCAGCCCGGCGTCACGTTCACGAAGCCGGTGCGGCCCGTCCCGAGCTTGAGGCTGCGGATCTCGGCCTGGACCACGCCGCGGTCGGGGAGGCGGAACGGCGTCGGGCGGCGGAAGAGCGTGAGCTTGGGCGCCCGGACCGAATCGGGGCGCACGATGACGTCGCGGCTCTCGCCGTACTCGAGCGAGACGTCCGCGCCGCCGACGCGCAGGCGGCTGTCGACGCCGAGGACCGAGTTCCACGGCGAGGGACCCGAGAGGCTGTCCTGGCCCGTCCAGCCCTCGAAGCGGTTCCAGGTGAGCCCGAGCCGGAGCGCGTTGTCCTTGAGGAACTCGCGGCGCAGGCGCACCACGTACTGGTCCGACGTGCGCTGCACGCGCTGCGCCGCGATCGAATCGCGCGGCATGTGCGGCACGTTGGGGAAGTTGGCGGGATTGAACTCGCCGCTGCGGTCCGCGACGATGAAGGTCGTGTTCGTCTTGCCGAATCCCCAGGTTTCGAGGCGGATACCCTGGGCGTCCGAGCGGCCGTAAACCCACGGGATCAGGTACGTGTTGGCGTAGAACCGGTCCTGCCGCGAGAACACGTACGTGTCGATGCCCCGCTTGCCGAACTCCTTCCGGAAGCGAAGGTGACCTTCGCGGTACTGGAACTCCGGCTGGGCCGCGTTGTTGTCGCTCGGGTTGTAGGCGGCGTCGAACTTCACGAACGACTCGATGCCGGTCCGGGGCTGCGAGAAGAGCCGGAACGACGCCCAGTTGTAGACGTCGTAGGAGTTCGAATCGAACTGCCACAGGTACGGCCGGTCGTTCTTGCGCAGGTCCATCATCAGCTGGTAGTCGCCCTCGAGCTTCGTGGTCGCGTGGACCGCCGGGGCGGCCAGCACGAGCGCGAAGAGGAGGGCGAAGGGGACGAGACCGCGGGCGCGCGGGCTCATGGGCGGCCTCCGTGACCGAAGGGGAATCGCAGCGACATGCGGTAGGACGCTCCGAGATCGCGGCTCGTCTGGGCCGCGGCGTCCACGTGGTAGCCCTTGTGGAACACGCCCAGCCCGCCGCTGAACTGCAGGTCGTTGGGGGAGCGCTGCGCCTCGTAGACGTTCGCCAGGTTGCGCAGGCCCGTTCGGATCGCGAAGACGTTGAAGAAGAGGATCTCCATCCCCGCGCTGAGCGAGGTCGCCTGCGGTGCGACCTGCGACCAGCCGAGGGTGATGGTCGACTCGCGGTTCCACTTGAACGCCGCCGCCACGTCCTGGCGCGCGGTCAGGTGCCCGCCGCCCGAGCCCGGGATGAACTCGTAGCGCGGTTCGAGCACGTCGCGCACGACGTAGTTGAGGTCGATCGACCACGGCGATCGCCAGCGCAGGCCGAGGTCCAGCGAGCCGCGAGAGATCGCGCCGTAGTCCACGTGCGAGCCGCCCGCGACGTCGAACGGCTGGAACGCGGCGCGCCCGAACTTGAACGTGGCACCGGCGTCCCAACGGCCGAGGCGGTTGTCCTGGAGCGTACGGGCGGCGGCGACGCAGAACTGCTCCTCGCCGTAGGCGTCCGTCACCCCGACGTGGTGCCACGCGAGCGCCGTCCCGAACCCGTGCACGGTGCCGGCCACGGCCAGCGTGTTCTCGTTCAGGTTGTCGACGCCGTAGGGCTTGGAATAGTCGATCAGCAGTTCGGGGCGCCGCAGCGACACGAGCGCGGCCGGGTTCCAGTGGTAGGCGGACGCGTCGTCCACGGTGGCCATCGCCGAGGGCCCCAGGGCGATCACGCGGGCGCCGGCGTCGGTGAGCTCGAAGTAGGCGTGCGCCGGGGCGGCGAGCAGCAGCGCCGCGAGCGCGAGCAGGAAGGAGCGCTTCATCGGACCACCACCAGCGCCTTCACGGCGCGATCGAGGTTGGGTTCGATCACGAGGCGCAGGATGTAGATGCCGGGCGACACCCGGGCTCCGTTGCCGTCGCGTCCGTCCCACTGCGTGAGGCCCAGGTCGCGGAGCGACTGGTCCGCGGTCAACGCGGGCACGGTCGTGTTGAGGAACAGGTTGCGGACCCAGCGGCCGCGCGCGTCGAAGATGTTCGCCGAGAACGTGCACGTCCGCGCCTGGTCGAGCGGATCGTTCGGGTTCAGCGGCGGCGAAAGCGTGACGTGGAACCCGGCCGCCTCGTTCATGTCGGGCGCGAACGCCGGGCGGTCGAGCGTCACGTCCTGGATCGAGAACCGGAGCGCGGTGATCGGCGGCGGGTAGCGGAAGCTCACCCGCGTGATCGGCGAGCAGTTCCAGTCCGGGATGCCGTCCGGACCGCCGTGGCCGAGGCCCGTGTCGTCGTCCTGGTCCAGGTCGAGGATCGCGTAGTTGTCGATGATGATGTTGTCGTTGCTGTTGTCCGAGCAGCCGCGCAGGTTGTCCGGGGCGGCATCGGGGCCACCGGTACCGTCGCCGCCGCCCGTGACGACGACGGCGAGCTTGATCGAGTGCACGCCCAGCGGCAGGCGCCGCAGCGTGTCGGCGACGCCGTTCACCGTCATGAACGTGTCGCGCGTGCCGACGCCCGCGAGGCCCGCGAACACGTTGCGCCACGGAATCGCGAACTCCATCGAGCGGCCGTCGTTGCCCTGGTCGAACGAGGCGACGGCGCGGAAGTCCGAGCCGACCTGGCGGTCGTCCACCTGGTTGCCGGCGAGCTGGGTGAGGAAGCGCGGGTTCGTGTTCGTGTCCCACGTCGCGCCGAGGACGTCCGGCACGAACTCGTCGCCTGCGAAACGCGCGAAGGTGTCGAACGTGAAATTGCGCCGCCACGAGTTGAGGCTCGTCATGCTCCCCAGGCCACGGTTCGGCACCGTGTCCATGATCAGGATCATGTTGTTGCCCCAGATCTTTCCTTCGGTGGCGATGTAGAGGTACTGCGCGTCCCAGGTGACGCGGACCTGGTAGACCTCGTTGTTCTGCCACTTCGAGTCGTCCCGCGGTTCCTGGAGGATGCCGCGCTGCGGGTCGGTGCCGAAGACGTCCTCGTCCCCGGCGATGAACTCGGTGGTGTAGCCGTCGATGCGCATGCGCGCGCTGAGGTCGCGAGCGGTGCGGGCGTGGACGGCCGTGGCGAGCGTGAGCAAGGCCGCGGAGAGCGGCAGGAGCGTTCGAAGGCGCACGGGCGGCACCCAATCTTGGAAGTCAAGGAAACGTGGGGTGAGCTTGAGCCGGCGCATGATGCGGGGCGCGTCCGGAGGCGTCAACCGTGGCGTCTCCGGCGGGCTCAAGCGACAATCTTCCCGGCATTTGCGGCAACGGAGGTGGTGCTCCGGGAAGGGGACTCGCGGATTGCACGGACTTGATGCACCCGTTACAATTCCCCGTGGGTTTCCCTGTGCACACGCCGGCCTCCGCGGCCGGTTCGCGTGCGGGCTGCCCGGGTCCCGCCTGCCGCTCGCCCAGCACCTGTTCCCTCTACGACCCGGTGGAGACTGCGCCACATGAGACGGTTGACGACCACGCTCCTCGCCCTGCTGCTGCTGGGCGTCGCGCTCCCCGCGCGAGCGTTCGTGCCGCAGACGATCAACGTCGACGGCGTGAACGATTTCGATGCGTCGAACCTGCTGCGTGACGATCGCAACGACACGCAGACGAACTGCTCGCCGGCCGCACTGCCGATGGATCTCGGCCGGATCTACATGACGAACGACGCGAACTACCTCTACATCGGCATCGAGTTCGCGCAGACCTGCTACTGCGACATGAACCTGGGGCTCGCGTTCAACACCACCGGCGCGACCGGTGGCGGCACGACCGATCCCTTCGGCCGCAAGATCGGCTGGGCCAACGTCACGACCAAGCCCAACTGGGTGATCTACGACGTCACGCCGACGAGCTGCAACACCTTCAACTACGAAGTGCTCTACCGCGACACGCTCGGCACGTGGCAGAACCGCTCGACGCTGCTGGTGCCCGGCTACACCACGGGCGCGAACGGCCTCGGCATCGTGGACAGCCTGAACTTCAAGGAACTCAAGATCCCGCTCTCGCTGTTCGGCTTGAGTGCGGGCAACACGCTCAACTGCGAGTTCTGGGTCACGCAGGAAGGCACGACCAAGGGGCCGCTGGACGCGTTCTACAGCAGCGACGTCCAGATGTCTCACGTCGGCGCCACGACCTACGACACGTCCGCCGTCGTGCAGATGACGCAAATGGGCGCGTACGTGGTGCAGAGCGCGGTCGACAACGCGCCGCCGACGGTGACGGGGACGGTCGCGACGGGCTTCAGCGTCCTGCCGAACAAGCAGTTCTCGCTCATCACGAACAAGATCGACGTGCAGTTCAGCGAGCCCGTCGACCTGACGACGGCGCAGACCACGGGCAACTACGCGTTCACGGGTCCGGTGTCGCGCAGCATCATCAGCGCCATCCGTGACGCCGGTTCGTCGAGCCTCGTGCACCTGACGCTCAACTCGTCGATCGCCGCGAACGCCGCGCCCTACACGATCACCGTGACCGGCGTGAAGGACTTCGCGAACAACACGATCGTGAACAACGGCACCACCAACGCCGCCGGCTTCTTCATCCAGTCGGTCACCTTCAACGGCGACTTCCGCCTCGGTCTGTGCAACGGTTCGTTCGCGGTGACCGACACGTTCGCGGTCGAAGGCAGCGTCGCGCCGCTGACGTTCCAGCTCTGCGACAACGCCGTCATGACGGACGCGAACGCGGACTCCATCTACACGGTGACCGTGCCGTTCTGCCTGCCGCGCGACGCGGGTACGGGCAAGGGCACGGCGACGCTCGAGTGGAAGTTCACGAACAAGTGCACGACCTACGAGCCGCTGGGTTCGAACCGCATCTACGCGCTGAACAGCGACAACGGCGCGACGCCGACGGTGAGCGCGGCCTGGAACAACGACGACCCGGCGAACTTCATCGCCCACCCGGTCGACGTGATCTTCAAGGTCGACGCGAGCCGCTTCAATCCCACCGGCAGCGACGTCGTCACGCTGCTCGGCAGTGCGGCGCCGCTGCACTTCACGCAGCCCGGCGTCGCCATGCTCGACAACGGCGTGGCGCCCGACGCGGTGGCCGGCGACAAGGTCTACACGGCCCGTGTCACGTTCCCGTCGTGCGCCCCGAAGAACGTCGACTGGAAGGTCGACTTCAACGGCGTCATCGAGTGCACCGGCCAGGGCAACCGCAACGTCTACCTGAACGACGCGCTCTTCAGCTCGGCCAACCCGATCGTGCTGCCCGCGCGCGGCATCGATCGCTGCAACGTGACCGACAAGCCGATCACGGTCGTCTTCAAGGTCAACATGCAGAAGTGGACGCCGCTGCCGGCGGCGCCCGCGGACACCGTCGCCGTGAAGGGCAGCGTGGCCCCGCTGTCGTGGGGCTGGCCGCCGGCGTCGGACGCCGTCATGGCCGACAACGGTGCCGGCTACGACACGAAGGCGAACGACGGCTGGTTCACGAAGGCCGTGACGTTCCCGGATTCGACGCCGACCTACGTCGAGTTCAAGTACGCGTACAAGAAAGCGTCGTTCGCGACTGACTCGCTCGAGTGCTTCCTGATCGCGAACCGCTCCCTCACGCTGGACGACCAGCTCTACTCGGTCGGCTCGCCGATGGTGCGCCTGCTGAACGTGTGGGACTACTGCAGCGATCCGACCGCGATCCTTCCGGAGCCGGTCGTGCCGCACACGGGTGACGCGTTCGGCGTCCTGCGTTCGGTCATGCCGAACCCGGTGGCCCGCCAGGCGAGCTTCGCGTTCGAGCTCTTCCGCAGCGGCCCCGTGACGTTCCGCGTCTACGACGTGACCGGCCGCCGCGTGGCCCAGCTCGTGAACGGCAACATGTCCGCGGGCGTCCACACGCTGACGTGGGACGGCCGTGGCGATTCCGGCGTCCGCCTCGCGAGCGGCGTGTACATGTACGAGGTCGCCATGGGCGGTGCGCGCATGTCGCGCCGCATGATCCTCGTGCACTGATGTGGTTCCGCTGTGAGGTCCGGGTCGCGGCCCGGACCTCACGGGCGGCTCTTCCGCGTGCAAATCGCCCGATTCGGGCGCTTGCCGGGGAGGGGCGAAGCGGTGATAAACTCTTGTCGGTCCGTGTCACAACGTCCCCGCCGGATCCCCCACGGGGGCACAGTCCACAGCATCATCCGAGGAGGACCTCATCCATGAAGAAGCTCGTTACTCTCTCCCTCGTCCTGCTCGCCTTCTCGGCGGTCGCGGCCCTCGCCGCGGGTCCGTTCTACGCCCGCGGTGGCTACTACGACGCCGGCTGGAGCGCGGACGCGGGTAACCAGCTGAACGAAGGACCCGCGGGCGTGTTCACGCGCGCGATCGCGTCGCCGATGGCCGCCGGCTACTACGAAGGCAAGATCGCGCTCGCCGACTGGTCGTCGAGCTGGCCGAACAGCAACCAGCCGATCTTCATCTCCGGCCCCGGCGACGTCGTGACCTGGACGCTGGACACCAACACGTACGCCGACGGCTGGTCGCCCTCGACCAACATCGCGTACAACGACCACATGGCCACCGGCCTGACGTTCGAGGTGATCGGTGCCGCGCCCGAGACCGGCGCCTGGGGCTCCGGCGTCGCCGCGACGCTTTCGGGCGGCATCTGGGGCGTGACGATCACGATCGCGACGCCCGGCACGTACGACGTCAAGTTCCGCAAGACCGGTGACTGGTCGATCAACGTCGGCGCCGACGGCTTCGGCACGAACTCGAACAACTACTCGTACACCACCACGATCCCGAACCAGCCCGTGCTCTTCCAGTTCAACGCCACGACCGGCCGCATGCGCGCCCTGGTCGGCGGCGCGACGGGCACGCACGATTCGTCGTGGGGCACGCTGAAGTCGCTGTACCGCTAGGTTGTGCTCGGAAGATTGCAGGTGATCGGGGCCCGCACCCTCGTGGTGCGGGCCCCGAGCCGTTCCCGGGCCTGCCGCTACATCGCGTACTTCCGGAACGCCCGGTCCCCGTTCGGGATCTCGCGCGTCTCGATCTCGCGCCAGTAGTACTGCCGCCACCGCTCCGGCACCGCGAGCCGCGCGGGGAACAGCCGCCCGTGCAGCATCTCGCGCACCGTCTGCGGCCGGTCCATCAGCTGCAGCCGCATCGCGGGTGTCTCCGTATGGGCGCGCTCGCTGAAGTACTTGCCGTAGTTCCGCCACACCAGGAACCACCACAGCCGCTCCACCGCCGCCTGCCGACGCTTCGAGAACGCGATCGTCTCGCGCCGGTGGTTCGCCCCGCAGTGCCGGATCAACATGTCCAGCAGGTTCACCTCGAAGAGCGGGTTGCGAGGGGTGCGAGCCGCCCGTGAGCTGATGGTGTGGTGGGTGATGGCGTGGTACTTCAGGTGCCGGATCGCGCGCGGGTAGTCGCTGTGCTCGTCCGTCCATAGCTCCAGCGCCTGTACCTGCGGCAGCGTGAGCTGGAGCAGGCCCGCCACTTCGTGCTCGATGCTGCGCGGGTCGGGGCGGCCCCACTTCTCCTCCAGCTCCGCCCGGCGACGCTTCTGGCGCTTCGTCATCTGGCCGCTGCGCCGCAGTTCGGAGTCCGCGAAGCCGTAGAAGAAGTGGCTTTCTCGCCCGGCCAGCAGGTGAAAGAGCGTCGGGTGGTACTGGCTGTACTCGAAGCTCTGGAACGAATCGAGCGCCAGCGGCTCCTGGATCGGGCCCTTGGGGCCGTGTGCCACGTGGTAGAGCAGCGCGTGGCGTCCCAGGCGCGTGGCGAGGTTCATGATCGACTGGGGCGAGGCCTTGAACTCGCGCGCGATCTGGCGCAGGGCCGAGCCACCCAGGAGCCGGTGCGCGACCGGGATCAGCCGCTTGGGGAAGCGCAGCCAGTAGGTGGTGGCGAAGGTCTGGGTGGAGAAGTTGCGCCCACAGTGGTCACAGCGGAAACGAGCGATGCGCCGGGGGCTGGCCTGGCGGGTGTAATAGCCGGCATGGGACCAGCGCCACAAGGCACGTTCAGCCTTGTGGTAGCGACAGCGCGGGTTGGGGCAGAACGGCGGGATGAAGGTCGTCATGCCGGAGGATCACTGCACCCCCCGCGCCAACTGCATTCATCCGAGCACAACCCATCGGGCGCGGCCCGCTTTCTGCTGCCGTGCGGCGCGAGGCCGGGGCGATCAACCCTTCACGCCGCCCAGCGAGAGGCCACTCACGATCCAGCGGTTGAGCGCGATGAAGAGCACCATCACCGGCACGCACACCAGCAGGCTGCCGGCGGCGTAGTTCGCCCACTCGGTCTGGAACTGCCCGGCGAGGCTCTCGAGGCCCAGCGGCAGCGTGAAGAGGTCCTGGCGCGAGATCACGATGCGGGCGACGAGGAACTCCGACCACGCGCTCATGAACGAGAAGAGCGCGGTGATCGCCAGCGCGGGCAGCGCGAGGGGCAGCGTCACCTGCGTGAAGGCCTGCCAGGGACCGCAACCGTCGATGAGGGCGGCCTGTTCCAGCTCGACGGGGATCGTGTCGTAGTAGCCGCGCATGGTCCACACGCAGAAGGGCAGGGCCGTGGCGGTGTACGCGACGACGAGCCCGGCGAACGTGTCGAGCAGGTGCAGGTTCTTCATGAGCACGTAGAGCGGCAGCATCAGCATCGTCGCCGGGAACATCTGCGTGAGCAGGAAGATGTAGAGGCCCTGCGCGCGGCCGGGGAAGCGGAAGCGCGAGAACGCGTACGCGGCCGTGGACGCCAGCGTCACGCCGAGCAGGGTGACGCTGGCGGCGACCACGAACGAATTCCGCAGCCACAGCAGGAACGGCTTCTCGAACAGCATGGTGCGGTACGCGTGCAGCGACGCGCCGGCGGGGATCAGGGCCAGCGACGTGGAGTAGAGCTGGTCACCCGGGCGGAGCGAGATCGTCACGATCTGCAGGATCGGGTAGACCGTGGCGGCGGTGAACAGCACCAGGAACAGGTGCACGAGCACGCGGCCCGGCGTCCAGAAGCCCTTGCGCCGGCTCATGCCGCGGCCTCCTTCTCCTTCGGCGACGTCTTGCGCATCACGTAGATCACGAACCCGAGCAGCAGCAGGAAGACCACCACCGAGAACGCGGCGGCGTACGAGTAGCGCGAGTACGTGAACGCCACCTTGTAGATGTACGTGACGAGGATGTGCGTCGAGTCGGCGGGCTGGCCGCCCTGGGAGACGAGCCACACGACGAGCGTGTTGTTGAACGTCCAGATCGTGCCGAGCAGCACGGCGGGCACGAGCACCGGGGCCAGCGACGGCAGCGTGATCTTCGTGAACTTCTGCCAGCCGTTCGCGCCGTCGAGGTCGGCGGCCTCGTAGAGCTCGGCGGGGATCGACGTGAGCCCGCCCAGCGCCACGACCATCATGAACGGGAAGCCGAGCCAGATGTTCGTGAGGATCGGGGCGGTGAACGCCCACACGGGATCCGACAGCCACGGCACGGGCGGCAGGTGGAACCACTGCTTGAGCATCAGGTTGATGGCGCCGTAGTCGTAGTTGAACATCCCGCGCCAGGTCAGCGCCGAAATGTACTGCGGCATGGCCCACGGCAGGATGAGCAGCGTGCGGAAGAACGTGCGGCCGCGCACGGGACCGTTGAGCAGCACCGCGAGCAGCACGCCGAGCCCGACGTGGAACACCATGTTGGCGGCGGTCCAGACGAGCGACTTGGCGAGCATGGTGTAGAAGACGGGCTCGGCGAGGATCGTGCGGAACTGCTCGAGCCCCACGAACTCGTGGTTCCGGAAGTGGTAGAGGCTCATGTTCCGGAACGCGAGCCAGAAGCTGTACCCGAGCGGGAACAGCACCACCGCCAGCATCACGATCGTGGCCGGCAGCAGCAGCGTGTAGGGGAACGAGCGGTTCGCGCGCAGCATGGTGCCTCAGCGCTTCATGCCGGCGATCTGCTGCTCGGCCGCGGCCTGCATCTCCTTCGCCGCGGCGTCCGGCGTCTTGGAGCCGTTCATCACCGCCTGCAGGCCGGGGCGCATCACGTCCCAGATCACGCGCATCTCCGGCACCACCGGCATGCGGCGCCCGAGCTCGATGCCGCGCTGCGACGCCTGCAGGATCGCGTCGTTGCGGATCACCGGCGAGTTCCACGCCTCCTGGTTGCTCGGGAGCGTGCCCAGCGTGTCGGCGGCCAGCAGTTCGGCCGGGGCCGAGGTGCAGTAGTCGACGAAGTCGATCGCGGTGGGCAACAGGTCCTTCGGGCAGTTGACGTTGATCGAGTAGCCCTTGCTCGCGGTCATCGGCGTGGCGCGCCCGCCGCCGGGCAGCGCCCACAGCGGCTCGATGCCGATGTCGATGCCGGCCTTGCGGTAGTCGGCCCACGACCAGGGACCGTTGATGATCATCGCCGACTTGCCTTCCTGGAACAGCGTGTGCGCGTTCTGGTAGTTCGATTCGCGCGGCATGATGCCCTGGCGGTTCTTGAGGTCGGCGAGGTACGCGAGCGCCTGGCGCATCGCGGGCGTGTCGAGCGTGGGGTGGTGCTGCGCGTCCATCACCCAGCCGCCGAAGCCCGCGAGGAAGGGCGCGAGCCAGTAGGGCTCGGTCGTCTCCATCGCGAAGCCGTACGCGCCGTCCTTCGTCAGCTTCTTCGCGATCGCGACGAACTCGGCGCTGGTGGTCGGCGGCGTGGGCACGAGCTTCTTGTTGTAGACCAGCATCAGGTGATTGCCGATCTGGTCGGGCGCCTGCCAGACATGGCCGTTCAGCGTGTCGAGCGCCTGCGGGATGAAGCGGTCGAAGAAGCCCTTCGGCATCGTCTGGTCAAGCGGCTGGATCAGCTCGAGCAGCGACAGCGGGCCGACCTGGTCCGAGGGCCCGAAGATGATCGTGGGGCCGCCGCCACCGGCCGCGGCGGTCTGGAACGTCTGCCGCAGGTTCTCGGTGTCGTAGGGGACGTTCTGGATCGTCACACCCGGGTGCGCCGCCTGGTAGGCGGCGATGTTGCGCTCGAAGCGGCTGCGTTCCTGCGGATCCATCTGCGACCAGACGACGAGCGTTTTCGCGCCGGTGGCGGCCTTCTTGGGCGCGCAGCCGGCGACGACGAGCACGAGTGCGGTGAGGCACGTGGCCAGGGCGGCGAACCGCGACAGGGGCGTGCGGAACATCGGCATCCTCCGTGGGCCCGCCCGAGGGCGGGGGAGAAGGACGATGCGGCGCACGGGGTTCGCGCGCCGCATCGGGCAGTCGATCCGCTGTTCGAGCGGGTCGATCAGGGCATCAGGATCAGCCGGCGGGACTGCTGCGTAGCGCCGCGGGAGAGTCGCACGAAGTAAAGGCCCGGTGCAAGACGACGGCCTCCGTCGTCGTGTCCATCGAGCGTCACGGAGTACTCGCCCGGCATCTGCGCGCCGTCGACGAGCGTGCGCACGCGGCGTCCGCCGAGATCGAAGAGCGCGAGCGATACCGGCAACGCTTCGCCACTGCCGCCCGGCAGGCGGTAGGCGAGGCTCGCGTGGCCGTCCCGCGTCGGGTTGGGCCAGGGCGCGACCAGTTCGAGCACGCGCGGGATGCCGGCCGCCGGGTCCACCGACACCGGCGGGCCCTGGAACGCGGCCGACAGCACGCCGGCGACGTTCTGGAAGCACGACGCGTCGGCGACGCCGGTCGCCACGACGGTGTACGGCACGTACGACATGTGCGACACGACGAGCCGCACCTGCGTGTTCCCCGGCAGGAGGGTCGCGCTCTTCACGGTGAGCGTCGCGGTCGGATTGCCGGTCTGGTAGATCGCGTAGCGGGACACCTGCGTCGCGGTCGCGACCGAGAGCGGTTCGGAGAACTGCAGCACGACCATGCTGTCCCAGCCCGCGGTCACCGCCGACGCCAGCGCGGGCGGCGTGCGGTCGATCGCGTCCGGGAGCCCGTCGTTGTTCGCGTCGATCGTGACGAGCGTGCGGTTGTCGATCGCCGGGGCCACCGCGGACACGTTGTTGGGCGCCTGGTCGCCGCCCAGTTCGCCGCTCGGTTCGGGATCCCACGCCAGCGACGCGACCATGCCGAGCGTCGCGCCCGTGGGCACGTGGCCTCCGCCGAGGCCGTAGAGCGTGTTCCACGGGATCGCGAGCTCGCTGCCGCCGTCGAGCCCGAAGCTGTGGCCCGGGTCGAACGCCTTGAGGATCGAGTCGGTGTAGTTCGCGGTCGTCGTCGCCGACAGGATCCGGAAGAACGACTGGCTGTCGAACCCGCCCTGGTGCTGGTAGGCGCCCAACTCCCAGTCCGGCTTGAAGCCGCTCGCCGAGAACGTCGCCCCGCGCTCCCACGCGTTGATCGCGCGCAGGTCGGTCTGGCCGTTGGGGCCGCCGGGATCGGTGTCGAGGTACAGCAGCCACGAGTTGCCCGTCGCCACGCCGCGCACGCCGAGATAGAGGTAGGTGCTGTCCCACGTCGCGTACAGCGCCTGGATCTCGTTGGTGATGTTGTTCGGCGCCGCGTTCCAGCCGGAGTCGAACGAATCGGCCACCGCCATGGTGCACGCCGGCCATTCGGACGGATCGAAGCGGCCGTCGAGCGTGACCAGGGTGGGCGGGCCGTACGACACCGGCACGTTCCCGGTGTGGTCGAGCGCGGCGACGAGGTTGCCCGCGGCGTCGCGGACGGCGCCGGCGGCGAGCACCAGCTCGAGCGCGTTCTTGTTCGCCAGCCCCGCGAACACGGCCGCGACGGCGTTCGAGACCTGGATCGTCAGCGTGGCGGAGTTGCCCACGGTGAGCACGCTGCAGCCGGCGTCGAGCGTCACGTCGGCGACGCCATCGTCGTTGGCGTCGATCGCGATGCCGGTCAGCGTCACGACGCCCGCCTGCACGGGTTCGTCGAACGTGAGCGCGAGCTGCTTCGTGGCGGGGAAGTAGGTACCGCGCACGGCCTCGGGCGGCAGCTGGTCCGTGAGCGCGGCGGCGAGCGGCTCGAGTTCGGCGACGTGGCCCTGGCCGTCGGGCGCGGACGTGGCGCCCGCGTAGAGGTAGAACTCGAACTTCTGCGAGCCCTGGATCTCGTCGACCTTCATGAGCGTCGACTGGTAGTTGAGGTTGTGCTGCGCGCCGCCGTTGCCCAGCACGTACGCGGCCGTCGCGCCGGTGTTGGGGTTGCGCTGGCCCATGTACGTCCTGTTGCCGCCGCCCCAGATGCGGTCCATGCGCGCGTTGTAGAGCAGGTCGACCACGTCGGGCGAGAAGCCGCTCTGCACGTACTCCGTCGTCGCGCCCACCTTGTAGATGCAGTCGAGGTAGGGCTGGCCGCTCGTGAGCTTCACGACCTTGGTGAGCCCGGAGTGCGTGAACGACGCCTGGACGGTCGCACCGGAAGCGGCGTCGACGTGCATGGCGTAGTAGTCGTTCTGCGTGTTGGGGCCCACGTCGGAGAGCCCGGCCATGTGGTTCACGTCGTTGTAGTCGCCCTCGGTCCCGGCCCAGTAGGCGTTGTCGATGCCGATCACGGAGTAGCCGTAGCCGGTGCCCTTGGCGAAGAGCTGGGTGCAGCGGCCGCCGATCGACTCGAACACCGCCATCACGCGGTCGTTGTACATCACCATCTCGTTGTTGCCGTCGCCGTCGATGTCCGACAGGTAGCAGCCGGTCGGATTCGCGTACTGGCCGCCGGCCCAGCGTGCCGCCTCGGCGTAAACAAGCGCGTTCTTGATGTGCGCCGAGTACTGGCGCTCCCAGCCCGACAGCTGGCCGCCGAGGCCGTCGTGCCACGCGGTCTCGTGCAGGTTGGTCATGAGCACGTACCAGCCGGTCTCGCGGATGCCGTTGTCGGGCGCGGCCTGCAGCGCCGCGTGGGCGTCGTTCCAGAGCTGGCCGTGGTTGCGGCAGTTGCCGCCGCCGCCGCAGCCTCCGGTGCCGTTGCCGCCGGTGGTGTAAGGCACGAAGCCCGCCCAGTCCGTGTACCAGGCGTTGTTGTTGCCGCCGTAGCCGTTCACGTCACCGATGCCGCCGTAGGTGCCGTACGTGGGAGTGAACGTGTCGCCGTTGAAGTCGGGGTTGCCGAGCGCGGCGTCGAGCTTCCACGTGTGCAGCCACGCGCTCTCGGTCGAGCACTTGTCGATCATCCACTGGTAGGTGCCGAACGCGTACGGGAACGTGTTCTGCCAGCCGCCCACGGCGGCCGCCATCTCCCAGTCGTCCGCGTAGACGGTGATGCGGTACTGGCCGCTGCCGGAGTTCGCCTCGCCGGTCAGGATCGCGAGCGCGCCCGCGCCGTCGCCGCTGTGCAGCTTGCCGGTGAAGTTGCCGTCGCGCGGGATGATCCGCAGCCCGTTGCCCTGCAGGAAGTGAATCTGGTGGCTGTTGTGCCCGTTGCAGTGCGGCCAGTCGTCGAGGATGACGCCGTTCACGCCGTGCGACTGCCAGTGCGCGCCCGACCAGTCGATCACGCCCGCGTTCGGGTACGTGCTCGGGTCGAGGAACGTGCGCTCGGGGACCCACGCGACGTGGGGCACGTAGTTGAAGCGCGTCGAGACCATCGCCACGTCCCGGTCGATCGCCCAGTCGTTCATCGAGCCCTGCAGGAACGGCATGATCGGCTGGCCGTACGCGGAGCAGATCATGTCGGCCCAGCCGTTCGTGACGCCGGTGCGCAGCCAGCCGTTGAAGTCGAGCGGGTCGCCGTTCTGGTGGTTCCATTCCGCCGAGGACTGCAGCAGGCCCGACAGGTGGAAGTTGCCGGGGATGTTCTTCAGCTCGTGGATGCGCAGGACCTCGTCGAAACCGCTGCTCGCCTCGGCGCCGGAGCGGCCCGCGAACACGTCGGAGTAGGCGAGGCCCTGGTTGCCGTGGTGCACGAACGCGACGTTGGTCGTGACCACCGATGCCGTCGTCGCACCGAGCGGCGCGACGAGTTGGTCGAGCACGCGGCCGTCCGGCGTGAACGTGATCGCGCACGCCCGCCGCGGCGCCGCGGCGCTCGCGGGGACCGCCGCCGCGAGCCAGCCGTGATCGAGGTGGTTCGCGGCGGCCGCGCCCGCGCGGGCGCCGGCCGGTGCCGCGGCCACGGTCGCGCTGCCGTTCGCGTCGAGCAGCACCACGCGATCCCACGCCATCGGCGCCGGTCCGGAGAGCGGCGCGGGCAGCGTGGTGTTGGCGCCCGTGCCCTCGTCGAGGAGCACGATCACACGCACTCCGGCCTGCGCGAACACGGGATGCTGCTCGCGCACGCTGACGGGCGCGACGAGGCTCACGCGCAGCTGCACGCCTTCGCTGCCGGCGTCGCAGTAGAGCGCGAGGATGTTGCCCGCGCTCTCGAGTTCGCTCGCGCCGTCGCGCACGTGGCCGACGGCGACGACGCTGGCGGCGGGCCATGCGCGGGCGTCGGCGAGGAGCGTGCGGGCGCGGGTGGAAAGGGCGGACGTGGGGGCGGCGGAAGCCGCGGCAGGAAGCGCGAGCCCGAGCACGAGCGCGGGCAGGAGGGCGAGAACGGAACGGCGCATGGGGGCCCCTCGAGAACGGATGACGGAACGGACGGTGCGGGGGGTCGGAAACCTCGGGAAAAGTCTACGGTGCACGTCACGGAAGGGCAAAGTCGCGCCCGAAAACGCGCACCCACCGGGGCACGCGGCCGGCGCGTGCGCGGCGTCCGCGCTAGAATGGGGTCGCCGGTGGAGCGGGCGGCGAACGCGTGCACGCCGAAGCCACCGGGTCGAGGCTGCTCCGGCAGCCGGGAGGTGGAGATGAAGATGGTGCTGGGTTTCGACGACTCGCCGCACGCGCAGGCGGCGTTGCGCTGGATCTGCTCGCAGTCGTGGCCGGCCGGAACGCGGGTGATCGTCGCGTCGGCCGTGCGCGCCCCCGTCACCGCGTACGCGGAGATCTACGCTCCCGCGGTCGCGTACCCGCCCGAGGTCGTGGACGACCTCACGCGGCACCACCAGGAACTCGCCGATCGCGCCCGCACGGAGTTGCAGGCGGCGGGCATCACGGCCGAGTCGCGCGTGCTGCAAGGTGACGCGCGCGAAGTGCTCGTGGACGTCGCGCGTTCCGAAGGGGCCGAACTCGTGGTCGTGGGATCGCACGGACGGACCGGGCTCGCGAAGCTCGTGCTCGGCAGCGTGGCGGCCCACGTCGTGGGGCACGCGCCGTGCAGCGTCATGGTGGTCAAGCGCTCGGTGCGCTGATCCCGTCCGGCGCCGCCGGGGCCGCGCGCTCGCGCGGCCCCGCGCCGGGCCGGCGCGCGAGCACGCGCGCCATCACGGGGCCGCCCTCGGGTTCGTGCTCCTCGTAGCATTCGACGCGCAGCAGCGGGAAGCTCGCCGTCAGCTCGCCGGGCTCGAGCAGGAATCGCGGCTGCTTGGGGCGCCCGTGCACCTCCTGCCCGCGCCGGAACGTCTCGTAGACGAGCGTACCGCCGGGCGCGAGCGCGCGTTCGATCCACGGAAAGAGCGGGCGGTGCAGGAAGCGGCAGACGACGATCGCGTCCCACGTGCCCGGGCCCGCGTCGGCCGTCTCGAGTTCGACGACCCGCGTCGAGAGCTCGACGCCGTGCCGCGCCGCCAGTGCGCTCGCGCGCGCGAGCGCGACGGGATCGTGATCCCACGCCTCGACCTGCCACCCGTGCATCGCGAGGAAGACCGACTCGCGCCCCGAGCCCGCCGCGAGGTCGAGCGCGCGCCCCGGCGCGAGGTGCGGCCGCATGCGTTCGACGAACGGCGAGGGGCGCCAGGCGCGCGCGGCGGGCCCCAAGTCGGTGTGCCCGCCCGGAAACTCCGCGAGGGCGGCGTCGAGCCAGGCGACGTCGCGGTACTCGAGCGCCGCGAGCGTCTCGGCGGCCGCGCGCGCCGCCGCCGGCTCGTCGTGCACCACCAGCACGCACGCGGTGCGCGGCGGCAGTTCCGCGCGGCGCTCACCGAACTCGGCCGGGGCGAGCCGCGCGGCGCCCGCGAGGTGGCCGCGGGCGAACGCGTTCTCCTCGCGCACGTCGAGCACGATGGCGTCGGCGAGACGAGCGCGGGCCGCGCCGGGCGCGAGCGCCCGGCAGGCGTGTGTGGGCGTCGGGCCCGCGGAGGTCGTGGGATCGGTCACGCGCGGCACCTTCCCGGCGCGGCCCGCGGCCGTCAAGCGCGCGCCGATTCGCGTTGACCCTGCCCGGGGCCGCCGCCGATACTCGCATCGACCGCGAAGCACCGGGCGCATGGCCGCGCCGCCCCGTCCCGGGCGGCCTCGACGCGATGACCGACTGCCGCCACACGGTTCGAACCCTCCTGCTCTCCGTGCTCCTGCTCGCCCTCGCCGCGACCGGCGTCGTGGCGGCCGACGGTCCTGTGCGCCTCGACGGGCGTGCCCGCCGTGCCGCGGCGCTCGTGGCGAAGGCGACGCAGCATCTCGCCCTGCGCACGATCGAGGGACGCCGGCTCGCGATCGGAGAGCTCGAGCAGGCGGTGCAGCTGCAGCCGCTCGAGGCCGAGTACGAGCTCCAGCTCGCGCGCGCCTACGCCGCCGCGGGCTACGCGCGCGCGTCGCGCAAGGCGTGGGAACGCGTGGTCGCGCTGACGCCGGACGATCCCGACGCGCAGTTCGGGCTCGGGCAGATCTGGCGGCGCGACTGGCTCAAGTACCTCGAGGGCAGCTCGCTCCGCCAGGCGATCGAGCACTTCGAGGCGGCCGCGCGCCTGGACAGCACGATGGTGGACGCGTGGCTGCTGCTGGCGTCGCTGCGGACCGCGCACGACGATTCGCTCGGGGCCGCGAGCGCGGCACAGCATGCGCTGCGCTGCGCGCCCGCGCTGCCGGAGGCGCAGCTCGCCGTGGCGGCCGCGCGCTGGCACCTCGGCGACGTCGACGGCGCCGAGGCCGCGTATCGCCTCGCGCTGCCGCGGCTGGCGCGGTCGCTGCGCCAGCATTTCGAGGACTTCGCGCCGGTCGCGACCGAAGCGGACACGGCCGAGTACAACCACCTGCCCGCGGGCGCGAAGGCCGAGTACGCGCGCCGCTTCTGGACCGATCACGACCCCGATCCCACGACCGTGCAGAACGAGGCGCAGCTCGAGTACTGGACGCGGGTGACCGAGGCGTACTTCCTGTTCTTCGACCCGAAGCGCCGCGACTGGGACGAGCGCGGCGAGATCTACGTGCGCTACGGCCCGCCCTCGACCGTGGACTACAACCCGCTCGGCACGCTGCTCTACGGCCGCGTGGGCACGACGTCGCAGATGATGTACCCGATGAACGTGCTCGTCTGGGGCTACCCCGAACTGGGGATGACGGTCGCGCTGCAGGACCGCACGCTGTCCGAAACCTACATGCTGCCGACCGCGACGGACCACGATCCGGATCCGCGGCCGGATCCCGACGCCGTCGCGGCGCGCGGGGACGTCGGCACGCACGAACTGCGCGGCGTGTTCCGCGCGTTGCCGCCCGGTGCGGTGGCCGTGCCCGTGCAGGGACAGGTCGCGCGCTTCCAGAACGCGGGCGGCGGTCACGTGTTCGCCGCGCTCGAGGCACCGTCGTCGCCGGGAGACAGCCTGGTCGCGACCGCGGTGGTGCTCGACAGCACCGGCCGCGAGCGGACGCGGCTCACGCGCCCGCTCTCGCCGTCGGCGTGCAGCGCGGCGACGGCGCGCGTGGCCGACTTCGCCACCGACCTGCCGCCGGGCCACTGGGTGGTCGGGCTCTCGGTCCACGCCGGCCGCCGCCGCGGCAGCGTGCGCATGCCGATCGACGTCCGCGCGCCCGACACGACGCTCGCGCTCAGCGATCTCGTGCTCACCTGCGGGACGCCGATCCCGAACGGGACGTCGGTGCGGCTCGACGCGAATCCGTCCGGCCGCAGCCCGGCGGGGACGCCGCTCACGGCGTACTTCGAGATCTACCAGCTCACGCCGGATGCCCGCGGGGAAGCGCACTTCGAGTACGAGTATCGCGTGCGCTCCGCCCGGCGCGATCCGCGGATCTGGATCCAGCGCGCGCTCGCACCGCGTGGCGCGACCCCCGAGGTGCAGGCGTTCCGCGAGGAGACCAACGTCGGCGGGATGCGCCGGCAGTTCGTCAGCGTGCCGGTTTCGACGCTGCCGGCGGGCCGATACCGGCTCGAAGTCCGAGTCCGCGACACCGTGAGCGGCGCCGAGGCCTCCCGGAGTACGGAATTCGTGCGCGGGGACGGCTCGGTGGATTGACCCGACACCGGGCGAAAAGCACTGCAGGAACATGGCCGGGGTGCCGATACCGGTCCCGAACCGCTGGACCGCCCTGACCCTCCCCGAGACCCGTCATGCCGGATGCCCGAGCTCGTATCCTGATCGTCGACGACGAACCCGACCTTCTTTCCGTGCTGCGCTTCGGCCTCGAGGCCGAGGGCTTCGACGTGCTCGAAGCTTCCGACGGCGAACGTGGGCTCGACATGGCCCGCGCCGAGCGGCCCGACCTGCTGGTGCTGGACCTGATGCTGCCGCGCATGGACGGCTACAAGGTCTGCCGGGCCCTCAAGTTCGACGAGCGCTACCGTCGCATGCCCATCTTCATCCTCAGCGCGCGCACCGGCGAGACCGATCGCAAGCTCGCGCTCGAACTGGGCGCCGACCTCTTCATGACCAAGCCGTACGAGGTGCGCGACCTGGTCGCGCGCATTCGCGAACGTCTCCAGCCGCCCGCCGCCGCGGCGGCCTGATCCCCGAACGCACGCGGCCCGCGGACGGATCGTCCGCGGGC
>JBGAML010000031.1:0-15537 GCA_044223005.1 Candidatus Eiseniibacteriota bacterium
GCGCCCCAGACGCAGCGCGAGGTTCATGATCGACTGCGGCGAGGCCTTGAACTCGCGTGCGATCTGGCGCAGGGCCGAGCCCCCGAGCAGCCGGTGCGCGACCGGGATCAGCCGCTTGGGATAGCGGAGCCAGTAGGTGGAGGCGAAGGTCTGGGTGGAGAAGTTGCGCCCACAGTGGTCACAGCGGAAACGGGCGATGCGGCGGGGGCGGGCCTGGCGGGTGTAGTAGCCGGCGTGGGACCAGCGCCACAAGGCACGTTCGGCCTTGTGGTAGCGACAGCTCGGGTTGGGGCAGAACGGTGGGATGAAGGTCGTCATGCCTGAGGTGTTCTGCACGCCTCAGGCCAGCTGCATTCTTCCGAGCACAACCCGTTTCTCGAGCGCTGAGGAGTCCTGCAGCGCCGACCCGCCGCGGCCGATAACTCCCGGGAACGAGGGGAGACGGGCCGCCCGGTCACCGGGCGCTCCGCCGCATGCCGCCGGCCCCGCCGGCCGCGGCGTGGACCCTCGGCGTCACCGGAGGAGTCCCGATGCGGAAACGACTGCAGCACGCCGCGGCCCGGCTGGAACGCCGCGACCTGGACGGCGCCGAGCAGGAACTGCGCGCCATCCTCGACGACGATCCGCGCCAGGCGGTCGCCCAGAACCTGCTCGGGCTCGTGCTCCTGGAGCGCCGCAATCACGCCGGCGCGCTGAACGCCTTCGCGACCGCGGTCGAGCTGCAGCCGCCCTTTCCCGACGCGCTCGTGAACCTCGCGGTCGCCTGCAACCGCAGCGGCGCGCACGAGCTGGCGATCTCCGCGTGCGAGCAGGCGCTGGCGGCGCGGCCGGGAGACGCGAACGCGTTCATCAACCTCGGCATGGCGTGCAAGGGCCTGCGCCGGTTGGACGACGCGAAGCGTGCGTTCGAGCTGGCCGGCGCGCATCCCATGGCGCGCTTCAACCTGGGGCACGTGCTGATGCTCGAGAAGGATCTCGAGCACGGACTGCCGCTGCTGGAGCACCGGCGCGGGCTGCTGGGACTCGGGCGCGACCTGCGCGGCCCGGCGTGGACGGGTGACGCGCGGCCCGACGCGACGCTGCTGGTCGTCCCCGAGCAGGGCCTCGGCGACGTCGTGCTCATGAGCCGCTTCTTCCCCACGCTCGCGGACCGCTTCGCGAAGGTGGTGATCGTCGCCCCCGGCCCGCTGGTGCGGCTCGTGGCCGCGATCGACCCGCGCCTCGCGGTCGTGACCTCGCCCGCGGACCACGCGTGGGACCTGTGGGCGCCGGTGATGAGCCTGCCGTGGCTGCTCGGCATCCAGCGGCTCGAGGACGTGCCCACTCGGCCGTGGATCTCGCGGCCGGGGACCGTGGCGGGCGACCGCCTGCGGGTGGGCATCAACTGGGCGGGCAACCCGAACTACGCCTACGACCAGGTGCGCTCCACGACGCTCGAGAACTTCGCGCCGCTGCTCGAAGTGGACGGCATCGAGTGGGTGTCGCTGCACCGCGGCCCGCGCGAGTCGGACGCCCGGGTGTTCGGGCTGGCGGAGCCGCTGCGCGAGGCGCGCGACTTCCTCGATACCGCCGACGTGATCGCCGGGCTGGACCTCGTGGTGTCGACCGAAACGGCGATCCCCAACCTGTCCGCGGCCATGGGGGTGCCCACCTGCGTCGCCTGCGTGATGGACGTCGACTGGCGCTGGAACGGCTGGTACGAGGACGTCACGATCTGCATGCAGCGCGAGGCGGGCAACTGGAACGGCCCCGTCGCCGACATCGCGGGGCGGATCGTCGCGATGCTGGACGCCGGCGCGGCGCGCGCGGCGGCCTGAGCCCCGGCATGCGAACGGCGGGCGCGCCCTCGCGGCGCGCCCGCCGTCGTTTGGTGCGGAAGCGTTAGCGGCCGGCGGCGGCCCGCAGCGGCTCGCGGGCGCCGGCGAGCCCGGCCCGGATCGCGGCGAAGCGTTCGCGGTAGCCGCGGCCCACGGTCTCGATGTCGTAGCGCGCCTGCACGAACTCGTACGCGCGCTGCACCCTCGCCTCGCGGTCCGGCGACGTGCGCACCTCCAGCATGCGCTGCGCGGCGTGCTCGACGTCCGGCTCGGCCCACTCCTGCCCCGGCTCGTCGTAGACGAAGTCCCGGGCGGGTACCGGCACGAGCGTGTAGCGCACGGGCCACGCGTTCGCCTCGGTGGTGAAGTCGGCGTTGCCCGAGTAACCGGTGGCGATCACCGGGACGCGCAGCTTCATCGCCTCGGCCATCCCGAGCCCGAGCCCTTCCGAACGGTGCAGCGCGACGTAGCAGTCGCAGACCGAGATCAGGCCGTGCACCTCGTTGGAGGTGAAGCTGTCGTCGATGATCGTGATCCGCCGGTCCTCGCGCGCGGTGCGCCGCAGCGCCGCGTAGGTGGCCTCGTCGGCGCTCGAGAGCAGCTGGGTGTTGTGCGTCTTGATCACGAAGTGCACGTGCTCGTCGCCCGGGAACGCGAGCTGGAACGCCCGCACGGCGGCCACGGGGTTCTTGCGCGTGAAGCGCGACGCGCCGTCGAACGTGTAGGCGAACGTGAAGCGGTCCTCGGGGATCCCGAAGTACGCGCGGTTGGCCCAGGTGAGGTCGCCGATCCGCGGCACCGGCGTGCCGACCACCGTGACCGGCTTGTCGGTGGCCTTGCGGAACACGTCGCGCAGGTACTCGCTCGAGACCCAGACCTCGTCCACGAGATCGGTGCCCAGGCGGTGCGCGAGCGTGGGGATCGAGGTCTCCCAGAAGAAGAACCCGATGTTGTAGCGGCCCTCGAACTGTTCGAGCCCGAACTCGGCCAGGTTCTCGATCAGCACGTCGGGGTTGAAGTGGATCACGTTGATGTCGCCGCGAATCGAGGGCCGCTCGCGTGCGTCCTCGGCCTCGTCGGTCCGTCCCCACGTCGCGACGTGGTTGAGCACGTCGTACGCGACGCCGGCGGCGCCGCACGCCTCCACCGTGGCGCGCGAGGCGGCGCCCAGGCCCGAGCCGTGGCTCACGGGGCCGACGATCGTCACGATGGGTTCGCGCGCGGCCGCGTGCGCCGGCGCGATCGGGTCGATGCGGGCCGCGCGCAGGCCGTGCGCGGCGCGCAGCGGCTCGGGCAGCCGCAGGCGCGCGACGAGCCCGGGGATCTCGCGCCGCACGGTCTCGGCGACCTCGGCGCGGCCCAGGTCGCGCTCGGCGACGAGCCCGCGTTCGACCACGAGGTGGTGCGTGAGGCCGGTCAGCACGAGCCGCCGCGCCGGCGTCGGCACCGGGGCGGCGAGCCGCTCCCACTGCGCGGGCGAGAGCACGTAGCGGGGCAGCGCGCCCTCGTCCACGTCGGCGAGCACGCGCAGCAGCGCCTGCGAGTAGTCCGCGGGCCGCGAAAGATCGAGCCCGCGCAGCGGCGTCGCCACCCGGCGCACGAAGAGCAGCGCGCGCGTCACGCCCAGCGCGCTGCCCGGCTCGATCCCGGGCGCGGGCGACCAGAGCACGTCGCGGAACGCGTCGCCGACCAGCGATTCCGGCCAGCGCATGGTGGACTGCAGCGTGAGCGCCACGTAGCAGGCGAACTCGCAGTAGTCGCGCTCGACCGAGAGGTCGTAGCGCTTGCGCAGGTCGCGGCTGAACTGGTGCACGATCGCCGCGAGCCGCGGCACCGGCCCGAAGCCGCGCACGTGCTCGTCCGGCTCCGACAGCCACGCGGCGAGCGCGTCGCTGGCGAGCACCACGCAATCCACGCCCTCGCGCTTGCGGCTGCCGCGCACCAGGTATTCGTAGACGGCGCGGCGCCGCTCGCTCTCGTTGCGCGGCGGGCGGCGGTGCTTGATCAGCCAGAGCTGCAGGATGTGGCGATGGAGGTACGCCGGGAACGGCGGCTCGGCCGCCAGGATCTTCGCGAGCATGGATCCACCTGGGTGGGTCGTCCGGTCCGGATGCGGGCGCCCCGCGGCGATCGCGGCGGCCCCACGCCGGGACTGCAAGCGAGGTGCCACGCGCCGCGGCCGGCACGCACCCCGCGAAATGCCGGTCACCACGCGCGCTCCCGGACCGCCGGCCCGCCGCCGGGCGCCGTGCGGGCGCTCCGGAGCGGCAGAAGCTGCCGGGATCCTTTCGGCCGCTGCGTTCTCCCACGGGGTGTGCGCGACCGGGCGAGCAGCATCCGGCCGATAGACTCGCGCCGCGGTTCGCCCTCGCGCCGTTCACCTCGACCTCGAGGAACCTCCCGATGAACTCCCGCAAGCACGGAATCCATACGCGACTCGTCCACGCCGGGCACCATGCCGACCCCACCGGGGCCGTCACGGTGCCGATCTACCAGAGCTCGACGTTCGCCTTCCGCGACGCGCAGCACGGCGCCGCGCTCTTCGCCGGCCAGGGCGAGGGCTACATCTACACCCGGCTCGGCAACCCGACCATCGCCGCGCTCGAGGAGTGCGTCGCCGAACTGGAGAACGGCGCCGGCGCGATCGCGACCAGTTCCGGCATGGGCGCGGTGGCGGTCGTCTACATGGCGCTGCTCGGGCAGGGCGCGCACATGGTGAGCACGGCCTCGGTCTACGGACCCTCGCGCGGCCTCGTCGAGACGCACCTCGCCCGTTTCGGCGTGACCGCGACGTTCGTCGACTCGACCAACCCCGAGAACGTCCGGCGCGCGCTGCGCCCCGAGACCAAGCTCGTGTACATCGAGTCGCCGTCCAACCCGGCGATGCAGGTCACGGACATCGCCGAGATGGCGAAGCTCGCGCACGCCCACGGTGCGGTGCTCGCGGTGGACAACACGTTCGCCTCTCCCTACCTGCAGAAGCCGCTCGACCTGGGCGCGGACGTGTCGCTGCACTCGATCACCAAGTTCATCAACGGGCACGCCGACGTGGTCGGCGGCATCGTGGTGACGAAGACGCCCGAGATGCTCAAGCGCCTCCGCCCGCTCATGACCTCGCTCGGGTGCAACATGGACCCGCACCAGGCGTGGCTGGTGCTGCGCGGCGTGAAGACGCTGGGGCTGCGCGTCGAGCGCGCGCAGGCGGGCGCGATCGAGATCGCGCGCTGGCTCGAGGCGCGGCCCGAGGTCGCGTGGGTGCGCTACATCGGCCTGCCCTCGCACCCGCAGCACGCGCTGGCGGCGCGGCAGATGAGCGGGTTCGGCTCCATGATCGCGTTCGAGCTCAAGGGCGGGATCGACGCCGGCCGCGCAGTGATGGACCACGTGCAGGTGGCGACGCTCGCCGTTTCGCTGGGCGGCGTCGAGACGCTGATCGAGCACCCCGCGTCGATGACACATGCGGGCGTCTCGCGCGAACACCGCCTGGAGGCGGGCATCACCGACGGGCTCGTGCGCTACGCCGTCGGGATCGAGGATCCGGCGGACCTGATCGCCGACCTCGAGCAGGCGTTCGCGCACATCCCGGCGGCCGTCGCGGCCCGCTGACGCAAACGGCGAGGGCCCGCACGCGCACGCGTGCGGGCCCTCGTGCGTCCGGCGCGAGCCTAGAAGCGCAGCTGCAGCTGCGCGATGCCCACATCCGTGCGCTGCTGGAGCTTGCCCGTGCGGCGCTGCGACCATTCGAGCAGCAGTTTCACGCGCGTCGGCGCGAGGTCGAGGTTGGCGCCGGCCGAGTAGGCGCGCACGCGGCGCGCGGGCCCGTACCACGGGCGCTGGAAGTCCTCGAGCCGCACGAACGGCGCGATCGTGGGCGTCGCGCGGTACTGGCCGAAGAGCGTCCAGCCCACGTCGTCCTTGTCGCTCGCGTGGCCCTTGCGGTGCCGCGTCATCCACTCGGCGCGAACGAGCCCGCCCCACTGCTCGAGCTGGCCGTCGAAGCCGTAGCGCAGGCTGTCCGCGCCCTCGTGCGTGGCGCTCGCGCCGAGCCCCAGCTGCGGCACCGGCCGCGCAGCGAGCCGGCCGATCACGAGCACCATCGAGTCGCGGTTCGCGATCGCGTTCTGGCCCTCGCCGTTGAACCAGCCGAGCGACGCGGTCACCCACGGGCGCGGCGCGTACTCGGCCATGACGCCGACGTCGTACTTGGGCGCGAGCGAGTCCACCGCCACGGCGAGGTCGGCCGTCTCGAGCTGCGTGATCGGGATCAGGTACTCGCGCGTGAACGGCGTCTTGAACTGCCCACCCGTGAGCGTGAACGGCGCGTGCGTCCAGCGCGCGTACGCCTCGCGCAGGCTCGGCGTCGCGGCCGACTTCGCGCCGTTGGACGCCTCGCCCTCGAACAGCAGCTTGTAGCTGAACGCGTTCGGCAGCGAGCCGTCGACCGAGAAGCGGGCGCGAACCAGTGACGCGCTCCAGCCCACGTGCTCCTGGAACAGCTCGCGGAACTGGAGGTAGCCGCCCACGCGCGGCGGCGGCACGGGCGCCGGCGCGGGCGCGGTGGCGGTGGAGTCGACGGCGGACGCGGCGCCCGCGAAGGCGAGCAGCGCGGCCGCGGCGATCGTGAGGACGGCGGATCGGCGGCGCATGAAGGACCTCGGCCGCGCCGTGGGGGAGCGTGGCGGACTGGATATCGGTGGTTAGATGACCTAAAATGACCTCTTGGATCCTACAAAGACATTTTAGCACCCGCAGGATCCGGTTCCCAGCCGACGGGAGACCCCATGCAGACGCTCAATGCCCACGAGGCGGCCACGCTGCTCCACCTGAACGTCAAGCGCGTCCAGGGGCTCGCACGCACCGGCAAGCTGCCGGCCGTGCGCGTCGGCCGCAAATGGCTCTTCCCCCGCGAGCAGATCGAGCGGCTGCTCGCCGCCTCGCCCGCCGCCGCGGCGCCGGGCGTCACGCTCGCGCCCGCGACGGACGGCCCGCAGATCGATCTCAGCGCGCGCAACCGCCTGCGCGGCACGGTCACCTCGGTGCGCATGGACGGGCTGATGGCCGAAGTGACGCTGCGGATCGGGGACCAGGAACTCGTCTCGGTGATCACCAGTTCGTCCGCGCGCCGCATGGCGCTCGCGGCCGGAGACACCGCGTTCGCCGTCATCAAGTCGACCGAGGTCATGATGGGCAAGGAATCCGCCCCGCGATGAGTCCGCGTCGCTCCGCGCTTCGCGGCCTGTTCGCCGTCGTCACCACGCTCGCCCTCCTGCTCGGCCCCGCCCGCGCGGGACGCGCCGCCCCCGCGCCGGTCGAGATGCGCGTGTTCGCGGCCGCGTCGCTCTCGAGCGCGTTCGGCGATCTCGCCCACGCGTTCGAGTCGGCGCATCCCGGCGTGCGCGTGCGGCTGGTGCTCGCCGGATCGCAGACGCTGGTCGCGCAGCTCTCGCAGGGCGCCGTGGGCGACGTGTTCGCCTCGGCCGACGAGCGCTGGATGTCCGAAGCCCGCACCCGACACCTGCTCGCGGGCGAGCCCGCCGTGTTCGCGCGCAACCGCCTGGCGGTGATCGTGCCGGCCACCAACCCGGCCCGGCTCGCCGCCGTCCACGACCTCGCGAAGCCAGGGCTTAAGCTGGTGCTCGCCGCAGACGCCGTGCCGGTGGGCCACTACGCGCGCGAGATGCTGCGGCACGTCGGCGCGGGCATGCCCGCCGGCTGGACGGGACGCGTGCTCGCCAACGTGGTCTCGGAAGAAGAGACGGTGAAGGCCGTGGTGACCAAGGTGCAGCTCGGCGAGGCCGACGCGGGCGTCGCGTATCGCTCGGACGTGAGCCCGGCGCTCGCGCGCTACGTGCGCGTGCTGCCGCTCGCGGATTCGCTCAACGTGATCGCGACCTACCCGATCGCGCCGCTCGCCGGCTCGGCGCACCCGGAGCTCGCCAGGGCGTTCGTGGAACTGGTGCGGTCCGAGGCCGGCCAGCGCGTGCTCGAGCGCAACGGCCTGATCCGCGTGGAGGCGGCGCGTTGAACCGCGACGGCGCACCGCGCGCGGCGGCGTTTCTCGCGCTTGCCGTGCTGGCGCTGCTGCTCGCCCTGCCGCTCGCGGGGCTGCTCGGGCACGTGGCGTTGGCCGACGTGGTCGCGCGGCTCGGCGATCCGGCCGTGCGCGACGCGCTGCGGCTCTCGGCGCTGACGAGCGTGGCGGCGACCGCGGTCGTGGCGCTGCTGGGCACGCCCGCCGCCTACGTGCTCGCGACGCGCGAGTTCCCGGGCAAGCGGGTGGTCGAGGCGCTGGTCGACCTGCCGATGGTGCTGCCGCCCACGGTGGCCGGCTTCGCGCTGCTGATGGCGTTCGGGCGCGCCGGGCTCGCGGGCCGCGCGCTCTCGGCGTTCGGGATCACGCTCCCCTTCACCACCGCGGCGGTGGTCGTGGCGCAGGTGTTCATGGCCGTGCCCTTCTTCGTCTCGGCGGCGCGGGCCGGCTTCGCGGGCGTGGATCCGCGGCTCACCGACGCGGCGGCCACGCTGCGCGCGGGCGAGTTCGAGCGCTTCCGGCGGATCGTGCTGCCGCTCGCGATGCCGTCGCTGGCCGCCGGCCTCGCCATGTCCGCCGCGCGCGCGCTCGGCGAGTTCGGCGCCACGATCACGTTCGCGGGCAACCTGCCCGGCACCACCCAGACGCTGCCGCTCGCCGTCTACGTGGCGATGCAGTCCGATCCGTCGGTCGCCGCCGTGCTGTCGCTGCTGCTGCTCGCCATGTCGTGCCTGCTGCTGCTCGGGCTGCGCACGGCCCTCCCACTCGCCACCGCGCCGCTCGCCCGTGCTCGACGTCCAGGTCCGGCTCCAGCTCGCTGAGTTCGCGCTCGACGCCACCCTCGCCGCGCCCCGCGGCGCGGTCACGGTGCTCGTGGGCGAGAGCGGCTCGGGCAAGAGCACGCTGCTGCGGCTCGTCACCGGGCTGCTCGCGCCGGACGCGGGGCGCATCACGCTCGGCGGCCGCGTGCTCGCCGACCGCGAGGCCGGCACGTGGGTGCCGCCCGAGGCGCGGCCCGTCGGCTGGGTGCCGCAGGACTACGCGCTCTTTCCGCACCTGGACGCGCGCGAGAACGTCGCGTTCGGGCTCGCCGCGAGCGGCGTGCCCGCGCGCGCGCGGCGCGCGCGCGCCGACGCGGCGCTCGAGCGGCTCGGGATCGCGCCGCTCGCGCACCGCCGCCCGCGCGAGCTCTCGGGCGGCCAGCAGCAGCGCGTCGCGCTGGCGCGCGCGCTGGTGCTCGAGCCCGAGGTGCTGCTGCTCGACGAGCCGCTCGCCGCGCTCGACCTCGTGACGCGGCGCGCCGTGCGCGGCGAGCTGCGCCGGCTGCTCGCGTCGCTGCCCTGCGTCACGCTGCTCGTGACGCACGACCCGGCCGAGGCGCTGGCGCTCGGCGACCGCATCGCCGCGCTCGAATCCGGGCGCGTGACGCAGGCCGGCGAGCGCGCCGAGTTCGTGCGCCATCCGCGCTCGCGTTACGTGGCCGAGTTTCTGGGGGTGAACCTGTTCGAGGGCGCCGTGGAGCGGCACGGTGCCGGCGACGCGGCCACGCTCGCGGTCGCGGGCGGCACGCTGACGATCCCCGATCCCGGCCGCGACGGCGCGGTGCGCGTGCTCGTGCACCCGCACGACGTCACGCTCTCGGCCGCCCGGCCCAGCAGCAGCGCGCGCAACGTGCTCGCGGGCACGATCGTCGAACTCGTGCCCGAGCCGCCCGACGGCGAGCGCGTGCGCGTTCTGATCGACTCGCGGCCGCCGCTCGCGGCGCAGGTGACGCGCGGCGGCGCCGAGGCGCTCGGGCTGGTGGCGGGCGGCACGGTCTGGGCCTCGTTCAAGGCCACGGCCGTCATCGTGCTGCCCGACTGACCCCCGCCGCGCGCCGCATGTCCCACAGCGGCCAGAGCGCGAGCGCCGCGATCGCCGGGATGCCCACGATCGCCACGAGCCGCCAGCCGACGCCGAAGAGCCCCTGCAGCGGCCCGGAGTCGAGCACCCACGCGAGCGGCAGCAGGCTCGCGTAGAGCACGAGCCAGCCGCGCCGGTCGGGATCGGGCGCGGCCCACGCGGCGAGCAGCGGCGCCCACAGGATCGCGTACATGTTCATGAACTTCGGCGCCAGAGCCGCGAACGCGCCGTACTGCCACACCGCGTGCGCCTCCGGCCCCGCGCCGCGCCGCGCGAGCAGGATCGCGCCCACCGCCACCAACGCCGCGAACGGCAGCCAGCCGGCGAGCCCCGGCAGGTCGAAGCCGCCGAGCACCACGGGCAGCCGCCAGAGCGTGGGCCCGACGCCGAAGTTCGCGCCCTCGAGCGCGAACGGCTGCAGCACCGGCACGTGCCACGCGAGCAGCGTGCCGTAGACGAGCGCCACGGGCGCGGCCGCCGCGAGCGCGAGCCGCGCGCGCGCGCGCGAGCCGAGCAGGAACGGCAGCGCAAGCAGCGCGAAGAGCGGCTTGGTGACCACGAGCCCCACGCCCAGCGCGAGCCCCGCCCACGCGGGCCGGTCGCGCCGGTGCGCCCACCACGCCAGCGCCACGAACGCCGCGCCGAGCGGCTCGTCCTGCGCGTAGCGCACTGCGAGGTACCAGACGACCGGCATCGACGCGTAGGCCCACGCGCACTCGGACGCTTCGCCCTCGGCCGCGGCCAGCGCGCGCCACGCCACGAAGTCGGCGGCGAGGAAGAGCGCGAACGGCCCGGTCTCGCCGAAGAATCGCAGCGCCAGCCCGAGTAGCGGTGCGAAGAGCGGCCCGTAGGCGCTCGCGAAGTCGCGGTACGGGATCTCCCCCGCCATCGCGTGCCGCGCCTGCGGCAGGAAGAACGCGTTCTCGTCGACGCCGCGGTGCCCGAGCACGCCCCACACCAGCACCGCGAACGCCACGCGTGTCGCGAGCCACGTCAGTGCGCCCAAGAGGCCGCGGCGGTCGCGGAACACGGGCAGCGCCGGCGCCAGCACCATCCAGAGTGCGCCCAGCGGCGCCGGCAGCAGGCTCGCCAGGGCGAGGAGCGGGCGCGCGTGCCAGAGGGTCGGGTCCATGCGCGCCGGGGTGCGGAGCTAGAAGTTGTCCCGGACCGAGTCGAGGGTCGGCGCGCGGCCGTGCGCGACGCGCGCGAGCGCTTCCTCGTAGAGGCGGTCGTAGCCGTCCGCGCTGGAGCGCCAGCTGAAGTCGTGCGCCATGCCGTTGCGCTGCAGCACCTGCCAGAGATCGGGTTCGCTGTGCACGGCGAGCGCGCGGCGCAGCGCCATGACCATCTCGTCGGCCTGGAACGCGTGGAAGACGAACCCGTTCCCCTCGCGCGTGATCGGGTCGAACTCGCGCACGGTGTCCGCGAGCCCGCCGGTGGCGCGGACGACCGGCACCGTGCCGTAGCGCAGCGAGTAGAGCTGGTTCAGGCCGCACGGCTCGTAGCGCGAGGGCATGAGGAAGAAGTCCGAGCCGGCCTCGATCCGGTGCGCGAGCGCTTCGTCGTGCGCGGTCGCGAAGTGCCACTGCCACGGCCGCTCGAACGCGAGCCGGCGGAAGAGGTCGTGGTAGCGCGGCTGGCCGACGCCCAGGATCACGAAGCGCGCGGGCAGCTCGCAGAGTTCCTTCTCGGCCTGCTCGATCAGGTCGAAGCCCTTCTGTTCCACGAGCCGCGACACGATCCCGACCGTGGGCCAGTCCGGATCGAGCGGGAACCCGCACGCGAGCGAGAGCATGCGGCGGTTGGCGTTCTTGCCGTCCAGGTGCTCGCGGTCGAAGTGCACGTCGAGGAACGCATCGCGCGCCGGGTCCCACACGTCGTCGTCGATGCCGTTCAGGATGCCGCGCACGTCGCCGGTGCGGCGGCGCAGCACGCCCTCGAGGCCGCAGCCGTACTCGCCGCTCGACTGGATCTCGAGCGCGTACGTCGGGCTGACGGTGGAGACGAGGTCGGCGAACACGATGCCCACCTTCATGAAGTTGACGCGGTTCCAGTACTCGAACGGGCTCTGCGGGAAGAACAGCTCGCGCGAGAACCCGGCCACGCTCATGATCCACGGATCCACGAGCCCCTGGTACCCGAGGTTGTGGATCGTGTACACGGTCGCCGTCCCCGCGAACGCCGGTTCGTCGGCGTCGTGCGTGCGGACGAAGCACGGCACCCACGCCGCCTGCTGGTCGTGCGCGTGCAGCACGTCGAACGTCTCGCCGAAGCCCTTGATGCCCTCGAGCGCCGCGCGCGCGAAGAACAGGAACCGCTCCGGGTTGTCCGGGTGACCCTCGCGCGTGCGCGGGTCGTCGTAAATGCCGGGCCGGTCGAAGAACTTGCGCTCGCCCGCGTGCTGCACGAGAAGCACGCGCAGGTGGCCGTCCGGGCTCTCCGCGATCCGGAACCGTGCCGGCTCCGACGCGATGCCCCACGGGACGCGCGTCGATCCCAGGTCGGTGCCCGTCCAGTCGTCCGGGATCGCGAGGTCGCGGTACTGCGGCAGCACGACCAGAACGCGATGGCCGCGGCGGGCCTGTTCGCGCGCCAGTGCGGACACCACGTCGCCGAGCCCGCCGACCTTGGCCAGCGGGGCCATCTCGCTCGCGAAGTGAGCGATGGAGAGGGGCTTCACGCCGGTTCCCTCGTGCCGTTGGGGGCTCGCCGGGGCGCCGTCCGGGCACGCCGTGCGGCGTGCCCGGAACCGGTGCCTAGGTGAGCGCGACGATCTCCCGGAGATACTGCGCGGCGTCTTCGGGCGGCGTCGGGTTGATGTAGAAGCCCGACCCGATCTCGAACCCGGCCACGCGCGTCAGCTTGGGCATGATCTCCAGGTGCCAGTGGTAGTACGGCAGGTCGTCGTCGCCCATCGGCGCCGTGTGCAACACCATGTTGAACGGCGGATGGTCGAGCGCGACGTTGAGCCGCTGCAGCGTGTCCTTGAGGATGCGCGCGAAGTCGAGCATCTCCTCCGGGTCGTCGATCATGTGAAAGCTCGACCGGTGCGCGCGCGGCAGGATCCAGGTCTCGAACGGGAATCGCGGCGCGAACGGCGACAGCGCGACGAAGCGGTCGGTCGTGCTGACGATGCGGCGGCCGTTCCCGTCGGACATCTCCTGGTCGAGGATGTCCGTGAAGACGTTGCGCTCCTTGATCTCGAAGTAGCGCCGCGAGCCGTCGAGTTCCTCCTGCACCATGCGCGGGATGATCGGCGTCGCGATGATCTGGCTGTGCGCGTGCTCGAGCGTCGCGCCCGCCCCCGCGCCCTGGTTCTTGAACACCAGGCAGTAGCGCAGGCGCTTGTCCTTCTTGAGATCCAGCATGCGCTCGCGCCAGGAGATCGCGACCTGCTGGATCTGTTCGACCGGGAGATCGCCCAGCTGCTTCTCGGGATCCGAACCCTCGATCACCACCTCGTGCGCGCCGACGCCGTTCATCTTGTCGTACATGCCCTCGCCGCGGCGGTCGAGCGAACCTTCGACCTCCAGCGCCGGGAACTTGTTCGGCACCACGCGGACGGTCCAGCCGGGGCCGTTGGCCTTGCCGCCGGCGGGACGCACGGCGTAGACCTCGGGCGGCGTCATGTCCTCGCGCCCTTCGGCGAACGGCGAGAAGGTCTGGGACTTGACCAGCGAGTCCGGCGTGAAGTTGGTGGGCCGGCGGCTGCGTTCGGTCGAGATGATCACCCAGCGTCCGACCACCGGGTCCTTGCGAAGTTCAGGCATGAGCCGTCCTCGTGCGGGGCCAATCCGGCGCGCGGACCCCGGAGGGGGGCGCGCAACCGTTCCAATCTAGAGAGGGGGGTCCGGAGGGTCAAGACGGCGCCGGGAGAAACCCGACGCCCATCCGCCCAACTCAAGTCATCGGACGCCGTTCGCCCGCGGTCGAGCCGAAAAGTGCCCGGCAGGCCCGCTCGTCGGCGGGACCGAACTGCCGCCCGCGGCGGCCGAAGGCGATGCGGGCCGTGGCGAGGAACTTTTCCAGTTCGTGCTCCACGGTCCGCTCGCCGTCCCACCACGCGAACGACGGCGTGGACTTGGGCGCGAACTGGCCGCCACCGAAGAGGTTCGACCCCGTGCCGACGCTGGCGCCGGTCGGCAGCAGCGTGCCGATGCCCGTCTTGACGTGCGCTCCCACCAGGGAGCCCACCTTGGGATTGCCGCTGTCGATCTCGCGGCCGTCCACCGTGACGCGCACCGGGCCGTAGTTGTTCTTGAGGTCGCTGGTCGTGGTGAGCGCGCCCAGGTTGACCCACTCGCCGATCACACTGTGGCCGACGAAGCCGTGGTGGCGCTTGTTGCCGTAACCCTGCCACACGCTCGCCTCGACCTCGCCCGCGATGCGGCACTCGGGCCCGAACGTGGTGCCCGAGACGAACCCGCCGAGCAGCTGCGTGCCCGGCCCGATCACGCACGGGCCCGTGACGCACGTGTGCGGCGCGATGCTCGCGCCGCGGCCGACCCAGATGGGCCCCTCGCGCGCGTCGAGCACCGCGAACGCGCCGACCTGCGCGTCCGGCTCGATCGTGATCTGCTCGCGGCCCTCGAGGCACGCCAACCGGTGCACGTCGCCGCGCACCACGCCGCCCGCGTCGAGCAGATCCTCGGCGATCGCGTCGGCGTTGCGCTCGATCAGGTGCCACGGCCGCTCGAGGAACGCCGCCTCGACCGGCTCGGTCGGCAGCCCGAGCGCGAGCAGGCCCGCCTCGAACGCCGCACCGCGGCCGAGCAGCGGCTTCAACGACGCGAGCGGCAGCCGCGCGCCCGCCACGCGTTCACCCTTGAGCCACAGCACCGGCGAGCGGCCCTCGAGCGCCTCGCCCAACCAGTCGCCCGGGAGTGCCGCGGCGTTGAGCACGATCGCTTCGGTGTCGGCGGGCACCGTGGCCGTGTCGGGCACGGGAGCGTGGTGCCACGCGGCGAGCGCGTCGGCGCGTGCCTCGATCGCGAACAGAGGCGCCGCGGCGCGGAAGAGCAGCCGCCGCGCGAGATCGGAGGCGCCGAACGCGAGCGCCGGCACGGGCAGCAGGTCGGTGAGCGGGCGCAGGTCGCGCCAACGCGCGTCCTCGAACAGCACGACGCGACGGTTCACTTGTTCGGCTCCACGAACCGAACCAGGAAGACGCCCTTGAACCCGGACGCGATCGCGCGATCGCGCAGGCTCTCGGCCGCGGTGCGCGAGAGGCAGTCGCGCGTGCGCACCTTCCAGCGCCCGCCCTCGCGCGCCACGGTCATGGGCACGACGAGCAGCGACTGCGAGGCCGCGCGCAGCGTGTTGCCGCGCGCGCGTTCGGCCGGCGCGCCCACCTGGAGCCGCCAGCACGTGTCGGACGCCGCGGATTCGGTGATGGGCACGCGCACGGGCGCGGGCACCGGCTGCGTGGGCGCGCCGCGCATGGGCGGCGACGCGGGCGCGGGCGTGGCGGGCGGCGGCTCCGGCGTGGGCGGCAGCGAGACGGTCGCCTGGCTGCCGAGCGGCGCGGTCGGCGTGGGCACGGGCACCATGGCCGTGTCGAGCGGCGCGACCGACGGATCGTTGCCCGGCAGCGCGACCGGAACGGGACGCTTCGCCGAGTCGGGCGCGGCATCGCGCGACGCGGGCGGTTCGGGCGTGACGCGCCCCGCCGGCGCGGGCTCGCGCGGCGGCTCGGGCACCCTGGCGCCCAGCGGCTCGGGGATGCTCGCGAGCACCGCGAGCGCGGCGGGCGACGGCGTGGAGTCGCGGACCGCGGCGGGCGCGGGG
>JBGAML010000016.1:0-116079 GCA_044223005.1 Candidatus Eiseniibacteriota bacterium
GCGAGATCGAGACGCGCGAGATCCCGAACGGGGACCGGGCGCTGCGGAAGTACGCGATGTAGCGGTGGGCCCGAAAACGGTTCGGGGCCCGCACCACGAGGGTGCCGGCCCCGATCACCTGCAATCATCCGAGCACAACCCTTAGCGCGCCGAGGCGGTCAGGTCGCGGGTCTGGTTCGCCACCGCGGTGATGCGGTCGGCGATCTCGCCCGTGGCCTTCACCTGCTCGTCGAGCGAGACCAGGATGTTCGACGCGTTGGTGTCGACGTCCTTCACCGACGTCCCGATCGCGCCGATGGCGGCGGTCACGTCGTTGGTCGCCTTGAGCATCTCCTCGACCGTCTTGGAGATGTCCTCGGTGGCCTTCGCGGTGTCCTGCGAGAGCACCTTGACCTCGTTGGCGACCACCGCAAAGCCGGCCCCGTGCACGCCCGCGCGCGCGGCCTCGATGGTCGCGTTCAGGGCGAGCAGGTTCGTGTGCCGCGCGATCCGGGCGATCAGGCTCACGACGGACTCGATGCGCCGCGCGGCTTCGCCGAGCTGCTGGATCGCCGCCACGGAGTTGTTCGATTCGTCGACCGCCTGGTGCGTCATCCCGACCGCATGACCGAGCTGGGTCTTGATCTCGGCCGTCGTCGCGTTCAGCTCCTCGCACGCGGCCGCGACCGCCGACGTCGCCTCGGCGACGTCCGCCGCCACCTGCGCGCGTTGCGCCTCGAAATGCTGGAGGTTCGAGGCATCGGTCTTCATCTTGTTCGCGGCGCCGTTGATCGTGCCGGCCGCGTCGCGATAGGAACCCGGCATGCCGCGCTCGAGGATCGGGCGGTAGAAGAGGTTCCGGCTGCAGTGATCCATCGCCGCCGCGGATTCGCGCACGTACGCGTCGGCCACGTCGAGCAGGCGATTGATCGCGTTGCCGATCCGGTTGAGGTCGCGGTCCGCCGGGATCCCGACGATGCGCGCCTCGAGGTCTCCGCTCGCGGCCTTCTCGCAGACGTCGGCGACTCGCTCGAGGAATGCGTCGTTCTTGCTGGCCATCACGCGGCCCTCCGCCCGAGACGGGTGTGATCGGAAAGTCCGAAGACGAACTCGTCGTACGTCTGCCCGGAATCCTCCAGGACCTGTTCCAGCATGCGCGTGGACGCTTCCATCGCGTCCCGCCAGTTCGCGTGCCGGCGCTCCTCGGCCACCAGCTGCGCGTAGAGCGCCTTCACCTTGGGAAGCGCGTCCGGATACGGCGTGCGGCGGTTGGAGTGATAGCCGACGCAGCGGCCATTCTTGTCGAAGCTGGGCGTCACGTGCGCGAAGACCCAGTAGCCGTCACCGTTCTTCGCCTGGTTCAGCACGTACGCGAAGATCTCGTGGCCTTCCTGGATGCGCGACCAGAGCAGCTTGAACACCGCGCCCGGCATGTCCGGGTGACGGATCATGTTGTGCGGTTGCCCGATCAGCTCCTCCTCGGTGTAGCCGGAGATGCGCCGGAACACGTCGTTCGCGTAGGTCAGGTGGCCCTTGAGATCGGTCTTGCTGACGATGAGCTCCTCGTCACCGAAATGGGTCTCGCGTCCGCTGGGGGGCGTGGCTTGCCTGCGCATGTCTCCTCCGTGGAATGCGTCGCGCCGGGGGCGCGTGACGTCCCGAACTCGGGCTCGCGGGGACGGCGAATCGCCACCGCTCGCGCGGGCGTCCTCTCCAGCATCGGCGGCGAGTGCCGCGGCTGAAGTCGGGTTTCGACAGCACCGGTCCGCGCGCACAAATGCCGGAGAGTTCGAACGGGCAGCGCCCGCGGAGCGTGCGAAGTGAGGATCGCCTCGCGAGACGCGAAAAGGCCTCCCGGGCGGACCCGGGAGGCCTTCGCGTTGCGCGGTGACGTCAGGCGACGCCGGCGGGGTGCCGTTCGCGTTCTTCGAGCGAATAGAGCGGCTGGTACTTGCCCCACAGGTAGTCCAGGTAGGGCTCGATCGACATGCCGCCACCGGTCGTGCGCTGCAGCAGCTCGGACGTCGTGAGCTTGGCGCCGTGCTGGTAGATGTTCCGCTGCAGCCACGTGCGCAGCGTCGAGAACTCGCCGCGCGCGATCTCGGCGGGAATCGACGGATGCGCCTTCACGGCCGTAGCGAAGAACTGCGCGCTCATGATGTTGCCGAGCGTGTAGCCCTGGAAGACGCCGCCGATCGGACCCGAGTACCAGTGCACGTCCTGCAGCACGCCGCGGCGGTCGTCCGGCACGGGGATGCCGAAGTCCGCCTCGAAGCGCTCGCGCCAGGTGCGCGCGAGATCCTTCACCGCGAGCCGGCCCTCGAGCAGGTCGAGCTCGAGATCGAACCGCAGCATGACGTGCAGGTTGTACGTCACCTCGTCCGCGTCGACGCGGATCAGCGAGCGCTCCACCTTGTTGATCGCGCGATAGAAGGCGTCGGGCGAGACGCCGCCGAGCTGCGTCGGGAACGCCTTCTGGAGCCGCGGATAGAAGTGCTCCCAGAACCCGCGGCTGCGGCCGACGAGGTTCTCCCACAGGCGCGACTGGCTCTCGTGGATGCCCGACGACGTGCCCGTGGCGAGCGGCGTGCCGTCGAGCTCCATGCGGATACCCTGCTCGTAGAGCGCGTGCCCGCACTCGTGCAGCGTCGAGAACAGCGCGTCGGTGAGGTCGTCCTCGCGCACGCGCGTCGTGATCCGGATGTCGCCGAGCGCGAACTTGGTCATGAACGGATGGTGCGTCTTGTCCTGGCGGCCGCGCTCGAAATCGAATCCGTACGCCTTCACGACGTCGAGCCCGAACGCCAGCTGGTCCGCCTCGGGCGCGAACTGCTTGAGGCACGAATCGTCGGCCGCGGCGCGCGACGTGATCGCACGCACGATCGGCACGAGGCGCTGGCGCAGCGCGCCGAACACCTCGCGCACGGACGCCGCGGTCATGCCGTGGTCGTACACGTCGATGAGCGGGTCCATGATGCTGGCATAGCCGGGGAAGCACTCCGCCTGGCGCCGGCTGAGCTCGAGCGTCTTCTCGAGCAGCGGCCGCACCGCGGCGAAGTCGTTCGCCGGGCGCGCGACCGTCCAGGCCTGGTAGATCAGCGCCGCGTGTTCGTTGAACTCGGCGACCAGCGACACCGGGACGCGCACCGCCTGTTCGTAGAGCCGGTGCGTGACGCGCACGAGCGCCGCGTCGTCCGAGTCGGCGGGCAGCGTGGCGACTTCGCGCTCGGCCTGGTCGAGCAGCTTGCCGACCGCGGCGTCCGTGAACTTCTCGTGGGCGAGCCGGCTCAGCGTTGCGGTCTGGCGGCCGCGGGCCGCCGCGCCGCCGGGCGGCATGTAGGTCGTCTGGTCCCAGCGCAGCAGGGACGCGGCGCCGTTCAGGTCGTCGATTTCGAGCAGCCGTGCCTTCAGTTCGTCAGTGGACTTCATCCCATCCTCCGAGGCGTGGAAAGCAGGGGACCGCCGGGGAGGATACCCGAAAGCACGGCCGCCCGGCGCGGTCGGCGCCGGGCGGCCGTGTGGAATTCGGATCCCTCTACGGGGTCGGTGTTGCAACCGTCCCGGTGACGGGGACCGCGATGGGCTGGATGGCGACGCGATCGCGTGGCAGCGAACCGTCCGTGACGTCCACCGGACGCGCCGGGGAATCCCACGGCTGCGGCCGCTGCGAGCCGACGACCGCCGCCCCGATCGTGAGCGTGGTCTTCGAGTCGGCACTCGCCGAGATGCTGGCGAGCGTCTGGGCGTCTCCCTCGGCGACGTTCGCCACCGAGACGTCACGTCCCTTCGCGAGCGCACGCAGGTCGTGCATGAACGTCTTCACGACGCGCGCGATCTCCGCCCGCTCCTGCTCGTTCAGGTCGCCCTGGACCTGGAACGAGAACTCGCTGCTCGTCGACGCGTTCCACACGTCGGCGCGCTTCCCGCCGCCGCGAACGCCGGCGTAGGTGAGCGAGGTCTCGAGGCTGGCGTTGATCGTCACCGTGTCGCCTTCCTTCGTGGTGATGTTCAGGCTGGCGGTGACGTCGCGTTCGGCACTTGCGGCCGTGGCCGTGGCCCCGGCGGTCGGCTGCTGGCGGCGCGCGGCGAGTGCGTGCCAGTCGGCGTGAGGCCACGCATGGCCGCCCGCGTTCCGGATGTGATTCATCATGACCGGGTCTCCTTCCTGGACGGGGCAAGGGTGGCCGGCAGTCTCGGCCGGTGTCGGTGCCACTTGAGGCCCGGTTCGCGCGCCACCTCCGGCCGGAAACGAACGCGCCGCGGCCCGGTGGGGCCGCGGCGCGTGGAAGTGGCGGGAGCTTCAGCCGTTCTCGACCGTCACCTGCTCCATGAAGAGCTTCTCCGACGTGGCGCCGGACTGCGAGCCGCACTTCTCGAGCGCGGCCAGCACCTCCATGCCACTCGTCACTTCGCCGAAGATCGTGTGGTTGCCGTCGAGCCACGGCGTCGGGACGAACGTGAGGAAGAACTGGCTGCCGTCCGTGCCGGGACCCGCGTTCGCCATCGACAGCAGGCCCGGACGGTCGTGCTTCACGCCGGGCGCGAACTCGCCCGCGAACTGGTAACCGGGACCGCCGGTGCCCCGCCCGAGCGGGCAGCCGCCCTGCGCCATGAAGCCGGTGATGACGCGGTGGAACGAGAGTCCGTCGTAGAAGCCCATGCGCGCGAGGTAGGCGAAGCTCGTCACGTGCATCGGCGCGGTGTCGGGCATCAGGCGGATCACGATCTCGCCCTTGTTGGTCTTCATGCGCACGCGCCAGTTCTCGCCCTTCTCGAACGCGATCGCGGTGGGCTTGGGCAGCTGGGTCTTCCAGCGGCCCGCGTCGTCCTTGGTCACGGCGGCCTTGGCCACCAGCTCGTCGATGCGCTTCATGGGATCTCCCTGAGGGTTGGGCGGACGTTCAGCGCATGCCCGCGAGGTGGATGACGTACCAGGAGGCGGCGGCGACGAGCCCCGCGGCGGGCATCGTGAGCAGCCACGCCCAGACGATGCGGCCCGCGACGCCCCACTTGACCGCCGACAGCCGCCGCGTCGCGCTCACGCCCGAGCCGATGATGGCGCCCGTGATGGTGTGCGTGGTCGAGACCGGGATGCCCAGCGCGCTCGCCCCGAACAGCGCGGCCGCGCCGGCGGTCTCGGCGCAGAAGCCGCCGACGGGCTGCAGCTTGGTGATGTTCATGCCCATCGTCTTCACGATGCGCCAGCCGCCCGAGAGCGTGCCGAGGCCGATCGCGCCGTAGCTGCAGAGGATCACCCAGAACGGGACGTGGAACTCGCCCGTCAGCGTGCCGGTCGAATAGAGGAGCGCGGTGATGATGCCCGCCGTCTTCTGCGCGTCGTTGGAGCCGTGGCCCAAGCTGAAGGCGGCCGCCGAGAGCAGCTGGAGCTTGCGGAACAGCCCATCGACGCGGTGCGGGGTGGAACGCCGGAAGATCCAGAGCACGACGAGCATGAACAGGAACCCGAGCACGAGCCCGACGACGGGGCTGACGACGATGAACGCCGCCGTTTTGAGGACGCCCGAGAGGACGACCGCCTTCGGTCCCGCCGCCACGATCGCCGCGCCGACGAACCCGCCCATCAGCGCGTGCGACGACGACGTCGGCAGTCCCAGCCACCACGTGAGGATGTTCCAGAGCAGCGCTCCCGAGAGCGCCGCGAGCACGATCGCGGGTGTCACCAGGGCGGGATCCACCGTGCCCTTGGCGATCGTCTTCGCGACGTGGACGCCGAACACGCCGAAGGCGACGAAGTTGAAGAACGCGGCCCACAGCACGGCGAGGCGCGGCGAGAGGACGCGCGTGCTCACGACGGTGGCGATCGAGTTCGCGGCGTCGTGGAAGCCGTTGCTGTAGTCGAAGATCAGCGCGATCACGACGATCGCGAGGATCGGCAGCGGGAGCGCGGGGATCATGGCCGTCAGCGGCTCTTGATCACGATCGTTTCGATGACGTTCGCCACGTCCTCGCACTGGTCGGCGGCGCCTTCGAGGCGGCCGTAGATCTCCTTCCAGCGCATCACGTCGAGCATCTCGTGACGGCCGGAGAAGAGGTCGGCGACGACCTGGCGGGAGATGCCGTCGGCTTCGTTCTCGAGCCGGTTGATCTCGATCGTGAAGGCCATCAGGTGCTGCATGTTCTTGAGGTTGCCCACCGCCTGCTCGATCTGCTGACCGCACTTGGCGAGGATCGCCGTGAGGCGCTTCGCCTCGGGCGTCGCGTGCGGCAGCCCGAACAGGACGATGCGGCTCGCGATCGCCTCCGCCGCATCGATCACGTCGTCGAGCCCGCTCGCGAGATCGTGGATGTCCTCGCGCTCGAGCGGGGTGATGAAGGTGCGGTTGAGGCGTTCGAACAGTTCGTGCGCGACCAGGTCCGCGCGATGCTCGATGTCCTTGATCTCTCGCGCGCGCGTCTCGAGCCGGTCGAAGCTCTCCATCATCTCGTGCAGTCCGTCGCAGGCCTCCCGCACGAGCGCGGCCTGACGTCCGAAGAGCGTGAAGAAATCTTCTTCCTTGGGAAACAACGAGAACATGGAGGCCTCGCGCGGGCTGGCGTCGATGGTTCGGGATTCCGGGCGGCGGAGGGTTATCACGCGGGTTCGCATCCGGCAATCCGGCGTTCGCCCGCTGCGGCGCATCCGCCCGCCGCGGCGCAAACGACGCCGTTGCGAGAATTTCTCGCGCGGTCGCCGTCGGGGCTGCCGGACGCGCACTGCCGAGACGCAGGAATCGCTGAAACCGCGTGCGGCATCGGCCGATACGTACCGGGTACGCGACGTCGCCGGCAACGCGCTGCGTTCGACATCGCCGACCGAGGGGCTCATGGATCGAGGGAACTACGTCGCGCATTGGCTGATCGACGTCGCTCGGCGAGCGGGCTTGCCCGACGCCGACACGCTCGAGCTGGCGCGCGCCACGGACGCCGCGGAGGCCTGGCAGCAGGTCGCCAGCCATTGCGGCGTCTCGCTCGACCAGCTCACGCTCGACGTCGCCGAGCAGATGCGGCTCCCCGTCGCCCGCTTCGAGCATCGCGACGATCACGTCTCCCGGCTGCTTCCCGAGAAGATCGCTCGCCGCTTCCGGATCGTGCCGCTCCGCGAGGACGACCGGCACCTCGTCGTGGCCACCGACGATCCACAGAACCACGAAGTCGAGCGCGCCGTCGAGTTCGCCTCCGGCCGCACGCCCATCTTCGAGATCGCGCATCCGCAGGCGATCCTGCAGGAGCTGGACCTGCTCTACGCCGGCCGCGCGGCGGCACCCGCGGCCGCACGCCCGAGCCGGGCCGCCGCACCGCCGGTGGACGAGGTGCAGCACCTCGTCGAGCGCTCCAGCGCCAACGAAGTGCGCGATCTCGGCGACGACGCGCCGGTCGTCAAGCTCACGAACCTCATCCTCCGCAACGCCGCGCACGAGCGCGCGAGCGACATCCACATCGAGCCCGCCCAGGGCTGGGGCACGGTGCGCTTCCGCGTCGACGGCGTGCTGCACGTGCACATGCGCATGCCGCTGCTCGTCCTCAACCGCGTCGTCGCGCGCATCAAGATCATGGGCGCGCTCGACATCGCGGATCGCCTGCGGCCGCAGGACGGGCGCGCGAGCTTCGAGGTCGACGGCCGCTCGATCGATCTGCGCATCTCGACCGTCCCCACGCGGGACGCCGAGAAGTGCGTGATCCGCCTGCTCCGCGGCGCGGCGACCGAAACGCTGAACGACCTGCACCTGAGCGAGCGCTCGCTCCAGTCGTTGCGAGCGCTCGCGGCGTCCCGCAACGGCATCGTGGTCGTGACCGGCCCCACCGGCTCGGGCAAGACCACCACGCTCTATGCCGTGATCCGCGAGCTCAACAACGGTGAGACGAACATCAGCACCGTCGAGGACCCGATCGAGTACGAACTGCCCGGGATCACGCAGATGCAGGTCGAGCCGAAACGCGACTTCACGTTCGCGACGGCGCTGCGCGCGATCCTGCGGCAGGACCCGGACGTCATCCTGGTCGGCGAGATCCGCGACGCCGAGACCGCCGGCATCGCCGTGCAGGCGAGCATGACCGGTCACCTCGTGCTGACCACGCTGCACACGAACGAGGCCGCGGGAGCCGTCGCCCGCCTCGTGGACGTCGGCGTCGAGCGCCCCGCGCTTTCGGCCACGCTGCGCGGCGTCGTCGCGCAGCGGCTGGTGCGCCGCCTCTGCCCGCACTGCTCGGAGAAGACCTCGTCGCTCAACGACGACGAGCTGCGACTCTCCAAGCGCTACGGCGTCACGCCGGCGCGGCGGGCGATCGGCTGCCCGCAGTGCGGGAAGACCGGCTATCTCGGCCGGCTCGCGATCGTCGAGATCCTCGTGATGACGCCGGCGCTGCAGGCGCTCGTGTCCTCCGGTGCCACCGCCCCCGAGCTGCACGCGGCCGCGGTCCAGGCCGGCATGCGCACGCTCCTCGGTTCGGCACTGCAACGCGTGGTCGACGGCGAAACCACGCTGCAGGAGGTCGAGCGCGTCGTCGGCGAGACGATGGAAGCCCAGGGCCTCGCGGTCGCGGTCTCCGCCGAGAAGGCCGCGGAAGAAGTCGAGCGCCCGGCGCGCGAGGACGCGCCGCGCATCCTCGTCGTGGACGACGATGCCGTGTGCCGGAAGGTCGCCCGCCAGCAGCTGCTGCGCGGCGGCTTCGACGTGACCGAGTGCGATTCCGGTGAGGCGGCGCTCGAGCGGCTGCGCACGGACGAACGGATCGGCCTGCTGGTGCTGGACCTCGGCCTGCCCGGCATCCAGGGCGACGAGGTGCTGCGGCAGCTGCGGACGTCCGCGGCGACGGCGTCGCTGCCGGTGATCGTGCTGACCGGCGCTCCGGATCCCGAACTCGAGGTGAACCTGCTCGAGTCCGGCGCGGACGACTACCTGCTCAAGCCGATCGATCCGCGGCGCTTCGTCACGCGCGTGCGCGCGACGCTCCGCCGCCGGCACGCCGCGTAGCGGCGCGCGCTCAGGAGAGCGGTCCCGGCCGCGTGAGCGCCAGCGACAGGATGCGCGCCAGCAGCGCGCGGTAACGGATCCCCGCGGCCGCGGCGGCGCTCGCGAACTCCTCCTTCTCGGCGATCTCCGGATTCGGGTTCGCCTCGAGCAGGTAGAGCTTGCCGTCCGGCGCCAGCCGGTAGTCGACGCGTGCATACCCGTCGAGTTCGAGCATGCGGTAGACGCGCCGCGTGGTCCGCTGGAGCAGGCGCTCGATCGCCGGGTCGACGCCCTCGGCGCGGGCGATGTCGATACGATGCTTCTTCTGGTACTCGGGGCTGTGCTTCACCCGCGCCGTGGCGATCGGCTCGCCGCTCTCGACCAGCTTGCCGAAGTCGAGCTCCCACGTGGGCAGCACCCGCACCCGCTCGTTGCCGATCACGCCCACGTAGAGTTCGCGGCCCTCGATGTACTCCTCGACCAGCGCGTCGGTCTCGATGCTCTCGTGGATGAAACGCACGCGCTCCGCGAGCCGCTCGTCGGAGTCCACGATGCTGGCCTGCGCGATGCCGAGCGAGGCCTCTTCGCTCGCGCTCTTCACGAACAGCGGGAAGCGCAGCGAGCGCGGGCGGCGCGGCTTGTGGCCGCGCGGCACCACGAAGAACGCCGGCACCCGTACGCGGTGGTACTGGGCGATCTTCTTGGTGATCGCCTTGCTGCGCGCGAGCACGAGCCCGCGCGGGTTGCACCCCGTGTACGCGAGCTTGAGCAGTTCGAGGTAGCTCACCACGTGCTGGTCGAAGTTCGACAGCCCGTGGAACTCCTCGAGCAGGTTGAACACCACGTCGGGCTTCCACTCCTCGGCGGCGACGCGGATCGGGTTCAGCTCCTCCTGCACGCCGAGCGGCCGCACCTCGTGGCCGAGCCGGCGGAGGTTGGAGACCACGTCGTACTCCGTCTTCCAGACGTTGATCTCTTCGGGCGTGTGGCCTTTCAGTGAATCCGGAGGCACCAGCGTGGGGTGCATCAGGACGAGGACGCGGAGTGGCTTCTTCACAGGGCGACCCAGTTCCGGCGGCTGTAGTGGAAGTGCACCGTGCGCACCGTGAGCAGCAGCGCGACGTCCACGCGCAGCCGGCGTTCGTTGCCGGTGGCGCGGAGGTCGAGCGCGACGCAGCGGGCCACGACGTCGTCGAGGACGCGCTCGAGCGCGTAGGCCGACTCGCCGGTGAAGCGCGAGACGAGGCGGCGGATCTCGCCGCGGTTGCGGCGCAGGAAGCTCGCGGCGGGTTCGGCGCGGCGGCCGGGTTCGGCCGCGAAGAGCCGCTGCAGGTCGCGGTCCTGCACGGTCGGGCGCCAGCGTGCGTAGGCGGCCTGCTTCTCCGCATAGTGCTCGCGCAGTGTGCGCCGGATCTCGGAGAGGGGTTCGACCTGGCGGCGCGAACGCACCGGCGCCACCTGCCCGCGCAGCGAGCGCATGAGCTCGTCCACGTACTCGAGCTTGCGGATCGCCGGCCAGTCGGCGTAACGGCGCCGCCACGCGGACCGGGGCGTCAGCCAGACGGCGAACGTCTCCGCGAAGTCCTCGTCCGGGTGCGCCTGCGCGTAGTACTGGCGCAGGTGCTGGACGTACCGCTGGCTCGCCGGGTTCGGGCGGTAGATCTGCGGGTAGGGACGGTGCGTGTCGCCGAAGAGCCGGCGCCACGCTTCGCGGCGGTGGAGCCGCCACGCGTGCTGCACGCAGTGGCCGAACTCGTGGCGCAGGATCATCAGGCACTCGTCGCGTCCGCCGCCCTCGACCTCGAGCATCATGCGCCGTTCGAGCCGCTCGAGCCGCGGGTGCGCGAGGTAGAAGGGGAGCGCGACGCCCGGCACGCCGTCGGGCGAGAACCACTCGGTCGAGAGCCAGACGTGCGGCTTGAGCCGCAGCCCCATGACCCCGAGCTCGGCCCATACGTCGTGAACGCGCTCGAGCAGCGGCGAGCCCTCGAGCCGCAGCCCGAGATCGCAGAAGCGGAGGTCGAGCAATCGCTCGTCGTCGAGCCGGGTCCAGCGCGTGCCGGCTCCGCGGCTGCCTCGCGTCCCTGCGGCCATGACCCTCCCGGACGACCTTGCGATCGGTTGACGCTCCCGGCGCGTTTCGCCACCCTGCGTTGCTGGCGATCCACGACACCCACGACGCGCGGAGTCGCGCGCATCTTACCCGAGGAACGGGCGATGAGAAGCCCCGAGCGCCGGCGCGACCGGCACGCGTACTACGAAGTGGCCGTGCAGGGCCCGGACTGGGACCTGGATTTCCTCGCGCGTGCCTTCCGGCGCCGGAACGGCCGAGAGGCCGTGACGTTCCGCGAAGACTTCTGCAGCACGGCGGCGCTGGCGACCGCGTGGGCGCAGCGCGGGCCGGAGCACCGCGCCTGGGCCGTGGACCTCGATCCCGAGCCGCTCGCGTGGGCGCGCCGGCACCGGCTGCCGTGGGTGCGCGAGGTGGCGAAGCGCGTGACGCTGGTTCGCGCCGACGTGCGCAAGCCGCAGAAGCCGCGCGTGGACGTGGCCTGCGCGCTCAACTTCTCGTGGTGGGTGTTCCACGCGCGCCCCGACCTGGTCGCGTACCTGAAGGCCGCACGCGCCGGGCTGAAGGACGGCGGCGTGCTGGTGCTGAACGCGTTCGGCGGCGTGCGGGCCGAGCGCCCGCTCGTCGAGCGCACGCGCAAGCGCGGCTCGAGCGCGCCCGACGGCTCGTGGGTGCCGCCGTTCACCTACGTGTGGGAGCAGGCGCGATTCAACGCCGTCGACCGCCGGCTGCTGGCGTGGATCCACTTCGAGCCCCGTGACGGCACGCGCATGGCGCGCGCGTTCACGTACGACTGGCGCATGTGGACGCTCCCGGAGCTGCGCGAGGCCGTGTTCGAGGCGGGCTTCCGCGACTTCGAGGTCTGGAGCGAGGGCTGGGACGCCGAGCGCCGGACGCACACCGGCGTGCTGCACGCGCGCAAGCAGCTCGACAACGACGACTGCTGGATCGCGTACTGCGCCGCGTACCGGTGAGCGCGGGGCGTGCGCCCGCCGCGAGGAATCGCTAACCTCCCGGCATGAGGACTCTCGCCGCCACCCGCTACGTCACCCCGCTGCGCGAGGGCGGTTCGCTGCCCGCGGTTGTCGAGGCCGCCGACGGGCGGCTCTACGTGGCCAAGTTTCGCGGCGCCGGCATGGGTGCACGGGCACTCGTCGCCGACTGGATCGCCGGCGAGCTCGCCCGCGCGGCCGGCTTCGACGTGCCGGAGCAGGTGTGCCTGGAGTTGGACGCCGCGCTCGGCCGCAACGAGCCCGATCCCGAGATCCGCGAACTGCTGCGCGCGAGCGTGGGCACGAACCTCGGGCTCGCGTTCCTCGCCCGCGCGATCGCGTTCGACCCGATCGCGCCGCCGGACGTGAATGCCGACACCGCGAGCCGGCTGGTGTGGTTCGACGCGTTCGTGATGAACGTGGACCGTACGCCGCGGAACCCGAACCTCCTGCTCGCCGACGACCGGCTCTGGCTGATCGACCACGGTGCGGCGCTCTACTTCCATCACGCGTGGGCCAACGCCGACGCGAGCCGCACGAGCCCGTTCGCGGCGATCCGCGACCACGTGCTGCTGCCGCGTGCGACGCGCCTCGCCGAAGCCGCCGTGGCGATGCGCGCCACCCTCGCCGCCGCGCCACTGCCGGCGCTGCTCGCGGCGGTTCCGGACGAGTGGCTGCGCGGCGACGGTGCGCCGGGCGACCCGGACGCGGTGCGGGCCGCGTACGCCGCGTGGTTCGCGGCGCGGCTCGAAGCGTCCCCGATCTTCACCGCGGAGGCGGAACGTGCCCGAACCGCGCTCGTTTGAGTACGCGATCGTCCGCGTCGTTCCGCGCGTCGAGCGGGGCGAGTGCCTCAACGCGGGCGTGATCGTGTGGTGCCGCTCGCTCGACTGGCTGCGCGCCGCCGTGGAGCTGGATCGCGCCCGGCTCGCGGCGCTCGAGCCCGACGCCGACCCGGTGCTGATCGAGTCGCACCTCGCGAGCGTCGTGCGCGTGGCCGAAGGCGGTGCGGACTCTGGTCCGATCGGCCGGCTGTCGGCAGCCGAGCGCTTCCGCTGGCTCGTCGCACCGCGCAGCACGGTGATCCAGGTCTCCGAGGTGCACGAGGGTCTCTGCGAGGATCCCGGCGCCGCGCTCGCGCGGCTGCTCGACACGCTGGTGCGGCGCCCCGACGCCCACGCGTGACGCCGCGGGCCGCACCCGCGTAGACTGTCCGCTCCGCGCCGCGCCGGAGAGCCCATGACCGAAGCCCTGATCGCCTTCACCACGTTCGCCACCGAGGCCGACGCCGAGCGTGTCGCCCGCGTCCTGCTCGAGGAGCGGCTCGTCGCCTGCGCGAACGTGCTGCCCGGTGTGCGCTCGCTCTATCGCTGGCAGGGCGGGATCGCCGACGAGCGCGAAGTGCTGGTGCTGCTCAAGACACGCAAGCAGGACTGGACCGTGCTGCTGTCGCGCCTGCACGAGCTGCATCCCTACGAGACGCCCGAGCTCGTCGCGGTGCGCGTGGCGGCGGGCGCACCGAAGTACATGGCGTGGCTCGAGGCCGCGCTCGAACCGGAGGGCGCGTGAGCACGCCGCGAGATCCGGCCGCGCTCGTGCTCGGGATCGAGACGAGCTGCGACGACACGTCGGTCGCCGTACTGGCGGACGCGCGCGAGCTGCGCGCGCACCTGATCGCCGCGCAGGACGTGCACCGGCTCTATGGCGGCATCGTGCCCGAGCTCGCCTCGCGCGCGCACCTCGAGCTGCTGCCGGCGCTGGTCGAGAAGGCGCTCGCCGAGGCGCAGGTCGCGCCCGAGGACCTGACGGCGATCGCCGTCACGCACGCGCCGGGGCTCGTGGGCTCGCTCGTCGTGGGGCTCGCGTTCGCGAAGGCCTACGGCGAGGCCCTGGGCATCCCCGTGATCGGCGTCAACCACATCGAGGCGCACCTGCACTCGGCCGCGCTCGAGCACGGCGAGTGCCCGCTGCCCGCGGTCGCGCTGATCGTCTCGGGCGGGCACACCGAGCTCGTGGAGGTGCGCGGCCTCGGCGAGTACCGCTGGCTCGGCGCCACGCTCGACGACGCGGCGGGCGAGGCGTACGACAAGGTGGCGAAACGTCTCGGCCTCGGCTTTCCGGGCGGCCCGATCATCGACCGCCTTGCGGCGACCGGGCGCGCGGACGCGTTCGCGTTCCCGCGCCCGATGCTCGACCGGCCCGGCTGCGACTTCTCGTTCTCGGGGCTCAAGACCGCGGTGCACGTCGCGCTGAAATCCCACGGCGAGCCGCCGTACCCCGACGCGCTCGTGGCCGACCTCGCGGCGTCGTTCCAGGCCGCGGTCGTCGAGACGCTGGTCACCAAGTCGCTGCGCGCGATCACCGCCGTCGGCGCGAAGGCGCTCACGCTCGGTGGCGGCGTCGCCTGCAACCGCGCCCTGCGCGCGAAGCTTGCCGAAGCGTGCGAGCGCCGCGGCGTGGCGCTGCGCATCCCGTCGCCGCGGCTGTGCGCCGACAACGCGGGCATGATCGCGCTCGTGGGCGCCTGGCGGCTCCGCCGCGGCGAGGTCTCACCACCCGAACTGGACGCCGCCGCCTCGCTCGAGGCCTCCGGGCTGCCCCTGGCCTGATCGCGCGCTCGCGTTCGCGGCGGCGACAGTACCGCCCGCGGCACCCCGGAAGGGGCCGGAAGGCCCCTGAAACGCCGCGGGGACACGTGTCGGGAAAGGCCGCAAGTCCCTGACGGACCGGGCCGATAACGCTCCCGAGGTGCCCGGGTCCGTCGACCGGGCGCGAGCGGTCGTTCGATCCCCCGAATCGACCCTGGACCTCCGGGTCCGGGCCGCGTCGTTCATCGTCGTCTGGGAGTCTTCGTGGCCAATCCGCGCATCCTCATCGCCGAAGACGAGTTCAGCCTTCGCCTCGTGCTCCGCACCATCCTGGAGCGTGAAGGTTTCGTCGTGTTCGAAGCGGAGAACGGCACCGAAGCCCTCAAGCTCGCGCACGACGAGATCCCCGACATCGCGCTGCTCGACGTGATGATGCCGGACATGGACGGCTACGAGGTCTGCCGCCAGATTCGTGCCTCGTTCGCGACCCGCCACATCCCCGTGGTCATGCTGACCGCGCGGACGGAGCAGGCCGACAAGGTGCGCGGCCTCGAGGGCGGCGCCAACGACTACGTCACCAAGCCGTGGGACAACCGCGAGCTCGTGCTGCGCATCCGCAACGTGCTCGACTGGAGCGCCCAGCAGCGCGCCGCGAGCCCGCTCACCGGCTTGCCCGGCAACCACTCGATCAACGACGAGATCCGCATGCGGCTGGCGAGCGGGCGCCCGTTCTCGCTGCTGCAGATCGACGTCGACCACTTCAAGGCGTTCAACGACTACTACGGCTACGCGCGTGGCGACCAGGCGATCCAGATGCTCGCGCGGGTCCTCACCGAGTCGGCGGTGAAGCACGGCGGCCCCGACAGCTTCGTCGGGCACATCGGCGGCGACGACTTCGTGGTCCTGACCGAGCCGGACAACGCCGAGATGCTGGCCGAGGCGGTGCTGGCCTGGTTCAACACCGCGTCCCGCCAGCTCTACGACTCCGAGGACCGCGACCGCGGCTACGTGAAGGTGCTGAACCGCCGCCACGTCGTGGAACGGTTCCCGTTGATGTCGCTCACGATCGCCATGGTGAGCACCGACCGCGTGCCGGTGTCGCACCTCGCCGAGCTGATCGACATCGCCCAGGAACTCAAGGCCCACGGAAAGGGCATCCCCGGCAGCGTCCTCGTCGGCGAGCGCCGCCGCCGGCCCGATGCCTCCGCCTCCTCGTCCGACCAGAACGCCGCCTGAGGCCCCTCATGGCCCGAGACGTCAGCCCCGGACTCCTCGACCTTCCCGGCGAAGCCCTCGCGTTGCTCGCGGAGGCCGTTCTGGCCATGCGCACGACGGCCGACCTCGGCGTGTCGTGGGGCATCGCGAGCGCGAACGCGACGCGGGCGCTGGGTGCGAGCGACGTGCGGCTGCTGCGCGTCGAGCGCCGCAGCGGGGCGCTGTTCCGCGTCGAGGAATCGGGCGTCGAGACGCCGTACGTCGCCGAGCACGGCGGCCCGGTCGAATGGGTCGCGCGCCACGATCGCGCGCTGTTCGACGAGGGCACCGCGGGCCCGAACGCGCCGCGCGAGACGCTGCTCTGGCTGCAGCCGCCGGGCGCGCTCGCGACCGTGCCGCTCGAGGCGAGCAACACGCACTATGGCTTCCTGCTGCTGGCGTTCGGCGCCCCGCGGCCGTTCACGAACCACGAGCGCGTGTTCGCGCAGGCGCTCGCCGACGCGCTGGCGCTCGCGCTCGAACGCGCGGCGCTGCACCAGGACCTCGAGGACGAGCGCCGCCGCACCGCGGCCGCGGATCGCCGGCGCTTCCACGCGCACGAAGCGACCTCGCAGCTCATGTCGATCGTCGCGCACGAGCTCCGCAGCCCGCTGTCGTCGATCAAGGCCTACGCCGAGACGCTCGCGGACAACCTCGACAATCCCGGCGCACCGCGCGAGCGGTTCCTGTCCGTGATCGACGAGGAGTGCGACCGCCTCGCGGAACTCGTCACCGACGTTCACGACCTGTCGCGCATCGAGAGCGGCGAGTGCACGCTGCGGCTCTCGAGCCTGTCGTTCGCCGACCTCGGCCGCGAGATGTGCGTGCGGCTGTCGGACCACGCCGCCCGTCGCGGCGTGCACCTCCAGCTCGAGACCGAGGGCGACGCGCGCGTCGATCTCGACGGCGAGCTGGTGCGGCGCGTGATCGCGAACCTGGTCGAGAACGCGGTGCAGTTCTCGCCCGAGGGCGGCTCGGTCACCGTGCGCGTCGCGACGCGCGGCGACGAGTGGACCTGCAGCGTCACCGACGCGGGCCCGACGCTTCCGGTCGAGGACCTCGCGATCGTCTTCGAAGGCTTCTATCGCGGCCGGCGCCGCACGCCGGGCGGCCAGGTGGGCGCCGAGGGCTCGCGCGTCGGGCTCGCGATCGCGCGCAGCATCGTGCACCTGCACGGCGGCCGCATGTGGGCCGAGCAGCCCGAGGGCGGCGGTGCGCGCTTCGCGTTCGCGCTGCCGATCCGCCAGGTCGCGCCCGCGCGCGCGCGCCGCATCGCGCGCCAGACGGTGGGGCGCGAGGACCTGCGCCAGCTCTACGAGGCCATCGTCGAGATGGTGGCGGCCTCGCTCGAAGCGGCGATCGTCTCGCTCGTTCTCGTCGACCCCGACCGTGGCGACCTCTACGTGGCCGCGTCGATCGGGCTCGCGTCGTCGGCCGCCTCCGGGCGTCGCACCACGATGCGCGCGGGCATCGCGGGCGCGGTGGCCGCGTGGGGACGACCCGTGCTGGTGGACAACATCGAGACCGACCGGCGCTTCCGGCGGCTCAACCACCCGCAGTACCAGACCAAGTCGCTCCTCTGCGTGCCGCTGCGCGTCGAGGGCGAGGTGGTCGGTGTGATCAACGTGAACAACAAGACGAGTGGCGAGTCGTTCGACGAGGACGACCTCGCGCTGCTCGTCATGCTGACCGAACGCGTCGCGAGCGCGATCGAGCGTGCGTGCGCGTATCCGGACAGCCAGCGCATGGTCGAGGACGCGCTCGAGGCGATCCGCTGCATGACGCGGCTCAAGCGCGACCTCGCGCTCGGTGGCCGCTCGCTCGTGAAGCGGGCGCGCTGCCTCGCGCGCGCGCTGGGCATGTCGCCGTCGGACGTGGACCTGATCGGCTACGTCGCGAGCATCCACGACCTGGGCATGGTGCGGCTCGAGGCCGAGACCGGGCATTCCGGCCGGCTCGACGAGGCGCAGCGCAGCGCGCTCGCCGCGCACCCCGAGGTCAGCGTCGAGATCCTGCGCCCGATCGAGTACCTGGGCGTCGTGCGCGAATACATCCTCGGGCACCACGAGCGCTGGGACGGCACCGGGTACCCGCGCGGCCTGGCGGGCGAGGCGATCCCGCTCGGCAGCCGCATCCTGGCGGTCGTCGACGCGTGGGAGAGCATGACGCACCCGCGTCCCTTCCGGTCGCCCCGCACGCCCGAGGAGGCCATGGCCGAGCTGCGCCGGGAGGCCGGCCGGCAGTTCGACACCGAGGTCGTCGAGGCCTTCGCCGGGCTCCTGGAGCGCGAAGGCGAGCTGCGCCAGGCCGCCTGAGGCCCCGTTCCGCGCCCGCCGGGGGCCCGAAACACCGCACTCAAGGGGGCCCCGGGGATGGCCGATAACCCCCAGCGGAACGGCATTCCACGTCCGCATGCTCCACGCCCGCCCGACGGTGGGCTCGGAGCGCACGCAGGCGCCGCACGGTCGCAGCCGCGGCCCTCAGGAGGTGAAGGGAATGGCGAAGGGCAAGATCCTGGTGGTGGACGACGAGATCTACATCGTCCATATCCTGGACTTCAGCCTGGGCATGGAAGGCTACGAGGTGCTGACGGCGCTCGACGGCGAGCAGGCGCTCGACAAGGCGCGCGCGGAGAAGCCCGACCTCATCGTGCTCGACATCATGATGCCCAAGCTCGATGGCTACGAGACGTGCAAGCGTCTCAAGGCCGACGACGCGACGAAGCACATTCCCGTGATCCTGCTGTCGGCCAAGGGCCGCAACGTGGACCAGAAGGTGGGCTTCGAGGTCGGCGCCGACGACTACATCACCAAGCCCTTCAGCCCGCGCAAGCTCGTCGAACGCATCAACGCGGTACTGGGACAGGGAACGCCCCGCCAGCGCAGCGCCTGACGGTTGCTGCGCAGCGGACGCGAGGCCCGGAGCCATGCTCCGGGCCTCGCTCGTTTCTCCGGGCGCGGCCCTCTCCGGGCGAACGCGCCACCGTCCGTCACGTCGCGGTTGACGCTGCGTGCGCCGATGCGCACCCTGCGGACGTGTCCTTCGTCCTCGTCGCCCTGCCGCTGCCGGTCCGGCAGACCTTCACGTATCGCGTCCCCGAGGACGCGCGCGCCACGGCGGTTCCGGGCGCGCCGGTCGAGGTGCCGTTCCGCGGCCGCAAGCTGCGCGGCATCGTGGTCGACCGCCTGGCGAGCACCGAGCTCGCCCGCGTGCGCGAGCTCACGCGCGTCCTGGGCCCGCCGCTGCTCGATGCGCACCTGCTCGCGCTCGCGAAGTGGGTCGCCGAGTACTATCTCGCACCGCCGGGCGAGGTGATCGCGGCCGCGCTGCCCGGTGGGCACACGGGGCTCGCGGGCAGCCGCGCGCGCAAGGGCGCGGTCGAGGACCCGGTCGTGGACCTCGCGCTGCCCGAGCGCGTGACGCTGACCGCGGCGCAGAAGACGGCCACGCGCGCGATCGAGATCGCGATCGCCGCCGGAGCGTTCCGGCCGTTCCTGCTGCACGGCGTCACCGCGAGCGGCAAGACGGAGGTCTACCTGCGTGGCGCCCGCGCCGCGCGCGAGGCGGGCGGCCAGACGCTGGTGCTCGTGCCCGAGGTGGCGCTGGTTTCGCGCATCGCGGCGCAGTTCGAGAAGCGCTTTCGCGGCCGCGTCGCCGTGCTCCACAGCTACCTGCCGGTGGGCGAGCGGCGCCGCAACTGGGAGCTCGCGCGCCGTGGCGCCGTCGACGTGGTGGTCGGCGCGCGTTCGGCCGTGTTCGCGCCGCTGCCGAAGCTGCGGCTGGTGGTGGTCGACGAGGAGCACGAGCCGGCCTACAAGCAGAGCGACCAGCTCCGCTACCACGGTCGCGACGTCGCGGTGCGCCGCGCGCAGATGCTCGGCATCCCGGTGGTGCTGGGCTCGGCGACGCCCGCGCTGGAGACGCTCGCCAACGCCGCGCGCGGCAAGTACACGCGCCTCGCGCTGCCCGAGCGCGTCGACCGGCGCGCGCTGCCCGCGGTGCGGATCGTGGACCTGCGCCGCGACGGAGAGGGCGGCGCGCTGCTCTCGCGGCCGCTGCGCGCGGCGCTCTCCGAGCGGCTCGCGCGCGGCGAGCAGTCGCTGCTCTGGCTCAACCGGCGCGGACACTCGCACCACGTCCAGTGCCGCGGCTGCGGCTGGACACCGCAGTGCACGCGCTGCGACATCTCGCTCACGCTGCACGTCTCGCCACCCGAGTTCCGCTGCCACTACTGCGACCACCGCGAGGCCGCGCCATCGCAGTGTCCCGAGTGCCGGCTGCCGCTGCTGCGCTTCGGCAGCGCCGGCACGCAGCGCGCCGAACGCGAGCTGGCGCAGGCGTTTCCCAACGCCCGCGTGCTGCGGCTCGACACCGACGTCGCGCGCGACCACGCCGCGCCCGCCGACGTGCTCGAGCGCTTCGCGCGCGGCGAGGCCGACGTGCTGCTCGGCACGCAGATGATCGCCAAGGGGCTCGACTTCCCGAACGTCACGCTGGTGGGCGTGCTCGACGCCGACGTGGCGCTGCACCTGCCCGACTTCCGCGCCGCCGAGCGCACGTGGCAGCTGCTCGTGCAGGTGGCCGGCCGCGCCGGCCGCGGCAAGGTGCCGGGCGAGGTGCTCGTGCAGACGTGCACGCCGGAGCACCCGGCGATCGCCGCGATCGCGACCGGCGACACGCCCGCGTTCGTGCGCCGCGAGCTGGGCGAGCGGCGCGACGTCGCGTACCCGCCCTACGCACGGCTCGTCTCGCTGCGCGTCTGGGGGCCCGACGAGGCCAAGGTCGAGGAAGCCGCCCGCGCCCTGGCCGCCCGCGCCGAGGAGGTGGCCGAGCCGCTGGGCGTCACCGTGCTCGGGCCGGCGCCGCAGGCGCTGGCGCGGCTGCGGAACCAGCACCGCTGGCACCTGCTGCTCAAGGGGGGCGACGCGGCCAAGGTCCGCGCCGCCGCGGCGGCCGCCCTCGCCTGGGCCGAGGAGCCCGGGCGCCGGGGCGCCTCGGTCGCCGCCGACGTGGATCCCGTCGAGACGTTGTGAACTGCCGCCCGCCGCGCCGGCGGCGGTGTGGCAAGTCCGTCTCGCTTCGTGCGTTCGCGCGTCACCCGCACGATCGAACCCGGCCGGGGAACGTGGAGCGCCAAGTCCCGCATGCGCTTGACGCACTTCGAAATCCGGACCTAGATTGCAGGACACTCGCTTGCGCGCGCGTGTGCCCCGGGTTCTGGCATCCTTCCCGCACTGGAAAGCCGCCGACATGACGACCCAGCCCACCAAGAACGTCGGGGACGCCCCGAACCCCACCGGCCATGCGGTGACCGTGGAGATGGTCCGCGACCATCCCCGGGTCAAGGCCTACATCCGCATGGCGGACGCCTCGCTCGAGCAGATCGGCTACACCGAGCACGGGGAGCGCCACGTCGGCCTGGTGAGCCGGATCGCCCACAACGTGCTCAAGCGCATGGGTTATCCCGACCGCACGTGCGAACTGGCGGCGATCGCCGGGCTGCTGCACGACATCGGCAATGCGGTGAACCGCGATCACCACGCCCAGTCGGGCGGCGTGATGGCGATGCAGATCCTGAACGACATGGGCATGGAGGACCACGAGGTCCTCACCGTGATCGCTGCCATCGGCAACCATCACGAGAACGACGGCGACCCCGTGAACCCGGTGGCCGCGGCGCTCATCCTCGCGGACAAGAGCGACGTCCACCGCACCCGCGTCCGCAACCCGGACATGATCCGGTTCGACATCCACGATCGCGTGAACTACGCGGTGGAGAAGAGCTTCCTCAACGTGGACGAGGACCGGAAGCACATCACGCTCGAACTGACCATCGACCCCAAGATCTCGCACGTGATGGAGTACTTCGAGATCTTCATGACGCGCATGCTCGCGTCGCGCAAGGCGGCCAAGTTCCTCGGGGCCACGTTCGGCCTCGCGGTGAACGGCAACCGTCTCGTCTAGTGAAGGAGGACGCCTTGAAATCCCGTCTGCTCGTGGCCGCGCTGGCGGCCCTGCTCGTCACCGCGCTCGCGGGCGTGGCGCAGGCGCGCAACCCCCATTGCGCCGGTGGCATCCAGTACGTCGTGCAGGGACTGCGCGACAAGGAGAAGGGCAACACCGAGGACTACCTGCGCGAGATGAACAAGGCGGTCCAGCAGCTCGAGATGGGCGCCGAGGAAGACCCCGCCGACTACGAGGCGCAGGGCTACCTCGGGCAGGCCTACGCCGAGCTCGACAGCGCCGCCGCCGCGGGGCGGTGGTTCGCGAAGGCGCTCTCCGCGGCGCAGGCGAAGGAAGACAAGAAGAAGGTCGAGGTGATCCTCGCCAACCGCGACCACTACTGGTCGATCGCGTACAACGACGGCATCAAGGCGATCCAGGACGCGCAGGCGCTGGCCGACGCGGGCAGCAAGGACGAAGCCGGCAAGCAGTTCGCGAGCGCGATCCACAAGCTCGAGAGCGCCTCGCAGCTGCGCGTCGCGCACCCGGCCACGATCCGCAATCTCGCGACGGCGTACGCCCTCTCGGGCGACTACGACGGTTCGGAGCGCGTGCTGACCGCGGGCCTGCAGGCCGCGGCCGCGGACACCGCGGCGCACGTGCTGTCGGACGCGCTCAAGACCGTTCGCCAGAACAAGGCCGGGCAGCTGCTCGAGGCCAAGAAGTTCGACGAGGCGATCGCGTACTACAACGAGCTCGTGAAGGCCGAGCCCAACAACGGCGACCTGTGGATGGGCCTGGGCAACGCGTACTTCAGCCGCGCGCAGGCGGCGCCCGAGGCGTCGCGCAAGGGCGACTACAAGCTCTCCGGTGACGCGTACGCCAAGGCCTACGCGGCCAAGCCGACCGACCACAACCTCGCGTTCAACGCCGCGCTCGCGTACCAGAACGCGAACGAGCTGGCGCTGGCCGAGGGCCAGTGGCGCGCCGTGCTCAAGGGCACGCCGGACGACGCCGACGCGCTCTCGAGCCTCGGCTCGGTGCTCGCCGACGAGAAGAAGTACGACGAGGCGGCGCAGGTGCTGCAGCGCGCGGTCGAGATCAAGCCGGAAGAGAAGATCTACTTCCGCCAGCTCGCGGCCGTGTTCAGCAAGCAGGGCAACAGCGGCAAGACGACCGAGATGATGTTCGTCTACCTGCCCATGGCCAACGGCACGGCGCAGGCGGACGCGGGTGGTGCGGCGAAGGCGTGGGCCAAGGCGGGCACCGCGGCGGCTAACACGCTCGGCTCGATGGGCGCGCCGGAGAAGGTCTTCAACTGGACCGACAACACCGCCGGCAACCTGCAGACCTGGATGTACGGTTCCAAGCGCCTGGCCTTCACGTTCAGCACGGCGGGCGCCCTGATCCAGAAGTCGGACTGGAACGCGAAGAAGTGACGTGCGACTCCGCGGCCGCGCCGCGGGCGTTGCGATGAAGCTCGCGGCCTCCGGGCACCCGCCCCGGAGGCCGCGGCGTTTCCGTGCGGGAGCGAGGAACGCTCGATGAGCGCCAGCCGCTGGAGCGACGGTCCCGTCGCGGTGATCGGCTACGGCAACCAGGGCGCCGCGCATGCGCTCAACCTGCGTGACGCCGGCGCGCGCGTCGTGGTCGGCGCGCGGCCCGGCCGCGGCGCCGAAGCGCGTGCGAAGGCCGCGGGCTTCGCGACGCTGGCGCCGGCCGAGGCGATCGCCGGCGCGGCAGTCGTCGCGGTGCTCGTGCCCGACGAGGCGGCGCCGGCGCTGTGGAGCGAGGCGGGCGGTGCGCTCGCCGCGGGCGCGGCGGTGGTGTTCGCGCACGGCTTCAACCTGCTGTACGGCGCGCTCGCGTTTCGCCCCGACGCCGATGTGGTGCTGGTCGCGCCCACCGGACCCGGGCGCGTCGTGCGCCAGCTCGGCGAGCGCGGCGAGGGCCTGCCCGCGTACCTCGCGGTGCACCAGGACGGCACCGGCCGCGCGGCCGCGCGCAGCGAGGCGTACGCGCGCGCACTCGGCTGCACGCGGCTCTGGCCGACCACCGTGCGCGAGGAGACGGAAGTGGACCTGTTCGGCGAGCAGACCGTGCTCTGCGGTGGCATGAACGCGCTCGTCACCGCCGCGTTCGAGACGCTGGTCGCCGCGGGCTACTCGCCGGAGATCGCGTACCTCGAGTGCGTGCACCAGCTCAAGTACCTCGCGGACCTGCTGCACGAGCGCGGCGTCACCGGCATGCGCGAGGGCATCAGCGGCACCGCGCTCTACGGCGACGTCACGCGCGGTCCCCGCGTGATCGGCCCCGCTGCACGCGAGGCGATGACGCGGGCGCTCGCCGAGATCCGCGACGGCTCCTTCGCGCGCGAACTCGCCGCCGAGGTCGCGGCCGGCCGCCCGGTCACCACGCGCGAAGTCGAGCGCGGCCGGGCGCACCCGATGGAGGCCGCGCGGGCGCGGGCGCTGGGCGAGACAAGGTGAGCCTGCGCTGCTCAGTGCGGCCGCGATAGCTCGACGCGATCCCCGAGGATTACCGCGGGAGCCCAGTAGTAGGGCGAACGGGCCGCTGTGTGCTCGATCATCTCGCACCGTGCGAGCGCGAGCGCCTCGTCTGCGGGACGGCCCTCCGCGAGCAGTCGCTCGTAAAACCCCGTAACGAGTTTCGTGCCCCAGCGGTCGTCGAGCGGCCAGAGCGTGAAGAGCACTCCGCGAGCGCCCGCGGCGAGGAATGCACGAGGCAGGCCGAGGACACCCTCACCCCGAGCGACGTCCGCGACTCCGCTCTCGCACGCCGAGAGCGTGACGAACCGCGCGCCGACGTGAAGTTCCGCGATGTCACGAGGCGTGACCCGGCGTGCCCCGCTCGAACCCTCACCCGCAAACCAAAGCGCCGGCGGTTCGGTCTCGCGGCCCGGCTCGCCGTGCGTGCCCACGTGGACGAGCGTGGCACGATCGAGGCCGGACTCGCGCAGGGCGTTCCACGTCGCCTCCCTGCCAGCGAGCATCGTCACGCGTCCCGGTCCGGCGAGTGCCGCGAGCTGCTGTGCCTCGTCCCTCGCGCCGGGCAGCGGGGGGAGCCGCGTCGCCTCTGTCCCGAGCGCCGGATCGGCCACGGCCAGCACTCTCAGCGGCGTGATCGTGGGCGCGGGAGCCAGGACCCAGCGCGCAGAGGGCAGGTACGTCGTCGCGAAACGTTGCGCCAGCCACGCACCCTTTCCGCCGCTCGCGCGGGTATCCCGGAAGACCTCGAACGGCACGAGCCCGAGCGGGCCATCGGCCGCGATTCGGAGCGTGCGGATGCCGTCGAGGGATCGGCCGGCGGGCGCGACCAGCCGGCGGTAGAGCTCGGCAAACGTGGCTCGAGCGGCCTCGCCTCCCGCCCGCTCCGGAGTCGCGAGGTCCCGGCGGGCCTGCTCGAGCAAGGGCAACAACACCGCCCGCCGGGCGAGAACATGTGCATGCATGCCGTCGCGTCGGATCACCCATAACCAAGACGCCGAGTCCCCCAGCATGTAGTAGAGCAACGCCTCGTGAAGTCCAAGTCGCTGGCTCACGTCGGAGACCTTCGTCGGTGCCGCCCGCGCCGGGTTGCGCCGATTCGCCTCGAGCAGGTCGTCGAGGGACCGAGCGCGGGCGCGCTCGGCCCATTGGAAGGCCTCCGCGGCATGCCCGCGGCCGGGCTCCCGCCGCTCCAGGGCGAACAGCGTGCCGATGACGGCCTCGAAGGCGTCCACCCGTGCGCCGAGGGCGCGGATGCGGAAACTCTCGGACTGCTGGTCCGCGCGCAGCGTGTCCACCCGCTCCGCCGCCTCCCGGTGGAGTGCCAGTGCCGCTTCCAGGTTTCCGCGGCGCTCGATCGCGTCGCCGAGTCCCAGCAGTGACACCGGGATCAGCGCGGTGAGCCTGCGGGACCGGACGTCGTCCAGCGCACCTCGCAGCACGGCCAGGGCCGAATCGGGAAGCCGGCTCGCTTGCAGTGCCCAGCCGAGGTTGATCGCATCGCCGAGCCGCTGTTCGTCCGTGACTCCGCGGCGGATCCTCACCGCCTCCGTCGCCCAGCGCGTGGCCTCGCGAGGGTCCCCGAGCGCGCGCGCCTGATCGAATCGGGTGACGGCGACGTCGTGCATCCCGGTGCTGTCACGAGTCGAGTCGGCGATGGCCCAGGCCCGTCGGGCGGCCGCTCGTGCGAGGCCGGGCGAGTGCAGCGCGAAGTGCGCGATGGCGAGGTTGTTCAGCGACTTGATCTCGATCGCGAAGTCACCGAGCGACTCCGCGGCGGCGCGGGCCTGCTGCAAGGGCGCAAGTGCCGCGCGCGGGTCCGGCACCAGGAGCAGTGCCTGGCCCAGCACCAACCGCGCCCGCATGACGGCTTCGGCATTCGAGGCGGCGCGGCCACACGACACCGCGAGCCGGAGTTCGCGGACCGCCGCCTCGTAGCGCCCCGCCTGGCGCAGGGCATCGCCACGATTCAAGCGGATTGCGGATTCATCTTTGGGGGAGGGTGCGAGCGCGAGCGCGCGCTCCGAGACGGTCATCGCCCGCTCGATGCGGCCGGCGTTCCCCAGCACGCCGGAGTAAAGCGTGAGGACTTCGGCGAGACGGACACTGTCGCCCAGCGCCGTCAGTTTCGTGATCGCCCCTTCGAAGGCGGGGATGGCCTCCTCGCGGTCTCCACTCTGGCCGAGAAGCTGCGCCAGCCGGGACTCGGTCGTTGCGGCCTGGGCATCGAAGTGGTGCTCGACGCGAATCGCCAACGACGCGCGGTACCATGCCGCGGCGGAGTCGGGCTGGCCGCGCTGCTCCGCGACGAGGCCGAGATCGAACAGTGTGTTGCCGATCAGGCGGGGATCACCTGCTTCCCGGCGGGCTCGCAGCGCGAGCCGGTCGACGCTGTCGGCGAGCGAGAGTTGCGGTCCACCAGCACGAATCCAGTACGCGCCCTGCGTGCCGAGCAGCACGGCTTCGCGCCGGGATTCCCCGATCCCGTGGTAGAGGCCGATCACCGGTCCCAGCGCTTCGGCGCGGAGGATGTACGTGGGCTGCGCCAGCGCCGCCGATTCGGCACGCGCCGCTTCCACGAGACTGCGAATCCGGGACTCGTCCCAGCTCGCGAGCCGCCGCAGCGCCGGGCCCGCGATGCGGGAGCCGGGCCCGGAAGGTTCCGCGTCGGCGATGCGCTGGAGCGCTCGCCCGGTGGAATCGCTCGTCCCGCCGCCTGGCCGCCAGCCGCCGCGCAGCATCCGGACGAGCAGTGCATTCCAGCGATTCTCGAACGCCGGTCCGCTCGCGCGCAGCGAATCGGCCAGAAGGCTGTCGGGGAGCGTGAGCCAGGGGTGTCCGAGCCCCGCCGCGGCAGTCGGGAGGGAGCGAAGCAGGAGGATCAGCGTGAGCGCGGCGATCCGAGTCGGCCTCATGGTCCCGCCTGCGGGCGTCGCACGGCCGCGCTTCATCGGGGCCCGGCGGCCGTGCACGCTCGCGGCCGTCGCGCACCACGCGACGACGGCGGGCCGGAACTTAGCGCAGGAGCACCACCCGACGCACGGCCTCCTCGCCCGCCATGCGGAGCCGGACGAAGAAGACGCCGGCACCGACGGCCTCGCCTCGTGCGTTCTCGCCGCGCCACGTGCTGTCGTGCGGGCCGGCGTCCTGCGGTCCATGGGCCAGCATCCGCACACGACGCCCGGCGAGATCGAACACTTCGAGCGACGCGTCGCCCGCGCGCGCCAGCGACCAGCGCACACGCACCACGTCGCGCGCAGGGTTCGGGTCGAGTGGCTCGAGTGCGAACCTCGGCGCGTCGGGCGGTGCGCTCGTGACCCGCACGACCTGAAGCGGTCCGACGATGCCGGCACGGCCGAACGCGAGCGTGTCGGCGCGCACGCTGTCCGACTCGACCACGGCGAGCACGACGCTGTCGGCGTTCGCCGGAACCTGCCAGTTCGCCTGGCCGAGGTCGGCCACCAGGCCGCCGACCAAGGTCCACGACGCACCACCGTCGAGCGACTGCAGCAGCGAGGCTCGCGCGCCGAGTGCGCTCGTCGTGGGCGTCCAGCGTACGATCACGCGCGCGCCCGCCGCCAGCACCTGGCCCGATCCGGGTTGCGTGATCGGTACACGCCGAAGCGCTGTGGAGTCCTGCGCCACGAACGGGCGGCCGTTGACCTGTCCGGTGCACGTGACGAACGTGGAGTCCCCGCTTGATCCGTTCGCCATCAGCCTGTCCCGGCGCACGTCCAACGAGAGCGCGCCATCCGCGGTGAGGCTGGCCGATGACGGCCAGGGCGAGGAGCCCCCCACGACGACACTGCCGAGCTCGACCTGCGAGGAGCGGTAGGGCAGGGGCATCCGCAGGCTTACCGAAACGCGGTTGAATCGGGGTGTGAGCAGGATCGGTGACGGATGGGCCGTGACGGATGCGACGAGCGCGGGAGCCCCCGGCACGTTCAGCAGCGTCACGGTGCCGTCCCCGGAGTTCGCGACCAGCGCGAAGCCGCCCTGCGGAGACAGGCCGATACCTTCCGGCTGGCGGCCCACCGCCAGGGTATCCGTCGCTGTTGCGCTCGCTCCGGCTCCGGTGCTCGAGCCGTCGCGGGAGAGCGTGCCGCCGGAGATTCGGAACACGAGCACGGCGTTCCCAGTCGTGAGCGTCACGTACGCGGTCGTGCCGTCGGGCGTGATCACGATGCCCTTGGTTCCCGATCCCGTGTTGACCGTCGCCACGACCTGGTACTGCTGCGGGCCGGTCGCGAGCACGACCAGCACGAGACGGCCGTCGTCGGTCAGGGCCAACGCCAGCGTGCCGTCCGGGGTGATGACGACGCCCTTGGTTCCGGAGCCGGTGTTCACTGTGGCGACCACCGCGCGGCTCGCGACGTCCACGATCACGAGCCCGCCGGCTGTCGCGACCACGGCGCGGCCGCCGTCGGGCGTGATCACGACGCCCTTGGTGCCCGACCCGGTGTTCACCGTGGCTACGACCTGATGAAACGTCGCGCTGGAGGCACGGGCGTCGATCACGCTGAGCGAACCGTTCCCCTGGCACGCGACGAAGACGCGAGGGCCGACTGCGGAAACCGCCACCGCGACCGGATCGGCACCCACCGGGATCGTGCCGATCACGCGGTGATACGACGGCGACCCGGGACCCGAGATGTCGATCACGCTCACGTCGCCGCCGCCGCGGTTGGCCACGTAGGCACGCGGCGTCGAGCCCGACCACAGGGCGATCGCCTCGGGCCCGATCCCGACCGGGATGAGCGCGAACACCTTCAGGCTGTCGATCCGCACCGCGAACACCGTGTTGAGCGTCGGGTTCGTCACGTACGCCCGCGCACCGTCGGGCGTGATGGCGAGATCGCGCATGCCCTGCGAGGCCAGGATGCTGTCTTGGACGGTGCTGCCGGAGGTGTCGCGCTGGAGCACGTGGAATGAGATCCGATTGCTCTCTGCGGCGCCCACCTTCACCCACACGTCGCCGCTAGTCGCTCCCAGCGGCACGCGCGCGATCAGGCCGTTCTCTGCGACCGTCAGCACCGGCGCCGGGACTCCGTTCACGAATACGACATTTTGCGCCGGCGATGCGCTGAATCCGCGACCGGTGATCACGAGCGATGCTCCCGAGGGCGCGGCCGTCGGCGTGATGGCATCCAGCGAGAGGTTCTGAGCTGCTTCGACGGTAAACTCTATCCTCAGGGAATCGGCAAGTGTGTGGAAGAACGAGTCGAGCGCGCCGCTCGCCAACTCGAGCTGCCCTCGAGCCCCGTGCGGCAGTCCGGTCGATGGGCGGAAGATCATCAGCCGACCAGAGTCTTGCAGTTCGTACCGACCCGCAATTGCAGACCCCCCGATGGAAACGCCGAGCCGCTGGGCCACGCTGGTCGAGTCCATCGCCTTGCTGAAGCGAACGTACACCGGGGACGCCACGTCCAGTGGCGGGCTGCCCGGGGCGGGCCCGAACGCGAGGATCACCGGTGCCGCTGCGGAATCCGTCTGCACGGCCGTCGCGCTGAACACCACCGTGTCCACAACTCCGGGAAGCGTCACACTCACGTGATAGCTGCCGCTTGCCTCCGGCAAGGTCCAGTTCGCTGCGGCGGCTCCACTCGCATCCGTCACGATCTGCACCGCACTGCCCGCGGACGCATCTTCGAGATGGCCATCCGCCGCACTCGCCGGCTCGAAGCGGACGACGGCTCCGGTCACTGGGGAATTCGCTGCGTCGAAGACCCGTACTCGGATCGGCTGTGCAAGCGATGCGCCGGGAGCGCCCAGTTGCGACCCGCCCTGGACCTGGGCCAGGTGTGTCGGGGCGCTCATGTCGAATTGGACGAGCGTGTCGGGCGCGAAGTTGTTGTTGAATCCGGACAGCCCTCCCCAGAGTTGGCGGCGGTCGGGGCTGCACTTCAGCAACTGGAGATTGGGAACCGCCGCGAACTTGGTTACGGCCGGGGTCGGGGACGCGAGATCGAGGACCGAGATGGAATCCTGATCCGGGAAAGCGATGAGGACGCTGGCGGGATCGGGGCCCGCGCAGGCGGCATACGTGTAGGGAACGCCTGCAGCGATTGGGAGCGGGCCATGGAAACGCTCTACGCCGATGGGGCCACGGGTGGGATCGAGGTTCCAGACCCCCACGTTGCCCGATTCGTCCCAGCTGGCCACGGCGCGGCCATCGCTCGAGAGGACGAGCAGGTCGAGGGCGTCGGGACGGGGCGTCGAGGACGCGCTGACTCGGCCCGTCTGCATATCGTAAAACCACACCCTGTCCTCGCCCGCAGCCACCAGCGTACGTCCGTCTCGCGCGGCGGCCAGTGCGTACGCGCCGTTCGGCTCGAAGCTGAGCGTGTCGCGGAGAGTGCCGTCGCGATTGAAGCGTGCGATTACGCCGTATCCCGATGCGATGGGCCCTCCGCTCAGTGGATCGATGGTCAACTCCCACAGCCAATCCACCGGGAGGTGGTCCTGGACGGTGGCAAGTCCACCGAACGCCGCACTGTGTGGATCCGTGTCGACGACCATCAGCTTCTGGTAGCTGGCGACCCACAGCGACCGACCGTCATGGTTGTAGGTCAGCGAACTGGCGCCGGTCGGTAACAGAATCCGCGCGAGCGGGTGGTCGAGAGCGCCGTCGCCACGGCGGGTGGCACTCCAGAGGCTGATCGCCACCGGATTGGTCTCGAGGATCGCGAACTGGTCCCCGCTCGGCGAAACGGCCATGCCGGAACTCGCGAACTGGGTCGAACTGGGCTGCCGGCTCACGAGTCTCGGGGATGTGCTCGAAGCGCCTCCAGCGAACTGGAACGCCGTGGGGGTGGACCGTGCGCCGGTGGCACTCGTGAACGACACCGGGGCCACCAGGGCAGGCCCCGCAGGCACACGGAACGCGACGCCGGCGGTGTCGGTCGCCACGATGGGCACGTTCGATCCGCCGACGATCAAGCTCCCTCCGGGAGCCGACGCATCGATGTCCGTCGAGACCGTCACGAGGTCGCCGGGAACTCCGATCGCTGGCGTGGTCGCCGGGCCCAAGGAGGGGCGCACCGCCTGCGAACCCGCACTGCTCAGCCGGGCGCTGACGATGCGAAGGGCCGGCGATGCGCCGCCGTCGATCGCGACCAGGGTCGAGCCGACTTCGTCGATCGCCATGGCCACCGCAGGCAGCGCCAGGTTGCCGAGAATTCCGTGATTGGGGTCGAAGGCCCACAACGTCGCGAAGTGGTTGGCGTAGTACGTTCCACCGTTCGGAGAGAGCGCAAGTGAGCTTGCGTCGATCGGCGCGACTACTGACCAATGGCCCGACGTGGTCGTCTCGAGGGTCGATGCGGGCGAGAGTTTCCGGGCCCATGACGCGTGCTGGGTCGCGATTCCTTGCGGGCGCTCGAAGGGCACGCGTGCAAGTACGATCGTGGAGTCATCCGGTGCGACCTGGGCGCCGTAGTACGTGGCGGCTCCGGGCGATTCCGTGCTCAGGATCGTCACGCTGTCCGATTGCGGTGCGATGGCCAGCACTCGCAGGCTTCGGGTCGCCGCGATGATGGTGCCGGACGCTGCGAACGAGAGCGAGGCGAAGCCGCCGGCGCCCGGCACCGACAGTCGCGAAACGAGTTGGCCCCGCGCAATGCTCTGAGTGCTCACGTCCAGGATCGCGAGAGAATCGCCCACGGGCCCACACACGACGAGCCGCGTTCCATCGCGGGAAACCGCCAAGCGCCCATCGGCACCCGTGGCGAAGCCTGGCACGGGAAACAGGGCGACGATCTCCCCGAACGATCCGCTGGTCGCGTTCGCATCCACGATCGCGACGCGACCATACTGAGGTTGCAGTAGGTAGAGTTCGCGGCCGTCGGGCGCGAGGGCGAGTCGAGCGGTTGGCCCGCAGGCATGCGCGGTGGAGCGCATGAAGGCTGTTCCGGCCAGGGGATCCAGTGAGACCGTTTCGATTCCGCTGGAGGTGGCTACAAAGACCCAGCGGCCATCCCTCGAGAGGACAAGGTCGGAAGGAGGCGCATAGAGGGGGACCGGAACAGGAACCATGGCGAGCAGGGTTGCCATCGAGTCCGGCAGCACTGCGATCGAATCCGGCAGGCTGCTTTCGTTGTTCAGGCGAACCGAGACCGGCCCACTCCGGGCGCCGTCGGGCACGCGGATGGTCAGCGCATTGGCAGTTGACGACAGTACGGGCACGTCGATGGGATCGCAGCTGGGACAGCCAGCAAAGCGCACTGTCATCGCTCCGGCATTCGCAGGGTCGAACCCGGAACCGAGGATGGTCACGACGCCGCCGACCGGCGAGTGGCTCGGATTCAGTCCAGAGATCGCTATCGTGCTACGAACCTCGGTGCGGAAACGGGCCACGTACGGGGATGCGAGGCCGACGCCGCCTGCGTCATGCAAGCTCGTCGTGATGGTCAATGTGTACGTCGTGTCATAGGCGAGCGCTTGGGCGGGTACGAAGACGAATCGCTGTCCGCCGGAAAGAAGCTGCCCGCGGCCGGCAACGCGGGCCGTGTCTCCAGCGAGCACGAGCCGGAACGCGCGCGCGAGGGAATCCGGAAAGACGGCCTCGCTGAAGTCCACGAGAATCGCCGTATCCACTCGAACGCCGGTCGTGTCCGCCACCGGAAGCACACGAACCACTTGCGGGGGAATCTGGTCGATGTTCGTGACCACGTAGATGCTGTCGACGAACTCGCCACTCCCGACGGCCAGTGGCGTCCAAACGCTTGGATCGTCCGACGCCGCTTCCGGAGCGCTGTACCACTCCGCCGGGAAGTCGACCTGTGCGCTCGCAGCGACGCGTTCACTGATCGCCGCAGGGATGACGCCCGGAATCGACCCGTCGAGCGGTTGTACTCGCACGGCGTAGGCGCCCGGGGGCAACCGTCGCAGCCCATACACACCGTGCTCGTCGGTAAAATCCGACGCGACCGTGTCGACGGGGACTCCCCCGACCAGCGGCACCGCAAGCACCAAGGCTCCGGGCACTGGTTGACCGTTGCTGCCACGCGTCACGCGCCCGCGAATCGTGCCGAACGAGCTCGCGAAGTCCACTGCCGGGTAGGCCGCCGCGAGGGCCGCGTCGTCGTCCAGTTCGAGGCTCGCCGCATCCGTGCCTGCGCCGATCACGGGATACATCGTCGCCTTGGCGACGCCGCTGTGGGTGAGGCCCAGCAGGTGGCCGAACTCGTGCGTGGCCACACTCTGCAGATCGAAGCCACTCGGCGTCCCGGAGCTGGCGGTGTGGAACGGCACGTTGGGGTTGAGGATCACGTCGGCGTCCACGATCTCTCCCGGACGCCAGATTCGATCGTCGAACTCCGTCGCGTGCGTGAACGACGTCGTGGGGGTGCTCGCCCACACCCCCGGCGGGAATCCGATGTCGTCTTCGAACGTGACCAGGTTGACGCCATCGAGTGCATTCGCGTGCACGAGCGCGCTGCGCGCGTCTTCGGTGGTCGGAACGTTCGCGCCCTGCACGGACTGCCACTCGGAGAACGCCGCGCGCACCGCGGTTGCGTCGCTGCCATCGGAGACGCCCGGAAGGGCCGACTGCGAGATCGCCCAGTGAATCGGAAGTTCAGAGTATCGCCACGTTTCCTCGTGACGCATGGTGGAGGTCGCGTCGGGGCAACCCGTTCCGTACGCGTCCTGTCCGCTGGACGGGATGTCCGGACAGTGGTCGCGGCAATCCGGGACGCCGTCGTGATCGCGATCGATCCCGACCTGGTAGAGCGAGATGCGGTCCAGGACGGGCAAGCTCGTCGACGGGCGGCCGGCGGCGATCGAGAGGTTGTCGCCCCGGTCCTGAACCTCGAACACGAGCTTGACCGAATCGGGCCGCAGCGACGTCGGCAGTCCGAAGTCCGTCGGGAATGTGGCGGCTGTTCCGGAACTCCACGGTGATTCCTGGTCGCCCGCGCCATCGCCCCCGAAGAACGCGTACGGCAGCGGCGCGGACAGGAAGGGACGCGCGTCGCCCGCGTGTTTCGCCAACACGCGCACGACCAGCGCGCGCTCCTGCGCGCGCACGTTCAGCCGGCCTTCGAGCGCGATCCCGAACGGCCGGCTGCTGTCCGCCAGCGCGGTCCACGGCGACTCGAGCCGCGCGTCGGTGCCGGCCGCGAGCGTGTCGCCCGGGGACCGGAACGTCCACACCCACGACGGGTCGACGGCGTCCACGGCCTGCTTCAGCGTGACGTTCGACTGCGGCGGCGCCACGTCTCGCGTGGCGTGGACGTTGGCTGCGCCGTTCAAGGCGCTCAGGGTCCAGCCGCCCGTGCTGCCGTCCTCGAAGTTCGCAGCGCTCACGACGTCGGTCGCACCGTCGCGCAGCGAGAGGTTGTCGAGAACCACGCCCGGACCCTGCGGCCAGCGGGCATCGGCGTTGGCGCTGTCGGCTGTCTGCACGACCAGCCTGACGCGGGCACTCGCCGGCAGGTGCAACGCCTCGTTGCCGTCCGCGCCGAGCCACGCCTCCGCGTGCAGGACGCCCCTGCCGGCGAGCGCGGACGAGACGATTGCGCTCGTGCCCTCCGGCTGCCAGCGCGTGGAGAGGAATGCCCAGCGGCCGCTCGCCGTCTCTGCCTGCGCGGCTACGAACGCCGCGCTCGCGACAGCGTCGCGCAGCGGCCCGCCACCGAGCGCAAGCTGGGCGTCGAAGCGCAGCACGGCCGTGGCGTGTGCGGTGCCGTCGAATGCGGGAGAGACCACGCGCTGGCTCCAGTCGTTGCCGCAGCCGAAGGATTGCACCCAGTTGGCGACTTCCCCGGCGGCGGAAACCGAATCGGCGCCGATCCAGAGCGCGCGCGTGTCCATCTGCACGGTCGCGTCGTTGACGAGGAACCGACCCGACGGGTGGGCGAACACCAGGTTCGTCCGGTCGCTGCCCACCCAGCCACGAGTCTTCGCGTTGCCCAGCGGATCCTCGAAATCCAGCCGGGCGGCGAGCAGCGATTCCCCGGGCGCTCCGCCGCCGAACTCGCGCAACGTGCGCGTGCCCGAGAAGCGCAAGCCGTACTTCACGCCGTCGATCGAAACGAATGGGGGCGAGAATGTGCCGTCCGCGTTCAGCGCAAACATGTAGGGCCCGGAGTAGCTGGACGAAGCGGTCGGTCGGATGGAGACGGGGTACCCGGAAGCGTAGGGGCCCGTGGGTAGACTCGAGGAGGTTGGTTCGTAGAGGGCCGGGAGCTCGGCAAGCGCCGTGCCGGACGATCCGTCGATGAAGGAGATCGTGAAGCCGGAACGGGCCTGCTGGAAGCCCAAGGAATCCACGATGCTGAGCACGCCCGAGACCGACGGCCAGACGAACGCCGAGTCCAATCCGCTCGGAGACAGGCGAAAATGTTCGCGTCGCAACAGGAAGCCGCCCTGGCTTCGGCCCGCGATGGGGGGATAGATCCAGACGGCGTACCCCGAGTCCGCGTTGGTACTGGTGATGTTCGGCTGTAGGGGGTCGAAGGTTACGGGCATCGCGATCGACTGCCCCGAGAAGTGGTCGCCGGCAGCGTCGATCGTGAAGAGACCGCTGTCCACCGTCGCGGCGTTCTGGTCGACCAGCCGCAGGCGAACGGGCGCGTAGCGCCACACGAATGCGGTGTCGAGCCCGGCGGGACCGACGCGAATGTGCTCGAAGCGCACGAGCGGGCCGCCCTGGCGGCGATTCCCGATCGGCGGATAGACGCCGACCACATACCCGGCGTCGGCCAGCGTGCTGGTGATGTTTGGCTGCAGGGGATCGAACGTGACCGGAACCAGAGTCGACGCTCCGGACATGAACTCCCCTGCGATGTCCATGCCGAAGAAGCCGCTGTCCACCGTTGCGGCGTTCTGGTCGACCAGCCGCAGGCGCACGGGTGCGTAGCGCCACACGAATGCCGTGTCGAGCCCCGCAGGGCCAAGCCGGATGTGCTCGCGCCGTACGAGTGGGCCACCCTGGCTGCGGCGCCCGATGGGCGGGAAGACGCCGATCTCGTAGCCCGTCTCGGCCAACGTGCTGGTGATGTTCGGTTGGGAGGGGTCATCAGTGACGGGCAACAGGATCGATTGCCCAGAGAAGTAATCACCGGCGACGTCGATGGTGAAGAGGCCGCTGTCGACCGTCGCGGCGTTCTGGTCGACCAGGTGCAGGCGAACCGGCGCGTAGCGCCAAACGAATGCGGTGTCGAGCCCGGCGGGACCGACGCGAATGTGCTCGAATCGCACGAGCGGGCCGCCCTGGCGGCGATTCCCGATCGGGGGGTACACGCCGACGAGGTAGCCCGCGTCTGCGAACGTGCTGGTGATGTTCGGTTGCAGCGGATCGAATGTGACCGGAACCAGAGTCGACGCTCCGGACATGAACTCCCCGGCGATGCCCATGTCAAAGAAGCCGCTGTCCACCGTTGCGGCGTTCTGGTCGACGAGTCGCAGGCGCACGGGTGCGTAGCGCCACACGAAAGCCGTGTCCAACCCGGAGGGGCCAATACGAACCTGCTCGAAGCGGACGAGCGGGCCGCCTTGCCGGCGATTTCCGATGGGCGGATAGACCCCGATCTGATAGCCGTCATTGGCAAAGGTGCTGGTGATGTTGGGCTGAAGCGGATCGAACGTGACCGGCAGTGTTGTCAGTTGTCCGGAGATGAAATCGCCCGCGGTCTGGATGCTGAATAACCCGCTGTCGACGGGTGCGGTAGTCTGGTCGACGAGTCTCAAGCGAACCGGCGCGTAGCGCCAGACGAGGACCGTGTCTAGTCCCACCGGCGAAAGGGAAACCGTCTCGACGCGAAACAGTTGCCCTGTCGGATGGCCGCCGACCGGTGGCATGACCTGGATCTGGTAGCCGTTCGCGAGCGAACCGGCGGCTCCGGAAGAGGTGGGGTCCCGAGTAACCGGGAGCACGACCGTTTCGCCGTTCCGCATTTCCTCTGTGTAGACACTGAAATGTGCATCTTGCAGCTCAATAGCGTTCTGCTCGACGAGTCGCAGATGTAGTGCGGCGGTACGCCAAGTGAAGATCAGGGTCGTGTCTGCCGTGCCGACCGAGATGGTGCCCGTTCGGTACAGCCCGATCATTGGCGCTCCCCGGACTGCGGGGATGAGCTCCACCGGCCACTGACCCGGAGTCAGCACCACGGCTTCATCCTGCCCCCGCGTCGAGCCGTCGACCCAGAACTGCGAGCCCGGGATCTCGACGCCGTTCTGGTCGACCAGCCGCAGTGTCACGTTGGTCGCGCGCGCGGTCGACGGCGCCGCCAGGAGCGCCGCGGTCGCGAGCATCGTGGCGAGGACGCGCTTCATCGCGCCCCTCCGCTGGCGGAATCCGCGACCGCAGCGCGGATTTCGCGCACGAAATCGTCCAGCGCGAGAGTCGGCGCGGTCCGTCCGGCGGGCGCCTGGCGCAGCGCCCTCAGGTCGCTCACGGCGAATCCGGGAGCGCGGCGCTGGACCGTTCGCGCACCCGTGCGCGCGTCCCGCTCGATCTCGAACTTGCCCTGGGCGAGCCCCGTGAGCTGCGCGCGGCCGCGTGCGTCGTGCCACACGAAGAGCACGGCCTCCTCGCCCGGGCGGAACGACGCGCACCCCGAGATGTTCATGCGCACCCCGTCGACCTCTCCGCCGATCTGCGTGAGCGTCACGTGCTGGGCGGGGCCACCTTTCAGCGTTTCGGTCACATCCACGTCGACGTCGGTGAGGATGCGAGTGTGCGCCTCGTTCCAGTGCGCACGCGTAGCCGCGACGCGGCCGATCACGATCTGGTGCGACTGCCGGGCGAGGCCCGGGGTGTCGAAACGCACCATCGTCGTCGCGTGCACGGTGGTCGCGGCGAGCAGCAGCCCCGTGAGGGCGGCGCGAAGAGTCATGGCCGGGCGCGGCATGGCGCGGCTACCTGCGCAGGTCAACGAGGTAGTGAACCGTGTGTCGCGTCCCTGTGGTCGCGGTCCAGGTGAGGAGCAGCGTGAGGTCGGTCTCGGGTAGTGCGCCGTCCGAGGCGATGGCGAGACCGCGGTCGCTTTCGATCAGGTAGCTGTAGGGCATCGACGTGTGCATCAGGAGTGCGCCGCCGGCGTCGCGCAGTTCGAGTTCGACCTGCGTTTCGGGTGCGAGGTCGGGTTCCGGCGCGAGCGCGATGCGGACTCGGGATTGGCCCGGTGCCAGCGTGATGGTCGTGTCGCCGCGGCCGCCGCGGACTAGGTTGCCGGCTTCGATCGATCCGAGCGTGCGGACCGCCGCGCCGCCACCCAGTTCGAGCCGCAGCGCAGGCACGCCGGGATTCGCAGGTGTGGGGTGTTGCGCCGGGTGGAGCGAGAGCGTCGAGACGATCGCGAGCGCCGCGGCGGCCGCGACGAGCCCACCCACGGCACCGCCGAAGAGGAACTCGCGCAGGTTGAAGCGCGGCCGCGGAAGCTCGACGGTCCTTTGCCCCAAACTCCCCGGTAGGGACGGCGCGAGCCCGTCCAGAGCCGCCAGCGCCTCGGCCGAGGGTTCGAGTCCGGGCACCCGCTCGAGTTCGAGAGACTGCCCGCGGTATCGCAGGATCGACCGGCACTCCTCGCAGGTCGCGAGGTGCCTCCGCGCCAGTTCGCGCTGCAGACCACGCAGTGTCGTGCGCGTCGTCGGCCACCGCGCGATTAACGCATCGGGTATGTGCATTCCACGATTCGCTTCCGGGGCGGCGAGCGCGTGGACGGTCCCGCGGCACTCGTCGCACGCGGCCAGATGCTGCTCGAACCGGTTCAGGTCCTCGTCCTGCATGAGGCCCGTCGCGAACATGTCGAGGTGTTCGCTCGCCCACAGGTGCTCGCGATCGGCCGGGCTCATGACGCGACCCCCATGCGCTCGCGCAGCCACTCTCCCAGCGGGCCATCGTCGGCGAGGAAGATCTCGTACGCCCGGGCGATGCACCGTTCTCGACGCTTCCGCACCAGGTCGTGTCTCACGCCGAGGCGCTCGGCGACGAGCTTCAGATTCCGCAGTTCGAACCACAGTTCGAAGAGTTCCCGGCACTGTTCGCCGAGGGCGGGGAGGATCTGGCGCACGTAGAACTCCAGCTCGTCGAGCGTCGGATCGTCGTCCTCCAGAGGCGCCGGGATGTCTTCGGTTCCCGGCGGAAGTTCAGGAATCGGTTCCGATGGCCGGCGAATCCTCCGGAGATAGTCGTAGGCCTGTCGCTGCGCGATCGTGACCGTCAGGCCTTCGAGCGTCTGGACGCCGCCGCGGCTGACGGCGCGCATCAGGGCCACGATCGCTTCCTGGACGAGGTCGTCGAAATCGTCGCGGCCGCGACTTCCCACCTTGGAGATGATGACGCGTCTCATGATGGCCTCGGCCTCCTTCCAGTCCACATGGTCCAGCGGATTGTCCGACTCGGACGGCCTGTCGATCGGAGTCATGACGCGCGGACCTCGGAGGCGGCGGGCGTGGCCCTTGGGTGGTGAGCCCTGCCGGCCGCTGCACCTCGGTGCCGGGAAGCGTTGGCTTCCGGCAGGGGAGTCGGCCTGGGGCTGGGAGTGTGACGCCGCGGGGGGTGGCGAGCTTCACACTAACTATCCGGTAGCCCGGGCGGCCGTGGCAACGGACTTCAGCAAGCGCTTGCCGCATTGCGGGCTGCCGGGCGGCAGGGCGACGCGACGTGCCGAGGGCGCGATTGCGGGGGAGGGTCTTGGCCAACGGTTCTGATCCCGTCTGGGGCCCCCGATGACTTTTCGGTCACACCGGACGGCCTCTCCGGACTACCCGGGCAGACACATCCGTCGACGACGCACTCAACCCCGGGAGCCCACCATGACGCCGACGCAACGAACCTCCGTCCCGCGCATCAGCGAGAACACCGAGTACGTGGTCCGGGAAGTGCGCACCGAGGCCGAGCTGGCCGGCGTCCTCGCGCTTCGCTACGAGGTCTACCGGCGGACGGCCGGCGTCGCCCATCTCACGTCGATCGACCATGCGACGGGTCTCGACATGGATGCCTACGACCTCCATTCGCACCACCTCGCGTTGTTTGCGCGCACCGAGGGGCACGAGGAGGTCGTCGGAACGTTGCGGATCACCGGCCCCGAACTCGGGCCCATGACGCGCGAGTTGCACGCGATCGCCATCGGGCACCCGACCCTCGCATCGCACCTCGCCGCGCGGCGGCCCGCGCCGCTGCCGATGCTGTCCTACATCGTCCAGGCGCCGGCCGTCAGCGCCGTGGTGGACGCGTGCCTCGGGCGCGGCGAGCGAATCGCCGAGCCCGGCCGGCTCACCGTGCACCCGGCGCTGCGCGTAGCGGCGGCGCGGACTGGGCTGCGCCTGTCGCACTTCCTGATCACCGGAGCGCTCGCCGTGGGCTGGCACGTGCTCGGGCTCGACCGCGTCTTCCTCGATTGCGATGCGAACAATGGCAGCCTCTATCGACGCTTCGGCTTCGCGATCGTTCCCGGCGGAGACGCAACGCCGCAACCCGCGCTGGGGTTCACCATCCTGGTCCTGCAGGCCACGCCCGCGGACCTTCCCGGCGCGTTCCGCGCGGAGGTCGATCGCATCGCGAACCAGCTCGCGATTGGCGGCGAAGCGACGCTGGCCCCGACCGCGGTGCGGCCGCGCGTCGCCGCCTCATCGCGCTCGCTGCCGGCGCCGGCCGCAGGTGCGTGGGTGCCGGCGACCGCCTGAAACCCGCGATCCGTCACACCCGCGTCGCGACCGCGACTGCCCGAACGAGATCCCGTTGACCCCCCCATTCCGGAGACCGTCATGACCTACCGTACGCTTTCGCACATCGCCTTCTCGGCCGGCCTGTTCCTGTTGCCGCTCGCGTTCCGCCCCGCGCTCCTCGTCTCCCCGGCCCCGTGGTTCGCGGTCGTGATGGCGGTGGCGATCCTCGTCACGCAGCCGTCGATGCACCTCGGGGAATCGGCCGCGAGGGATTCCGCCGATCGCGGCTCGGCGCTCGGCATCTTCGTCGCCATGATCGGGACGCAGTTCGCGGCCGCGGTCGACTTCGCCCTGCACGCACCGGACGCGCGCGCGGGCGCCCCGTTCTTCGCCGGGGCCGCGATCGCGCTTGCCGGCTTCGCGCTGCGTTACTGGTCGATCCAGGTCCTGGGGCGCTTCTTCACCGCCGAGGTGCGCGTCGCCGGTGACCACGAAGTCGTCACGTCGGGACCGTACCGCGTGCTGCGTCACCCGTCGTATACCGGCGCCATGCTGGTTGCGCTCGGCACCGCGATCGCGTTCGGCAGCGTGTTGGGCGTGGCGCTCGTCGCAGCGCTCTGCGTGCCCGCCTACCTCTATCGCATCGCCACCGAGGAGCGCGCGCTCGTCGCCCAGTTGGGCGCGGCCTACGCCGACTACCGCAGCCGGACCTGGGGGCTCGTACCCGGGCTGCGGTGATTCGCGCTCGGGGGGCGCGAACACGCGGGCGGCGGCGCCGGCACGGACCGCCGCTCGCGGCGTTTCGGCCGCGAGCGAATCGGAACGCGGTCACACCGGCGCGTGCCCCACGACTACCCCGGTGTTCGCACGTTCACTTCCTCTAGCCAGAAGGAGAAAGCCATGCACCAACTCCGAATCGCACGATCGGCCACCATGCTCCGCAGGTTCTGGTTCCTCCCTCTCGGTGCGACGTGCCTGGTCGTCCTGACGCTCGCCGGATGCGGGCGAGGCCCGGGAAGCGTGACCGGCGGCGGAGGCGGAAACGTCACCGACAACTCCCAGACGCGCGCCCAGGCCGACTTCGTCGCCAGCGCGACCATGGGTGACGCTCCGTTTGCGGTCACGTTCACGGATCGATCGGTCAACGCCACGAGCCTCTCCTGGGACTTCGGCGACGGTACGACGTCGACCGCGACGAACCCGACACATGTCTTCACGTCGCTGGGTCGCAGGACCGTCACGCTGACGGCACGAGGCGCCGATGGCACGACGTCCGTCGTGACGCTTCCGATCACCACCTGCCTCGTCATCCGGCCGTTCCTCAATCTGCCGGCCCAGGGAGCGTTCTTCCCGGTCCATACGAATGGCGATTGCGAGTTCGGCGGTCATGGTCCCGAGACGTGGCTGGACGCAAGGCTGGGAACGGACACGAGCGGCAAGAAGCTCATCCTCACGATTCACATGAAGGCACGCGAAACCCAATCGGACTGGACCACTGCCGAGAGCACCTGGGAGGACGTCGTGTGGACGTCGGGCTCGAGCTACACAGTGCGGGATCTCTCGACGGTCACGACTGCCAGCGTGCACGTCATCACGACGACGAAGGGCTATCACGATTCGGCGGCGAACGATCTCGGCAGGTTCCACTGGGTTGGCGATACGGATGGCAACGACGTCTGCGGCACGACGCAAGACGACACCCACACCTATTTCATCCTCAATCCGAACTACCAGGTTCGGATCCAGCCCAGCTGAGACACGGTCTTCGATCGAGCCGGGATGAGCGCTTCGCTCGCCACCACTTCCGAACGGAGGGCTCCGCCATGAAGCTGCACAAGCAGTCCATGCGACGATTCCTCGTCCTGATCGCGTTCGCGCTCGCCGCGGCGAGTGCGGTGCTGAGCTCGGAATCCTGCGTCGCCCTGCACCGGCAGCATGCCGACACGCTCGGCGATCTCGCGGTTCAACCGCGTCGCCCTGGCGGGAGGCCGGTTCGTCCGGAACCTCCGCGCCACTCCTCCGGGGCCTTCGTCTACCTCGATTCGAGTGACCGAGCGATCAACGTCGATGCGGATGGCAACCCTCGTCCCGCGACGTCCGGTGAACTCGGCCGGGCTCGGCGCCGAGCCTATTGCTCGTTCGGGGCTCATGGAGACGCTGGCTCGCCGGGTGTGGGTGCAATATGCCTGCTTCCGCAACCGTTCGACGGAAGGAGTTCATACCCATCGAGCGTGCCCCTTCCCAATGGCATCGCCGATATGTCTCAGGCAGGTATCGGGCAGGCGCAGGGAGTGCCGAGCGTTGGGGACCGGGAGCTTCGCTGAATCGCGTAACCGCCGCGCCGGGTGGACCTCCCCGCCCGCCCGGCGCGTTTCGTGTGCGGGGCAGGGAGAGCGTCGCTGGCGTCACATTGATGCTGGAATCGCGACTGCCCGAGTGAACGCCGAAGCCATCTCTCTCCCCAGCACCGTTCCCGGAGGCCCGCCATGGTGTCGCTCCCGATCGCCGACACGCCCTGCGCCGCAGACGCCCTCGAGTTCGTGTTCCGCGAGGTTCGCTCCGCCCACGAGATGCAGCAGGTGCTCGCGCTCCGGTACGAGATCTACGAGCGCTCGTCGGGCACCAACCACCATGCATCGCTGGACGGGACGTCGCGGCTGGACGTGGATGCGTACGACACCGTCTCGCGGCACTTCGGCCTGTTTGCGCGCTGGCGTGGACGCGAGAGCGTGGCCGGAACGCTGCGGCTCGTGACCGGCCGGACGTCCCCGCAGGTTGCGCTGCTGCATGCATGCTGCGCTGCGCACGACCACCTCGCCCGGCGGCTGGCCGTGCCGCCGGCGAATGCGTTGCCCATGCTCGGCTATCTCGACGCCGCGCAGGCGCTCGAACCGTGGCTGCGCGAGCTGCGAGCGAACGGCGAGCTCGTGGCCGAGGCCGGCCGTTTCGCGATCGAGCCGCGCGTGCTCGCCGAGGTGGGGCGCGCGGGGATTCGACTCTCGCACCACGTCGTACTTTCGGCGATCGCATCGGCGTGTGAGCAGGATCGCGTGGACCGGGTCGTGATCAGCGCCGAGCCATTTCTCGCGCGGCTCTATTCGTCGTTCGGCTTCGCGCCCGTGCCGTGCGCCCCGGCCGCCCGCTGCGTTCGGTCGGGGGTGCGCCACGTCGTGCTCCACGCGACGCCCGAAATGGTGCCCGCCGCCGCGCGGGCGCTGGTCGCGGAACGGGCACGCCAGCTTCGTGCAACGGGGGAGTGCGCGCTGCGCCTCGACGGGGGGCGACCGTTGGTCCTGACCGTGCCGCTTTCGTCGGCCCGCATCGGCTCCACGGTGCCGCAGCCAGCGCTTGGAGCCGCCTGAGCCCCGCTCGGCGGGGCCGCCGGGGACCGGTTTCGGGCTCCGGAGGCCTCTGGAACGGCTCAACCCGTTGCCCAAAAACGGATTGACAGGAATCCCGGGGGGCACTAACGTCCCCCACACGATCACCGCCCCGGATATCCCCCCAGCCGGGATCCGTCGCGGGAGCAGTCGTCAGGAGGGTCAGATGACCAAGGCCGATATCGTGGACCAGATCGCCGAGCGCACTGGCCTGACCAAGAAGGACGTCGCGGAAACCGTGGACAGCTTCCTCAACGCCGTTGCGAAGGCGCTGGCCAACGGTCACCACATCGAGATCCGCGGCTTCGGGACGTTCCGGGTCAAGGACCGCAAGTCGCGCATCGCCCGCAATCCCCGTACCGGCGAAGCGGTTCCGGTGCCGCCGCGTCGCGTTCCGGTCTTCAAGGTCAGCAAGGAATTGAAGGACATGGTGTCGCAGCAGTAGCCGCGCGCCGTCCTCGCGCCCCGCTCCCGGATGCGGCTTCGAGCCGCGCTCGCGAGCGGGGTTTCGCGTTTCGGCCCGCGGGGCCACTCGCGCGCGCAAAGCGAAGCGCCGCCGGCGGATTCGCCGGCGGCGCTGTCGATACCGGGACGTCGTGCGTCAGCGACGATTGCCGCGGATCAGCATGAGGCGCATCAGCTGCAGCGCCGCCATCGCGGCCGCGGCCACGTACGTGAGCGCCGCCGCGTCGAGCACGCGCTTCGCGCCCGCCACTTCCTGCGGCATCACGGCACCGGACTCGGTGAGCTGGCGCAGCGCGCGCCGACTGGCGTCGAACTCGACCGGCAGCGTGACGAAGTGGAAAAGCACGGCGCCCGCGAAGAACAGGATGCCCAGGTCCATGAGCACGCCGCCGAACGGCATGCGCGGACCGAACAGCAGCCCGATGAAGAAGAGCGGCATCGCGAGCGACGAGCCGATCCCCGCGACCGGTGCGAACGACGCGCGGAACTGCAGCGGGAAGTAGCCCTGGTGGTGCTGCAGGACGTGGCCGACTTCGTGCGCCGCGACCGCGATCGACGCGATCGAGTTGCCTTCGTAGATGTCCGGCGAGAGCCGCACGGTGCGCGCGCCCGGATCGTAGTGGTCCGACAGCGACCCGCCGATCTCCTCGATGTTCACGTCGGTGACGCCGTTGCGCTGCATGATCGCGCGCGCCATGTCGCGCCCGGTGAGCCCGTTCGCCGCCGGCACCTGCGCGAACTTCTCGTAGGTGTTGCGCACCTTCCATTGCGCCCAGAGCGCGAAGGCCATCGCGGGCAGCAGCAGCAGGAACGTGGAGTCGAATCCGAAGAACGGCAGCATGTGGGGAGTGGCTCCTGGCGCGGAAGTCGCGCACCGTCGGCGCGGACACCGTGTCCGCGCGACACGGGTTTCGATGCGCGCCAGCGTCTGCCGTCGCGCGTTCCCGGTCGCCATCAGTTATCGCACGCCGCGCCGCCGGATCGCGTCACGCGGGTGTCAGGACCGCGCGATCCCGGTGCAAAGAACGCCGGCGCCCGCCCGGGGAACGGCGGTGAAGCCGGATGCGAAAGGCCCTAGACTGCACCGCCGTTCCCGACCTGCCGGAAATCCGGTTCCCCTTCCACGAGCCCGAGCGGACCCGACATGACCTCCCTGGCGAACGCCATCGACATGCGCAGCGACACCGTCACCCGTCCCACGCCCGCCATGCGCCGCGCGATCGCCGAGGCGGTCGTCGGCGACGACGTCTTCGGCGACGACCCGACCGTGCTCGAACTGGAACGGCGCTGCGCCGAACTGGCGGGCAAGGAAGCGGCCGTCTACGTGCCGAGCGGCACCATGGGCAACCAGCTCGCGGTGAACGCGCTCACGCAGCCGGGCGACGAGGTCCTGCTCGAGGAGACGAGCCACATCTTCCTCTACGAGCAGGGCGGGATCGCCGCCAACAGCGGCTGCCTCGCGCACGTCGTGAAGGGCACGCGCGGCGTGCTGCCCGCGGACGCGCTGGCGTCGGCACTGCGCTCGGCCGACGATCCGCACGTCGCCCGGTTGTCGCTGGTCTGCGCCGAGAACACGCACAACCGCGCCGGCGGCGCCATCGTGCCGCTCGCGTCGCTGCGCGCGCTCGCCGCCGACGCCCGTGCGCGCGGCGTGCGTGTGCACCTGGACGGCGCACGGCTCTGGAACGCGAGCGTGGCGAGCGGAGTGCCGATCGCCGACTGGGCCGCGTGCGCGGACACCGTGATGATGTGCTTCAGCAAGGCGCTGGGCGCGCCGGTGGGCTCGATCCTCGTCGGTTCGGGCGAGGCGATCCGCGCCGCGCGCCGCACGCGCAAGCGCTGGGGCGGCGGCATGCGCCAGGTCGGCCTGCTCGCCGCGGCCTGCCTGCACGCGCTCGATCACCACGTGGCGCGCCTCGCCGAGGATCACGCGCGCGCGAAGGCGCTCGCCGCCGGCATGCGCGTCGCCGGCGTGACCGTGGAGGAGCCGGACACGAACATCGTGATCGCGACGCTCGCCCCGCCGCTGGATCCAGCGAAGGTGCTCGTCGCGCTCGAATCCCGCGGGGTGCGCATGGTGGGCTTCGGCGCCGGCCGCATTCGCGCCATCTGCCACCTCGACGTGGACGACGCCGGCGTGCAGCGCGCGATCGCCGCTTGGCGCGAGGTCGTGGCGGGCTAGCGGTTCCGGATCACGAAGCGATCGCGGCGCGGTTCCCGGGAGGGAGCCGCGCCGCGAGCGTTTCCCCGGTGGGGGCCGCCCCATGGCATGGACGTTGCCCATCACCAACATGCTGATGGCAGGGAATCCGATCCACTCGCGCGGACTCCTACGTGGGGAGGTGCTGCGATGTCGCTGGTCGTGAGGAAACCGTGAAGCCGGAATCCGTCCGGGAGCCGCTCGTCGGAGCCGGGGCGCTGGCGGCGCTCGTGCTCGCCGCGGGTGCCGCCGCACTCGGGTGGCTCACGTTCCGCGACATTCGTTCCGCCGACCTCGACGCCGAAGCGCTGATGAGCGCCCAGGCGCGCTCGATCGCCTCGCTCGTCGGCGCGAGCGGCATGCATGGCCTCGACGCCTACCGGCGCTGGGAGGACGAAGTCGCCGAGCGATTGCTCGACAACGCCCGCTGGCTCGCGCGCGAGGACTCGCTGCGGCCGCTGGGCTCACGCGACCTCCACACCTACGCCCGGCTCCATTCGCTGGGGCGCATCAACCTGTTCGACGCGCGGGGCGAGAAGGTGGCGACCAGCGTGGTCGAACCCGAGGAGACGGTGCCGCCGCGGCACGACCCGCGGGACTACATCGGGCCCGTGCTGCGCGGCGAGGTGCGCGAACTGCGCATCGGGTTCAAGCCCGCGCGGTTTCGCGGGGGCAGCCGGTTCGCGGTCGCCGTGGCCCGGCGCCGCGGGGGAGCCGTCGTCGTCAACGTGTTCGCGGACTCCATGCGCGCGGTGCTCGACGACGTGCGTCCCGCGCACCTGCTCGCCACGCTCGGCCGCGCGGACGGCGTGCGCTACCTCGTGCTGCAGGCCGGGGACAGCGTGCTCGCGCGTGCGCCCACGGACGGCTCGGGAATCCCGGCACCGGAGATCCGGGGGGCCGCGGGCTCGCCCGGCGAGGTGCGGGTCCGCGAACTGCGTGCCAGCGGGGGACGCGTCTACGAAGCGACCCGCCGGCTCGCGGAAGGTGTCCCGGGTCCGCTCACGCTCCGCGTCGGGCTCGACGCCGGGCCGCTCGACCGTGCGCGAAAGGCCGTGCTGCAGCGCACGCTCATGCGTGCGCTGGTGTTCGGTCTCGTCGCAGGGCTCGGCGCGACGCTCCTCCTGCTGCGCGAGCGGCAGAGCCGGCTCGCCGGGGACTACGCCCGCGTGCGCGCCGAGCTCGCCGAGCGTGAACGCGACGCGCAGCGCAGCGCGAGGCTCGTCGCGATGGGCGAACTCGCGGGCCACGTCGCGCACGAGATCCGCAATCCGCTCAACACCATCCATCTCACGGCCCAGGAACTCGAGCGCGACCCGACGCTCGGCGACGGCCTGCGCGCGCGGCTCGAGGACGTGCGCGCGGAGAGCCAGCGCATCGAGGCGATCGTGCGCCAGTTCCTCGACTTCGCTCGCCCACGGCGGCCGCAACCCGAGTGGCTGGACCTGGCGGAAGCCGTTCGCGGGGCGGCGCGGGCGGCCGAGCCGCTCGGGAGTTCGCGCCGTGTTCGCGTCGAATCGGCCGGCGGGCCCGTGCGCGCGTGGCTCGATCCGCTGCTGCTGGGCGAGATCCTCGACAACCTGCTCCGTAACGCCTGCGAGGCCTCGCCCACCGGGGGGCGCGTGCGTATCGAGGCGACGAGCCGCGGGCGTGACGTGATCGTGAGCGTCGAGGACGACGGGCCCGGCGTGCCCGTCGAACTGCGCGAGCGGATCTTCGATCCGTACTACACCACCAAGGCGAGCGGCACCGGACTCGGCCTGAGCATCGTCGCCCAGCTGGCCGCCGCGATGGGAGGTGGCGTCGGCGTCGTGGATGCTCCCGGCGCCGGGGCGCGATTCGAACTGCGGTTTCCCGCCGCGAGGAGCGAGGCATGAGACGCGCGACGATCGTGATCGCGGAAGACGAAAGCCGGCAGCGCGAGGCGCTCGGGCGCGCGATCGCGGCGTGGGGACACGACGTGCGACCGGTGTCCGGCGGACTCGCCGCGGTCGAACTCGTGCAGCGACAGGCCGTGGACGTCGTGCTCGCGGACCTGCGCATGCCCGACCTGTCGGGGCTCGAGGTGCTGCGCCGCGTGCGCGAGCTCCAGCCCGAGGTCACGGTCGTGCTCCTCACCGCCTACGGCACCGTGACGGACGCCGTGGACGCCATGAAGGGTGGTGCGGCCGACTTCCTGACCAAGCCGGTCGACCTGGGACAGCTCGAAGTGGTCATCGCGCGCGCGCTCGAGCGCAACGACCTCATTCGCGAGAATCGCAGTCTCCGTCGCCGGCTCGAAGTCTCGACCGAGGGCTTCGCGATGATCGGGCGCTCGCTCGTGCTGCAGGAGGTCCTGGCGCGCGCGGCGCGCGCGGCGGAAACGGACGCCACCGTGCTGGTGCGGGGCGAGAGCGGCACCGGAAAGGAACTGCTCGCGCGCTCGGTCCATCGCCTCAGCCGGCGTGCCGAGGGGCCGTTCGTCGCGGTGAACTGTTCGGCGCTTCCGGAGACCCTGCTCGAGAGCGAACTCTTCGGTCACGAGCGGGGCGCGTTCACCGGCGCCACCTCCGTTCGCCGCGGGCGCATCGAGCTCGCGGCCGGAGGCACGCTCTTCCTGGACGAGATCGGCGACCTGCCGGCGGCGGTCCAGGTGAAGCTGCTCCGCTTCCTGCAGGAGCGCGAGTACTCGCGGCTCGGAAGCGAGAAGACGCTGCACGCCGACGTGCGCGTGATCACCGCCACGCATCGCGACCTCGAGTCCATGATGTCCGCGCGGACGTTTCGCGAGGACCTCTACTATCGCCTGAACGTCGTCAGTCTCACGCTGCCGCCGCTGCGCGAGCGGCGCGAAGACGTTCCCGAACTCGTGGAGCACCTGCTGGCGCGGCTCTCGAAGCGGCACGGGCGTGACGTGACGAGCCTCAGCCACGAAGCGATGGACGCGCTGCTCCGTTACGGATTCCCCGGCAACATCCGCGAGCTCGAGAACCTGCTGGAGCAGGCGACCGTGCTCGCTTCGGGCCCGGTCGTGACGCTGCGCGATCTTCCGGAAGCCGTGACGGGCGGAGGTGCGGCACCCGCCTCGTCACCCGGCGGCGGCACGCTCGCCGAGTGGCTCGACGACATCGAGCGACGCCACGTCCTCGCGACGCTCGCTCGCCACGACGGCAACCAGAGCCGGACGGCTCGCGTGCTGGGCCTCACCGAGGGTGGTCTCCGCTACAAGCTGCGCAAGTGGGCGGGCGAGCCCGTCTCCGAAGCCGCGGATTCGTAGGTTCCTTCGAACGCGGCGCTCACGCGCGTAGAGAACTGCGGCTCGCCTCCGAGTCCCGACGCGGCCCGGGCCGGATTCGGGCCGAATTGCGGTGTCTCCGCCACTTCGCGAGCCCCGACGCCCGTGGCACGCCTCCTGCGATGACGTCCTCGCGGCTGCGAAATCCAACGGCCGCCGGGCGGCGGCCACATCCTGGGAGGATGGTCATGAAGAGCAAGCTCGGAGTGGTGCTCGCGATGTTGGCGGTGATGGCGTTCGCCGGTGTGGCTTCTGCGGCTGGACCGGGCACCTGCGGCAACGTTCCCCCGCGCGACGGCACCGGCCAGAAGTACGGCCAGATCCACTCCTTTCGCGCCGCGGCCGGTCCGGTCGCGTGGCTGTTCGGCAACTGGGCGTTCGGCGGGATCGGCGTGCTGGGCTGGGGCCCGGGTGACGGCACCGGCAACGACGGCGTCGGGCCGCTGGATGGCACGGGCTACGGGCCGGGCGAGCAGCCCGGGACCGTGTCGGGCACGTGCGACGGGACGGGGCCGCACGGCGTGGTGACGCGCAACAAGCGCTGAGCGGGACTCGCAGCACGATGACGGCGGCCGGGCCCACGGGCCCGGCCGCCGTCATTGGGGCCGACTCGCCGCGGCGCCGCGGTTGGCGTGTCCGTGGTCTGGACCGAGCTGTTCGTGGCCGCGCCGCTTCCGCCCGGTGCGCCAACTGCCGATTTCGCAACCGCGTTGGCGCGTGCTCACCCCCCGTGCTACTTTTCGGCCCGCTTTTTCGCGGCCGGCTTCCCGGCCGGCGGAAGGACCTGGCATTGACCGACGCCCATTCCTCCGGCCACGGAGGCACGCTGTACCTGGTGGCGACGCCCATCGGCAATCTCGAGGACATCACCGCGCGCGCGCTCCGTACGCTGCGCGAGGTGAGTCTCGTGGCGGCCGAGGACACGCGCCACACGCGGCGGCTGCTCGACCATTTCGGGATCCGCGCATCGCTCGTCAGCCTGTTCGAGCACAACGAGCGTTCGCGGGCCGCGGGACTGGTCGAGCGGCTCAAGCAGGGCGAGTCGATCGCGGTGGTCACGGACGCCGGATCGCCCGGGATCGCCGATCCCGGCTTCCCTCTGGTGCGGGCGGCCGTCGCGGAAGGGGTGCGCGTGGAGAGCGTTCCCGGCCCGAGCGCGGTGATCGCCGCGCTGCAGGTCAGCGGCCTGCCCACGGACGCGTTCACGTTCGTGGGGTTCCTCCCGGTCAAGCCGGGCGCGCGGCGGCGCGCGCTCGAGGAGTACGCGGAGCGTCGCGAGACGATCGTGGCCTTCGAGTCGCCGCATCGCATCGAGCGCTGCCTCGACGACCTCGAGGCGGTCTGGCAGGAGCGGACGATCGCGCTGGTGCGCGAGCTGACCAAGATCCACGAGCAGGTGCTGCGCGGCAGCGCGCGCGAGGTTCGCGCGGCGCTGCGCGAGGACCAGAAGCGAGGGGAGATGGTGCTGGTGCTGGAGGGCAGGACGCGGGCGCGACGGGGAGCCGACGCGTGAGCGCGAGCACTCCCGCGGAGCGCCGGAACGCGATGGCCGGATACAAGGACAAGCTCAAGGATCTCGCGCACGCCACGCTCGACCCGGTCGTGAACGGGCTCGCCGCCGCCGGCCTGCGGCCGAACCACGTCACCGGCCTGGGGTTCGTGCTCAGCCTCGGGGCCGCCTACGGCTTCGCCATCGGCCGCTTCCGCATGGCGGCGCTCATCACCTGCTTCGCCGGCGTCTGCGACATCCTCGACGGCCAGCTGGCTCGCCGGACGGGAGGCGAGACCAAGTTCGGCGCCTTCCTCGATTCCACGCTCGACCGCGTCTCGGAAGCGGCCGTGCTCGTGGGCATCTCGTGGTTCTACCTCTTCAACCTGGTGGACATGGCCATCGATCCGCAGCGGGTGCTGGCGAACCTGCAGCGCGGCCTCGAGCCGGTCACCTGGGCCGTGATCTCCCTGCTCGCCGTGCTGGCGCTGGTGGGGTCGTTCATGGTGTCCTACACCCGGGCGCGGGCCGAAGGGCTCGGGCTCGACTGCAAGGTCGGCTGGTTCGAGCGACCCGAGCGGATGGTGCTGCTCATCATCATGGGATTCGCGGGGCTCGGTCCGGTCATCCCGGCCGGTTTGCTCCTGTTGGTCGCGTTGACGTTCGCCACGGCGTTCCAGCGGATGGCGCACGTGTGGTCTCGCACCCGGACCGCGGGTGGCGAGTCCGATTCCACGGAGGCATGAAGTCCATGGGCAACAAGGTTCGTGTCGCGATCATCGGCGTGGGCAACTGCGCCTCGTCGTTCGTGCAGGGGCTCCACTACTACCGGAACGCGAAGGAAACCGACCGCATTCCCGGGCTCATGCACGTCAACCTGGGCGGCTACCACATCCGCGACGTCGAGATCGTGGCCGCGATCGACATCGACAAGAACAAGGTCGGCAAGGACGTGTCCGAGGCGATCGTGACGTGGCCGAACAACACGGCCGTGTTCGCGAAAGTGCCGAAGCTCGGCGTCAAGGTGCAGCGCGGCATGACGCACGACGGCCTGGGCAAGTACCTCTCGCAGATCATCCAGAAGGCGCCGGGCTCCACGGTCGACATCGTCAAGCTGCTCAAGGACACGAAGACCGACGTGGTCGTGAACTACCTGCCCGTGGGCTCGGAAGAGGCCACGAAGTGGTACGTCGAGCAGGTGCTCGAGGCCGGCTGCGCGTTCGTGAACTGCATCCCGGTGTTCATCGCGCGCGAGAAGTACTGGCAGCAGCGCTTCGAGAAGAAGGGCCTGCCGGTGATCGGCGACGACATCAAGTCGCAGGTCGGCGCCACGATCACGCACCGCGTGCTCGCGAACCTGTTCGTCGATCGCGGCGTGCGCATCGACCGCACGTACCAGCTGAACTTCGGCGGCAACACCGACTTCATGAACATGCTCGAACGCGAGCGGCTGGAGTCCAAGAAGATCAGCAAGACGTCGGCCGTCACGAGCAACATCCCGTACGACCTGCCGGCCGAAGACGTGCACGTCGGGCCGTCGGACTACGTGCCGTGGCTCAAGGACCGCAAGTGGTGCCACATCCGCATGGAGGGCACGACGTTCGGCGACGTGCCGCTCAACCTCGAGATGAAGCTCGAGGTGTGGGACTCGCCCAACTCGGCCGGCGTCGTGATCGACGCGGTGCGCTGCGCCAAGCTGGGGCTCGACCACGGCCTCAAGGGCGCCCTGGTCGCGCCGTCGTCCTACTTCAAGAAGTCGCCGCCGGTGCAGATCCCGGACGACATCTCGCGCGAGCTCGTCGAGAGCTACATCAAGGATCCGAAGGGCGTGGAGGCGAAGCTGCGCGTGAACGCTCCGACGCTCAAGCGCGAAGGCCCGCCCAAGGGCAAGAAGTCCACGACGAAGCCTTCGCCGGTCGCGAAGGAGAACGTCAAGGTCTCGGCCAACGGGCACGCTCCGGCGAAGGCGAAGCCGGCGGCGCGCAAGCCCGCTCGCAAGGGCCGCGCGGTCGCGCGCGCCAAGTAGGTTCTCCGTGCCGGGGACGTTCGTCACCTTCGAAGGGGGCGAAGGCTCCGGGAAGTCCACGCAGGTCGCGCGGCTCGCCGCGCGCCTGCGGGCACACGGACTCGATCCGCTCGTCACTCGAGAGCCCGGAGGCACTCCGCTCGCGGAGGGCATCCGGGCTCTCCTGCTCGATCCCGACCGGCGGCCGGTGCCGCTCGCCGAGGCGCTGCTCATGGAGGCCTCGCGCGCGCAGCTCGTGGACACGGTGCTGCGGCCGGCGCTCGCGTCGGGCCGCGTCGTGCTGTGCGATCGCTACGACGACTCGACGCTCGCTTACCAGGGCGCCGGACGCGGGCTCGACCCCGCGATGCTCGAAGCATGGAATCGCGCCGCGACCGGTGGGCTGGTGCCCGACCTGACACTGCTGTTCGACCTGCCGCCCGCGGCGGGCCTGGCGCGGCGCGAAAAGGCGGTGGGAACGCCCAATCGGCTGGATCGCGAATCGCACGATTTTCACGTCCGCGTCAGGGCGCGTTACCTCGAACTGGCGGCCGCGTCGCCCGAGCGCTGGCGCGTGCTCGACGCGTCGCAGTCGCAGGACGAACTCGAGTCGCGCGTGTGGGAGTTGGTGGCCCCGCGACTGGGCCTGACGGTCGCCTGACGCTTCCGCGCCGGGGCGCGGGAGGCCCGGAAGCGCGTGATATAGTTCCCCTCCGCCGATCCCCGTCACCGGCTCCGCCGTGGGAGCCGCCCCCGAAGAGCTTCCTCTGGAGGGCTCGTGATCCGTCGACGCATCCTGCTGGCCGCCGTGCTCGCCGTGCTGTTCGGCATCGGCTGGGGCGTGGGCCGTGGCCGCGCGGGTGGCGACCTCTATCGCAATCTCGACACGTTCGTCGAGGTGCTGCATGCGGTGCAGGCGAGCTATGTGGATCCGGTGCAGCCGCGGCCGCTGATCGAAGGCGGGCTGCGCGGCATGCTGCAGTCGCTCGATCCGTATTCGCGCTTCCTGTCGCAGGCGGAGTACGAAGGCCTGCGCGGCACGCTCGACGAACAGTTCGAAGGCATCGGCCTGCTCCTCGACGTGCACCAGGGCGCACCGATCGTCGTGACGCCGGTCGAAGGTTCGCCGGCGTGGGAAGCCGGGCTGCTGCCGGGGGACGTGATCTCCAAGGTGGATGGCCACTCCACGCTGGGGCACACGCTCGCCGACATCGCGGGCTGGCTGAAGGGGCCCGCGGGCAAGAGCGTGACGCTGCAGGTGCTGCGCACGGGCGAGACCGAGCCGCTCGATCTCACGCTGGTGCGGCGCACCGTGGACGCGCCGAGCGTGACGGCGGCGTTCCTGCCCGAGCCGGGCATCGGCTACGTGCGGCTCTCGAGCTTCGGCGAGCACGCGGGTGCCGAACTCGGCGCCGCGATCGATTCGCTGCGCCTGAGCGGCGCGCGCGCGCTCGTGCTCGACCTGCGCGGCAACCCGGGCGGCCTCGTCGCGCAGGCGATCGAGGTCGTGCAGCCGTTCGTGCGCGAGGGCTCGCTCGTGGTCACGACCCGCGGTCGCGCGGCGCCCGAGCGCAAGTTCCTCGCGGCCCGCGCGCGCACGGGCGTCGACTGGCCGCTGGCGGTGCTGATCGACGGCGGCAGCGCGTCGGCATCGGAAATCGTCGCCGGGTCGCTGCAGGACGTCGACCGCGCGCTCGTGGTGGGCCAGCACAGCTTCGGCAAGGGCTCCGTGCAGGACGTGATGCCGCTGCGCAACCGCGAGGGCGCGATCCAGTTGACGACCGCGTGGTACCACACGCCGAGCGGACGTTCGCTGCAGGCCGCGAACGCGGCCGCCGCGGCCGACGACGAGGACGAGGAAGACGCCGCGAGTGACGATTCGACCTCGGCGCCCAGGTCCGACACCGCGACCGCCGCCGTCTTCCACACCGCCTCCGGCCGCGTCGTGCACGCGGGTGGGGTCGAGCCCGACCTCGAGGTGAAGCCCGATACGCTGCCGCCGCTCACGCTGGCGCTCGAAGGCCGTCGCGTGGCGTTCCGGTTCGCGAAGGACTGGGTGCCGGCGCACGGCGCGAGCGCGGACACGGCCGCCGTGAGTGCGTATCGCAAGGCGGCCGCCGCGGCGGGCGTCACGATCACCGACGCGGGCTGGGAGCGCGAGCGCGACGCGATCGAGCGCGGCCTGAGGCGCGAGCTCGCCCGGCGCGCGGGCGGCGCCGCCGCCGCCGCGCGGATCGAGCTCGAGCGCGACCCGGTCTGGGCGCGCGCGGCCGTCGTGCTGCGGCAGGCGCACTCGGCGTCGCAGGTGTTCGCGATCGCCACCGGCAAGCCGGTGGCCCCGGCGCCGGTGCGCCGATCCGTGCGAGGGAAGTGACGCGCATGCCGTTCGCGTACCTCTGCGACTTCGACGGCACCATTTCGCCCCAGGACATCGGCGCCGCATTCGTGGAGCGCTTCTCCGCGGGCCGGGACGCCGAGCGCGAGGCGCTGCTGGCGCGCTGGTTCGCCGGCGGTCTCGGGCACCGCGAACTGACGACGGGGGAGCTCGCGCTCGTGGACGCGAGCCTCGAGGAGGCGCTCGAGTTCGCGCGCACGTTCCGCCTCGATCCGCATTTCGCGCCGTTCGTGCGCGAGGCGCGCGGGCGTGGCGACGCGGTGATGATCGTGAGCGAGGGGCTCGATTTCTACGTGCGCGACCATCTCGCGCGCGCCGGGTTCCCCGACCTGCCGTGGGCGGCGAACGGCGCGCGGTTCGAGGGGCGCGCGGTGCACGCCGAGTTCCCGTTCGCGGATCCCGGCTGCGAATCGTGCGGCAACTGCAAGGCCCAGCACGTGCGCCGTTATCGCGGTCGCGGCTTCCACACGGTGCTGGTGGGTGACGGCCTGTCCGACCGCTGTGGCGCGCGCGCGGCCGACACCGTGCTGGCGCGCGGCGACCTGCTCGCGTGGTGCGAGCGCGAGCGGTTGCCGCACGTGCCGTTCGAGCACTTCGGCGACGTCGCGGAATGGGCCCGCGGCCGCGATCTCGCGGCGCCGCTGCCGCGCCCGTCGCGTTCCGGCGCGCGGAGCGCGCGGAGGGCCGCGCGATGAAGGTGGGTCCGGTCGAGTTCGAGACCCCGTTCGTGCTCGCGCCGCTCGCCGGCGTGAGCGATTCGCCGTTCCGCCAGCTGGCGCGCGAACAGGGGGCCGGCGCGGTCTACACCGAGATGGTCTCCGCGGACGGCCTCGTGCGCGGCAACGCCGCGACCATGGACTACATCGCGTTCGAGCCGCACGAGCGCCCGATCGGCGTGCAGCTGTTCGGCTCTGATCCCGCGATCATGGCCGACGCGACGCGGGTGCTGTCGGAACTGCCGCCCGAGAAGCGCCCGGACCTGGTCGACATCAACATGGGCTGCCCGGTCCGCAAGGTCGTGACGCGCTGCGCCGGCGCCGCCCTGCTGCAGGACGTGCCGCTCATCGAACGGATCGTGCGCGCGATGTCCGACGCGACGCCCCTGCCCGTGACGGCCAAGATCCGCCTCGGCTGGGACGGCGAGTCGCGCAACGTGGTCGAGGTGGCCAAGGCCCTCGAAGGCTCCGGGGCCGCCGCGGTCGCGATTCACGCCCGCACGCGGGCCGAGAAGTTCGAGGGCACGGCCCACTGGGACCTGATCGCCGAGGCCAAGCGGGCCGTGGGGATCCCGGTGATCGGCAACGGCGATGTGAAGACCGCCGCCGACGCCGTGCGGATGCTCGAGACGACCGGCTGCGACGGCGTCATGCTCGGGCGGGCGGCCTTCGGCGACCCCTGGGTGTTCCGGCGGATCCGGGCGCTGGCCGAGCGCGGCGAGGTCCTGCCGCCGCCCACCGCTCAGGAGCGGCTCGAGGCGGGGGTCCGCCACCTGCACATGCTGGTCGCGACTGCGGGCGAGCGGGTCGCCGCCAAGGAGATGCGCAAGCACGTCGCCTGGTACATCAAGGGGCTCCCGCACAGCCATCGGGTCCGCGAGCAGGTCAACCGCACCCGCTCGGCCGCCGAGATGGTGGAGCTGATGCAGCTCTACCTCGCCGAGCTGGCCGCCCACGGCCTCGAGCACTTCGCGCCCGAGCCGGCGGCCGTGGACGCCGGCTCGCTGCCGACGGCCGGCTGAGCGCCCCAGCGCCGCCGCGGTCCACCCGGGCCGCCGCCTCGCGGGCGAACCGACGATTTTGGAGCAGCTTGCGGGAGCGCTCCTCGGCGGCGGCCGGCGACCACGCGAGCGGACGTCCCGAGACGTCGCGGCGAGAGCGCGAGTCGGATGTGCTCGCGCCGCGATCGGGGCTCCCAGAGCGCCACTTCCTGGCGCGATGCCGCCCCGGAAGTCGAAGTGAAAAAGAAGGATGCTGGGCGGCAGTGGCGATGGGATCCAGGCCTGGCCGGCGCTGGTCCCGGGGGCGCCGGAGCGTCGCTTCCGAGCGATGGAACGGGCCGCTCGGAGGGGGTGTGGAGAGTCGGTCGCGCACGTGCAGGTGCGTGAAAAAACGTCGCTTGTCCGTTTCGAAGAGTTCAAGATCCGGTGAAAAAACGGATTGACAGAGACCTGATGCCCGCCTAGCCTTTGTTGCGTGTTGGTAGGTGCGGTCCCCCCGTACCCCGACGCAAGAACGCACCTCATACAGTTCCGCGGCTGGAAGAAGCACGTCTCGGCTGGCAGCGGCCGACGTCTTCGCCCGGCTCACAAAGAGATCGTACGCACCATGTGTCGTGGGAAGCCCGAACTGCCTAAGGGTGACTCGCGGCAGCGGAAAGGAGGGATGGCTCCAGAGGAGTGTAGCAACTGCCGTCGGATGGCTCGCCATGCGTGAGAGCTCCCGTCGGCGATTTGTTTTTGCGACACCTCGCTCGCAATCCGTTGCTGGAAGACTTCGCATTGCCCATGCATTGCGACGATGGAGGTAGTCCCTATGAAGAAAGCTTTCCTCGCACTGCTTCTCCTCGTTGGAGCGGCTGCGATGATGGCGAGTGCCGCGTTTGCCCTGGACGGACAGAACGAGTTCACGGGCATCCAGCGGTCGCACGCGAGCCTCGCGACCCGGGCGCAGAACGCCGGGACGATGGGCGGCGCGGCGGCGATCTACGACACCACGTGGGTCGGCCACTCGGCCTCGAACCATTTCAACGCTGCGAACAACTGGTGGAACATCTACACCGGTACGTATCGCCCCGGCGTCGCGATCGCCAACAACGCCCTGTGGGATTTCGAAGATCTCACGAACATGGCGGCTGGCTTCGCGGACTCGCTGCAGGGCTGGTGGCCGACCGGGGACCGTCAGGGTTCCGTGGCCGGCTTCACGGATGACCTGCTGTACTCGTACCTCGGCCTGGATCACGGCAACCAGGTGAACTACGCGATGCGTGGTTACCTGGGCCGTACGAAGGGCGTCATTGGCGCGTGGCACGCGGATCCCGGCAAGAACGCGGGCATCGGTGTGACGTGGGCGCCGATGAGCGGCAGCTACTCGGCCTGGTGCGGTCTGCGCGAGACGAACGACAACACCGTCATCGACCAGGTGACGAAGAACCCGTTCAACTCGTCCACCGCCGAGTTCAACAACCTGCTCGTGGGCCTGACGGCGAAGAACTACCCCGGCTACTGCCGTTCGTGGGACCAGATGCTGTATCGCGATCTGGCTCCGACGGCGGGTCAGCCGCTGACGCTGTCGTTCCTCTACCGCACGCGCATGTCGCTGGGTGCGAACACCTCGACGACCGGCCGCATCGGCTGGTTCCATGGTGACCCGCTCTCGACGACGCCGGGCAACTTCATCAGCGCGGCTGCGTCTGCGCCGACGACGATCGTGGACTCGTTCCAGGTGTTCATCGGCGTGCCGGTCAATGAGGCCGCGGTGACGCTTTCGAACGGCACGACCGCTCCGGTGTACGACAAGCAGCGTCGTTGGTTCTCGGAAGTCGTGCAGATGTTCAATGGCGCGCCGCTGTACGAAGTCATGTCGCGTGCGGGTGCGAACCCGGCCACGACCGACACGACGGGCTTCAACTCGTTCTCGGCCGTCATCGACGCTCCGACCGTCGCGAGCATCACGGGCTTCGCCGGCAACCCGACGGGCAACGTCCGTCTCGTGTTCCGCGTGAAGACGAACAGCTCGTTCGACGATCAGGCCGGCACGTTCAACTCCGCCAGCCGTGGCGCCGCGCAGATCGACGACGTCACGATCCAGTGGGGCGCTGCTGCCGCCAGCAACATCGGTGACTTCGAAGGCCTCGAGCAGAGCGGCCCCAACTCGATCGACAACCGGTTCGACGGCACGCACCAGGTGAACTACGCGATGCGTGGTTACCTGGGCCGTACGAAGGGCGTCATTGGCGCGTGGCACGCGGATCCCGGCAAGAACGCGGGCATCGGTGTGACGTGGGCGCCGATGAGCGGCAGCTACTCGGCCTGGTGTGGTCTGCGCGAGACGAACGACAACACCGTCATCGACCAGGTGACGAAGAACCCCTTCAACGCCACCACGGCGGAGTTCAACGTCCAGAACGTGGGGCTCACGGCGAAGAACTTCCCCGGCTATTGCCGCCAGTGGGACCAGATGCTGTATCGCGACCTGGTGCCGACGGCGGGTCAGCCGCTGACGCTGTCGTTCCTGTACCGCACGCGCATGTCGCTGGGTGCGAACACCTCGACGACCGGCCGCATCGGCTGGTTCCATGGCGACCCGCTTTGGACGGCGGCCGGCAACTTCATCAGCGCGGCGGCCGCTGCGCCGACGACGATCGTCGACTCGTTTCAGGTCTACGTCGGCGTGCCCGTCAACGACGCGGCCGTCACGCTCTCGAACGGCAACGTCTCGCCGGTGTTTGACCCGCAGCGCCGCTGGTTCTCGGAAGTCCTCCAGATGTTCAACGGCGCGCCGATGGTCGAGGTCATGGCGCGTGCGGGTGCGAACCCGGCGACGACCGACACGACAGGCTTCGTCACGTTCTCGACGACGATCGAGGCCCCGACGGTGGCGAGCATCGCCACGTCTCCCCTGAACCCGACGGGCAATGTCCGTCTCGTGTTCCGCGTCAAGACGAACAGCTCGTTCGACGACCAGGCCGGCAACTTCGACTCCGCCAGCCGTGGCGCCGCGCAGATCGACGACGTCACGATCCAGTGGGGCGCTGCTGCCGCCAGCAACATCGGTGACTTCGAAGGCCTCGAGCAGAGCGGCCCCAACTCGATCGACAACCGGTTCGACGGCACGCACACGGCCGTGACGAACTGGCGCTCGACCGGTCGTCCGACGCCGAACGACTGGCACGCGACGCCGCTGACCGGCCTGCCGTGGTCCGACATCTGTGGACCGATCGGCGCGGCGACGCGTACGTGCAACATGATCGGCAACGTCCTGGACGCCGGCAACGCCGACCAGGGCGAGGCGCTCGGCGATCCTTCGACCGACGCCACGATCGAGTTCCGTTCGGGCGCCATCTCCCCGACCATCGACCTGACGACGACCGTGAGCCCGAACCCCATGGGCATCACGTCGGCGATCGTCGGCGGCTCGGATGACTACTACATCCGCTACGACGTCTACACGGGTGACTTCGACGCGCTCGGCAACACGGGCGTGTTCTGGTGGTGGGCGGCGCAGTCGTACCCGAACGTCCAGGCCAACGGCGCCAAGACGTGGGGCGACATCACCGCCGGCGGTACGATCCTGTACGAGCCGGATATCCGTTGCTACGGCGACATCGAGCCGCTGAAGGCCAAGAGCAAGATCCAGACGTCGAACGCGTCCGGCCTGCCGGATTCGCTCCGCATCTACCTGGGTCTGTACGCGCTCAACGGCTTCTACGGCGACCCGCTCGGCGCCAACCCGGCGTTCGGTTGCTACTTCGACAACGTCTCGCTCGCCATCGTCAACAAGACGGGCGGGTCGGGCAACGTCGGTACGATCTCGTCGGACATCTGGCAGTGGTTCAACGATGCGTTCCCGGTCGCCAACGGCGTCGCCCTCGGTACGGGCACGACGGTTGCGGCTCTGGATACGTGTGTCGCTCACATCGACGGCGCGCTGAACAACGCCCAGGGCACGGCCACGGCCGGTCTGGGTGGCCTGCGTCTGTCGGTGCTGGCGGACTCGATCGTCGTGATCGCCGGTGACCGCGCCGCTCTGGGTGTCGGTGACACGAACTCGACGAAGGTCCGTGTCGACCTCGTGTTCCGCATCCTCCCCGGCGTCGGCAACTACCAGAACCTGGTGAACTCGCCGGCCCGCGTCTACCCGCCGAACGCTTCGATGGTGCTGCTGCAGCGTGCGGACAACCAGAACCTCGTCGTGAACACGGCTGACGTGAACGATCACTCGTTCTGGGCCGAGTACATGCGCGCGCCTGGTCAGTTCTCGTCCGGCACGCACCACAGCGGTGCCTGGTGGGATCCGCTGACCTGGAACTCGGCTCGTTGCGACACGGTGGAGACGAACTTCTTCCCGTCCGCTCCGGCTGCCCAGGTTTCGGCGACGTTCCCGACGCGTCCGGGCTTCTTCCAGTCGACGTACCACGAGGAAGATCCCAAGTTCAGCCTGCTTGGCATCTCGCACGGCCGTTGCTTCGTGATCGACACCACGATCAACCTCGCCAACAGCACGAACGTCGTGTGCGGTTCGGCGCCGGCGTGGGTCACCACGGTTCCGCAGTCGCGTACCGGCTGGGACGGCACGGTCACCACGAAGGAAGGCACGAAGATCCTGCCGGACGGTCTGCTGACGCCTGGCGCGCACGTGCAGTACTTCTTCCGCAAGTCGCAGATCTTCCAGTTCAACGGCTACGCGCTGGATCCCGACACCGAGCAGATCATCTACCAGGCGACTGAAGACAACTACGATCAGCACCGCTGGCAGGAGATCGGTGTTCTTCCGGATCGTTGGAAGGACACGCAGTTCGGTGGCTCCGGCATGGCCTGCATGCTGTACGCGGACTACAACGATCGTCGTGGTGACGAAGCCGTGTGGGTGTCCGTCATGGACTCCATCGGTGGCACCGCTTCGAACAAGTGGGGCGCGCACAACGGCTGGCACGCGGCGGGTGGCGTGAACCTGAACGTCAACTCGAACCCGAGCCTCCCGGCTCAGGCGTACGTCTACGGCCGCAACGCGCAGCCGGGCACCACGTGGGACAAGTACGACGTCCGCGCGACGGAGTCCGGTAGCTCGGTCGGTACGCGCATCGGTGGCCGCGTGATCATCCAGGGCGCTGATCTGCTCCTGGGTCACGATGCCAACGTCGCTCCGACGCCGGCGATGCTGCGTCAGTACTACCGCTTCATCTCGCTGCTGACCGGCGACCTCAACTCGGGCGACCTGGGTCCGCGTCTGGACCTCGAGCAGCCCGAAGACGACATCGCGATCCTGACCGACTTCCTCAGCACGAACGCTGGCCTCACGGCGAAGCCGCGCGGTCTGTTCGTGGCGGGTCATGGTTTCGCGGAGTCCGAGGCTGCGGACCCGGCGCACGCGACGTGGATGGCGAGCTGGCTGGGCACCAACCTGGTCAACGCGTCGTACCGCGCGCTGTCCGGCAACACGACGGCCGGCTGCTCGGACCTGTACTCGGCGACGGTCATCACGCCCGCGGCCGACATCTACGGTGTCCAGCTGTCCTGCCGCTTCACGAACGACGTCCTTGCTGCCAACCCGTCGCTCCCGCTGACCGCTCCCGTGAGCTGGTATGAAGGCCCGACGCATACGACGTATGCGGCGTCGGTCTATCACCCGGCGAACGGCTCGGACAACTGGATCTCGCTGGTTGACGGCTTCGACCTGTACAACATGTGGGGCCGTTACTGCACCACGAGCTACGGCCGCCTGGCGTACACCTACAAGGTCATGACCAACGTGTTCGGCAGCCTCTGCAACAACTGGGGCCCGCCGTCCAGCACGCTGGACGTGCCCAGCAACGGTCGCGGTGGCCAGCTCGTCAACTTCATGAAGGTTGGCAACTCGGTCATGCGCTCCGGCAACGCGACGATCCGCTTCGGTGTCGAGGCCACGGGTCGTGCGCGCCTGCGTCTGTACGACGTCACGGGCCGTCTGGTCCGCACGCTCGCCGACAAGACCTACCAGGGTGGCCAGGAGTACTCGGTCCTCTGGGACGGCCGTGACGACGGCGGCAACCAGGTCGCGCGTGGTGTCTACTTCGCCCGCATCGACTACGCGGACGGCAAGGCTGTCAACGGCCGTGTCGTGGTCCTGCAGTAAGCGAAGAGCAGTCCAGACGTAAACGGAGGAGGGCGGGGAGCGATCCCCGCCCTCCTCTCGTCTTTTCGTCTTTGGGAGGGGCCCGCCGTTCGCTCGGGGGAGGCCACCGCAAGCGCCTCGCAAATCGGGCCCAAGAAGCTACGCGCCCGGGATCGGGCCGCGAATTCGGCGTGAGTCCCAGCCAGCGCCGCCGAGGCTCGGGTGTGTTCTCCCAAGTCCCAGCAGTGATTTGCCTTGACGCTCGCGTGGAAGCGCCCTAGCCTGCGCGTAATTCCCTTCCAACTGACTGGGCGTGCTGGGGGGCGCGAATGCGCTTGCGTTTCGGGGCTGTCCTTTGCCTTTTCCTTGCCATCATCGCTGCGAGCTGTCGTAAGGGGCTCGAGCCATCTGCCAGCAGTAACCAGGCACCAGAGACGTGGATCACGGCGGCGCCGCCGGACACGCTCACGTCGCGAAACGGTTCGGACCTGACGCCGGGAACACCGGCGATGATTCCGTCGCGTTTCCACGTGTACTGGGCTGGTTCCGATCGTGACGGCGCCGTCGTCGGCTACTACTGGGCCGTCACCGAGACGCTCGCGACCCCGCAGCCGGGGTTCTCGACGACTCCGCCACTGCCCGGGCCGAAGGCGCGCGACTACCACTTCACCACGAACTCGGACACGACCTTCACCTTCAGCGCGTCGATCGACGTGCAGGACCGTGTGCACACGCTCTACGTGTACGCCGTCGACGACAAGGGGAAGGCCGACCCGACGCCCGCGCGCGTGAACTTCCGCGCCAACGACCGCTTCCCGCCGATCGGGATCTTCGATCTCGCGCGCGCGACCGGAACGGTCTACGTCGGGAACCCCGTGGTGCCACAGGTATACGTCCAGGCACTCACGGACACCTTCATCCCGAAGAAGGTGTTCTCACGCGACACCGTTCCCTCGGGCGCGCTCCTCGAGTTCCGCTGGCACGGCGAAGCGACGTCCGTCGGCGGCGAACCGATCGGCTACCAGTACAAGCTCGACGAAGCCACCTGGAACATCGTGGATTCGACGGTCCACACGGCGACGTACAACACCCACGTCGGGCCGGACAACATCGCGACCGGGACCAAGATCTTCTCGCTCCGCACCGTCGGCCCCACCGGCTGGCGCACGGAGACGTCGCGGTTCTTCGAGATGAACTTCGCGCCGGACGGGTGGTTCTCGGGCCCGGATCTCTCGAATCCGATCTGGACGACGTTCCGTGACCACGGCGGCACCGGGCACCAGTACTGGGTGACGGACGTCAACTGGGGCGATGCCACCACGCCGCTCGCGACGATCCCGGGCACCATGCTCTCGTCCGACTCGGCGACCACGCTGCCTGCCTCCCGGCCCGCGCGGAAGACGTTCTTCGAGATCTACAAGGACCAGATCTGGGCGCACCAGGAAGGCGACACGGTCAGCATGAACTCGTTCGTCGTCTTCCCGGTCGGCGGTTCCGACAAGGACTCGCCGTACAACGTGCACGTGGGCGTCGACAACCTGAAGCCGCCGGGCGTCGTCACCACGATCGGCCCCGCGAACGGCTCGCCGGTCGGGTTCCACGGCCTCGTCCTCACCCAGAAGCCGAACGGCCAGATCGTGAGCCCGACGGAATCGACGATCTTCCCGGTCTTCGACCTCGCCTCGGTCTACATCCAGCGCAAGATCAGCTACTACGCCGGCATGACCACGACCGGCAAGTGCTACGCCTACGTCGTGGCCGAGGACGGCGACGGCACGATCGATCGGCGCATCGCGAAGGCCGGCGGCCCCAACATCGTCGCGGACTCCGTGGACTTCCACAACAGCGTCGCGTCGGACGAGATCAAGGGCATCCGCGACAAGGTGATGGTCTTCTACGTCAACCACGCACCGTTCCTGATGAGCTCCGACGGGACGTTCGTGCCCCAGCCGAACGCCTCGTTCCAGCGTGGATCCGTGGTGCCGTTCAACCTGCTCGCCGACGATCAGGACCCGTTCAACTTCTCGGCGGCCAACCCGCGTTCCGGCGGGCCGCAGGTGGGCATCGGCAAGGTGCTCATTCGCAGCGTTTCCATCAGCGGCACGGACATCAACGGGCGCGACACGACGGTCGTGATCGGCGCTACGTTCGAGAACCAGAACGTCAGCTTCCTCATGCCGACGATCTTCGCGCCGGGTGCGGCGCACGCCAGGATCCAGGTGTGCGACTTCCGCTCCTCCGACGCCGGCCTCGGCAACTTCGGCCGCTGCAGCGACGTGCTCGACGTGCCGATCACCATCACGGGACCCGTACCTGCCGATGCATCCGGGGCATCGCAGCAATCGATGAACCGACCGGGGCTAACGCCCACCGGCAGGAGGCAGCAGCCATGAAGTTCCGCTCGTACTTCGCATTCGCGATTCTCGCGGGCGTGGTGGCCCTTTCGTTCGCGGCCGTCGGCTGCAGCAAGAAGGGCGGCATCCGCACGCTCATCCCGAACCGCCGCCCGTCGGTGGAGATCACCTCGGCGCCGGTCGACACGCGGGACACCTCGTTCTACGCGTACAAGATCAACTGGTCCGGCGACGATCCGGACGGCCGTGTCGACCATTTCGAGTACGCGGTCGACGCGACGCCTGGCGACACCGTCTGGACGTCGTCCACGAAGAACGAGAACACGTTCTTCTTCAAGTCGTCGCAGCCCGTGCTGGGTGGCAAGGCCGGCTCGCAGACGCGCTCGGTCGACCCGCACCGGTTCGTGATCCGCGCGGTCGACAACCAGGGCCTGCGTTCCGAACTGCGGACTCGCGACTTCTTCTCCTACACGGTCGCACCGACGGTGATCATCAACTCGCCGCAGCCGTCGACGCAGTTGGCGCGGAGCCTGACTCCGTCCGTGCGCATCAGCTGGCAGGGCTCGGATCCCGACGGCCAGTTCACGCAGAAGCCCATCAAGTACAAGTTCAAGCTGTTCGCCGACGGCAATCCCGAGTTCAGCCTCAACACGATGCTGACCAACAACTCCCAGCTGAACGGGCCGGACTCGCTCCGCCGTTACTACGCGCTGCTGAACTTCGCGGGCTGGGATTCGTGCGGCGGTGACACGACGACGGCGCAGTACAACGGCCTCAAGCCGTCGTCGCAGTACGTCTTCGTGGTGGTGGCGTTCGACGAAGCCGGCGCCTACTCGCCGAACTTTGGCCGCAGCAGCAACATGCTGCTGTTCGAGGTCGGGTTCGCCGGCCAGCTCGGACCGATCATCACGGTCTTCAACGAGTTCTTCTTCTACCGCCCCACGACCGGAGGCTTCGCGCCGGACAACCCGGTCACGTGGCAGTTCCTCGAGGTGGCGGCCTCGCGCAAGGTGACGTTCAACTGGTTCGCCGACCCGCCGCCGGGCGCGCTCATCCAGTGGTATCGCTGGAAGCTGGACGGTGACGTGGGCGACGAGACGCCGCGCTCGGGCGACGACGACTGGTACCACTGGTCGTCCAAGAGCGTCGGCATCACCTCGTGCACGATCGGGCCTTTCGTGCCCGGCATCGATCACAAGCTCTACATCGAGGCCTTCGACAACGTCGGGCTGCTGAGCATCGTCACGATCGTGATCAAGCCGATCCAGCCGACGTTCGATCAGGACCTGTTGATCGTCGACGACACGCGGCTCGAGCCGGACAAGTTCAATACCAGCCCGTTGAAACCGGATCTCTACACCGAATTCTGGCCGTCGGCGGCCGAGCTGGACACCTTCCTGTACGCGCGGGGCAACTTCCCGTGGCGTGGCGCCCAGGTGACCGTGCCGTCTCCGGTGAGCAAGCCGGGCGTCTTCGCCGGCTATCCGTTCGACACCCTCGGAACCCGCCAGGGTCTCGAGATCCAGTCGAACGGTGTTCCGCTCAGCACCCTCGGGAAGTACCGCCACGTCATCTGGATGGTCGACAAGAACTCGGTCAGGAACACAGACTCGGGCCTCGACCGGAACACGCCGATGGGTACCTTGCGGTGGATGAGCACCCCGGGCCACCTGAACACGCTGGGTTCGTACTTCATCTCCGGAGGCGAGATCTGGCTGCTCGGCGGGCAGGCGGGCAACGCGACGCTGCTCTCGTTCAATGCCACGGGCAGCAAGGACAACGACACCAAGTACGGCAGCCTGCAGATGAAGGTGTACGGCAACCGCGAAGGCGAGCTGGTGCCCGGTCGCCTCATGTACGACGCCGCGCACTGGCAGAGCGAGTTCATTTCGCAGTCACCCCTGTCGTCCGCGACGTTGGTCAAGGCGACGAGCCTGGCGACCAAGAAGCCCTGGGTCAGCCCCGGCTGGAGCTTCTCGCGCCCGCTCACGAGCCCTGACTACAACCACCTGCCCCTGCAGATGAACCCCCGGTCCCTTGCGAGAGGGGACTCGCTGCCCCCGACGCGAACCGCGAGCCAGAGCGCGCTGTACTTCAATACGACGGTGAGCATCGTGGCCGAATACCTCTCGGATGCGAATCGCATCTACGAGGACTACAACCCGTCGCCATCGGTCGACAGCCTGGAATCGTCGCTGGATTCGCTCATGGACATCCGAGGGGGCGGTTCGAGGGGCAACGGGGAGCACGTGGCGATGACGTACTACCACGGCGTCACGACGCCCTCGTTCATCTTCTCCGGGTTCGACATCTGGTACTGGTCGCGTGCCGACGTCGTCACGCTCGTCGACTTCGTCATGCACGACATCTGGGGACTGAACCGAACCACCGCTCCGAGCACGTCCGCGCGGCCCGCGCTGTACCCGGCGCACGCGACGACACCCCGTGCCATCCCGGTCGCGAGCCGCAGCGCCGTTCCGCTCGGCAGGGTCACTGGGCGATAGAGGATGAACTTCATGTTCCGCTGGCAAGCTCGTCTTGCCGCCGTCACGGCGCTGGCCCTCGTGGCCGGCGCCGTCGGCGCGGCGCTCTTCGCGGGGCCGGCGCGAGCCGCGTCCGCGTTCCCGTCGATCAAGTCGTGGGTGCTCATCGGCGCCTACCAGGACAGCACCACGCTCCCGAACGGCGACAAGCTCTGCCTCGGATACTGGGGGCCCCGGCCCGACAGCGTCCGGGTGCAGGCGCGCGCGCTCTCGCTCCGGTGGCTCCGCGACCGTGAGGCCGAGAAGCGGCCGGATTTCGGTGGCTATCGCATCTACCGGATGATCAACACGCCGGATACGACCACCGCCGTGCTGCTGCGTCGCTATTCGCTCAACGACCTCCGGACCTGGCACTTCACCAAGCTCGACACCGCCACGATGACGTACAGCTGTGGTGGCCGGACGGCGAGCGACAGCATCCTCACCTACGTGGATCCGGATTCGAGCGGGAACTTCATCAAGATCTGCAGGAAGCCCGGCATCCCGGGGCAGTGCTCCACGCCCGGCGACTCCGTCTGGTACCTGCAGGCGCCGCCCGGCCCTCACGACGGCTTCCGCACGTACTACACGATCACGTACGAAGCGCTGAACGGCACCGACGCGACGTTCTCCGACATGTTCGTGGCCGACACGCTGAACGCCTTCACGCGTTGCGACACCACCGGTCTCGCCTATGCGGTCGCCAACCTGGCGAGCGCGGACCCGATCGTGGCGGCGCGGGCGCGGCTCAACCTGATGACCGTGCGCAACTCGTGCCCGAACCTGAACAACAAGGCGCGGAACATCGTCGGGCCCTACTCGCCGACGGGCGGTCCGAGTGCGAATCTCGAGAGCGTCCACGTCGTGCCCAATCCGTACCGCGGTACGGCGGTGTGGGACGGCGCCAACGCGAACGAGATCCACTTCATCAACCTGCCCGCGCACGCGACGATCAAGATCTACACCGTCTCCGGGGACCTCGTCCGCGAACTGCAGCACTCGGACACCGTCCACGACTACGAGATCTGGGACCTCAAGTCCGGCGCCGGACGGACGGTCGCCTCGGGCATCTACATGTATCGCATCGAGGCCGCTTCGTTCAGCTTCCAGAATCGTTTCGTCGTCATTCGCTGACCGTGCCGGGGCCCGCCGATCACCGGCGGGCCTCGTCGCGTCCGGGGCGGTCCGCATGCGCCTGCGTCTCGAAGCGCTCGTGCGCCGGGGCTCGATCGTGGAGAGCCGGCACGAGCTGGAACTCGCCCTCGTCGACCCGGAAGGCCGCCTGGAGGCCGCGACCGGGGACGCCGCTCGCGTGACCACCTTCCGCTCGGCGGCGAAGCCCTTCCAGCTCCTGCCGCTCGTGGAGCGCGGCCACGCCGATCGCTGGGGATTCGGTGACGCGGACCTCGCGCTGATGTCCGCCTCGCACACGGGTTCGGCGGAGCACGTCGCCGGCGTCCAGCGGCTGCTCGACCGCATCGGCCTCGGCCCGGACGCTCTCGCGTGCGGCTACCACGAGCCGGAGGATCCCGAGTCGCTCGCGCGGCTGCGTGGTGGAGCCGAATCGCCGTCGCCGCTGTACAATAATTGCTCGGGCAAGCACGCCGGAATGCTCGCGCTCGCGCGGGCGGAAGGCTGGCCCGTGGAGGGGTACCACCTGCCGGAGCACCCCGTGCAGCAGCTCGCCCTGCGCACGGTCGCGGAACTCTGCGGCGTCGACGCCGCGTCGATCGCGACCGCCGTGGACGGCTGCAGCGTGGTGGTGTTCGCGCTCCCACTGAGCGCCATGGCGCGTGGCTACGCCGTGCTCGCGGCCGCGGCGCGGCAGCCCGGCGGCGACGCCCGTTCGCAGGCGCTCGCCCGCATCGCGCGGGCGATGATGGCGCATCCCCGGCTCGTCGAGGGCCGTGGGCGCGTGAGCACGGAGTTGATGGAAGCGGCAGCGGGAAAGCTGCTCGCGAAGTGCGGGGCGGAGGGGCTGCAGCTCGTGGCGTGGCCGGAGCGCGCGCGCGGGTTGGCGATCAAGTGCCGCGACGGCGCCACGCGCGCCACGGGGCCGGCGGTGGTCGCCGCCCTCGAACGGTTCGGGGCGCTCGAGCGAGACGAAATCGAACGGCTGTCGTCACTGCGGCGCGCACGGGTGCACAATGCCGCGGGGCTCGACGTCGGGGACGTCACGGCGGAACTGCACGAAGCGGCGACGGCGTGATCGCCCGGCGCATCGGGGAATCGGGATGACGAAAACGCTGGTCCTGCTCCTGGGAACGCTCCTCCTCGCGCCGGTCGCCGCCGCGCGCGCCGAGGGTGTTTCCGCGCGCCTGGACCCGCAGCTCGTCGCGTCGCTCGCGCCGGGCGCCGCGCCGGTGCCGGTGCTGGTCGAGTTCGTCGACAAGGGGGAGCAGGGGAACGGGGACCGCATCGCCCGCCTCGCCCGCGCGGAACGCGAGCTGACCGCCGCGTCGCGGGCGCGCCGCCTCCGGCGCGGCGTGTGGCCGCTCGTCGACGAGGCCGACCTGCCCGTGGCGCCCGAGTACCTGCAGGCGATCCGCGCGCTCGGGCTCGAACCGGTGCACGTGTCGCGCTGGCTCAACGCCTGCACGGTGCGCGCGTCGGGACCCGTGCTCGCGCGGCTCGCCGCCACCGGCGGGGTGGCGCGCGTGCGCCCCGAACCGCTCGCGGCGCCCCGCACGCTCCGGCCCGTCGCCGAAGCCGTGCGTGCGGACGCCGTGCCGCCCGGCGCGTCCGCGAGGCACGCGGGCGCCATCGCCTACGGCATGACCGCGACGCAGCTCGCGCGCCTCGGCGCACCGGCGCTGCACGACGCGGGGTGGAATGGCGCGGGGCTGCTCGTCGCGCTCTTCGACGAAGGCTTCAATCACCGGGGCGACCACACGGCCACGAAGGGGATCGACGTGGGCAATCGCACGCGCGATTTCGTGCGTGGCGTCGACTCGGTCGAGGACACCACCGGCGACGCGATCTTCTTCCAGCACGGCCAGTGGACGCTCAGCACGATCGGCGGCAACGCCCCCGGGATCTACGTGGGCCCCGCGTACGGCGCCGCCTTCGCGCTCGCGCGCACGGAGGATTCACGCAGCGAGACACCGATCGAGATGATCCACTGGGTCAACGCGGCCGAGTGGGCGGATTCGCTCGGTGTGGACCTCATCAGCTCCTCGCTCGGCTACCGCCGGTTCGACGCACCGGACCCGAGCATCGCCTACGCCCAGCTCGACGGACACACGACGATCATCACGCGCGCCGTCGAGATCGCGGCGGCCAAGGGCATCCTGGTCGTGAGCTCGATGGGCAACGACGGGGCGCTGGGCACGGGCAGCATCGACGCTCCCGCCGACGCCTGCGGGGACAGCATGCTCGCGGTCGGCGCGGTGGACTCCACCGGCGAGTTGGCCGGGTTCTCCTCGCGCGGACCCACGGCGGACGGCCGCGTGAAGCCCGACGTGGTCGCGCAGGGCGTGGCGGTGCTCGTGGCCTCCGCGTCGGGAAATCCGGACACCTACGTGCGGCTGAGCGGCACCTCGTTCTCCTGCCCGCTCGTGGCCGGCGTCGCCGCCTGCCTGCTGCAGGCGTACCCGAACCTGCCGATTCCCGTGATCGTGCGCACGCTCAAGCTGACCGCCGGAAACGCGACGCACCCGAACAACGGCGTCGGGTGGGGGCAGGTGGACGCCGCCGCCGCGCTTCGATTCGACACCCTCGCCGTGGCCGTGCCCAGTTCGGCCCTGCGCTTCCGCATGGCCGGTGCCAATCCGGCGCGACTGGAGGATGCGGCCGCGTGGTTCGAGTTCGCGCTGCCGCGCAGCGCTGTCGGCGGCACGCACGGGGCCGTGCGCGTGTACGACGCGACGGGCCGGCTCGTGCACACGATCTTCAAAGGCTGGATCGCCGCCGGCGAGATCGTCCAGGCCGATTGGGACGGCACCGATGCGCACGGTGAGCGCGCGCGCGCCGGCCTCTACTTCGTCTCCTTCGAAGCGGGAGGGCAGCGGACGACGCTGCGCCTCGCCGCGCTCCGATGACCTCGACTTCCTGCGTCCTCCATCCCCGAAAGGAACCGGTCCCGAGATGAAGCGCTGCTTCGCTGTCGCCGCTGCGTGCGGCCTCGCCGTCCTCCTGGCGGGTCCGTTCGCGCCTCCCGCGCGCGCGGCCTCCCCGCCGACGCTCGTCACGCTGAAGAACGGGCTCCGTGTCGTGCTCGCGCCCGACTCGTTCGCCACCTCGGTGGACGTCGCGACCTGGTACGCCGTGGGCGTGTCCAGCACGACCGCCGAACTCACCGGCGCCCGCCACGTCCTCGAGCGCCAGTTGTTCATGGGGACGCCCGACGGTGCGTGGGCCCGGGCGCTGCTCGCCGAAGGTGGCTTCGCGGGCGCCGCGACGACCGCGGACGCGATCGTCACGTGGGAGACGATGCCGGCCGAGGCGCTGGGGCTGGCGCTGCGCACCGAAGCGAAGCGCATGGGCCTCGCCGCGCCGCTGCCGGCGACGTGGAACGCCTTCCGCGAGGCAGCCGTGGCCGACGTGCGTTCGCGCACGCTGCGGCTGCCGCTCGCGGGTCCGCTGGCCCGCCTGAGCGCGCAGGTGTACCGCGGCGAGCCCTACGCGCGGCCCGTGCTGGCCAGCGAGGACGCCCTGCGCAAGCTCGCGCCGGAATCCGCGATCGCGTGGCAGAAGGGCCGCCTCGCACCCGGCAACGCGGTCCTCACGATCGTCGGCCGGTTCGATCCGGCCCCCACGCTCGAGCTCGTGCACCGCACGTTCGATCCGCTGCCGCGCGGCACCGCCGCCGCGGCCGTGGCCGCGGCCGCGCCCGCGCCGTCGCCGCGCCGTGCGATCGAGAGCGGTCCCACGCCGTCGCCGATGCTGCTCGTCGGCTGGCGCGTGCCCGGCATCGCCGATCCCGACGCGGCGGCGATCGAGTTCCTCGCCGGCGTCGTCGGCGGCAGCGACGACTCGCGTCTCAATCGCGCGCTCACGGTGGACTTCCCGGTCGCGACGGGCGCCCAGTGCGGGCTCGATCGCCGGCGGGACGCGTCGATGCTTTGGGCCGTCGCCGCCGCGCGCACCGACGTCGATTCGACCGACGTCGAGCACCAGCTCGTGGACAACGTCGGTGGCCTCGCGCGCGATCCGCTGCCCGAGCCGGAACTCGACCGCGCTCGCGCGCGCTTCCTCGCCGGTGCGGCGTTCGTCGCCCAGGATCCGCACGTGCGCGCCGAAGCCCTGGCGAACGCCGCGCTCGCGGGCCTCGATCCGGCCGTCGTCGACCAGCGGCTCGCCGCGGTACGCCAGATGACGCCGGCGGAACTGCAGCGCGTCGCGCAGCGCGTGCTCGTCGAGAACGCGCGCGCCACCGTGTGGCTGCTGCCCTCCGGAGGTGCCCGATGAGCCCGCTCCGCTTCGCTCCGCTCGCCGCGCTCGTCGCGTTCCTCTTCGCCGCGCCCGCGCCGGCCGCGGTGCCGGCGCCCGATCCGGCCGTGCCACCGCTGCGCCTGCCGCAGCCGGTCGAGCGCCGGCTCGAGAACGGCCTGCGCGTCGTCGTGTTCCCGATTTCGCGCCAGCCGATCGTCCAGGTCGAGCTGTTCGCGCCGGCGGGCTCGGCGTACGAACCCGAGAACAAGGCGGGTGTCGCGTTCGTCACCGCGCGGCTGCTCACCGAAGGCACGCCGTCGCGTACCCGCACGGACGTGGCCGACGAACTCGCGCGCGCGGGCGCCACGATCACGACGCATTGCGACGTGGACGTGGCCCAGGTCGTCGAGGGCGGCCGCGCCGAGTCGCTCGAATCCATGCTCGAGGTGATGAGCGACGTCGTGATCAATCCGCTCTTCGGCGCGGATCGCTTCACCGCGTTCCGGCTGCAGATCGCGCGCGAGCAGGGCGCCGCACTCGGCACGCTGGCCAACGCCGCGAGCACGCGCGTGCGCCAGCGCGCGTTCGCGCCGCATCCGTACGCGCACGCCGCGGCGCCCGAGCCGCAGTCCGTGCTCGGCGTGGACCTCGCGGCGGTGCAGGCGTTCCATCGCGACCGCTGGCGGCCCGATCGCGCCGTGCTGGTCGTCGCGGGCGACGTCGCGCCCGAGCGCGTCTTCGCTGCGGCACAGGACTGGTTCGGCAAGTGGGCCGGGCACACCGCCCCGGACCCGGCGCGTCCGGCATTCGCACCGCCGGCGGGCATCGGGCTCATCGACGTGCCGGGCGCGGATCACGCGGAAGTGCGCGTGGCCGTGCCGGGGCCGGGCCTCGCGAGCCCGGAGCACGCCGGCTGGGCGCTGCTCCAGTCGGCGCTCGCCAACGAGACGCTGCCGCCGGGCGTCTCGGTGTCGTTCGAGAACGACCGTGACGCGAGCCTGCTCGTGCTGGCGCTCGCGAGCGCGCCCCGCGGCGCGGGCGACGCGATAAAGACGCTGATCGGCGTGCTGCGCGACGCCGTGGCGAAGCCTCCCGCCGGCGCCGAACTCGAGGCGCTGCGCCGCAGCACGCGCCAGGGCTATCCGCTCTCGCTCGGTTCGCTCGGCGGCTTCGTGGCGCAGTGGCAGCAGCTCGACTTCGCGGGCCTGCCCGCGGGCAGCGTCGCCACGCTCGGCGACCAGCGGGCCGCGGCCGCGCTCGAGCCGGCGCTGCGCACGCTCGGCGGCAAGCCGGTCGTGCTCGTCGCGGGTTCGGCCGCCACGCTCCGCGAGCCGCTCGCGGCGCTCGGGATGGGGGCGGTGGACGCGCAGCCGCTCGTCGCCCAGCTGCCGCAGGGCGCGCCCACGGCGACGGTGCTGCCGCCCGGCACCGCGGAGCAGAAGCGGCGCGGACGCGCGGTGATCGCCTCGGCGGTCCTCGCGCACGGCGGCGCTGCCGCGCTCGCCGCCGTGAAGACGTCGGTGCACGAGGGCGCGATCGTGTTCACGATCGGCGGGCAGGAGCTCGAAGGCCTCTTCAGCGCCGTGCGCGTCGCGCCGGATCGCTACTCGTACTCGACTCGCATGCTGCAGCTCGAGTCGCGGCAGATGGTGTCCGGATCGGTGGGCTGGAACTGGACCAAGGCCGAGAGCACGACCGTGGCGCCGCTCGACTCGCTCGCGATGTTCAAGCTGCGGCTCGCGAGCGATTCCGACCTCATTCCCGAGTTGCGCATGGCCTCCTCGCCCGCGGGCGATCCCGTGTGGCGCGGCTCCACCACGCTCGCCGGCCGCCGCTGCGATCTCGTCGATTTCGCGACCCCGTACGGCCGACAGCGGTTCGCGGTGGACCAGCTCACGCACCGCGTGGTCGAAATGGCCGCCGGCCCCGGTCCGAACGGCGAATGGTCCGATCGGCGCACTCTCGGCGATTTCCGGCGGGTGAACGGCCTCCTGCTGCCGTTCACGGAGGACCGAAAGGTCCGCGGTGAAAAGGTTTGGCGGATCACGGCTCGCGACATCGCGATCAATCGCCCCATCCCGGAGCAGCTCTGGGTGAAGCCCCGTACGATCGAATGACGCCTTGTTGAAACACGGTTGTAAACGCGAGCGGCCGGTGGCTTGTGACGCCACCGGCCGCTCGCTATCCTCGCCGGGATCTCAAGAGGAGGGATCCTGACATGAGCACAATCGAAAACGCCGCCGTCACGGGCGGCTCGGAGAAACGAATGAGCGAGAAGTACGTGTATTTCTTCGGTGACGGGGCGGCGGAAGGCAACGGGACGATGAAGGACGTGCTCGGTGGCAAGGGCGCGGGCCTCGCCGAGATGACCAATGCCGGCGTGCCGGTGCCCCCGGGCTTCACGATCGCGACGGCCATGTGCCGTCACTACCACGCGAACGGCCGCAAGCTGACGCCGGAGTTCCTGGCGCAGCAGGACGCCATGCTCGCGCGCCTCGAGGAGTCGCTGGGCAAGAAGCTCGGTGACGCGAACGATCCGCTGCTCGTCTCCGTCCGCTCGGGCGCGAAGTTCTCGATGCCCGGCATGATGGACACGATCCTGAACCTCGGCCTGAACGACAAGGCCGTGCTCGGTCTCGCCACGAAGACGGGCAACGAGCGCTTCGCGTGGGACTGCTACCGCCGCTTCATCCAGATGTTCACCTCGGTGGTGATGGACCTCGAGAAGAAGGAGTTCGAGCACGTCATCGAGGCGTTCAAGGCGAAGGAGCAGGTGAAGCGCAAGTCGAAGAAGGCCCTGCTCGATACCGACCTGACGCCGGCGAACCTCCAGGACCTCGTGCTCGAGTTCAAGCGTCACGTCCGCAAGCGGACCGGCCGCGACTTCCCGCAGGACGCGCGCGAGCAGCTCGCGATGGCGCGCGACGCCGTGTTCCGCTCGTGGAACACCGATCGCGCCGTGTACTACCGCAAGCAGAACGGCATCCCCGACGACATCGGCACCGCCGTGAACGTGCAGGCGATGGTGTTCGGCAACATGGGTGACACGTCCGGCACGGGCGTCGGTTTCACGCGCAACCCGTCGACGGGCGAGAACCACTTCTACGGCGAGTACCTCACGAACGCGCAGGGCGAGGACGTCGTCGCCGGTGTGCGCACGCCGCAGCCGATCGACCATCTCGAGCAGGAGATGCCCGAGGTGTTCCAGCAGCTGCACGGCATCACGAAGCGGCTCGAGAAGCACTATCGCGACATCCAGGACTTCGAGTTCACGATCCAGGAAGGCAAGCTCTACCTGCTGCAGACGCGCAACGGCAAGCGCACCGCGCAGGCCGCCGTCCGCATCGCGGTCGAGATGGTGAAGGAAGGCCTGATCACCGAGCAGGAAGCCATCCTGCGCGTCGAGCCCGCTTCGCTCGACCAGCTGCTGCACCCGCGGCTCGACCCCAAGGCGAAGGTCAACGTGATCGCCAAGGGCCTCTCGGCGTCGCCGGGCGCGGCCGTCGGCATCGCCGTCTTCGACGCGGACACCGCGGCGGAGATGGGCCACGCCAAGAAGAAGGTCATCCTCGTCCGCAAGGAGACCACGCCGGACGACATCCACGGCATGGACGCGGCGCAGGGCATCTTGACCGCCACCGGCGGCATGACCAGCCACGCGGCCGTCGTCGCGCGCGGGATGGGCAAGCCGTGCGTCTCGGGCGTCAGCGCGATCCACGTGAACGAGAAGGCGCGCACGATGTCCGTCGACAAGGTGGTCGTGAAGGAAGGCGACTGGATCACGATCGACGGTTCCACCGGCCGCGTCATGCTGGGCGCCGTGCCGACGATCGAGGCCGCGGTCTCGGGCGAGTTCGCCGAGTTCATGTCGATCGCCGACAAGCACCGCAGGCTCAAGGTGCGCTCGAACGCCGACATCCCGCGCGATGCGCTCAAGGCGCGCGAGTTCGGCGCCGAGGGCATCGGTCTCTGCCGTACCGAGCACATGTTCTTCGCCGAGGATCGCCTGCCGTTCGTCGTGCAGATGATCATGGCGGCGCCGCAGGTGAAGGCGCTGTCGGAGAAGCTCGCGGCCAAGGAGAAGGCGCTCGAGGGTTCGATCGGCGGCGAGAACAAAGCTCTCAAGGCCGAGGTCGCGGCGCTCAAGAAGGAACTCGCCGCGCCGCTCAAGGCCTACAAGACCGCGCTCGCGAAGCTCCTGCCGTTCCAGCGCAAGGACTTCCACGGCCTCTTCAAGGCCATGAAGGGCTACCCGGTCACCATCCGTACGCTGGATCCGCCGCTTCACGAGTTCCTCCCGAAGCGTGAGGACCTCATGGTCGACATCGCGATCCTCCCGCGCGCGACGGCGGCCCAGAAGAAGGAGATGGTCAAGAAGTACCGCTTCAAGTCGGTGACGCAGCTCAAGGCCGGCATGCCCGAGCTGCTGAAGCGCGTCGAGGAACTGCACGAGTTCAACCCGATGATGGGCCACCGCGGCTGCCGCCTCGGCATCACGTACCCCGAGGTCACCGAGATGCAGGCGCGCGCCATCTTCGAGGCCGCGTGCCAGATCGTGAAGGACGGCGGCAACGTCGTGCCCGAGATCATGATCCCGCTCATCGGCACCGTGGAAGAGCTCAAGGACCAGGGCGCGATCGTGCGCCGCGTGGCCGAGGAGACGATCGCCAAGGCCGGCGTGAAGCTCGAGTACCTGGTCGGCACCATGATCGAGATCCCGCGTGCGGCGCTGACGGCGGCCCGCGTGGCCGAGGTCGCCGAGTTCTTCAGCTTCGGCACCAACGACCTCACGCAGATGACCTACGGCTACTCGCGTGACGACGCCGGCAAGTTCCTGCCGGAGTACGTCAACCGCAAGATCCTGCCCGGCGACCCGTTCGTCTCCGTGGACCAGGAAGGCGTCGGCATGCTGATGGACTGGGCGGTGAAGAACGGCCGCTCGACCCGCAACAAGCTGAAGGTCGGCATCTGCGGCGAGCACGGCGGTGACCCGGCGTCGGTCGAGTTCTGCCATCGCACGAACCTGGACTACGTCTCCTGCTCGCCGTTCCGCGTGCCGCTCGCGCGGCTGGCGGCGGCGCAGGCCGCGGTCCGTGGCACGGCGGCGGAGAGCGATCGCCGGTAGGGACGTCCGCATCACACTCGAAGGCCGGCGCGGGAAACCGCGCCGGCCTTTCGCGTTGGCGGTCCCGCGGCGACGGCAAGAACGCCGACCCGACCCGTTCCCCGGCGCCGAGATCGCGCCTGTCATTTCCGGCAGGCCAGGAGTAGCCTCTTTCTCGTCATGTCCCCCGGCGAGTCATGGTTGCGGGACATCACTCGTTCGTGCGGCCTGGAACTTCCCGCAAGTGCACGGAGGGTGTGATGCGGTTCACGACATGGCGCTCGGGGGCGACGCTGCTGGCCCTCGTGGTTTCGGTGCTGGTCCTCGCCGCTGCGGCGCCGGCGATGGCGCAGGACGGCACGTGGTCCTCGCTGGACGTCTCGGCGAGCGGGCCCGGCCTGCTGCGCGAACACGGCGCGATCTTCGATCGCGACAACCAGCGCTACATCATCTTCGACGGACGCTCGAGCACTCCGTTCCAGGACTACATCCTCTTCAACGACGTCTGGGTGCTCGACGTCGCGGGTGATCCGGCCTGGTCGCACATGGCGATCTCGGGAGCGGTCCCGGGCCAACGGCACAGTCCGCAGTGGGGATACGACCCGGCGCGGAACCGCATCCTCGTCTTCGGCGGTTACGGTCTGCACGATCCGAACAGCCTGGCGTACGAGTACCTCAACGACGTGTGGGAACTCTCGCTCACCGGCACGCCGCAATGGACCGAACTGTTCCCGGCCGGGCAGGCGCCGAGTGGACGCCTCGCCGGCGCGGCCGTGTACGACCCGATGCGTCAGCGCTTCGTCGGCTTCGGCGGCACCATCAACGCGCCGGTCGACACGTGGGTGCTGAACCTGAGCGGGGACGCCGCGTGGGAATCGCTGACCGTCGCGGGTCCGTGCCCGAACGGCGGCTGGGGCATGACGTCGGTCTACGACGCGAAACGCGACCGCATGCTGATCTTCGGTGGCTCGACCAGCGACGGCTACTACGGCTCGAACAACGACGTCTGGGAGCTGGATCTCCGCGGTGCGCCGGAATGGCACTTGCTCACGACCCTGGGCGATCGGCCCTCGGGCCGGCGTTCGGGCGCGTCGGTCTACGATCCATTGCGCGATCGCATGGTGATCTATGGCGGCTTCGACGCGGTGCCGGGGTCGGACCAGTTCCTCGGTGACACCTGGGCGCTCGATTTCACCGCCGACCCGCCCACGTGGTCCGAGCTGCAGCCCGCGGGCACGACGCCGGTGGGGCGCGACGGTGTGCCCGCCGCCTACGATCCGCTGCACGACCGCATGATCGTGTACGGCGGCTTCGACGGCCTGAACTTCCTCTCGGATACCCAGTTCCTCACGTGGGGCGGCTCGAGCACCGAAGCCTCGATCATGTCGACTGCGAGCGCGACGGCTGCCGGCGCGCACGTGGAGTGGAACGTCCAGGGCGCCACCGGGACGCACGCGGCGATCTACCGCCGGCCGGAGGGCGGCAAGTGGACCGCGCGGTCGCTGGCGGAGGTGGACGGCGCGGGACACGTCGTGCTGGACGATGCCAACGTCGCCGCGGGCAAGGCCTACGACTACATGCTGGTCGTCGGCTCGCACCGGGGCGAGACGTTCGGAGGCCAGGCGGCGGTGCGGATGCCGAACTCGCTCGGCGTGAACCCCGGCGCGTCGGTGGCGTTCGGGCTGCGCGGCGTGGCGCCGAATCCGGCGGTCGATCACTTCAGCGTGACGTTCGCGCTGCGCACGTCGGCGCCGGCCACGCTCGAGCTGCTCGACGTGACCGGCCGGCGCTGCCTGCTCGAGGACGTCACCGCGTTCGGTGCCGGATCGCACCAGCTCGACCTCCCGGTCGGAGGGCGCGTGCCCGCCGGGCTCTACTTCCTGCGGCTCGCACAGTCGGGGAACGTGGCGACGTCGCGCGTCGTGGTGGCCGCGGCGCACTGAGCGGCCTCGTCGTGTTCGCCGTTCGGACCGGGGCCCGCACCCAGCGAGGTGCGGGCCCCGGGTCGCTTCCGGCTGCCGCGGGCGTGCCGGTGTAGAGTCCGCGGCCCATGCACGTCGATCTCGTGATCCCGGCCCTCGACGAGGAAGGTCCGCTCGCGCGCGTGCTCGCCGACCTGCCGCGCGCCGGCGAGGCGTTCGCGACGCGCGGCGGCCCGTGCATGCTCCGCCAGGTCGTGGTCGCCGACAACGGCTCGAGCGACCGCACGGCCGAGGTCGCGCGCGCCGCCGGCGCCCACGTCGTGACCGAGCTGCGGCGCGGCTACGGCGCGGCGTGCCTCGCGGCGCTCGCCGCGATCCGGCCCGCGCCGCCCGACGCGGTCGCATTCGTGGACGCCGACCACAGCGACGATCCGCGCGAGCTGCCTGCCGTGATCGCGCCGCTCGTCGCGGGCGAGGCCGACCTCGTCGTGGGCTCGCGCGTGCTCGGGCGCATGGAGCCGGGAGCGTTCACGCCCGCGCAGGCGTTCGGCAACTGGCTCGCGCCGGCGCTGCTCCGTGCGCTCTGGGGCGTGCGCGTCACCGACCTCGGCCCGTTTCGCGCGATCCGCTGGGAGGCGCTGGAGCAGTTGCGCATGCGCGATCGCGACTACGGTTGGACCGTGGAGATGCAGGCGCGCGCGTTCGCCGCCCGGCTCCGGGTCGCCGAGGTGCCCGTCTCGTACCGGCGCCGCCGCCTCGGGCGCTCCAAGGTGAGCGGCACGCTGCGCGGCGTCTGGGGCGCGGGCACGAAGATCCTCGGCACGATCGCGCGGGTGCGGCTCGGCGGCTGACGCTCGCGCGAGCGGCGGGCCGCGCGTATGCTGACGGGGTCTTTCCGGAGGTCGCCCCATGTTCATCGAGGAACATCTCAAGGAGCTCCGGCGCCAGGGCTTCGCGCCCGGCGCCCTGGCCGCGTACGCCCGCTCGGTCGGTGCGCACGTCCGCGCCGAGCTGCTCGCGAACCCGTCGGCCGCGCGCGCGACGTGGACCGCGGCGGTCGCCTATTTCGTGGCGGCGTTCCTCACCGCGGTGATCTTCAGCGTCACCTGGGATCGCGAACTCGCGACGCGGTTCTTCCTCGGCACCGCGCTCTGGACGTGTTTCGGGTTCGGGTTCGTGACGCTCTTCCTGGGCCTGCTGCGCGACGCCGACGGCTACCGGCTGCCGCGGCTCAACGTCCCGATCCTGCTCACGCTCCTGCGCGTGTCGCTGATCCCGGGCATCACGCTCTTCCTCGAGGAGCGCCACTTCGCGATGGCGCTCGCGGCCTACCTCGTGGCGGCGCTTTCGGACGTGTTCGACGGGTTCCTCGCGCGCCGCTGGGGCCAGATCACGCGACTGGGCACCGTGATGGATCCGCTCGTCGACATCGCCTTCAACCTCGTCATGCTCTGGGGGCTCGCGGCGGCCGGCCTGCTCTCGCAGTGGGTGTTCTGGATCGGCACGCTGCGCTACGCGATCCTCGTCGTGGGCGCGGCGGGGCTCTACCTGTTCGTGGGCCCGGTCAAGATCCGGCCCACGTCGTTCGGCCGCTTCACGGGCGTCGTGATGACTTCGTTCATCGCGCTGCTCACGCTGCTGTGGGCGGTGCAGGGCGAGATCGCCGCGTCGCTCACGCGCCTCACCGAGATCGCGCTCGGCGTGCTGCTCGCCGCGACCACGGTGCAGATCATCCTCGTCGGCTGGTACAACCTCCGCGTCATGACCGGTGCCGCGCCCGAAGCCGGGCGCGTCATCGAGGACGTGCGGTTCCGCTCCAAGTGAACGCACCCGCCCCCGCACTCGAAGGCGATCTCGCCCACTTCTTCCCGTCCGAGGTGTTGCAGCTGCTGCAGCTCGCACAGGGCACGGGCCGGCTCGAGATCGCGCGCGACGGCGAGCGCGTGGACCTGTTCCTCGAGCGCGGCCGGCCCGTGTTCGCGCGCACGAGCGGCGTCGCCGTGCGCGCCGGCGAGGTGCTCATGCACCGCGGCCTCGTCACGCCCGAGATGCTGGCGCGCGTGCTCGAGGCGCAGCGCACCGAGCCGCGCCGGCGCATCGGCGAGCTGCTCGTCGCCGCCGGCGTGGTGACCGCGGAGCAGGTGCGCGAGGCCGTGCACGAGGTGCTGCGGCGCATCGTCTACGGCGTGCTGCTCTGGCGCGAGGGCACGTTCCGGTTCGTGCCCGGCAGTTCCGGCGTGGGCGAGGACATCCAGATCGACCTGGACCTCGACCGGCTGATCCTGGAAGGCCTCCGGCTGGCCGACCAGGCCCGCGCGCAGCGCCAGGGCGGCTGAGCCGCCGCGCTCGTCGGCCCGCGCTGGACGTGGGCCGGGCGGCCCCCTAGCCTCAACCCTCCGTGCCCGACCTCTCGTTCCATCTCGCTCCCAACGCGCCCTGGGCGTGGCTCGTCCTGGCGACGCTGGCCCTGCTCGCGCTGGCCGGTTGGGTCTACGCGTTCGCGTTGCCGCCGCTCTCGGCGTTCACGCGCCGCGTGCTCGTGGCCGTGCGCGCGATCGCGCTGCTCGCGATCCTGTGGCTGCTCGCGCAGCCGGTGCTCGAGCGGGCGCTGCCGGCGTCGGGCCGCCGCGTCACGGTGCTCGTCGACCGCTCCGCCAGCATGACGCTGCCTGCCTCGCGCGGTGGCGCGCCGCGCGCCGAAGTCGCCGCGCGCGCCGCCGACGAGGTGGTGCGCGCGCTGCGGTCGCGGGCGCGCGTCGAGCGTCGCGACTTCGCCGCGATCCTGCGTCCCGACACGGGGCGCGCCGGCCTGCCCGACCAGTCGACTGCGCTCGGCGATGCGCTCGAGCAGCTCGCGGCGCTGCCGCTCGAGCGCCGGCCCGACGGCGTCGTCGTGGTGAGCGACGGCATCGTGAACGCGGGCGCCGACCCGGTCGCCGCGGCGCGCGCGCTCGGCGTGCCGGTGCACGCGGTACGCGTGGGCGGGCCGCTCGGTCCCGATCGCGCGGTCGCCGAGGTCGAAGGTTCGCGCGAGGCGCGCGTCGGCGAGCCGACGCCGGTGCGCGTGCACGTGCTCTCGGGCGAGCCGCGCGGCACGGCGATCGGCGTGCGCCTGCTGGACGAGGGCCGCGAGCTGGCGCGCGTGCAGGTGCCCGCGCCGGGGCCGGGCGCCGAAGCGATCGCCGAGCTGCGCGTGACGCCGTCACGACCCGGGCTCGCGGTGTGGACCGCACGCGTCGATTCGCTGCCGGGCGACGCGGTGCCCGCCAACGACGCGCGCGAAGTGGCCGTGCCGGTGGCGCCGGGCAAGCTCGGCGTGCTCGTGCTGAGCGCCGGCCTCAACTGGGACCTCACGTTCCTGCGCCGCGCCTGGCTCGGCGATTCGACGCTGGCGCTCGACACGCGCGTGCGTGACGGCGCCGGCTGGCACGCGGTCGAGCGCGGCCGCTCCGAGGCGCCGCAGCCGGCGGACCTGCGCGGCAAGTCGGTCGTGGTGCTCGACGGGCTCTCGGCGCCCGAAGCCGGCGCGGCGTTCGACGCCGCGCTCGGCGCATTCGTGCGCGAGGGTGGCGGTCTGCTGCTGCTCGGCGGCCCCGCGCCGGGTGCGGCGCGCTTCGCGCACGGCGCGCTGGCGCGTGAGCTGGCGTGGGCACGCGGCGCCGGCACCGAGCACGAGGCTTCGCCCGTACCGTCGCCCGCCGCGGGCGAGCTGTTCGCGTGGGACGAGGATCCCGCGCGCGGCGAGCAGGCGTGGCGCGTGGCCGCACCACTCGCGGCGGTGCAGCCCCTCGCGGCGGCCGCGGGCGATCGCGTGCTTCTCGCGGGCTCGGGTGGCGGCGCGCCGCTCGTGGTCTCGCGCCGCGCCGGCCGCGGTCCGGTGATGCTCGTCAACGGCACCGGCTTCTGGCGCTGGGCGCTCTCGGGCACCGACGCGCTCGCGTCCGATCGCAGCCGCGTGCTGTGGCGGCACGTCGCGCGCTGGCTCGCCGAGCCCGTCCAGGGCGAGCCGCTGCGCGTGCAGCCCGAGCGCGCGTTGACGCCGGGCGGCGAGCCGGTGCGGCTCGTGGCGAGCCTGCAGGACGAGGCGTTCCGGCCGCTCGCGGGCGCGCAACTCGCGGGCGAGGCGGTCGACGCGCGCGGCGGCCGCGTGCCGCTGGCGTTCGTGCCCGGCGAGCCGGGCAGCTACGTCGCGACGCTGCCTGCGCCGCACCCGGGGCGCTGGCAGGTGAGCGTGCGCGCCACCGCGGGCGGCCGCGAGCGTGGCCGGGCGCGCGGCGAGTTCGCGGTCGACCGCTGGAGCCTCGAGCTGCTTCGCGCCGAGCCCGACAGCGCGACGCTCGGCGCCATGGCCGCCGCGAGCGGCGGCCGCGTCACCGACGCGGCGGGCGCGGGACGCTGGGCGGAGCGGATCGAGACGCGCGCACTGGCGCGCCGCCGCACGTCGAGCACGCGGCTCTGGGAGTCGCCGTGGACGTTCGCGATCGTGGTCGGCCTGCTCGCCGTCGAATGGATCTGGCGCCGCCGCCGCGGCCTGCCCTGAACCCGATCGCCTGACCCGCCGCGCGGGCACGCGCGTTGCGGAGGACTTCCCGGTCGCGGCATTCGCCGCGCGCCCCGGCCGACTCGCCCCCGGGCGGAGATCCGATGCCGTTCGCGACGCTTGCGGCGTTCGCGCTCGTCACGCCCACGCTGCTCGTGTGCTCACCCGCGGGGCACCCGATCGTCACCGAAGTGGTCTACGACGCACCCGGTGACGACACCGGCTGGGAGTTCGTCGAGTTCTGGAACGCCTCGGACCGCGACGTCGCGCTCGCCGGCGTGGTGATCGAGGCCGGCGACGGCGCGGGGCCCGGGCGCTGGACGAAGCGCTGGACCGGCGGCGTCGCCGACACGATCCGCGCGCATGCGCGCTTCGTGGTGGGCGGCGCGCACGTGACGCCGCCGCCGGATGCGCTCGTCACGCTGGAGCTGCAGAACGGGCCCGACGGCCTGCGCATCACGTGGCCGGACGGCGCGCGCGAGGTGGTGGGCTGGGGCGCGCTCGCGTATCCCGAGTACGCCTGCGGCGCACCGGCGCCCGACGTGGCCGCGGGCCAGTCGCTCGCACGCGTTCCCGACGACGCCGATCGCGGCGGCAACGCGCTCGACTTCCGCGCCTCGGAGCCCTCGCCCGGGCGGCCCAACCAGCCGGGCGTCGACCTCTCGCTGCAGCGCGGATCGCTCGCGTGCTCGCCCGCGGCGCCCGATCCCGGCGCGAGCGCCCACGTCGCGTTCGCGGTGACGAACCGCGGCGCGCAGCCGCTCGCCGCGGGCACGGCGCGCGTGGCGCTGGCGGGCGATGTGCTCGCCGACAGCGCGTGGGTGCCGCTGCCCGCGATCGCACCCGGCGAAACGCTCGCCGTCGCGGCCGAGGTGCGCACCGGTCTCGCGGGTGCGCGCGTGCTCGTGGCGCGCGCGTTCGCGCCCGGCGACGAAGCGCCGGGCAACGACGCCGACACGCTGCGCGTGCGCGTCGGGCCCGGGCCCATCGAGATCACCGAGATCCAGTTCCACCCCGCGGCGGGCGAGGGCGAATGGGTCGAGCTCCGCAATCGTTCCGCGTCGCCGGTCGAGCTCGCGGGCTGGACGTTCTCGGATCGCGCCGACGCGCGCTCGCCGCTCGACGACGCGCCGGTCGTCGAGCCCGAGAGCCTGCTCGTGCTGGCGCAGGATCCGGCGGCACTGGCCGCGGCCTTCCCGGCGCTCGATCCCGCGCGGCTGGTGCGCGTCGCGTCGTGGCCCAGCCTCAACAATTCCGACGCCGCCGACGGTGTCGCCGACATCCTGACGTTGCGCGAAAGCGACGACCTGCCGTCCGACCGCGTCGCGTATTCGGCGGCGGGCGTCCCCGCGGGCGCGACGCTCGAGAAGTCCTCGGGCGCGTGGCGCGCTTCGGCCGCGCCCAACGGTACGCCGCTCGCGCCGCCGCGCGGCGGGGGAGCGCACGCGCTCGCGTTCGCGGTCCACCCGCGCGCGGTGCCCGCCGGCGCACCCGAGGTCGCCGTCGACTGGACGCTGCCGTGGCCCGCGGCGCGCGTCACGATCGAGCTCGTCGACCTCGCCGGGCATCGCGTCGCGCGGCTGCTCGACGCCGAGACGAGTGCCGCGTCCGGCTCGCGCCGGCTGCGCCTGGACGGCGCCGGCCCCGGCGTGTTCGTCGCGGTGCTGCGCGCGCGCTCGACGCACGGCGTCGCGAGCCGCGGCGTGCCGCTGCGCGTCGTCGGGAGCGCGCCGTGAGCGCCGTACGGAAGGCGTCGCTCGTACTGCTGTTCGCCGCGCGGCTCGTGGCCGCGCAGGACTTCGCGCCCGCGGCGCCCGCGGGCCCGCGGCCCGGTGCGCTCGCGCTGCTCGAGCGCGCGCTGCCCGCTCCAGGCGGGGCGTTCGCGCTCGAGTCGCAGGCGACGCGCTGGTTCGCGCTGCCGGAGCTCGAGACGCGCGCCGCCGCGCTGCAGGTGCCCGCGGGCGCGGCGCGCGTGGCGCTGGGGCTCTCGCAGACGGGCGATCCCGAACTCGGTTGGACCGCGGCCGCGCTCGCACTGGGTGCCACGGGGGCGCCCGGTGGCGCCGCCCTGCGCGCCGTCGCGCGCCACGACCGGCGCGAAGGCGCGCTGCGAGACGGCGCGCTGGCGCGCGGCGGCGGCCTCGAGGCCGGCGCGGGCGCGTGGTGCGCAGCGGGTGACGCGTGCGTGTTCTGGGCGTCGGCGCCGCAGGTCTGGACCGGCGGCGCCGCGCCGCCGCTCGTGCGCCCGCTCGAACTCGGCGTCCGCACCGGCGGCGACGGCCTCGCCGCGTGGGCGACGCTGCTCTCGCCGTTGCGGGGCGACGACGGCGAGCGCGCGGCCGGGGTGTCGCTCGTGCGGGGCGGGCTCGTACTGTGGGCCGAGGCGCGTGATGCGCCGTTGCGCGGGTCGTTCGGGCTCGCGGCGCGCGTGGGTGCGCTCGCGATCGAGGCGCGCGCCGACGCGCATCCGCTGCTCGGCGAGACGACGCGCCTCGCGTGCGCGTGGCGGCCGCACGCGCGTACGGAGGTGCGGTGAGCGCGCGGCGCGCGGCGCTGCTGGCGATATGGCTCGCGACGCTCGCGCCACCCGCGTGCGCGCAGGAGGCCGAGCCGCCGCCCGAGGCGCCGCCGGGCGACTGGAGCGAGGAAGTGGCCGACACGCTCGCGCGCGGCTGGGTCGAGACCACGTTCAGCTCGCGCGGGCGGGCGGGCTCGGCGCCGCGCAGTGGCGAGAAGCTGCGCTTTCGCGGTGAGGGCGTGGCCGGCAGCGTGCGCAGCGGTTCGGATCCCGTCGCCGGTGCACGGCTCGAGAGCGCGTTCGGCCGCGGCACGCTGCGCGCCGGCCGGCTCGCGCCGCGCTGGGGGCGTGGCCTGCTCGTGGGTGGCGCCGCGCAGGCGTGGGCCGCGCAGGCGGAGGACCGCGGCGACGGCGCGCCGGTGCGCGGCCACGCCGCCGACGGCGCGCTCTGGAGTGCCGAGGGCGGCGCGTGCGAGATGCTCGCGGCGCGCTACCGGCGCGTCGGCATCGCCGGTGCGCGCGTGGCGCACGGGCCCGTGTCGCTCGCCGGCATCGCGCGCGGTGCCGCATGGCAGGGTGCCGTCGCGTTCGCGGACGACGGCCGCGCCGCGGAACTCGCCGCCGATCGCGCCGGCCGCTGGCGCGCCGAGTTCTCCGCGTGGCGCACGGACGAGCCCGCGACGCTCGCGCTTCGCGTCCGCACGGGGCATGCGCGCTTTCGCTCGCTCGCCGAGCCGCTGCGCGCCGGTCCCGCCACGCTCGCGAGTGCGGGCGCGAACGCCGCGGGCGAAACGATCGCGGCCCGCGCGCTCGCCGCGTGGTGGCGGTGGGCGCCGGAGCAGGGTGGCGCGGTCGCGTCGCTTGAAGTGCGCACGCGGCTGGTCCACCATGCGGAGGTCGCTGTCGGATGCGACGAGCAGCACGGCACGCGGCGCGATCCCGCGTCGACGGCCGCTCCCGCCTCGGCCTCCGGGCTGCGGCAGGGCTGGTGGTGCTCCTGGCGAGGCCGCACGCGCGGCCGGGCCCTGGAACTGCGCCACGAGTTGCGTGGGAGCCGGGCGTTCGCTCGGGACGCCGTGCGCCGCACGCTGGCCGCGAGCGGCGAGAGTGCGCTGCCGTTCGGTGCGAGCCTCGCGGTGACGCATCGCACGTGGGCCACGCGCTCGGGCGAGTCGCTGTGGCTCGCCGAATCCGACGGCGACCTGCTGACGCTGCGCGCGGCCACCGGCTCGGGCGCACGGACGCAGGTGGTGCTCGCGGTGCCCGGACTCGGAGGGCGCGCGCGGGCGGTCGCGGAATGGACGACGGTGCCGTCACGGCGCACGGCACCCGGCTGGTCGCTCGAATGGACGCGCCGCACGCGGCAGTGACCGCGACGAGGCCTCGAACCCGGCGCCCGTGAGCGCTTCCGGAAGGGATCACCCCATGAAATTCGCGCAGCGTCTGGGACGCATCACGACCGCCGCTTCGTTCGACATGCTCGCGCGCGGCAAGGCGCTCGAAGCCCAGGGGCGCAGCATCATCCATCTCGGGATCGGCGAGCCCGACTTCGACACGCCCGCGTTCATCCGCGAGGCGGCCAAGGTCGCGCTCGACCAGGGCTGGACGCACTACGGTCCCGCGCCCGGCCTGCCCGATTTCCGCAAGACGATCGCCGACACGTGGCGTGCCCGCCGCGGCATTCCGTGCGAGGCGAAGCACGTCGTCGTCTGCCCGGGTGCCAAGCCGGTGCTCTTCTTCGCGCTGCTCTCGCTGCTCGAGCCCGGCGACGAGGTGATCATCCCCAGCCCGGCGTTCCCGAACTACGGCTCGATGGCGCAGTTCGCCGAGGGCAAGGTCGTGAGCACGCCGCTCGTGCCCGAGCGCGGGTTCGACCTCGACCTCGACGCCCTGCGCGCACGCATCAACGCACGCACGCGGGTGCTGATCCTCAACTCGCCGCACAACCCGACGGGCGGCGTGCTGCCCGAGTCCACGCTGCAGGCGGTGCGCGAACTGGTGCTGAAGCACGACCTCGCCGTGATCGCCGACGACATCTACGCCGACATGGTCTACGAGGGCACGTACACGTCGTTCGCGTCGCTGCCCGACATGTTCGAGCGCACCGTCACCGTGGACGGTTTTTCAAAGACCTACGCCATGACCGGCTGGCGGCTCGGGTTCGGGCTCATGACCGAGGCGCTCGCCAAGCACATGGCGACGCTCATGAACAACTCGAACTCGTGCACCACCACGTTCGTCCAGAAGGCCGGCGACGCCGCGTTGAAGGGGCCGCAGGACGACGTGAAGAAGATGGTCGAGGAGTTCCGCGCCCGCCGGAAACTGGTGGTCGACGGCCTCAACGCCATCCCTGGCGTCTCGTGCTTCAACCCGCCCGGCGCGTTTTACGCGTTCCCGAAGGTGGTCGTGCCCGGCATGACGTCGGGCCAGGTCGCCGACGCGCTGCTGGACGAGGCGGGCGTCGTGACGCTGCCCGGCACGGGCTTCGGCGCCGAGGGCGAGGGCTGGCTGCGGCTCTCGTACGCCAACTCGCAGGAGAACCTGCGCGAGGGCCTGAAGCGCATCGCCGGCTGGCTCGCGAGCAAGAACGTCCGCTGACCGACGCAGGTGTACACGCCGCCGTCGCCATCCGCGACGGCGGCGTGCGTGTTTCCGGGCGCAAACCGCTGCGGTGACGTCCGCGGGGCCGGGGCACGGACCGTGCAGGAAAGCGCTGCGTCCCCGGCCACCGCCCCCGCGCGGAGCCGTCGATGCGCTCGTTGCGTTCGCTCGTCCTTCTCGTCCTCGCCGTCAGCTTCCACCTGCCCGCCATGGCCGCGCCCGCCTGCGCCCGGCCCGCCGCCACCACGTCCATCCGGCTCAACGAAATCCTGGCCGGGCCCACGCGCGACTGGGACGGCAGCGGCGCGTTCTCGTCGCGCGACGACGAGTGGATCGAGATCGCCAATCCCGGCGGCTCGGCCGCCGATCTCGCCGGGCTGTTCGTCACCGACGCCGACTCGATCCCGCGCTACGCGTTCTCGGGCTCGCTCGCGGGCGGCGCGGTGCTGCTCGTCACGGGCAAGACGAGCTACGACTGGGAGAAGGCCACCGGGCAGCCCGCGTTCGGGCTCTCGCTCGGCAACTCGGGCGACGCGGTGATCCTCTGGCAGGTCGTGGGCGCCGACACGGTCGAAGTCGAGCGCTACACGTTCAAGAGCCACGAAGCGGCCGCCGACCGGGCGATCGGCCGCGCCCCGGCCACGGGCGAGTGGCAGCTCTTCGACGGCCTGAATCCCTACACCGGCACGCTGCTGCCCGCGGGCAACGGCTGCGCGCCGACGCCGGGGGCCGCCAACGCGTGCGGGACGACTCCCACGCGACGCTCGACGTGGGGCGCGCTCAAGGCCACGTACCGGTAGCCGGGACCGGGCCACCGCGCCCGGGCCGAGCCGCCGTGAGGCAGCCCGCGGCGCCTCGGCCGGGCGCGGCCCCGCCGGGAGAGCGGCCGCCGCGCACGCCGCGGCGGCGCTCCCCGCGGGTTCGGGCCGCGTTGACGAACCGCCCGGCAGCCCATAACATGCTCGACCCGATTGAGTGCGGAAGTGGCGGAACTGGCAGACGCACTAGATTCAGGTTCTAGCGCCCGCAAGGGTGTGGGGGTTCAAATCCCCCCTTCCGCACCATCGACCTCTTCCTTCCCGCGCAGACGGCGCGCGGGGCGCCACCGCCGTGGCGCGGGCGCCCCCGGGCGTCCGAACCGCACGGAGAGGCTCGCCCCATGACGCGCACGCCCGATTCCCCGGATCGCCTGATCGCGCAGAACCGCCGCGCGAGCCACGACTACGCCATTCTCGACACGCTCGAGACCGGCATCGTGCTGGCCGGCACCGAGGTGAAGAGCCTCCGAAACGGCAAGGCGAGCCTCCAGGAAGCCTACGCGACGATCGAGAACGGCGAGCTCTGGATACGGCAGATGCACATCCCGCCGTACGAGCAGGGCAACCGCTGGAACCTCGATCCCGTCCGCACGCGCAAGCTGCTGGTGCACGCCGAGGAACTCGAGGACCTGGCGCGCGCGATCGAGCAGAAGGGGCAGACGCTGATTCCCCTGAAGCTCTACTTCTCCAAGGGCCGCGCCAAGCTGCTGCTCGGGATCGCCAAGGGCAAGAAGACGCACGACAAGCGCGCCTCGATCGCCGAGCGCGACGCGAAGCGCGAGATGGACCGCGCCAAGCGCCGCGGGGAGCGCGACGCGTGAACGTACCGCGGCGGCTGGCCGGCGCGGCCGCGCTGCTGCTCGCGCTCGCGTTCGCACCGGCCGCGCCGGCCGCGACGCCCTCGGCGGCGGTGACGCGCGTGAACGGTACGCCGTGCGTGAGCGCGACGGACCTCGCGCGGCTCGTGGACGGTTCGCTCTATTGGCGCGCGGACACGCGCAAGCTCGTGCTGCGGATCCGCGAACACCGCGTCACGCTCACGGTCGACGTGCCGCTCGCGATCGTCGACGACCGCACGCTGCGGCTCGACGCGCCGGTGCGCTCCGTGGGCGGCGTGCTCCAGCTGCCGCTCTCGCTGCTGCCGCTGCTGCCGCGCGATTCGAGCGACGCCCGGCTCGTCGTGGACCCGGCGGGTACGCGCGTGCGTGCGGTGGCGGTCGCCTCCGCGAGCGGCGCCCCGCGCGTGACGGTGACGGGCGAGGTGACGCGCGTCACGATCGCGACCGAACGTCCGGCGGACGCGCGCATCGCCAGCACGTCGCGCACGCACTTCCGCGTGCGGCTGCCGGGCATCGCGCCGCCGACCGCGGATTCGCTGCCCGCGGGCGCGCTGGTGCGCGCGCTGCGCCGCGTGCCCGGCGAGGGCGTGACGTGGGAGCTGGGGCTCGCGCCCGGCACGCTGGGCTGGCGGCGCGTGCCGGCGCCGGAGGCGCTGGTGCTCGAGTTCGCGCGCGAGGGTCCGGGACTCGAACCGTTCGCGCCCGAGGGGCCCGCGGGACCGCGGCCGCTGCGCGTCGTGGTGCTCGATCCCGGACACGGCGGCGCCGATGCCGGCGTCAGCGTCCCCGGCGCGGTCGAGAAGGACCTCACGCTGCAGCTCGCGCGGGCGCTCGCCGACGAGCTCGAGCGCCGCTCGGGCGCGCGCGTCGTGCTGACGCGCGACACGGACCGCGACCTCGCGCAGCCGGTCCGTGCCGAACTGGCCAACCGGGCACGCGCGGACCTCGTGCTCGCGCTGCATTTCGACGGCGCGCCGCTCACGCGCGCGCACGGCGCCACGGCGTGGTGCGCCCCGGCGCCGCCCGAGGAGGCCGCCCGGGCCGCCGCGGCGAGCCCCGTCGCGATGCTGCCCTGGCGAGACGTCGCGGTGCAGCACGCGGTCGAGAGCCGTGCGCTCGCGGACGATGTGACGGCGGCGCTCGAGGCGCGCGGGCTGGGCCCGGCGCGTACGCGCGAGATGCTGCCGGCGCCCCTGCTCGGCGTGAACGCGCCGGGGCTCTCGCTCGAATGCGCGACGCTCACGTCGCCCGAGGACCTGCAGCGCGTCACCGCGGCCGAGGGTATCCGCGCCCTCGCCGCCGCGATCACCGACGGCGTGCTCGCGTGGGCGCGTCATGAATAGCCGCGCTCGCGTGCTCGTCGCGCTGCTCGTCGTGGCGGCGATCGCGTTCGTGGGCTGGCGCACGTGGGGCGGACGCCGCACCAGCGCGCCGGCCGGCGCGCCCGCGGACACCGCGCAGGCCGGCATGCGCTCGATCACGCTCTGGTTCGCGGACGCGAGCGGCGACAGCCTGGTCGTCGAGTCGCGCACGGTGGTCGAGCAGGAGGGCCTGCACGCCCGCGTCTCGCAGCTGATCGACGCGCTGGCCCGCGGGCCCGAACGGCGCGGCGTCGCCGTGCTGCCGGCGGGGACGGCGCTCGTCCACGTCTATCTCGACGACCGCGGCCTGCTCGTGCTGGACCTTTCGCGCGCTTTCCAGCAGGGTTTCCGGGGCGGCTCGCGCGAGGAGGACCTGATCATCGGCTCGCTGCGCCGGACGCTCGGGGCGAACGTGCCGGAAGCGCAGCGCGTGCGCTTCACCTGCGGCGGCGCCCCGATCGGTTCGCTCGGCGGGCACGTCCCGCTCGACCAGCCGCTCGACCTGCACGAGGACCTGTGACCACGCGCCGCGAAACGAAACCGGGGAGGAAGGCATGCCCGTGACCCACGACCCGCGCCCGATCGGCGTGTTCGATTCCGGCATCGGCGGGCTCACCGCGGTCCGCGAGCTGTTCCGCCAGCTGCCGCACGAATCGATCGTCTACTTCGGCGACACCGCGCGCCTGCCGTACGGCAACAAGTCGCGCGAGACGGTCACGCGCTTCAGCCTCGAGATCGCGTCGTTCCTCGTGCGCCAGAACGTGAAGTGCATCGTGGTCGCGTGCAACACCGCCTCGAGCCACGCGCTCGACGACCTGCGCGCGCGCTTCTCGCTGCCGATCCTCGGCGTGATCGAGCCGGCCGCCACGGCCGCCGTGGCCGCGAGCCCGAAGGGCCTGATCGGCGTCGTCGGCACGCTCGCGACGGTGGGCAGCCACGCGTTCCCGCACGCGATCGCGAAGCTCGCGCCGGGCGCGAACGTGATCTCGCGCGCCTGTCCGCTGTTCGTGCCGCTCGTCGAGGAGGGCTGGCTCGACCACAAGGTGACGCGCCTCGTGGCCGAGGAGTACCTCGCCGAGCTGCGCGCGGCACCGCTCGAGAGCCTGATCCTCGGCTGCACGCACTACCCGCTCATCGCGCCGCTGCTCGGCGAACTGATGGGCCCGGGCGTGCGGTTGGTCGATTCCGGCGCCGAGGCCGCGCGCGCCACGGCGGCGCTGCTCGCCGAGCGCGGGCAGCTCGCGCCCGACCCCGGCCCGAAGGGGCCGCATCACCACTTCTTCCTCAGCGACGAGCCGCGACGGCGCAGCTTCGCGCGCATCGCCGAAGGCTTCCTCGGCCGGCCGCTGCCGCACGTGACGGTGGTCGACCAGACGGACCTGCCGTGGTTCGAACGCCTGCATTCGCACCTTCCCGAATCCGGAGAACCCACGACGTGACCCGCAAGCCCCAGCCCATCCGCGAGCGCGAAGCTGCGCCCGTGGAAGCCGCTCCGTTCGTCCGCCACGATGGCCGCGCGCCGCGCGACCCGCGCCCGTTCCGCATCGAGCGCGGCGTGATGTCCCACGCCGAGGGCTCGGCGCTCGTGCACATGGGCAAGACGCGCGTGCTGTGCACGGCGAGCGTCGAGGACCGCGTGCCCGGCTGGCTGCGCAACTCGGGCAAGGGCTGGGTGACCGCCGAGTACGGCATGCTGCCGCGCGCCACGAACACGCGCATGCCGCGCACGAGCCAGACCGGCGGGCGTTCGCAGGAGATCCAGCGGCTGATCGGCCGTTCGCTCCGCGCCGTCACCGATCTCACCGCGTTCGGCGAGCGGACGATCACGCTCGATTGCGACGTGATCGAGGCCGACGGCGGCACGCGCACGGCGGCGATCAACGGCGCGCTGGTCGCGCTGCACGACGCCTTCGTCTCGCTCTCGAACCAGAACGGGCTCGCGCGGCCGCCGCTGCGCGATTCGGTCGCCGCGATCTCGGTGGGCGTGGTGAAGGGCGTGCCGTGCCTCGACCTCGACTACGTCGAGGATTCCTCGGCCGAGGTCGACATGAACGTGGTGATGACCGGCCGCGGCCGCTTCATCGAGGTGCAGGGCACGGGCGAAGGTGCCACGTTCGGCGACGACGACCTGCGCGCTCTGCTCCGGCTCGCCAAGGCCGGAGTGAAGCGCGTCACGCGCTCGCAGCTGCGGCTGCTCGGCGGCTCCGGCCTGCTGCCCGAGGCCGGCGCGTGAAGTTCGTGCTGGCGACGTTCAACCGCGACAAGGCGCGGGAACTCGCCGCGCTCCTGGCGCTGCCCGGGCTCGAGATCGTACCGCTCGCCGACTGGCCGGGCTCGGTCGCGCCCGAGGAGGACGGGGATTCGCTCGAGGCCAACGCTCGCATCAAGGCGCGGGCCGCGCTCGCGGTCACGGGACTGCCGGCGATCGCCGACGACACCGGGCTCGAGGTGGACGCGCTCGGCGGCGCGCCCGGCATCCACGCGGCGCGCTACGCGGGGCCGCAGGCCACGTACGACGACAACGTTGCCCGGCTGCTGAGCGCGCTCGCGGAGGTGCCCGACGCGCACCGCGCCGCCCGCTTCCGCACCGTCTGCGTCGCCCTGCATCCCGATGGCCGGGAATGGGTTGCGCAGGGCGTGCTGGAAGGCGTGATCGGCCGCGAACGCCGCGGCACGGGCGGGTTCGGCTACGACCCCGTGTTCGTGCTCCCCGACGGGCGGAGCCTCGCCGAGATCGCGGCGGCCGAAAAGAATTCGATCTCCCATCGCGCCCGCGCCGTTCGCGCTCTGGCCGCGGCTCTTTCCACGTTGTAGGGTTCGCCGCACCCCGCGATCCGCCGATTCTCCAGGCGTCCCCACGACGCCTTTGCCGTTTCCATCTCCACGGCCGAGTTGGAGAGACGCACGTGACGTGGTCGGATCCGCCCACGGGTCGAACCCGTACCCAGCGGCTGCTGCGCGCCATTGCCGGTCCCGCCCTGACCCTGGTCGTGGCCGCCGGTGTCGAACTGCTGCGGCCGACGCCCCTGCGCGTGCCCGGCCCGGGCGTCGTGCTGCTGCTCGCGGTGGCGTGGTCCGCATACGTGGGCGGTGTCGTGCCCGGCGCGATCAGCGTGCTCGTCACCGTCGGGTACGCCACGTGGTTCTACGGTCCGCCGCCGGGCGGCTTCGACCCCGAGGACCTGCGCCGGCTCGTGGACCTGTCCATCGGCGGCGCCGGGCTCGTCGCCATGCTAGGGATCCTGCGCGCGCGCGCCGAGCGTGCGCGGCGGCTCGAGGCCGAGGCGGCGGTCGAGCAGCAGTACCGCGTCGTGTTCGAGGAGGCGGTCGACTCGGTGCTGCTGGCCGACCCGACGGGCCGCTTCACGTTCGCGAACCGCCGCGCCTGCGAGATGACCGGGTACGCGCGGGAGGAGCTGCTGCGCATGCGCGCGGGCGACCTGATCGATTCCGGCATGGGCAGCGATCCCAACGTGGGCACGCGGCGCCTGGGGGGCGGTCCGTACCTGGAACGCGAGCTGGTGCGGCGCGACGGCCGCCGCCTGCGCGTCGAGATGTCCATGAAGCACCTGCCGGACGGCACCACGTTGCGCATCCTCCGCGACGTGACCGGGCAGCGCGAGGCCGTCGATCACCTGCGGGCCGCGCTCTCGACCGTGCAGGCGACGCTGGATTCGACGTCGGAGGCGATCCTGGTCGTGGACGCGTCGGGCAAGTGGGCGGGTTGGAACCGCCGCCTGCTGGAGCTGTGGCGGATTCCCGCCGAGATCGCCGATGCCGGGGACGACGCGCGCGCGCTCGCGTTCGTCACCGACCAGCTCGTCGACCCGCAGGCCTTCCTGCGCAAGGTGCGCGAGCTCTACGCGACGCCGGACACCGAAAGCCAGGACGAGATCTTCTGCCGCGACGGCCGCGTGATCGAACGCCAGTCGGTGCCGCAGCGCGTGGGCGAGCGGATCGTCGGCCGCGTCTGGAGTTTCCGCGACGTGACCGAGGCGCGCCGGCAGGCCGAGGTGCTGCGCGAGACCGAGCGTCGCTTCATCCAGGCCGAGAAGCTCGAGGCCGTGGGCCGGCTCGCCGGCGGGATCGCGCACGACTTCAACAACATGCTCACCGCGATCCTCGGCGAAGCCGACCTGCTGCTGCTGCAGCTGCCCGAGGACGCGCGCGCGCGCCGGCAGGTCGAGAGCATCCACTCGGCCGCCATGCGCAGCGCGCAGCTCACACGCCAGCTGCTCGCGTTCGCGCGCCGGCACCACACCGAGCCGCGGGCGTTCGCGCTCACGGAGCTCGTTTCCGGGATCGAACCGCTCGCGCGCCGGCTCGTGGGGGCGTCGGTCGACGTGCAGCTCGACCTGCCGCCCGGCAGCCAGGGACCGTGGGTGCACGCCGACCCCTCGCAGCTCGAGCAGGCCGTGCTCAACCTGGTGATCAATGCCGGCGACGCGATGCCCGACGGCGGGACCCTCACGCTGCGGGTCTGCCGGGAGACGGTCGAGCCCGACGAACTCGCCACCCGCGGTGCGCGGCAGGCCGGGACGCACGGCTGCGTGTGCGTGATCGACACGGGTCCCGGCATCCCCGAACACGTCCGGCCGCACCTGTTCGAGCCATTCTTCACCACCAAGCCGGCGGGCAAGGGCACCGGGCTCGGGCTCGCCTCCGTGCACGGCATCGTGGAGGAGGCGCACGGATTCGTGGAGGTTTGCGACGGGACCGAGCACGGCGCCCATTTTCGCGTGCTCGTGCCCGAGTGCGAGCCGCACGCCGGGGCCGCGAGCCCGGCATCGCCCGACGTGCGCGGGCACGACGGCACCGGCAGGGGGGCCGTTCTGCTCGTGGACGACGAGCCGACGGTGCGCACGTTCGTCGCGACCGTGCTGGCGCACGCCGGGTTCGACGTCGCATCCGCCGGCGGCGGTGAAGAGGCGTTGCAGCTCTCGCGCGGGCGCACGGAGCCGTTCGACCTGCTGCTCACCGACGTCGTCATGCCCGGCATGCACGGGCCCGAGCTCGCGCGGCGGGTGCTCGAGGACGGGCGCGCGAACCGCGTGCTCTTCATGTCGGGCTATCCCGGGCAGGGCGCGCGCGAGGAGCTCGCCGAACTGAGCCCGGTCTCGCTGATCCAGAAGCCGTTCCGCGCCGACGAGCTGCTCGAACGCGTGCGCTCGGCGATCGCGGCCACGGCGCGGCACACGCGCTGACGTCGCGCGCCGCCGCTCGCCGGGCTCAGCCGGTGATGCGGTGGACGCGGATCGTGTCGGTGGAGCCGCTGCGGCCGCGGTGCGTGCTCGCGACCACGACCACGAGATCGCCCGGCGTGCCGCGGCCCAGCTCGATCATCGTGCGCTCGACCTGGCCCACCATGGATTCGATCGCGGGCGCGAACGGCACCACGAACGTCTCGACGCCCCACTGCAGCGCGAGCTGGCTGCGCACGGCCGGATCGGACGTGAATGCCAGCACGGGGATCGGGTCGCGGTGGCAGGCCACCGCCCGCGCGGTCGCGCCGGACTGCGTGAACGCGACCAGCGCCTTCGCGCTCACGTCTTCGGCGATCCGCACCGCGGCGGCCGCGATCGAGTCGCCGCGGCTCTCGCGGCGCATCGACACGCCCGCGATCGCCGCGAGCGCCTGCGATTCGGCCGCCTCGATCACGCGCGCCATGGTCGCGACCGCTTCGATCGGGTGCGCGCCCACGCTCGTCTCGCCCGACAGCATCAGTGCATCGGCGCCGTCCAGGACCGCGTTCGCCACGTCGGACGCCTCGGCGCGCGTCGGGCGCGAGTGCTGGATCATCGATTCCAGCATCTGCGTCGCCACGATCACCGGCTTGGCCGCCGCGCGGGCGAGACGGATCGCACGCTTCTGCACGTGTGGCACCAACTCGAGCGGAATCTCCACGCCGAGGTCGCCGCGCGCCACCATGAGCCCGTCGAACGCCGCGACGATGCCGTCCAGCTGATCGACCGCCTCGGGCTTCTCGATCTTGGCGATCACGGGCCGGCGCAGGCCGACCTCGTCCATCACCGCGTGCACCTCGGCCACGTCCGCGGGGGAGCGCACGAACGAGAGCGCCACGAGGTCCACGCCCAGCGAGAGCGCGAAGCGCAGGTCCTCGACATCCTTCTCGCTCATGCACGGCGCACTCACGCGCACGCCCGGGAGGTTGATGCCCTTGTGGTCGGAGACCGTGCCGCCCTCGATCACCGTGCAGCGCACGCGCGTGCCGTCGGTCGACTCGGCGCGCAGGCGCACGTTGCCGTCGTCGATCAGCAGCGCATCGCCCGGCTTCACGTCGCGCGCGAGCGCCGCGTACGACGTGGAGGCGATCGTCGCGTCGCCCGCGACGCGCTCGGTGGTGAGCGTGAACGTCGCGCCGGTGACCAGCGTCACCGGGCCCGCGGCGAACGTGCCGAGCCGGATCTTGGGCCCCTGCAGGTCGACGAGGATTCCGACGGCGCGGCCGTGCCGGTCCGACGCGCGGCGCACCTCGGCGTAGCAGGCCGCGTGGTCGGCGGGCTGGCCGTGGGAGAAATTGAGGCGGGCCACGTCCATGCCGCTCGCGACCAGTGCGTCGATCGCCTGCGGCGTGCGCGTGGCCGGGCCCAGAGTGCAGACGATCTTCGCGCGGCGCATCATGCGGAGGGAGTATCGGCGCTCGCGGCTCCCGGCGCGAGTGCCCCGCGGGAAGCCCTGCCGGAACGTGCGTTCCACGGCCCAGGCGCCCGGACCACTGCGGTCCGGTGCGCCGGGAGGAGGATGGGGTGGATGATGGGGTTCGAACCCACGACCCTCGGGACCACAACCCGATGCTCTGCCAGCTGAGCTACATCCACCGCCAACCTCGACCCGGGCACGGACCTGACGCTGGCGCGCCTGGAGGGAATCGAACCCCCGACCGACGGATTAGAAATCCGTTGCTCTATCCACCTGAGCTACAGGCGCGGTGCAGGTTCCGATATTTCGCCGATTGCTGCGTCGGCTCGGTCGGACCGTGCTCGACGTACCTTACGGTACGACTCCGCGCGGTCCTCGGTCGCCGACTTGCACTCGACGAAATCTCGCAACCTGCACATGTCAGCGCGGGTGCGACGTTCCGGCGAGCGTTGACCCTCGCTTCGCGCGCTGGACGGCTTCGCCGTCTACGCGGGCTGGCGATGGGCGCTACGTCGACGAAATACCACTTCCTGCTTGGCCTGGGTGAGACTCTTTCCCCTGCCGGTGGCGCTGGGCTTGGGGGGTGTAGATGGTCGGGGCGAGAGGATTTGAACCTCCGACATCCTGCTCCCAAAGCAGGCGCGCTACCGGGCTGCGCCACGCCCCGAATGATCTCGGTGGCGAATCGGCGGGGTACATTATCGGTGCGGCGGAGCCGCGTCAAATGCGGGCGGAAACGCTGGCTGCGTCTCGTGCTCGCGAGCGGCATCGAAGCTCACTGGGGGCTTGGGTTCTCCCGGGGAAGGCCCTATCCTCGCAGGGATTTCAACGTTCCCGGCGCCCCCGCGGCGCCCCCGCTTCGTTCGAAGGAGTCAGGCAATGAGCGTCAACAGAGTGTTCCTGCTCGGCAATCTCGGCAAGGACCCGGAGGTGCGCTACACGCAGGGAGGCACGACCGTGGCCAACCTGCGGATCGCCACCACCGAGCGTCGTCCCGACGGGAATGGCGGGTGGCAGGATCAGACCGAGTGGCATTCGGTGGTCGTGTTCGGGAAGCAGGCCGACAACGTGAAGAAGTTCCTCACGAAGGGCCGCCAGGTGTTCATCGAGGGTTCGCTGCGCACGCGCCAGTGGCAGGACCAGCAGGGCCAGAAGCGCTACTCGACCGAAGTCGTCGCGCGTGACATCCGCTTCGTCGGCGGCCGTCCCGGCGGCGCACCCGGCGCGGGCGGCGCCGGCGGCTACGGTGCCCCCGACGACATGAGCGCCCCGGTCGGCGCCGACACCGGCATGGAGGATTTCGGCGGCGGCCCCGACGACGACATCCCGTTTTGAGCAGAAGGGGTTCCGCCCGCACCCGCACGCAAAGGCGAGCGAAGCGAGCCGAGCCCCCAACATTTGCAGTAGAAGTAGAAGTTCCAACCCGCACCAACCCCAGGCCGCGAAGTTTCGTCGAGGACAAGCCGGCGACCGAGTGGCGACGCGAAGCCGTACGACTGTACTGAGAGCGTCGCCAGGAGAGAGCCGGCGCAGGCATCGGCGAAAATCCGCGGCCTGACGAGGGGGCGATTGGTCTCGACGGAGGAGCTGAAGCGAAGAGTGCAAGCCGGGGATCTCGCGAACCTCGTCAAAAAACGCGGGAACATTCATCTGCCAACGAGCAGATGGCTCTCGCTGCCTAATTAGGCAGTGACGCCTTCCCGGACCCCGCCTGTGGGGGCCGGAGCGGGCGCCAGAAAATCGCAGGCTGGTCCAAGGGGGCGGCCCGACCGCCCGAGGGCGAGAACCAACCGGGCTGGCGCGCGGCGATCCTGCCCGCCGGAGCAACGCGCGCGAGACTCAAATGACGGGACACGCTTGTAGGACTCTTCGGGGATGATCTTTCGGACGCGGGTTCGATTCCCGCCGCCTCCACCACGTGCGCGCAGGGCCCGGGATCTCCCGGGCCCTTTCGCGTTTGCGGCGGGGGTGCCCGGCGCGCTCCGGAAGGGGCGTTTGCACTTGCCGCAGGCCCCCACTGTGACTACTCTGCCCGGTCCCGTGAAACCCGACCCTGTGCTTTCCGCCCGGATCGCCGAGGTCCGCGCCCGAATCGAGGCTGCGGAGCGGCGTTCCGGACGGGCACCGGGCGGGGTCACGCTGATTGCCGTCGTCAAGACGCAGCCGCCCGCCGTGGTGGCCGCGGCGGTGGAGTCGGGCCTCAAGCACCTGGGCGAGAACCGGGTGCAGGAAGCCGAGCTCCACCAGGCCGAGGTCGCGCGAACGGCGGCGACGTGGCACATGATCGGCCACCTGCAGCGCAACAAGGTCAACAAGGCGCTGGAGCGGTTCGACCTCGTGCACGGCGTGGACGACGTCGATCTGGGGTCGGCGATCGCGCGCCGCGCGCGCGAAACCGGCCGGATGATGCCGGTGCTGGTCGAGGTCAACGTGAGCGGCGAGGCGAGCAAGTTCGGCGTGACGCCGGAGGCGCTCCCCGGACTGCTCGAGCAGGTCGCGGCGCTGGACGGCCTCGATCTGCGTGGCTTGATGACGGTGGGCGCTCCGGTCGAGCGCCCCGAGGATGCGCGCGGCGGGTTCGCGATGCTGCGAACGCTGCGCGACGCAGCGGAACGGCGACTCGGGCGACCGCTGCCCGAGCTGTCGATGGGCATGAGCGGGGATTACGAGATCGCGATCGAGGAAGGCGCCACGCGGGTGCGCGTGGGCACGGCCCTCTTCGGCGCGAGGCCCCCGCAGGGAGTGAACGCGTGATCGGCAACTTCTTCGGTGCGCTTTCGGTGGTGCTCAACATCGTGCTCAACGCACTGATGCTGGTCATCCTCGTCAACGCGCTGCTGTCGTGGATCCGCCCCGATCCGGGCAATCCGATGGTGCAGCTGCTCGAGCGGATCTCGGGCGCGCTCTGCAACCCGATCCGGCGGCTGTTCCCGACCGTGGTCAGCGGCTTCGATTTCGCGCCGATGATCGCGATGCTGGTCCTGATCTTCCTGCAGCGCTGGCTGGTGCCGACGCTGGCGGGGTTCTGATGTGAGCCCGGTCCCGCGCGCACGCCTCGCGGTGCGCGTGCATCCGTCGGCGCGTCACGACGCGCTGGTGGGGCGGCGGGAGAACGGGGAGTGGAAGCTGGCCGTGTGCGCGCCGCCCGAGGACGGGCGCGCGAACGAGGCCGTGGTGGAGCTGGTGGCGAGCCTGCTGGGCGTGAAGCGCCACCAGGTGAGCGTCGCGCGGGGGCTGTCGTCGCGCGGCAAGCAGGTCGAAGTGGAGGGAGTGAGCGCGGAGGAAGCCGAACGCCGGCTGACCGCGCTGCTCGATCCCGCGAAGGACGCCGATGCCGAGTGAACTGCTGGACCAGATCCGCGAAGCGGCCGCGTACGTGAAGTCGCGCACGAGCCTCGTGCCCGAGGTCGGCATCATCCTCGGCACCGGACTCGGCGATTTCGCGAATGCGCTGCAGGCGGACGTCGTGGTGCCCTACCACGAGATTCCGCACTTCCCTCGCTCGACGGTCGAGAGCCACGCCGGCGAGCTGCACCTCGGCACGCTCGCGGGCCGGCCGGTCGCGGTGATGAAGGGCCGCGTGCACTACTACGAGGGGTACACGATGCGCCAGGTGGGCTTCCCGACGCGGGTGCTCAAGGCCATCGGGTGCCGCACACTGATCGTGACCAACGCGTGCGGCGGCATGAACCCCGACATGCCGGCGGGAACCATCGTGGTCACGACGGATCACATCAATCTCATGGGCGACAATCCGCTCATCGGTCCGAACGACGACGAGCTGGGGCCTCGCTTCCCCGACATGAGCGAGCCGTACTCGCGCACGCTCGTGGCGCTCGCCGAAAAGGTGGCGCTCGATCTCAAGATGCCGCTCCAGCGCGGCGTGTTCGTCGGCGTTCCGGGACCGAACCTGGAGACGCCGGCCGAATATCGCTTCCTGCGCGGCATCGGCGCGGACGTGGTGGGCATGTCGCTCGTGCCCGAGAACATCGTGGCCGTACACGGCGGCCAGCGCGTGCTGTCGTTCAACGTCGTCACGGACGCCTGCCTGCCGGATGCGCTGCATCCCGTGGACCTGCCGGCCGTGCTGGCGGTGGCGAACCGCACCGCGCCGGTGCTGCAACGCCTCGTCACCGAGGTCGTGCGGCGACTGGACGAGGCCAACTGACCCATGCGCAGCACCCGGCGACCCGAGCCGGACCGTTTTCGGAGGTGAACATCATGGCGAGCGCGCGCAAGAAGAGCGCAGGCAACAAGGCGGCGAAGAAGGCGAAGCCGGCCCCCAAGGCGAAGCCCGCGAAGTCGGCGGCCAAGGCGAAGCCCGCGCCCAAGAAGCCGGCGCCCAAGCCGGTCAAGGCGGCCAGGCCGGTGCCGGCGAAGGCCGCCAAGGCCGCGCCTGCGAAGCCCGCGCCCAAGCCGATGGCGAAGCCGGCCGCGAAGGCCGCGCCCGCGAAGGCGGCGCCCGTGAAGGGCGCGCCCGCGAAGGCCGGCCCCGTGAAGGGCGCGCCGGCGAAGGGCGCGCCGGCGAAGGGCGCGCCGGCGAAGGTCGTCGCGAAGCCCGCGCCGCCCGTGAAGGCGAAGCCGCCCAAGCTGGTGCCCGTGACGGCCGAAGCCAAGGCGAAGGCCGTGGCCGCGCTCGCGCAGAAGCCCACCAAGGGCAAGGGCGCCGCGCGCCCCGTCGCGGAAGTGCGCCCGCTGGGCGTGTTGCCGCCGAGCGCGCAGGCGAAGCCCCGCGCCGTCGCCCCGGTTCGACCCGCAGTCCCGGCGCGCCCGGCCGTCGCGCCTCCCAAAGGCAGCCCGAAGCCCCAGCCCGCGAGAAAGGGAGACGATCGCTTGACCCCGGACGACCTGAAGTACTTCGAGCAGCGACTGCTCGGTGAGCGCGCGCGGATCACGCGCGAGATCGGCCACATCGAAAGCACGCTGCTCAAGGTGAATCCTCGCGACGCGGCCGGCGAACTCTCCGGCTACTCGTATCACATGGCGGACGCGGGCACGGACAGCATGGAGCGCGAGAAGGCGTTCGACATCGCGTCCAAGGAAGGCCGCCTGCTGCTCGAGATCGACGACGCGCTGCGCCGCGTCTACAACGGCACGTACGGCGTCTGCGAAGTCAGCGGCAAGCCGATCTCGCGCGCGCGTCTCGAGGCGCTGCCGTGGGCACGGCTCTCGCTCGAGGAACAGGAGAAGCTCGAGAAGGAGCAGCGCGCCGGGCGGCTGGCGACCCCGCCGACCGAGTGAAGCGTTCGTTCCCGTTGCTGTTGGGCGTGGCGGGCGCCCTCGTCGCGCTGGACCAGTGGACCAAGAGCCTCGCGACCGCGCATCTCGCGTATCGCGAGCCCGTGCGCGTGATCGGGAACCTGGTCCGGCTCGCGTACGCGCGCAACTCGGGGATCGCGTTCTCGATCTTCGCGGGGCGCGGCCTGCCGCTCTGGGTGTTCTCGAGCATCGCCGCGATCGCGGTCGTGGTGGTGTTCTCGCGCCACGAGCGCATGCCGTTCTCGCGCCAGCTCGCGCTGGCGCTGATCCTCGGCGGCGCGCTCGGCAACTTCGTCGATCGCGTCACCACGGGCCTGGTCGTGGATTTCATCCTCCTCTCGTGGGGCCCGCACGAGTTTCCCGTCTTCAACGTCGCCGACATGGCCGTCACCTGCGGCGTGACCTTGTTCGCACTCGGGTGGATCCGCGAGGGCGAACCCACCGCCGCTTCCGGCGCGCCGCCCGAGGCGCCGCCGGCCGAAGGGCCTCCGCACGATGAAAACGATGGACCTGACCGTTCCGGCGACGGGAGCGGGACAACGGGTGGACCGTTGGCTCGCGAAGGCGCGGATCGGCCTCTCGCGTAATCGCCTCCAGGCGCTGATCGAAGGCGGCCGTGTCTGCGTCAACGGCCGCGTCGCGCGCCAGGCGATGAAGCTCAAGGAAGGCGACCGCGTCACGGTCGAGGTGCCGCCGCGCCGTCCGAGCCGGCTGTTCGCCGAACCGCTGCCGCTCACGATCGTGCACGAGGATGCGTCGTTGCTCGTGCTCGACAAGCCCGCGGGCCAGGTCGTGCACCCGGGCGCCGGCGTGCAGACCGGCACGCTCGTGCACGCGCTGCTGCACCACGCGCCGTCCATCGCGACGGTCGGAGGCGAGGGCCGGCCCGGCATCGTGCACCGGCTCGACAAGGACACCTCGGGCCTGCTCGTGGTGGCGAAGACCGAGCCGGCCTACCTCGCGCTGGTCGAGGCGCTGCGCTCGCGCGACGTCTCGCGCGTCTACCGCGCGATCGTCTGGGGCGACCCGGGCCCGGCCTCCGGCGCCATCGACCTGCCCATCGGCCGCGATCCCCGCGAACGGACCCGCATGGCCGTGGTCCGCGGCCCCGCCGGCAAGGTGGCCCGGACGAAATGGCGCGTTCTCGAGCGGTTCGGCCCCGCCACGCTGGTCGAGGCGCGGCTGGAAACCGGCCGAACCCACCAGATTCGCGTCCACTTCGCCGCCCTGCGGCACCCCGTGGTGGGCGATCCGGTCTACGGCGGACGGGCCAGAAAATCGTTGAGCCTCCGCCAGTCCGAGCGTAGCCTCGCCGAGGCCCTGCTGCGGACCCTGCGGCGGCAGGCACTGCACGCGGTCGAACTCGAGCTCACCCACCCGGAGACGGGGGAGCGGTTGCGATTCGAGTCGGCCCTTCCCGAGGATTTCGCCCGGGCGCTCGAGCTGCTTCGGGCGTTCCCGGCCTACGGATCGAGCTGATCGCCGCATGGCCCAGACTCCCGCTCCCGAAGTCGTGACGTTGACGCTGCCGAGCCGTCTGGAGCTCCTGGGCGTGCTCGACCGCGTGGCGCTCGCGCTCTGCGAACGGCTCGAGTTCGACGAGGACGCCTGCTCGCAGCTGAGCATGTCCGTCATCGAAGCCGGGACGAACGCCGTCCAGCACGGCAACATGCGCGATCCGTCCAAGACGTTCGAAGCGCGCTTCCTGATCCACCCGGACCGGCTCGAGGTGGAGGTCCGCGACCACGGCCGCGGCTTCGACCTCGCGCGCGTCACGCCCGACGTGACGTCGCCGGACCACCTGTTCGACATGCGCGGCCGCGGCATCTTCATCATGCGGTCGTGCTGCGATTCGGTGGATTTCCAGTTCGGTCCCGAGGGCACGCTCTGCCGGCTGGTCAAGCATCGCTCGGTGGCCGCGCAGCGCGCCGCAGACGCCTGAGCGCTCCCTTGTCCCGCATTCTCGCCGTGGACTGGGGCGAGCGCCGCATCGGGCTGGCCGTGAGTGATCCCACCGGAACGATCGCGACGGGGCTCGAGACGCTGGTCGTGAAGCGCGCGGCCGAGGGACCGGTGCGTGTCGCGCAGTTGGCCACCGAGCTCGAGGCCGTGGCGATCGTCGTCGGGCTGCCGTTGCGGCTGTCGGGCGAGCGCGGTGCCGCCGCCGAGGCCGCCGAGCGCTTCGCCGACGCGATCCGAGAAGCGAGCGGGCTGCCCGTGCACACGTGGGACGAGCGGCTCACGTCCGCGCTCGCGACGCGCCGCATGCTCGAGCGCGGCGAACGCCCCGGCGCGCGCAAGGGGCGCGTCGACCAGGGCGCCGCGGTGGCGCTGCTCGAATCGTGGCTCGCGCGCCAGGACGCCGAGCGCCGCCGCGCCGCGGAGGACGCATGAGCCCGCGGCGCCGGGGCGGCTTCCGCCCGCTGCGCGGGGCGTGGCTGCTGCTGCTCGTCGCGCTGCTCGCGCCGGCGTGGGACCTGCTGCTGCCGGCCGGGCCGTTCCCGAAGACGGAGCGGCGCACCGTGATCATCGAGCGCGGCACTTCGCTGCGTGCGATCGCGGGCGAACTCCAGCGTGCGGGCCTGATCCACAGCCCGTTCGGCTTCCTCGTGCTCGCGCGGCTCATGCACCTGGACCGCCACGTGAAGGCGGGCCAGTACGCGTTCCGCGTCGGCACGACGGTGCCCGCGCTGCTGCGGGCGCTCGACCGCGGCATGTTCGGGCTCGACCTGCTCACGATTCCCGAGGGGCTCTCGGTGCCCGAGGTGGCCGCGCTGCTCGCGCCCCGGCTCGGCGTTCCGGCGGGGGCGATCGACTCGCTGGCGCGCGACCCCGCGCTGCTCGACTCGCTGGGCGTCGACGGGCCGTCGCTCGAAGGCTGGCTCGCGCCCGACAGCTACGAGTGGCTGCCGGGCACGGCGCCCGAGGTGGCGCTGCGCACGATGGTCGAGCACACGCGCGAACGGCTGAAGGCCGCCACCGCGGGACTCGACTCGCTGCCGCTCGGCATGAACCTGCAGCAGGTGCTCACCCTGGCTTCGATCGTCGAGTGCGAGGCGCAGGTGAACGACGAGCGCCCGCGCATCGCCCGCGTCTACCTGAACCGGCTGGAAAAGGGCATGCGCATGCAGGCCGACCCGACGGTGGCCTACGGCGAGGGCCGCAGCCCGCGGCGCAAGCTCACGTATCGCGACCTGCTGCACGAATCGCCCTACAACACCTACCTGCACGAGGGCCTGCCGCCCGGCCCGATCGCGAGCCCGGGCGAACGGAGCATTCGCGCGGTGCTCGAGGCCACGCCGGACGTGCGCGACCTGTACTTCGTCGCGCGCGGTGACGGCCGGCACATGTTCGCGGCCACCTACGAGCAGCACCTCTCGAACATCCAGGCCGCGCGCGCGCTGCAGGCGGTGTTCGCCTCGCAGCGCGCCGCTGCCGACTCGGCCGCCGCCGTTCCGGCCGTGGCGCCCGCCGACTCGGCGCACTGATGCCCATGCGCGCGTCCCGCCGCGCCGCCCCCGCGCCGGCACCGGCGCCGGCGGCCCCGGCGTGGCGCGCGGCGCTGCTCGCGGTGGCGATCGTGCTGGCCGCGGTCGGCGCGGTGCACGCCCCGGTGCTGGGCGCGCGGGCGTTGTGCATGGACGACGACACCTACGTCACCAGCAACCCGCTCGTGAACCGCCCGAGCGCGGCGTCCGTGCAGCGCTTCTTCGGCGAGGTGCTCGCACCGTCCACCGTGGGCGGCTACTGGATGCCGCTCAGCATGACCTCGCTCATGCTCGACGTGGCGGCGGGCGGCACCGCGGACCGGCCCGCGCCGTTCCACCGCACGAGCCTCGCCCTGCATGCGCTCGCGGCGCTCGCGCTGCTCGCCATGCTGCGAACGCTGGTGCGCTCGTGGCCCGCCGCGGTGGCGGGCACGCTGCTCTTCGCGCTGCACCCGCTCACGGTCGAGCCGCTGGCGTGGATCGGCGAGCGCAAGACCGTGCTCGCGGGCGCGCTCGCGCTGGGCGCGACCACGCTGCACGTCGCGTGGGCGCGTGCGGGCGGCGCCGCGCGCCGCGCCGGCGCGGTGGCGCTCTTCGCGCTGGCGCTGCTCGCCAAGCCCACGGCGACGCCGCTGCCGTTGATGCTGCTCGCGCTCGATCTCTGGCCGCTGCGCCGGATGGGCCGCGCGGCCGTGGTGGAGAAGTGGCCCTTCTTCGCGCTCGCGCTCGGCTCGGGCGCGATCACGCTCGCCTCGCACGCCGCCACCGCCGGCATGAGCCCCGGCGCCGCCGCGCCCGCCGGCACGTGGGCGACGCTGCCGCTCGTGGTCGCGGGCCGGCTCGCGTTCTACGCCGACAAGCTGGCGTGGCCGGCGCACCTCTCGCCGGTCTACCCGGCGCTGGGGCCGTTCGCGTGGTCGCGCGCGGACGCGTGGGTGCGGCTCGTCGCCGTGGTCGCGGTGGCCGCGCTCGCGGTGGCGCGCGCGCGGCGGAACCCCGCGCCCCTGGCGCTGTTCGCGTGGGCGGCCCTCGCGCTCGCGCCGGTGCTGGGCGCGCTGCGCTACAGCTGGATCGCCGTGTCGGACAAGTACGCCTACCTCGCGCTCGTGGCGCCTGCGCTCGCGGCTGCCGCGGCGCTGGCCGCCCTCGCGGGCCGGCCGGCCCCGCGCGCGGCCGCGTGGGCGCTGGTGCTGGCGCTGCTCGCCGGCGAGGTGGCGCTGACGCGTGCGGCCTACGCGCCGTGGCGCGATTCGCTCGCGCTCTGGACGCACGTGGCCGAGGCCGCGCCCGGCGAGGCCGGCGCGCAGCACGGCCTGGGCGCGGCGCTGGTGCACGCGCAGCGCTGGGACGAGGCGCGGGCGGCATTTCGGCTGGCGAGCGCGCTCGATTCGACCTTCTTCCGCGCCGCCTGCGGCGCCGCGATGGCGTCGCTGCAGCTGGGCGACACGCCCGCGGCCGCGCGCGAGATCGCGCTCGCCGAGCGGCACGCGCCCCAGGATCGCGACGTGCTCTTCACGCGCGCGCTCGTCGCCCAGCGCGCAGGCGATCTCGCGGCCGCCGAGGCCGGCCTGCGGCGCGTGCTCGGCGGACGGCCCGACGACGTGGACGCCTGCTGGCAGCTGGCCGGTGTGCTCGAGCAGCGCGGGCGCCTGGACGAGAGCCTCGCCCTCTACGAGCACGCGAACCGGCTCGAGCCGGCCAACGTGCTCTGCGCCTACGGCGTCGCGCACGTGCGGCTGCGCCGCGAGGGGTTGGTGCCCGACGTGCGGGCTCGCTTCGAGCGCATCGTGCGCGACCATGCGGACTTCACCGCGGCGGCCAACGAACTCGCGTGGGCGCTGGCGACGGATCCCGATCCGGCCCGCCGCGACGGCCCGCGCGCCCTGGAGCTGGCGCGCGCCGCGAGCCGCGCCGCGGGCGACCGCGACCTCGCGCTGCTCGACACGCGCGCCGCGGCCGAGGCGAACGCCGGCCGCTTCGCCGACGCGATCGCCACCGAGACACAGGTGCTGGCGCTGGCGGAGTCGGCCCGTGTCGACACGCTCGCCGCGCTCGCGCGGGCGCGCATCGCCGGATTCCGCGCCGGGCAGCCGGTGCGTGAACCTGCGGCACGGTGACGCGAGTTGAAGCTGCGGGTGGGCGCGAAGGCTCCGCGCGTGCTCAAGCGACGATTCTGGACTAGGATACCGCGCTGTTGCCGCGCCGCGTCCTCGCGGGCGGGCGAGGCCCGGGCGCTCCTCGGCCCCGGCCGAACCGTCTAGAATCCGTCACCGCCGTCGCCGTTTCGTCGCGCGCCGGGTTCCGTGCCCGGGCGCGCCGCCGAAGTCCAACTGACATTTTCATGCGAGCTTCCGGGCGAGGACCGCACGAATCCGGAACCCGCGCCGCACAATTCGGGAACCGCCTCCGCGGTGGGCTTGTATTACAGTCGCGCCCCACGGGAGGCGGCGGCACACACAACGATCCGCGCTGAGATCGTCACGTGCCCCGGGCCTTCAACAGGCACCGGCCGCATGCGCCGACGATCTCGACCGGACGAAACGTCCGTCGAAGTCGTCGGCGTTTGCGTTCTCACCGCCTCCCTGAAGGCCAAAGGAGATTCCGAGATGAGCAGCAAGCCCATCGTCACTCGTCCCCGGTCGCTCAAGGCGAAGATGCAGCCTGCGCAGGTGGACCTCGGCTTTCGCTGGGGCCAGCTGAACTCGCTGTTCCTCGTCCTCGGCCTGGTGGCTCTCGTGGCCGGCTACATCAGCCTGTCGCGCGGGTCCATCACGCTGGCGCCGGTGCTGCTGGTGACAGGGTATTGTGTGCTGATCCCGGCGTCTCTCCTGGTGCGCGGCGGCGGCTCGGAAGCGGGCGAATAGCTCAGCTGGCAGAGCACCTGCCTTACAAGCAGGGGGTCACAGGTTCGAGCCCTGTTTCGCCCACCAGGAATCCGTAAATCGCAGCAAAGGTGTGAGTTGCACGGGCGGGAAGAGGTCCCGGTTCCGCTCCCGGAGAGGCGGCGTCGGGTCGGGAAAAACGGCGCTCGGGTCAAAAAAGACGGTTACGAAAAACTTTCTTGACACCACCGGGGCGCCTACCTAGACTTTTTCCGTCGAAGGTCTTGTGAGTGCGAGAGATATGCTCGCCTCGAGCATCGAACTCAACTCAAGGATTTGAAGAAAGATAGAGTTCGAAAGGAGGTGGCTCGCAGCCAGACCTGATTGCGTGCAACTAGCCTTGCCTGGAACTCAGCAACAGGTTTAACCACTTAGGGAGGTGCAACGATGACTGGTTTGATCCGCAAGGCCACGCTCCTTTCCGCGTGCGGCATGCTGCTCGCGACGGCGGCGATGGCGGGTATCCCCAGCGCGGCCAACTCGACCGCGCCGGCCAATGTCCGTCTCGTCGGTTATGTCGGCACCGCGCCCGACTCGGCCGCCGGCAAGTTCTCCGTCACCGTTCGCGACGCGGGTAACAACCCGATCAACGCGTCGAACGTGGTCGTGGACTTCTCGGGCTGCGTCGACACCAAGGTGTCGAGCAACCAGCTGAACGCGAACTACACGCTGAACTGCCCGGCCAAGACCGTGGCGGCTTACACGAACACGTCGGGCGTCGTGGCGTTCACGATCCTCGGCGGCAGCACGGGCAACACGGGGCCCTTCGCGGGCGCCAGCTGCGCCAAGCTGTATGCGGACGGCGTGCTGCTCAGCAGCCCGACGGTCGCGATCTTCAACCTCGACAACGCCGGCGGCGTCAACGCGTCGGACGCGTCGGTGCTCGCGACGGACATCGGTACGCACATCTACCGTGCCCGCTCGGACTTCGACCTGAACCTGACGCTGACCGCTGCTGACCTGTCCGTCATGGCGACCGAGATCGGTACGCACAAGTCGGACGGCGCGGCGTTCGCGGCCTGCCCGTAATCGGTTGTTTGCAGTAGATGGGATGGGCCGCGCGGTCCGCAAGGCCGCGCGTCCCGTCGACAATGCAACTGCGGTCCAGCCAACATCCCCTATCCCATCTCCGGAGGATCCAATGAAGAAGATGCTTCTGCTTGCCGGTGCCATGCTCGCCGTGACGGCCGTGGCCGCTCTCGCGGCTCCCGGTGTCCAGCTGACCTGGACGAACTGCCCGATCGACGGCGGCACGATCAACAAGACGTTCGCCTGCACGTCGAGCAGCGGTACCGAGCCGCTCATCATGTCGTGGCAGCCGTCGGCCGAGGTGCCGCTCATGAACGGCGCCGAGGGCTTCGTCGACCTGTACTTCCCGGCTGGCTCGGCCCCGCCGGCGTGGTGGCTCGCGTCGTGCGCCGCGAAGGGCGGCTCCCCGGTGTCGATCACGGCGGCCCTCCCGGCGTCGGCGGTTGACTGTGCGGACGCGTGGAACGGCAACGGCATCGCGGCCCTCGCGGCCTACAGCTCGCCGCTCTACATCCAGCACGGCGTGATCACGCCTGGCCCGATCAACACGACGCAGATCGACGCGGTGTGCGCCGTTCCGGCCGGTGCTGAGCTCGACGCGCTTCCCGGCACCGAGTACTTCCTGTTCGCGATCGGCATCAAGCGCGCCGGCACGACGGGCGGCACGGCTTGCACCGGCTGCAACACGCCGGTCACGCTGAACGCCCAGGGCGTGTGGGTGACCCAGCCCGCCCCGGCGCCGCAGATCGAAGACTACACGCAGAACGCGAACTCGATCGCGACCGTGCAGAACGGCGGTCCGGTCCCGACGCAGAGCAAGACGTGGGGCGCGCTGAAGGCGATGTACCGCTAAGCCTTCGAACGCACCATCGCAACATCCAGCCGGCGGTCGTCCCCCAGGGACGGCCGCCGGTTCGGCGTTTGGGCAGCAACTCGCGCACGAGGCGCTGCACCGAGTACTTCCTGTTCGCGATCGGCATCAAGCGCGCCGGCACGACGGGCGGCACGGCCTGCACCGGGTGCACCGCGCCGGTCCCGCTGAACGCCCAGTGTGTTGGGGTGCCCCAGCCTGCACCGGGACCACAGATCGAGGACTACACGCAGAACACGAACTCGATCGCGACCGTACAGAACGGCGCTCCGGTCGCGGCGCAGGGCGAGACATGTGGCGCGCTGAAGGCAATGTTCCGGTGACGATCCGCATCCGTCTACTGGCGCCGGCGATCGTCTTCGCGAGGATCGCCGGCGTCGCGTTGCAGCCGGCCTGCCCACCACGCCGCGAGAGTGAACGGTTGTGAATTCCGCACGGCGCGGTCGAGCATTTCGCGCTCCAGCGCGCGATCCGGCGTGCCGATGACTCCGCTCGTCGAGCCGAACGATCCGGAACTTCGCCAGCGATGTGACGTAGGGACATGCGGATGCAGCGCGAGGCCGGGGCGCTCGACGACGCGGGGCGGTCACAGCGTGAACACGTTCAGCGTCATGAATGACGCCGGAAGGGCAAACCGTTGGCGGGCTTGCGCCAGTTGCCCCAGCGCGGCTAGGATCGCGGTTCGAGGGAGTCAGGACTTCTCAGGCCGGTGCGTGCGCCGCCCCCGCGGTGTTCGTATCTGCTCGCGGTCTTGCCGATCTCCCGGGGCCGTCGTCAGGCCAAGCTGACCGGGTCGTGTGGGTGGGGTGGGGGAGTGAACGGCTGAGAAGTCGTTTCAATTGGGTCGAGTCGGGCGCGGTGTTGCCTCATGCGTGCGCGGGTCGACCGAGATCCGCATCCATCAGGGAGGATCCGAGATGAAGAAGATGCTTCTGCTGTGTGGTGCACTGCTCGCCCTCGTGGCCGTGACGGCGTTCGCGTCGCCCGGCGCGAAGCTCGCCTGGACCGACTGCGCGATCGACGGCGGTGCGGTGAACAAGGACTTCGCCTGCACTTCGAACTCGGGCAACGAGACGTTCATCTTCTCGTGGGAGCCCGAGGCCGAGGTGCCGCTCATGAACGGCGCCGAGTGCTTCGTCGACATCTACTTCCCGACCGGTTCGCAGCAGCCGGCGTGGTGGGGCAACAACTGCCCGTCGAAGGGCGTTCCGGTCTCCGTCAACGCCGCGCTGCCGGCCACGGCGAACGCGTGCGTCGACGCCTGGAACGGCAACGGCATCTCGGCGCTCGCGGCCTACAGCTCCCCGCTCTACATCCAGCAGGGCGTGATCACGCCGGGCTACGAGAACACCGCCCAGATCGACGCGGTGTGCGCCGTTCCGGCCGGCTCTGAGCTCGACGCGCTTCCCGGCAACGAGTACTTCCTGTTCGCGCTCTCCATCAAGCGCGCGAACACCACGGGCGGTACCGCGTGCGCCGGTTGCACGACGCCCGCCATCCTCAACGCCCAGGGCGTGTGGGTCACCCAGCCGGCGCCCGCGCCGCAGCAGGAGATCTACACGCAGAGCGACCGCAACAACATCACGATCTTCAGCGGCACGGGCGCGGTGCCCACGCAGACGAAGACGTGGGGCGCCCTGAAGGCCATGTACCGCTAGGTTGTGCTCGGAAGATTGCAGGTGATCGGGGCCCGCACCCTCGTGGTGCGGGCCCCGAACCGTTTCCGGGCCTGCCGCTACATCGCGTACTTCCGCAGCGCCCGGTCGCCGTTCGGGATCTCGCGCGTCTCGATCTCGCGCCCGTAGTACTGCCGCCACCGCTCCGGCACCGCGAGCCGCGCGGGGAACAGCCGCCCGCGCAGCATCGCGCGCACCGTCTGCGGCCGGTCCATCAGCTGCAGCCGCATCGCGGGTGTCTCCGTATGGGCTCGCTCGCTGAAGTACTTGCCGTAGTTCCGCCACACCAGGAACCACCACAGCCGCTCCACCGCCGCCTGCCGCCGCTTCGAGAACGCGATCGTCTC
>JBGAML010000017.1:0-110390 GCA_044223005.1 Candidatus Eiseniibacteriota bacterium
GGCGGCGACACGAACCCGGGCAACAACCGCGCGTCGGATACCACGCCGGTCTCGACGCCCCAGGTGACCGACCTGACGATCGCGAAGACGCACTCGGCACCGTTCGTCGTCGGCGCCAACGGTGAGTACACGATCACCGTCACGAACGTCGGAACGCTCTCGAGCAGCGGCACGATCACGGTACGCGACACGCTCCCTGCCGGGCTCACTTACGTGAGCGGTGCGGGCAATGGCTGGACGGTCTCGGCGGTCGGCAACATCGTGACCGCGACGACCTCCGCGGTCCTGGCGCCGACCGCGTCGTCGGCCTTCACGATCACGGTCGCGGTCGACGCTGCGGCGATTCCGCAGGTCACGAACTACGCGACGGTCTCGGGCGGCGGCGACACGAACCCGGGCAACAACCGCGCTTCGGATACGACGCCGGTCTCGACGCCCCAGGTGACCGATCTCACGATCGCCAAGACGCATGGTGCGCCGTTCGTGGTCGGCTCGAATGGCACGTACACGATCACGGTGTCCAATGTCGGCACGCTGGCGAGCTCGGGCACGATCACCGTGCGCGACACGCTGCCTGCCGGGCTCACGTACGTGAGCGGCGCGGGCAATGGCTGGACGGTCTCGGCGGTCGGCAACATCGTGACCGCGACGACCTCCGCGGTCCTGGCGCCGAGCGGTTCATCCGCGTTCACGATCACGGTCGCGGTCGACGCTGCGGCGATTCCGCAGGTCACGAACTACGCGACGGTCTCGGGTGGTGGCGACACGAACCCGGGCAACAACCGCGCTTCGGATACGACGCCGGTCTCGACGCCCCAGATGACCGATCTCACGATCGCCAAGACGCATGGTGCGCCGTTCGTCGTCGGCGCCAACGGCGAGTACACGATCACGGTGTCGAACGTCGGCACGCTCGCGAGCTCGGGCACGATCACGGTGCGCGACACGTTGCCGGCCGGACTCACCTATGTGAGCGGCGCGGGCAATGGCTGGACGGTCTCGGCGGCGGGCAACATCGTCACCGCGACGACCTCCGCGGTCCTGGCGCCGAGCGGTTCGTCCGCGTTCACGATCACGGTCGCGGTCGACGCTGCGGCAGTGCCGCAGGTGACGAACTACGCGACGGTGTCCGGTGGCGGCGACACGAACCCCGGGAACAACCGCGCGTCGGATACCACGCCGGTCTCGACGCCCCAGGTGACCGACCTGACGATCGCGAAGACGCACGGTGCACCGTTCGTCGTCGGCGCCAACGGTGAGTACACGATCACCGTCACGAACGTCGGAACGCTCTCGAGCACGGGCTTCATCACGGTGCGCGACACGCTTCCGGCCGGGCTGTCGTACGTGAGCAGCGCGGGCAGCGGCTGGACGATCAACGCCGTCGGCAACATCGTCACGGCCTCGACGTCGACGCTCCTCGCGCCCAGCGCTTCCTCTGCCTTCACGCTGACGGTCGCCGTCAGTGCGCCGGCAGTGCCGCAGGTGACGAACTACGCGACGGTGTCCGGTGGCGGCGACACGAACCCCGGGAACAACCGCGCGTCCGACACGACGCCGGTCTCGACGCCCCAGGTGACCGACCTGACGATCGCGAAGACGCACGCCGCGCCGTTCGTGGTCGGCTCGAACGGCACGTACACGATCACGGTGTCCAACGTCGGCACGCTCGCGAGCTCGGGCACGATCACGGTGCGCGACACGCTCCCGGCCGGGCTCACGTACGTCAGCGGCGCGGGCAATGGCTGGACGGTCTCGGCGGTCGGCAACATCGTCACCGCGACGACCTCCGCGGTCCTGGCGCCGAGCGGTTCGTCCGCGTTCACGATCACGGTCGCGGTCGACGCTGCGGCGGTGCCGCAGGTGACGAACTACGCGACGGTGTCCGGTGGCGGCGACACGAACACCGGGAACAATCGCGCGTCGGATACGACGCCGGTCTCGACGCCGCAGGTCACCGATCTGACCATCGCGAAGACGCACGCTGCGCCGTTCGCGGTCGGCTCCAACGGCGAGTACACGATCACGGTGTCGAACGTCGGCACGCTCGCGAGCTCGGGCACGATCACGGTGCGCGACACGCTTCCGGCCGGGCTGTCGTACGTGAGCAGCGCGGGCAACGGCTGGACGGTCTCGGCGGTCGGCAGCATTGTCACCGCGACGACGTCGACCGTACTGGCGCCCAGCGCTTCCTCGGCCTTCACGCTGACAGTCGCCGTCAGTGTGCCGGCGATCCCGCAGGTGACGAACTACGCGACGGTGTCCGGTGGCGGCGACACGAACCCCGGCAACAACCGCGCGTCCGACACGACGCCGGTCTCGACGCCGCAGGTCACCGATCTGACCATCGCGAAGACGCACGCTGCGCCGTTCGTGGTCGGCTCCAACGGCGAGTACACGATCACGGTGTCGAACGTCGGCACGCTCGCGAGCTCGGGCACGATCACGGTGCGCGACACGCTTCCGGCCGGGCTGTCGTACGTGAGCAGCGCGGGCAGCGGCTGGACGGTCTCGGCGGTCGGCAGCATTGTCACCGCGACGACCTCCACGAGCCTGGCGCCCAACGCCTCCTCGGCCTTCACGCTGACGGTCGCCGTCAGTGTGCCGGCGATCCCGCAGGTGACGAACTACGCGACGGTGTCCGGTGGCGGCGACACGAACCCCGGCAATAACCGCGCGTCGGACACGACGCCGGTCTCGACGCCGCAGGTCACCGATCTGACCATCGCGAAGACGCACGCTGCGCCGTTCGTGGTCGGCTCCAACGGTGAGTACACGATCACGGTGTCCAACGTCGGCACGCTGGCGAGCAGCGGCACGATCACCGTGCGTGACACGCTCCCCGCCGGGCTCACGTACGTGAGCGGTGCGGGCAATGGCTGGACGGTCTCGGCGGTCGGCAACATCGTCACCGCGACGACCTCCGCGGTTCTGGCGCCGAGCGCGTCGTCCGCGTTCACGATCACGGTCGCGGTCGACGCTGCGGCGGTGCCGCAGGTGACGAACTACGCGACGGTATCCGGTGGCGGCGACACGAACCCCGGCAATAACCGCGCGTCGGACACGACGCCGGTCTCGACGCCGCAGGTCACCGATCTGACCATCGCGAAGACGCACGCGGCGCCGTTCGTGGTCGGCTCCAACGGTGAGTACACGATCACGGTGTCCAACGTCGGCACGCTGGCGAGCAGCGGCACGATCACCGTGCGCGACACGCTCCCGGCCGGGCTCACATACGTGAGCGGCGCGGGCAATGGCTGGACGGTCTCGGCGGTCGGCAACATCGTCACCGCGGCGACCTCCGCGGTCCTCGCGCCGAGCGGTTCGTCCGCGTTCACGATCACGGTCGCGGTCGACGCTGCGGCGATCCCGCAGGTGACGAACTACGCGACGGTGTCCGGTGGCGGCGACACGAACCCCGGGAACAACCGCGCGTCCGACACGACGCCGGTCTCGACCCCGCAGGTGACCGATCTCACGATCGCGAAGACGCACGCCGCGCCGTTCGTGGTCGGCTCGAATGGCACGTACACGATCACGGTGTCCAACGTCGGCACGCTGGCGAGCTCGGGCACGATCACCGTGCGCGACACGCTGCCTGCCGGGCTCACGTACGTGAGCGGTGCGGGCAATGGCTGGACGGTCTCGGCGGCGGGCAACATCGTCACCGCGACGACCTCCACGAGCCTGGCGCCCAACGCCTCGAGCGCCTTCACGGTCACCGTCGCCGTCGCGGCCGCGGCGTACCCCGAGGTCGTCAATCACGCCACCGTCTCGGGTGGCGGCGACACGAACCCCGGCAACAATCGCGCGACCGACACCACGCCGGTGCCTGGCGCCGCGGACCTCACGCTGCGCAAGGTGCACGACGGCGACTTCGTGGTCGGCCGCGACGCCTCGTACCGCATCACCGTGACCAACGTCGGCCGCACGGCCTCGGCGGGCACGATCACCGTGCGCGACACGCTACCCGCGGGCCTCACCTACGTCTCGGCCTCGGGCAACGGCTGGTCGTTCAGCAACGCCGGCAGCATCATCACCGGCCAGACGCCGGCCGTCCTCACGGCGGGCGCGAGCTCCTTCTTCACGCTCACCGTGCACGTCGACGCCGTCGCAGTCCCGCAGGTGATCAACTTCGCGACCGTGTCCGGTGGCGGCGACACCTACCCCGGCAACAACCGCGGTTCGGACACGACGTTGGTCGGTACGGCCGGCGCGCTCGACATCCAGAAGAACGTCACGCCGGCCGAGGTGACGATCGGCGAGATCGCGCAGTACTCGATCCGCGTCAAGAACACCGGCGGCACCACGCTCCGCGACGTCCACGTCGACGACCGGCTGCCCACCGGCCTGCGCTACGTGAGCAGCTCGGCCCGCCTCGACGGCCGTCGGATCCCGGATCCGGCAGGCGCGCCGGGGCCGTCGCTGCGCTTCGCGATCGGCAACCTCACCCCGGGGCAGCAGCGCGAACTGCGCTACCAGGTCGTCGTCGGCGCCGGCGCCGAACTCGGCACGGGCGTCAACGTCGCCATCGCGTCCGCACCCGACGACTCCACGACCACGCCGGTGACGCCGGGGCCGCACTCGCCCATCGCGACCGCGAAGGTGCGCGTGCTGCAGGGGCCATTCGGCGACGAAGGCATCGTCTTCGGCAAGCTGTTCGCCGACTGCGACTGCGACACGAACGGCGTGCAGGGCGCCGAGGAGCTCGGCATTCCCGGCGTCCGCCTCGTTCTCGAGGACGGCACGTCCGCCGTCACCGACGCCGAAGGCAAGTACTCCTTCCAGCACGTGCGTCCGCGCCTGCACGTCCTGCGGGTCGACCGCACGACGCTGCCCGCGGACGTCGTCCTCAAGCCTGTCGGAAACCGCAGCGCGCTCGACGGCTACAGCCAGTTCGTCGACCTGAAGCGCGGCGAGTTCCACCGCGCCGACTTCGCGGATCGCGCCTGCACGCCCACGAGCCACGCCGCCATCGTGGCGCGCCGCGCCGTGGGCGAAGTGCGCGGCGCGATGGTCGAAGGCCTGGCGCCGGTGCACGCCGGCGAACCGGTCGCGGCCGGCGACACGCCGATCGCGCTCGTGCCCTCGCGCGCCGAGGTTCCCGCCGACGGCACCTCCGAGCTCCCCGTGCGCCTGCACGCGGCGGCTTCCGGACACGGCCCCGCGACGCTCGAGAGTACGGCCGGCACGTGGCTCGTGACCGACGAGGATCCGCGCACGCCGGGCGTCCAGGTGACGCTCGACGGCAGCGATCGCATCGTCTCGCTGCGCGCTCCGCGCCAGGCGGGCCCCGTGCGCATGCGCTTCACCGACGGCGAACGGCAGGACAGCGCCACCGTGCTGTTCTCGCCCGCGCGCCACTCGCTGCTCCTCTCGGGCGTGATCGACGGCTCGCTGCAGCGCCGCTCGCTCCGCACCACCGAGGTCTGCACGAGCTGCCGCGACGACTTCGAGGATCCGCTCGGCGACATCGCGTTCCGCGACGACGACGGCCGTACGCGCGGCGCCGCGCGCGGTGCGCTCTACCTCCAGGGTGCCCTCCCCGGCGACGTCGGGCTGACCGTGCGCTACGACACGGAGCACGACGCGACGCTGCGGCGCTTCCGCGACATCCGTCCGCTCGAGGGCTACGACGTGCTCGGCGACGCGTCGGTGCACACGTACGACGCGCAGTCGAGCAGCCGCCTCTACGCCCGCGTCGACCGCGGCGCGTCGTACGCGCTGTTCGGCGACTTCAACACGCCGAACTCCGACCTGCGCCAGCTCGGCGCCTTCACCCGCAGCCTGAACGGCGGCGCGGCCCAGGTGCAGACGGGCCTGCTGCACGTCACCGGCTTCGGCACGCAGGCGCGCGCCCACCAGGTTGTCGACGAACTCGCGGGCCGTGGCGTCTCGGGCCCCTACACGCTCTCGCACGGCGACGGCCAGCTCGGCACCGAGCAGGTCGAGATCCTCGTGCGCGACCGCAACCAGCCCTCGCGCATCCTCCGCCGCACGCCGATGACGCGGTTCACCGACTACACGCTCGAACCCTTCACGGGCCGGCTCCTCTTCCGCCAGCCGGTCCCGAGTGTCGACGCCGACCTGAACCCGGTGTCGGTGCGCGTGACGTACGAACTCGAGGCGGGCGGCACCGGCTACGGTGTCTATGGTGGCGAACTGACACTGACGCCCACCGACCGCATCGCGATCGGCGTGTCCGCCGCGCGCGACGAGGATCCGACGGCGTCGCGCTCCATCGCCAGCGCGCAGGCGCGACTGCGTCCGCTCGCGGGCCTGCTGCTCGAGGGCGAAGTCGCGCACAGCGACTCCGCCGGAGCGCTGTTCGACGGCGCGCGCAAGGCCCAGGCGTGGCGGGCCAACGCGGGCTACGTGGCGCACGGCCTGTCGCTGCGCTCCTACGTGCTGCGCACGGACGAAGGCTTCGACAACGCGTCGTCCGGCGTGGTGCCAGGCCGCGAGGAGCTGGGCGGCGACGCGCGCGTCGAGTTCGGCCCCAACGCGGTGTTCGGCCGTGCCCTGCGTACGCGCGACCTGGCGACCGATGGCCGCCGCGACGGCGTCGAGGCGGGCCTCGGCCGTCGTTTCGGATCGGTGTCGCTCGAGGGCGCGTGGCGCTGGGCGCACGAGACGAGCACGCCGGCTTCTCCGCTGACGCTCGGCGCGACGCCACTCGACGTGTCGTCGTTGCGTGGCCGCATCGGTGCCCCGGTCGCGGGCCTGCCGAAGAGCAACGTGTTCGCCGAGTACGAGAAGGACCTGCAGGAATCGACGCAGGATCGCTGGGCGCTGGGTGGCGACCTGCAGGTGGCGCCGCGCACGCGGCTCTACGCGCGGCACGAGAACATCGCGTCGTTCGCGGGACCGTTCGCGCTCAACCCGCAGCAGGAGCAGGCCTCCACGGCGGTCGGCTGGTCGAGCGACGAACTGCGCGACGGTTCGGTGTTCGGCGAGTACCGCGCGCGCGATGCATTCGCCGGCCGCGACGTGCAGGCCGCGATGGGCCTGCGCGAGCGCTGGCAGCCGGCCGTGGGCACGCGGCTCGACGGCAGCCTCGAACACGTCGAGGTGATCCGCGGCGGCTCGGGCAGTTCGACGGCCGTCACGGGCGGCGTCGAGTACACCGCCGACCCGCTCTGGAAGGGCACCGCGCGGCTCGAGTTCCGCACGCAGTCACGCGCGGACCAGTGGTTGGGCTCCGCCGGCGTCGCGCGCAAGCTCGCGCGCGACTGGACGGCGCTGGCGCGCAGCACGTGGTACGTCACGCCGGGCGAGCAGCGCACCACCGCCGCATCGCAGCTCGGCGTCGCGTGGCGGCAGACCGACCGCAACCACTGGGACGGCCTCGCGCGCTACGAGAACCAGCTCGACCGCCTCGGCTCGGGCGATGCTCCGTACCGCCGCGTGGCGCACGTGGTCGCGGGCGACCTCAACTGGCACCCGGTCCCGGCGTGGACGCTGAGCGGCCAGGCCGCGTCGCGCTGGGCACTCTCGGAGCTCGACGGCGTGCACCAGTGGACCGACGCGCAGCTCGTCGGCGGCCGCGCGACGGTCGATCTCCTGCCGCGTCTCGACGCGGGCGTGATCGGGCGCGGGCTGTTCACGGATCACGGCACGTCGCGGCGCTCGGGCCTGGGCGCCGAGGTCGGCGTCGTGGTCGCGCGCAACCTGCGCGTCGCCGGCGGCTACAACGTGTTCGGCTTCCGCTCGCAGGACATGGCGGGCGCCGACTGCACGGATCGCGGCCCGTACGTGCGCATGGGCCTCAAGTTCGACGAGGGCCTGCTGGGCCTGTTCGGCCGCCACGCCGAGCGCCCCGCGGTCTCCACGGCACCTCTGGTCGACGTCGCGGACGCGATCGCGGCGGCCGCCGCCCGTGCGCTCGCGTTGCGGGACGCACCGCTCACGACCTCGCTGACGCCGCTGCGGCGCCGGACGACGGACGCGGGCATCGCCGGGGACCTCGCGACGATCGACGCGTGGCGCAACCGCCTCGAGGCGCTGCCCGGCGCCGCGCAGGATCCGTGGCGCGCGACCGCCGCTCGCGAGTGGCTCGCGACGGCGCGCCAGGAGTACACGGACGACGACGAGACCGTCTTCCCGCAGGTGGCGCTGGAGCACGCCGCGACGCTGGTGAAGGCGATCGCCGACGGAGCGAAGCCGGTCGACTCCCGCACGGTGCCGCAGGCGTACGCACCCGAGGGCTCGTCGCTCGTGCACGAGGACCTCTGGCGCGAGCTCGAGCGCATGAAGCGGGATCCCGGCTTCGCGTGCGCGGCCGAGGAACTCGCGAAGATGGAAGTGGCGCTCGCGCTCGCGGGCAACGAGGCGCTGGACCAGGGCGACTGCTCGACCGAGCCGCTCGTGGACCAGGCGCGCCGGCTCGCCTCCGACGCGAAGGCGAAGGAAGCCGCGTGCGGAACGCCTCCGGCGCCGCCCACGCCTCCCGTTCCGCCGACGCCCGCTCCGTGGACGCCTCCCGCGCCGCCGGCGGAGAGCTTCGACCTCGAGCGCAACGTGCACTTCGCGTTCGACCGCTGCGAGCTGAGCGAGGAGTCGCGCCGCGTGATCGCAGCGATGGCCGACGTGCTGAAGAAGCATCCAGGCATGCGCGTGCGGCTGTACGGGCACACGGACATCCGCGGCACCGACGGCTACAACATGGGCCTCGCGGCCTGCCGCATCTGCTCGGTGCGCTCCGAGCTGCTGTCGCTCGGCGTGCGCGAAGACCAGGTGTCGGGCGACCCGCGCGGCAAGCGCGAGCTGCTCACTCCCGAGCGTTCCATCCAGGGCCATGCGCGCAACCGCCGCGTCGAGATGATCCTGCTCGACGAGAACGACCGCGTGATCGACACGAAGCCCCAGGAACGCGACCTGCAGTTGGAGACGGTACATCCGCGCGGCTGGCGCGGGCACCGGCCGGCGGCGGAGTCGTTCCCCGAGCGCCGCTGGACGGACTGCGGCCGCCCCTAGGCCGCGCCACGATGCGAGGGGCCGGATCCGCCGTTCGGGACGGGTTCGGCCCCTTCAGCGTTCCGTGCGCGCGGTCGGCGACGCCGCGGCGCCGTGCTGGCGGCGCTGGTGCAGGGCCGTGACGCGGCCGTCCAGCCACGTCCAGAAGCGCAGGCCCCGGCCGGGCGCGAAGTGCACGTTGTAGAAGTGCCAGACGATCACGACGCCGATCGCGAGCAGCGCTTCGTCCGCATGCAGCCGCAGCGCCACCGCGAGTGCGCGCGCCGGCAGCGCTTCGGCGAGCGAGGACGCCCACCCGAGCAGCAACCCGGTCGCCGCCATCGCGGGCACGCCCCAGAGAACGGCGAGGTAGTGCACCTTGGCGCGGAACTCGTGCGCACCGTGCGCGGGCGGCGCGTCGCTCCCGCCGACGTGGTAGCGCAGCGCCTCGCCCGCCTCGCGCACGTCGCGCGCAACCGGAAGGATCGGCCAGGCTCGCGCTACGTTTCCGCGAGCGGCCACGAGCCGCGCCAGTGCCCAGACCAGGTGCGCGAGCAGCGCGACGCCCATCGCGATCGCCGCCACGCGGTGCGCGACACGCAACGACTCCCAGCCGCCCAGCGCCGTCCCCCACGCCCGGAATGCGTCCGATGCGGGAAAGCGGATCGGCAGGCCCGTGAGAGCCAGCACCGTGAAGCTCGCGACCAGCAGGCCGTGCTGCAGCCGCATCACGAGCGGCAGGCGCGGCACCAGCGTGCCGTCGGCGCCGGCGGCCTCGCCGGTGCGCGGGCGCCCGACGGGGCGCACCACGTCGAGCAGCACGCCCAGCGCGAAGGCGAGCATCACCGCGAGCCCGCCCCAACCGAACCACGCGCTCGCGGCCCGCACCGGAGCGGAACGCCGCTCGAGCGTCGCCATGTGGTCCGTGCCCGACGCCGCGAAGCGCGGCCCCGCGCCGCGGTGGCAGCCGTCGCGGCCGCACGTCGCGGCCAGCCGCGAGGCGTGCGTCGTCGATTCGGGGTCGCGTGCCCGGCGCACGCCGTGCGTGTCGTGACAGTCGAGGCAGGTGGCCGCCTTCGCTTCGCCGAGCCGCAGCGCCGCGAAATGCAGCCCGGCCCGGTACGACGCGACGGCGTCCACCGCGACCGAGTCGCGCGCCATGCGTTCGCGGTTCTCGTGGCACGACGCGCACGCTTGTACGCGGGCCAGCGGCGGGAACTCGTCGCGGACGCGCCCGGCGGCGTGCGGATCCCCCGCACCGTGGCAGTACGCGCAATCCGGCTGGCCGGGCTCGCCGCGCAGGCCGTCGGCGTGCACGCTCTCGCGGTACTCGCGCACGGTGTCGGCGTGCCGCACGGGACGGCCCTTGGCGTCGCGCGCGTGGCAGTCGGCGTCGCACCCGACGTCGGGACGGCGCCCGCCCGTGAACACGTGCGGGTAGGCCTTCACGTCCGGGTGGCATTGCGTGCACGCCAGCGCTCCGTGTGCGGAGCGGCCGAACGCCACGCTGTCGACCGAGAGGTGCAGGGCCTCGCCGCTCGCCGAATCGCGCGCGACGAAGCTCGGCAGCCCGTGACAGACGAGGCAGCGGCTGCGCTCCACCGCTCCGAACTCCTGGCGCGCGCCCGGGAGCGTGTATCCGGCGGGCGGTCCGAGCAGGAACACCGCGCGCCGCTGCGGCGCCGGTTCGTACGTGGCGGCGATCGCCTGCGGCAGCGCGCCCACGAGCGCGAGCGCCACCGCGACCCGGCAGGCGCCGTCGCGCACCGCGCGCGTCGTCACGCGCCCTCCGCGACCATGCGGTCGGCGGCGCGCAACGCGAGCGCGACCGCCGTGAGCGTCGGATTCACGGCCCCGCCGGAGCCCACGAAGTTGGCGAGCCCGAGCACGTGCAGGCCCGGCGTGTCGTGCACGGCGCCGAACGAATCGGTCACGCTGTCCTTCGGCCCCGCGCCCATGCGGCAGGTGCCCATGTAGTGCGCGAACGTCCCGAACTCCTCGAGCCCGGGGAAGATCACTTCCGTCGCCCCGGTCGCGTGGCCGATCCGCTCGAACAGCAGCCTCGCGAACCCGTGCGTGCGCCGGTCGAACTCCGAGGAGTCGTACTGGACGCGTGCGATCGCGTCACCGAAACGGTCCCGTTCGCGCGAGAGCGCGACGAACTTGCGCTCCGACGGTACGGTCTCGGCGTGCATGCCGACCTGCCGGCAGCGCGTCGTCACCTCGAAGCGGCGCATCACGTCCTCGAAGCTCCCGGCCCCGCCGGCCTCGCCCTCGTGCGACATCGCGGGCAGCGACGGCAGTTCGATCTTGATTCCACCGACGGTGCCGCGGTCCTCGGGATCGACGAACTGGTTGGTCTGGCCGGTCCAGAACCCGACCTGGCCGGCCATGAGCCGCTCGCGGTAGTGCAGGTGCCCGTTCCAGATGTGGTGGAACGTCAGGTGCCGGCCGACGTGGCCCCCGGTGTTGCCGAGCCCATCGGGGTGCCTCGCGTCGGTCGAAAGCAGCAGCAGGCGCGCGGACTCGAATGCCGCGCCCGCGACGATCACGAGGTCGGCGTCGTGCTCGCGATCGGCACGCGCCTCCGTGCCGCGCACCACGAGGCCGCGCGCGCGACCGGCCGCATCCGTGCGCACGCGGCGCACGGAGGTGTTCGTGTGCAGGCGGCAATGCCCTGTCGCCATCGCGCGATGCAGGTGGTGCGTGGGCGTATAGCGCGAGCCGATCGGGCACAACCAGCACTGGCCGATGTTCATGCACGCGGGCCGGCCGTCCCAGTCGAGCCGCGTGCGCGCCTGGGGCGTCGTGTGCATGTGGATGCCCCCAGCGCGCAGCTTCGCGGCGAAGCGTTCGTCCTCGGCGGTCATCTCGAACGGCGGCAGCGGATACGGCCGCGACCGCGGCGGTGCCCACGGGTTGTCGTCGTCGGTGCCCGAGACGCCGAGCTGCGCCTCGGCACGGCACATCCACGGCTCGAGTGCGTCGTAGTCGACCGGCCAGTCCTCGCCGAAGCCGCGCAGCGTGCGCGTGCGGAAGTCGACGGGCGTCATGCGGGTCGCGAGCCCGGTCCACGCGGTGCCGCTGCCGCCCACCCGCAGGACGCTCTCGCGCCAGAGCTCGCGCCGGTAGCTGCCGGTCGACTCCATGCGCGCGAGATCCGCGGGCGGCGCCCAGGCGGGATTGGACCAGTCCCAGCTCGCGGCCTCGAGGAAGGGTCGCCGGTGCGGGTACGGGTAGTCGGGTCCCTTCTCGAACACGTCCACCTCGAACCCGGCGCGCGCGAGTTCCAGCGCCATCGTGGCGCCGATCATGCCCGAGCCGACGATCGCGACGCGTTTCGCGCTCATGCGCTGCCGCCCTTGGGCGCGAGCGTGGCGATCGCGCGCGGCATGCCGGGCCACGCGGGATAGCCGTGCAGGATCCACGCGTCCGTGCGCGCGAACAGCCGGAACACGGGGCGCACCACGTGCCGCCCGAAACGCTCGTCGTCGCGCGCGAGGAATCCGCGCCTCAGCCGCTCGCGCCCGCGCGTGGGCCGGTACCGTGCGAGCAGCCGCCGCCGCACCTCGCCCGGCGCCGCGGCGAATGAGCGATGTCCCGCGCGGTGCGCGTCGCGCTCCACGCGTGCGGCGAAGCGCTCGTAGAGCGCGCGCATGCCGGGAAGGTGCTCGGCGCGCCAGCGGAACAGCTCGAGGTAGTGCTCCGGCTCGACCCGCTCGTACAGCAGTGCCGCGACGCTCGCCGCGAGCGCGTCGCGAGCGGTGTCGCTCATGCGACCCGGCGGCTCGCCCCCGGCGTCGGCGGCGAGGAAGCCGCGCACGATCGCCGCGCGCCGCCGCACGCCGAGCACCCCCAGCGCGACCAACGCCACGGCCAGCCAGCCGAGCACGCGGCGCCGCGAGGGGCCGCGCCCGGACGGAGAGGCCCGCCCCGCACCCTGCGCCGAGTCCATGCCCCGATGCTAGACAAGCTCGGCCTCCGCCACGGCGGGGCGGACTCCGCCCGGGGAAGGCGCCGGGCCGGAACGCGAACGGCCGCGCCTCGCGAGAGGTGCGGCCGCGCGGACTTCCGCCCGTCTAGAACGCGGCCAGGTCGCGGATCGCCTTCGCCAGCGTCGCCTTCTGCGGCAGGATCACGTCCTCGAGCTGCGGCGCGTAGGCGACCGGTGTGTCGAGCGCGCCGACGCGCCGCACCGGGGCATCGAGGTCCATGAAGCAGTCCGACGCGATGCGCGCCGCCACTTCGGCGCCGAAGCCGCAGAAGAGCGTGTCCTCGTGCGCCACGAGCACGCGGCCGGTCTTCTTCACCGACGCGGCGATGCTCGCGAAATCGAGCGGCTGCATGGTGCGCAGGTCGAGGATCTCGGCCTCGATACCCTCGTCGGCGAGTTCCTGCGCGGCGAGGTAGGTGCGCTGCACCAGCGCGCCGTACGTGACGACCGTCACGTCCGTGCCCGGGCGCACGATGCGCGCACGGCCGAACGGCACCGTGTACTCGGGGCCCGGGTAGGGCTCCTTCGCGTAGGGCTGGCGGTAGAGGTGCTTGTGCTCGAGGAACAGCACCGGGTCCTCACTGCGAAGTGCGGTGCGCAGCAGGCCGGCCGCGTCGCTCGCGCAGCTGGGGATCACGACGCGCAGGCCCGGGCAGTGCGCGAAGATGCTCTCGCCGCACTGGCTGTGGTACGGCGCGCCGCCGCCCAGGTAGCCGCCGTAGGCCGCGCGCACGATCACCGGCGCCGACCAGGCATTGTTGGAGCGGTAGCGCATGTACCCGAGTTCGTCGCGCAGCTGCATCATCGCGGGCCAGATGTAGTCGAAGAACTGGATCTCGACCACCGGCCGCATGCCGACGAGCGCCTGCCCGATCGCGCGGCCGACGATGTTGGCTTCCGCGAGCGGCGAGTTGTAGACGCGGGTGCCGCCGAACTGCTTCTGCAGGCCCCACGTGACGCCGAACACGCCGCCCTTGCCCTTGAGCTCGCCGAGCACGTGCTCGTGTGACGCGTCCGCGACGTCCTCGCCGAACAGCACGATGCGCGGGTTGCGCGTCATTTCGTCGCGCAGGCAGTAGTTGATGCTCTGCAGGATCGTCTCGCCCTGCGCGCCGGGCTCGGGCTTCGGGATCGACACGAAGCGCTCGGAGGCCGGGTCGATGTTCGGAGAGAAGACGAACGCCGTGGCGGTGTGCACCGCGGGCTGCGGCGAGACTTGCGCCTCTTCCGACGACTTGCGGATGTTCGCGACCACGTCCTCGTGCAGGTGCTCGACCTGCTCCGGCGTCAGGATGCGCTCCTCGACGAGGAAGCGCGCGAACGTGCGCAGGCAGTCGCGCTCCGCCTCGGCCTGCCGGATCGCCGCGGGCTTGTACTTGCTCTCGTCGTCCGACATGGAGTGCGAGTACGGGCGCGTGACCTTGGCGCGCACCAGCGCCGGGCCCTTGCGCGCGCGGCAGTAGGCGACGGCCTCGGAGAGCACCTGGTAGGACTCGAGCGGGTCGTTGCCGTCGACCTCCCCGACCAGGTGCAGGTTCGGGAAGCCGCGCACGAGTTCGGCCACGTTGCCGCCCGCGGTCTGGACGTCGACCGGAACCGAGATGGCGTAGCCGTTGTCCTCGACCAGGAACAGCACGGGGAGCTTGAGATTGCAGGCGGAGTTCAGCGCCTCCCAGAACTCGCCCTCGCTGGTCGCGCCGTCGCCGGTGGAGACGTAGACGACCTCGTCGCCCTTCGCGATGCCCTGCAGCTCGGGATGCACGGTCTCGAGCTGGCGAAACTTCACCAGCGCCTCGGCGACGCCCACGGCCTGCAGGAACTGCGTGCCGGTCGGGCTCGACTGCGAGACGATGTTGAGCTTCCGGTGACCCCAGTGACTCGGCATCTGGCGGCCGCCCGAGTTCGGATCCTCGGCCGCGCCGACCGCGGAGAGCAGCATCTCCTTGGGAGTCATGCCGAGCTGCAGGCAAAGCGCGCGGTCCCGGTAGTACGGGAAGAAGTAGTCGTGCCCCGGCCGCATCGCCTTCCCCGCCGCGGCGAGCACGGCCTCGTGACCGGCGCCCGAGATCTGGAAGAAGATCAGGTTCAGCTTCTTGAGGCGGATCTCCTCGTCGTCGGTGCGACGCGAGGTCACCATGGTCCGGTAGAGCCCGACGAGATCGTCGGCCGAAAGGCCGTGGTAGCGCGAAGCGGCTCCTGCGGTCTTCACGGAGGGCATGCGGAGGTCTCCCGGGAGGATGGGGGCGACAGCGGATGAAACACTGTAAAGGAGCGCCGGACTCCCGGGCAACCGGCGCTTTGCACGCCCGCGCCGCGCGGCGAGGCCTTCCGCACGATGCGGCCAAGCCGCCGCGGCGCCGCAGCGGTTGAAGCCGGGCCCGAACGCGGGCTAACCTCGTATCCTTCTCCCGCGCCGCGCGGCCCGCAGTCCGAACTCGCGGCGGCCGCCGGTCCACCGGAGTCCCTCATGCGCCCTCCCCAGCCCGATGCCCCCTCGCGGCGGCACTGGATCGCGATCGTCCTGCTGGCGCTGGCCGTCCGCGCGGCCGTGGGATTCATGGCCGACGGCAATGGTGAGATGGAGGGCCTCGCCCCGGCCTACGAGGAGAACGCGTACGCGCTGGCCGCGGGGTACGGGTTCGTGCGCCCGGTCTACGGCGCGCCCCCCGAGGTCGTTCTGCGCCCCATCGTCGACTCGCTCGCCGTGCGCGGCGAGCGGCTGACGCCCGCGCGGGCGCCGCGGCTCACACCGGCCCGCTGGCGGCCGGTGACACTGCATCCGCCCGGGTACGCGATCTGGGGCTGGCTGCTGTACCGGATCTTCGGCCCGCCGATGACGGTCTGGGCGCGCGTCTTCCAGGCGCTCTTCGATGCCGCGGCGTGCCTGCTCGTGATGCGGATCGGCCAGCGCTTCGGCGGCCGCTTCGCGGCGCTCGTCGCCGGCTACGGCTCGGCGCTCTTCCTGCCGCTCGCCTACCTCGTCACCTCGCGCGTCGCCGACGCGCTGACGCCGCCGCTCGTCGTACTGGCGTTCTGGACGTTCCTGCAGGGACTGGATTCGGGCCGCGCGCGCTGGTGGGCGGGCACCGGGGCGGTGATCGCGGCGCTGTGGATGTTGCGTCCCGACTACGCACCGCTGCCGGCGTTCCTGCTCCTCGTCGCCGCGATCGCGCGGCCGGGTTTCCGCACGCGGCTCGTGCCCGCCGCCGCGATGCTGCTCACGACCGCCGTGCTCGTGCTGCCGTGGGCGTTCCGCAACCAGCGCGCGATCGGCGAGTTCACGCCGAGCGCGACGTCGTCGGGCATGGTGCTGCTCCAGAGCATCGGCATGTTCCCGAACCCGCACGGCATCCAGCTCGAGGACGGCTGGTACGACGTCGAAGCGGTGCGCGCGGGCTTCGAGAGCGCCGAGGATCCGGGCGCGGCGCGCATGTTCCAGAAGCGCTACCTCGCGATCGCGCGCCGCGACCCGATGCTGATCGCGCGCTCGGTGGCGATCCGGCTCGGGCTGGGGCTGGTGCCGCCCTACCACTGGGGCTGGCGCAACACGTACTACGACGGCCACTCCTACTACGACTACCTCGCCCGCGAAGGTCTGGGGCCGCTCGCGGCGCTGAAGCGCCATCCGCTGGACATCCTGCGCGCGTACTGGGACCGCTTCCTCTTCCTGCCGATCGCGCTGCTGCTGCTCGCGGGCAGCATCGCGTGCGTCGTGCTCGCGCGCGGCGCGAGGCGCGAAGCGCTGCTGCTGCTGGCGCCATTCGCGTACGTCGTGGGCGTGCACCTGCCGCTCTACATGACCATGCGCATGATGGTGCCCGGAGTCTTCGCGCAGCTGGTGGCGTGCGCCTGCGCGTTCCAGCTTGCGCGCGGCCGCGCGGCGCTGGGGCTGCCGGCACGAGGCTGACCGCGCTTCAGCGCGACGTGCCGGGTTCCGACAGCAGGCGCAGCAGCCGCTCGAGGCACGTGCGCGAGCCCGGCGACAGCGGGCGCGCGAGCAGTTCCGACGCGAGCAGCCGCGCCTGGCGGTAGCGGTGCCGCTGCAGCAGCGGCGTCAGCGCGGCGAGTTCTTCGGGCGCCACGGCGTCGGTGGCGGGCGCGTCCGTCGAAACGGTCGCATCGAGGGGCGACTCCACCGCCGCCACCGGGGCCACCGGCTCCGCCTGCGGCGGCGGCGCGCCCCCGGCGCGGCGCGACGCGAGTTCTGCCGCGAACGCGCGCGTCGGGGCCGCATCGGCGTCCAGGCGCTGCGCCACCGCGAGGTGTTCGTCGGCCAGTGCCTCGGCGCCGTTCCGCCACACGAGCATGCTGCCCAGGGCGTCGACCAGTTCGACGTTCGGCACGTGTGCACGGTTCGTGGCGACGAGTGAGCGGAAGGGCTGCGAGAAGTTCCAGTTCATGCCGGAGTAGCTCGGCCGCTGGGCGTAGAGCTCGAGCCGCCAGTGCACGCGCTTCTCGTCGCCGAACGTGGCGCGGAACGCCTCGCGGGCATCGTCACCGCGCCGCAGCGCGGCGAGGTAGCGCTCGAACCGCGGCAGGTCCTGGACGTTCTCGTTGAGCAGCATGTGCACGAGCAGCCAGGACTCGGCGTAGAACGTCGCGCGCTTCGCGCCGCCGTGGTAGTCCGCGGAGCCGAATCCGATCGCGAGCAGTTCGGAAACCGGCATCAGGTCGTGCCCGCGCAGCCACGCGATCGCTTCGGGCATGGGTTCGCCCACGCGCACGTCGGCGTCGTGCACGCGCAGCGTGCTGAAGTACTGCGCGAGTCCTTCGTGCAGCCACGGCGGCGCCGACGGCACGGACTCGCGCAGCAGCGCGTGCGTGTACTCGTGCAGCGCGACGGCGTCGATCGCGTCCGCCGGCCCGGGCTCGAGCAGCAGGAAGCCGCCCGTCGGCGTGGGCTGGAAGAGTCCCGCGTCCTCTTCCGGCCGGCCGCCCACGGTGGGCAGGTAGGCGCGGAATGCGTCCCCGCTGCCGAAGGCGAACGCGGTGCGCGAGCGATCGGCCTGCACCACGAGAGACGGCGCGGTGCGCTCCGCCTGCTCGTGCAGCCGCTCGAGCACTTCCGCGAGCCGCGCGGCGCGATCGCTCCCGGCGTCCGAGAGCACGCGCACGTGCGGCGTGCGGACTTCGCTCCACTCGCCATGCAGCACGGCGTCGGGCACGCGCGCACGCGCCGGTGCGGCGGCGGCGAGGCACACGAGAGGCGCGAGCAGGAGCACGAAGCGAGGACGCAGGAGAGCCTCCCGGGCATGGGGTTCCCGGTCGCGCGGCGCACCCCGGGGAACCGGGACGCGAGGCCGGCGAACGGGCATCCACCGGGAGATCGGAACGCTTCGCGCTCCGCTTGAGCGGACCCGCGGAAAACGTTGCGGCGCAACGCCGCCCGAAAACGCAGGCGGCCCGGGCGATGACTCTCCCGGGCGGCCGCGATCGCCGTGGGAAACGCGCCTCAGTACCCGAGCGCGCAGCCGTCCTTTCGCTTCTCCGTGGCGCCGCAGTAGACGCCGCTCACGGGATCGCGCCAGATGGCCTGGTAGCCGCCGTACGCCCCCACCGACTCGGGCTCGATCGTGTGGCCGCGCCGCCTCAGTTCGGCGATCACCGAGTCCGGCAGGCCGTCCTCGAGGTGGAGCACGCCGCCGTCGGTCATCACCGTGCCCGTGGGCTCGGTCGAGCCGGTGTGGTGGAAGCGGATCGCGTCGCCCGCTTCCTGCAGGTTCATGCCGAAGTCGACGAGGTTCACGACGATCTGCGCGTGGCCCTGCGGCTGCATGTCGCCGCCCATCAGCCCGAACGCCATGAGCGGCTGGCCGTCACGCGTGAGGAACGCGGGAATGATCGTATGGAACGGCCGCTTGCCCGGCGCGTACGAGTTGGGACGCCCCGGGTGCAGGTCGAACAGGTTGCCGCGGTCCTGCAGGCCGAAGCCCAGTTCGGGGATCACGTAGCCGCTGCCGAAGCCGGTGTAGTTGCTCTGGATGAGCGACACCATCATGCCGTTCGCGTCGGCGGCGCAGAGGTACGTCGTCTCGCGCCGGTTGAGCGCCGCGGGCTCGCCGGGCAGATCGGTCGTGGCGGCATGCGCCATGTCGATGCGCGCGGCGCGCTCTTTCGCGTACGGCTTCGCGATCAGCTCGGCGACCGGCACCTTCGCGAACGCGGGATCGGCGTAGTAGCGCGCGCGGTCGGCGAACACGAGCTTCTTCGCCTCCGTCATCACGTGCCAGAAGTCGGCGGAGTTCCGCCCCATGGACTTGAGGTCGAAGTTCTCGAGCACGTTCAGGAGCTGCAGCGCCGCGATCCCCTGCCCCGGAGGCGGCAGCTCCCAGACGTCGACACCGTGGTAGTTCGTGGAGACCGGCGCGCACCACTCCGACGTGTGCTTCGCGAAGTCCTCGAGCGAGAAGAAACCGCCGTTGGCCTTCGAGTAGCGCACGATGGCGTCGGCGATCGGGCCCTTGTAGTAGCCGTCGCGTCCCTTCTCGGCCACGATGCGCAGCGTCTTCGCGAGCGCGGGATTGCGGAAGATCTCGCCTTCCTTCGGCGCGTGACCGCCGGGCATGAACACGTCCGCGAAGCCGGGCTTGTCCTTGAAGACGCGCGTCGAGCGCTCCCAGTCGCCCGCGATCACCGGCGAGAGCGGGAAGCCCTGCTCGGCGAAGGCGATCGCCGGCGCGAGGTCGCGCGCGATCGGCAGCTTGCCGTACTTCGCGTGCAGTTCCGCCCAGCCGTCGACGCAGCCCGGCACGCTCCAGGCGTAGGGCGAGTAGAGCGGGATCGTGCCGTCCTTCTCGGGCGGGATCTGCTCCGCATGCAGGTTCAGCGGCGAACGCCCACACGCGTTGAGCCCGTGCAGCGATTTCGTCTTCGGGTCCCACACGATCGCGAACAGGTCCCCGCCCATGCCGTTCGCGGTCGGCTCCATGAGCCCGAGACAGGCGTTGACCGCGATCGCGGCGTCCACCGCCGAGCCGCCAGCCTTCAGGATCTCGAGCCCGGCCTGCGCCGCGAGCGGCTGCGCGCAGCAGACCATGCCGTGCTGCGCGTACACGGGCGATCGGGTCGCGTTCCCGCGCGCGGCGAACGTGGTCTGGTCGAGCGTGCTCACGAGCAGCACCGTGGCGAGCAGGGACAACACGGGGGCGCGTCGCATGGGAGCTCTCCGGAGGTTTCGGGGCGTGCAGTCATGCGGCGGAGGGTAGGGCAATCGCGCCGCGGGTTCACGCACGCAGCGCCGGTGGCGTTCCCAGCGCGGCGCGAGCGGCCGCGAACGCGCACCTGAAACCGCGTTTGAGCCCCCCTTCCGGGCCCGCCTATACTCCCCCGGTCCCGCGCCATGCGGCCTCGTGGCGCCGTTGCACCGTGACATCCCAAGGAGCGATCCCATGCCGCGCCCGACGCGCACGGATTTCTACGACATCGATTCGCTGCTCACCGAGGACGAGCGCCAGATCCGCGACGCGGTCGGCGACTGGGTCGACGAGCGCTTCCTCCCCATCGTCGAGAAGGCCTACGACGAAGCGTACTTCCCCAAGGACGTGATCCCCGAGATCGCCGAGATGGGGCTGCTCGGCGCGACGTTGCCCGAGAAGTACGGCTGCGCGGGCGTGGGCCCGGTCGCGTACGGCCTCACGATGCAGGAGCTCGAGCGCGGCGATTCGGGCCTGCGCAGCTTCGTGTCGGTGCAGGGCGCGCTCTGCATGTACCCGATCTTCGAGTACGGCAGCGAGGAACAGCGCATGCAGTGGCTGCCGCGCATGGCCAAGGGCGAGGTGATCGGCTGCTTCGGGCTCACCGAGCCGGACTTCGGTTCCGACCCGGGCGGCATGATCACGCGCGCCAAGCGCACGCAGGGCGGCTGGATCCTGAACGGCGCCAAGATGTGGATCACGAACAGCACGGTCGCGGACCTGGCGATCGTCTGGGCGAAGGGCTTCGACGAAGCCGCCGGCAAGGAGCGCATCATGGGCTTCCTCGTCGAGAAGGGCTTCAAGGGCTACTCGGCGCCCGAGCAGAAGCGCAAGCACTCGCTGCGCGCGTCGGTGACGGGCGAGATCATCCTGCAGGACGTGTTCGTGCCGGACTCGCACGTGCTGCCGAAGGGCATCGGGCTCAAGGCGCCGCTCGGCTGCCTCACGCAAGCGCGCTTCGGCATCGCGTTCGGGGTGATCGGCGCGGCGATGGCGTGCTTCGAGAGCGCGACCGAGTACAGCAAGAGCCGCATCATGTTCGGCAAGCCGATCGGCTCGTTCCAGCTCGTGCAGGCCGAGCTCGCGAAGATGCTCACCGAGATCGTGAAGGGCCAGCTGCTCGCGCTGCAGTGCGGCCGCATGAAGGAGCGCGGCGTCGCGCAACCGCAGCACGTCTCCATGGCCAAGCGCAACAACTGCGAGATCGCTCTCGACATCGCCCGCCGCGCCCGCGACATCCACGGCGCCAACGGCATCACGTCCGAGTACCCGATCATGCGCCACATGTGCAACCTCGAGTCGGTCAAGACCTACGAGGGCACGCACAACATCCACACGCTGGTGCTGGGCGAGGAGATCACGGGCATCCCGGCCTATCGCTGAGCCGATCCGGCAATCCCGTCTCGGGCCCCGGGCGCGCCGCGCCCGGGGCCTTCGCATGCCCTGCCGGAATCGCCATGCGTGTTCAGCCACGCACCGCATCGGCCGAAAACGCCGTGGTATGCGCCCGGCCCTGGCCTCCATCCCCGGCAGCCGTCTCGCCCTCGTGCTCGCGTGCGTGCTCGTCGCCTCGGACGCGCGCGCCGCGACGCTGCACGGCGTCGTCCACGTGCCGGCTCCGCCGCGCACCGCCGCGACGTTCCAGCCGTACGCCGGCCAGGCGTCGTCGATGGTGTGCCGCCCGAAATCCTCGCGCGGCGGCGTGGGCGACGCGGTCGTCTACCTCGAGTCGGTGCCGGCGTCCGTGGACTCGACGTTGCCCGCTCCGCCTCGTCCCCAGCTCGCGCAGAAGCAACAGGAGTTCGTCCCGCGCGTCGTCGCCGTACCGGCCGGCGGCAGCGTCGAGTTCCCGAACATGGATCCGATCTACCACAACGTCTTCAGCGTCTCCCCCGTGCGGCGGTTCGACCTCGGCAAGTATCCGCGCGGCGAATCGCGCAGCGTGCGCTTCGCGAAGGCCGGGCTGGTGAACGTCTACTGCGACATCCACTCGGACATGGCGGCGTTCGTGCTCGTGCTGCCCAACCGCGCGCTCGCGCGCCCGCGCGCCGACGGCACGTGGCAGCTGCCCGAGGTGCCGCCCGGGCGCTACGTGCTCTGCGCGTGGCATCCGGACTTCCCGACGCTGCGGCGCGAGGTGACGCTCGCGGAGAGCGAGCCCGCGCCGGTGGAACTCTCGTTCGCGCCATGATCCTCGGCCTGCGCGGACGCATCCTGCTGCTCACGGCACTGCCGCTCGCGGCCCTGACCGCGGCGTCGCTGTGGCTGGTCGATCGCGGCGTCTCGTCGCGCACGCAGGGCGCCCTGCGCGAGGACCTGCAGCACGCGGCCGACCTGCTCGAGACGCTGCTCGCCGCGCGCACCACCCAGCTCGAGGTGACGGGCGCGGTGATCGTGCGCGATCCGCGCTTCTTCTCGATGCTCACGCTGCCGCACGCGCCGCACGATCCGCAGTTCCGCGCCACGGTCGCCGGCGTCGCGGGCGACTTCGAAGCACTGGCGCACCCGGACGTGTTCGAGGTCGTGGACGCCCGCGGCGAGGTGGTCGCGTCGGTCGGCAGCATCGCACTCGATTCGGCGGCGCGCTCGGCGCTGGCGCCCGACGCGCTCGCCGGCCGCACGGCCCACCACGCCCGCGTGGTGAGCGGCCGTCACGTGCTCACGGTGACGACGCCGGTCGTCGCCGATCGCCGCGTGGTCGGGGCCCTGCTGCTCGGCACCGAAGTCGGCGGCGCGCTCGCGTCCAACCTGCGCGAACTCACCAAGAGCGACGTCACGTTCCTCTCGGGCGGCCGCGTCACGCGCACGACCCTCGGCAACGGGCCCGAGCGCGAGGTCGCTCGCACCGCCGCCAGCCGGCCCGGCGCCGCCCGCGAACTCGGCGAGCCCGGGAACCGCTGGCTCGCGCTGGCGCGGCCGATCCCGTTCGGCGATTCCGGGGAAGGTGACGCCTTCGTGGTGCAGCGCTCGTTCGACGCCGAGACCGCGTTCCTGCGCGACGTCCGCGGCCACCTCGTGGAGCTCGGCCTGCTCGCGATCCTCGTGGTGACGCTGGCCGCTGCGTTCATCGCGATCGGCATCACGCGGCCGGTCCGCCAGCTCGTCGACGCCGCGGACGGCATGGAGCACGGCCGCTGGGATGCACCGCTCGACACGTCGCGCCGCGACGAGATGGGCACGCTGGCCTCGCGCTTCGACCACATGCGCCGGCGCCAGCGCGTCTACGTCGAGCAGCTCGAGGAAGTGGCGCGCGCCAAGAGCGAGTTCATCGCCGTCGCGTCGCACGAGTTGCGCACGCCGATCGCGATCATCCTCGGCTGGCGCGACCTCTTCTCGATGGGCGCGGTGATGCCGGCGCATCCGCGCTGGAACCAGGGACTGGAGGCCATCGGCAGCGCCTGCAAGACGCTCGAGCGCATCGCGGTCGACGCGACGCGCATGGCGGACGCACGGCGGGTCGCCGACGACGTGACCCGCGCATGGGCGCCTGTCCAGCCGGTGCTCGAAGCGGCCGTGCGCGAGGCGCTGTCCGACGCGCAGGAGCGCGACGTGGTCGTGCACTTCGAGGTCGAGCCGGGCGCCGGGCGCGCCCGCATGGACGCCGCGAAGCTGCAGCAGGCCGTGGGCGCACTCGTGCGCAACGGCATCCGCTTCACGCCCGACGGCGGCGCGGTCGAGGTGACCGCGATCCCCGAAGGCGCCGGCCTGAACGTGGTCGTCCGCGACAACGGCGTGGGGCTCTCCCCCGCGATGCGCACGCGGCTGGCCGAGCGCACGATCGCGCCGCGGGACTCCGGCCACCACCACACGGGCCACGGGCTCGAGTTCAACCGGCCGGGACTCGGCTTCGGCCTCGCGCTCGCGCGCCAGGTCGCCGAGGCCCACGGCGGCGAACTGCGGATCGACGGCGAGGAAGGCCGCGGCAGCACGTTCACCCTCGTCCTGCCCGGCGCCCTCGACGCCGGCGACCTCCAGGAGGCGGCATGATGCGGCACCGGAAGGTCCTCGTTCTCGTCGCGGCGCTCGCGCTCGCCACTCCGGCGCCCGCGGCGGACCTGCGCGTGCGCGGCATGCTCGACCTGACGCTCCCCTCGGGGACCGAGGCGCTCGAGTGGAACAACACCACGCAGGGCGACTCGAACTTCGATCCGTATCGCGTGCGCGTCTTCCTCGACGCCGCGATCTCCCCGACGCTGGCGTTCTACGGCGAGACGATCCTGCACGAGGGCGCGATGGGGATCCGCGCCGAGGGCGCCTACGCGCAGTGGACGCCGTGGCCGGAGCGCGACCTGCACGTGCAGGCCGGCAAGGTTCCGTGGCCGATCGGCACGTGGGGACCGCGCGCCTATTCGGACAAGAATCCGCTCGTGGGCATGCCGCTCATGTACCAGTACCACACGTCGCTCGCGTGGGACGTGCCGGTCGCTTCCGTGGACCAGCTCGTCGCCGCGGCAGGCCAGGGCCAGTCGGGCGTGCAGTACGGCCCCTACGTGGGCGCGGGCATGCCGGTGGTCGACGATCGCTGGTGGGACGTGGGCGCGGTGGCGCTGGGCGCGCAGCGGCCGTTCGAGTTCGCACTCGGCGTGCTGCAGGGTTCGCCGGGCTGGCCGGTGAACGGACGGGACCAGACGCCGGGCCAGACGACGCTCGGACGCTTCGGCATCATGCCGACGGCCGGCGTCCGCATGGGCGTCTCGGGCGCATGGGGCACGTGGATGCCGGAATGGTTCGAGTATGCGCTGCCGCAGGGCACGCCGCTGCGCCACTACCACGAAGGACTGGCGATGGCGGACGTGGAACTCTCGCGCGGACCGTGGGAGCTGCGGGGCGAGGGCTTCACCAAGGAATGGGAAACGTACGGCGCGGGCACGCTGCACCTGCATGGCGGCTACGGCGAGGCGCGGCTCGCGCTCGGCAACGCGTGGCTCGCGGGGCGTGCCGAAGCGATCCGCTTCGGCGACGTCGTGACGTCCAGCAGCGTGACGCGGTCGTGGGACGACGGCGTCGATCGCATCGAGATCGGCGCGGGTTACCGCGTGAGCCGCGACGTGCGGCTCAAGCTGACCGCGCAGCGCGACGTGCGGCACCCGTTCGGGGCGCCAGCGGATCACGCGGACCTCGTCGCAGCGGCGGCGTCGATCCGGTTCTAGCGGCGCGGCCGCGCGGCTACGTCGCGCGCGGCCCGGCCGGCTTCGCCCGCCACTCCTCGGCCAGCATCGCCATCACGACGACGTCGACGTAACGCCCGCCGCGGAAGGCGCCCTGCCGCAGCACGCCCTCGCGCCGATAGCCGACGGTCTCGTACGCGCGGATGCCGCGGTCGTTGCCCGTGTAGACGTGGAGCCAGATGCGGTTGAGGTTCAGCCGGTCGAAGCCGTGCTCCGTGACGAGCCGCGTGGCCTCGGTGCCGTAGCCCTTGCCCCATTCCAGCGGCTCGCCGATCACGATCCCGAAGCTCGCGCTCCGCTCGCGCCAGTCGATCTGATGCAGTGCGCACACGCCGACCAGCTCGTCGGAATCCTTCACCGCGATGCCGAGCTGCACGTCGTTTTCGCTGCGCCCCATGCGATCGAGCCACTCGATCTCGGATTCGAGCGTGATCGGGCGCCAGCTCGCGATCGTCGGACGGACTTCCGGATCGTTCAGGAACTTCTGCACGCGCGGCGCATCGGTGCGGTCGAGCGCGCGCAGGTAGACCTTCTCGCCGACCAGGTAGGGAGCCTGCATGGGACACCTCCTCGCCGGACGGTAGGCGGCGGTGCACGGCGCGTCCAGTCCGCTTGTCCGTGCGCCCGCGCGCGGCCTACCCTGCCGCCATGAAGCTCGCCCGCATCCGCCACGACTACCGCCGCCCGCCCCTGCGCGAGGCGAGCGCGCCCGCCGACCCCTTCGCCCTCTTCCGTCGCTGGCTCCGCGCCGCGATCCGCGCGGGGCTGCCGGAGCCGAACGCGATGGCGTTCGCGACCGTGGGCCGCACCGGGCCGCACGTCCGGTTCCTGCTGCTCAAGGGCCTCGACGCGCGCGGCCTCGTCTTCTACACGCAGTACGCGAGTGCGAAGGGACGCGAGCTGGCGCTGCGGCCCGTGGGCGCGGGCACGTTCTGGTGGCCGGGGTTCGAGCGCCAGGTGCGCTTCGAGGGCCGCGTGGAGCGCGTGAGCGCCGCGGAATCCGATGCCTACTTCGCGCAACGGCCGCGCGGCGCCCAGCTCGGCGCGTGGGTCTCGCGCCAGAGCCGGACGATCGCGAACCGCGCGGTGCTCGAGGAGCGCCGGCGCGCGGTCGAACGCCGGTTCGCCGGCCGGCCAGTGCCGCGTCCGGAGGAATGGGGCGGCTACCGGCTCCTGCCGGCCACGATCGAGTTCTGGCAGGGCCGCCCGGACCGCCTGCACGACCGGCTGCGCTACCGCCGCGTGCGCGGCGTGTGGCGGCGCGAACGTCTCTCGCCGTGATGCGCAGCGGCGACCGTTCGTCGGACCGCTTCGACCGCTCGTCCCTCCTGCACTGGCGAGCCGCCCCTGCGACCGGCATGCTCGCTCGCATGATGACGAGGACACGTCCGTGAGCCCCACCAAGCGACGCCGGCGCCGCGCCAGCGGCTGGATCGACCTGCTCCACCTGCTGTGGATGCTGCCCCTGCTCGCCGTGCCCTTCGGCGGCTTCTTCATGCTGCTGCAGGGCCAGCCGTGGAAGGCATTCCCGGGATTCTGGATCGCGTCCATGATCTTCGGCGCGCCGATCGCGATCGGGAACTGGGCCGTGGGCAGGTTCCTCGAGCCGCAGCTCGAGAAGCGCTTCCCCGACGACCCGCGCGTCACGTGGTGGCGCGCGGGCGCCTACATGGTCGTCAGCCTCCTGGGATCGGTGGTGGCGATCGTGATCCTGGGCTACACGCTCATTCCCGAGTTCCACACCCACCTGCGCTCGGTGGTGATCTCGCTCACGTTCTGCGCGATCTTCGCGGGACTCTTCCTCGGCGCGAACATGGCGATCCAGTCCTACCGCGTGGCCCTCTCCCGAGCCGGCGCGGACCGCGAGCTGCAGCTGGCCCGGCGCATCCAGCGCTCGTTCCTGCTCTCGGAGTTCCCGCAGCGGCCGCGGCTCGAAGTGCACGCCGCGAACCTGTCCTCCAAGGAAGTGAGCGGCGACTTCTACGACGTCGTCCCCACGCCGGACGACGGCATCCTGCTCGCGGTCGCGGACGTCTCGGGCAAGGGCGTGCCGGCGGCGCTGCTGTCGTCGATGCTGCAGGCGTCGCTACGCACGCAGGCGGCGGGCGCCACCTCGACCGCGCGCGTCATGTCGACCATCAACGCGCTCGCGTGCCAGCGCGACACGACGGGCCAATTCGCGACCTTCTTCCTCGCGGCGGTGCACGAGCCCACGATGACGCTGCGGTTCACGAACGCGGGCCACAACTTTCCCGTCTTGCTGCACGCCGACGGATCGCGCCGGCTGCTCGAGACGGGCGGCCTGCTCGTCGGCATGCTGCCGGACACTCCCTACGAGGAAGAGGCGATCGTGCTCGCCGAGGGCGACCGGGTCGTGCTCTACACCGACGGCGTGACCGAGGCGGCGAACGCCGAGGGCGAGATGTTCGGCGAGGAGCGTCTCTACGCGCTGCTCGCGGCCGCGCCGCTCCGCGACACCGCCGAGCAGCTGGTCGGCCGAGTGCTCGACGGCGTGCGCGAGTTCCTCGGCGACACCGAGGCCGGCGACGACATCACGGTGATGGCGCTGCGCGTGCGCCCGGCCACCGCCGGTCCCGCCGCCTGACGGCTCGTCGCACTCCCGCGACCGTTCGTCCGCCACCGCCTCGCCCGCACACCGGCCTCGCCGTAGAGTTCCCGCATGAGCACTCCCGCACCCGTGATCCCCGAATCGCCCGCCCGCCAGCGCGGCGGTTCCCTGTTGAAGGCGATCCTCTACTCGCCGCTCTGGGCGCTGCCTTTCGCGCTCTTCTTCGGCACGATCTTCGGTGGCCACTGGGGCCAGTACCGGATGTCGTTCTCGGTCGCGCTCGTCTACACCCTCGTCATCCGCGTCGCGATCTGGGCCACGGGGCGCTGGCTCGTGCCGGCCCTGAACCTCCCCGAGCGCGATGCGTCGTGGCTGCCGCTGGCCGGGCTCTACATGGGCGTCAGTCTCGCGGCCTCGCTGCTCGCGGCCGAGATCGTCAACGTCTTCCTGCTGCACGACTTCATGCGCGACCTGCGCGGGCTTGCCGTGGTGTTCCTCTACGCGCTGCTCTTCGCGGGCCTGTTCATGGGCATCGTGTTCGCGCGCCACTTCTACCGTGCCGCGGTCGAACGCGGCGCGCAGGTCGAGCGGATCCGCGGCGAGCTCGCGCGCGCCGAGCTGCGCACGCTGCGCGCGCAGGTCCACCCGCACTTCCTCTTCAACACGCTCAACTCCATCGCGGCGCTGATCGCCGAGAACCCGCACGGCGCCGAGGACCTGGTCACCCGGCTCGCCGACGTGTTCCGCTACTCGCTCGCGGCGTCGCGCCATGACCATGCCCGGTTCGCGGACGAACTGGAGTTCCTGCGCAACTGGCTGCAGATCGAACACGCCCGCTTCGGCGATCGACTGCACGCCGAGGAGGCGATCGCGCCGGGGCTCGACGATCTGATGGTGCCGACGCTGCTGTTCCAGCCGCTGCTCGAGAACGCGGTGCGCTACGGCGTGAGCACGCGCCCCGAGGGCGGCACCGTGCGGCTCGAGGCCGCGCGTGAGGGCGACCTGCTGCGCGTCACCATCGCCGACGACGGCCCGGGCTTCGAACCGGGGCGGCCGCCGCAGGGCCACGGCGTCGGCCTCGAGAGCGTACGCGAACGGCTCCGGCTCGAAGGCCCACCGCACGCCCTCGCGATCGACTCCCAGCCGGGCCGCGGCACTCGCGTCACCGTCACGCTCCCGGCCCGCACCTTCCCCGCGTCCCCGTCCCCGCTCCCCACTCCGGAGGTCTCATGATCCGCCGACTTCTCGTCCTGGTGCTGCTGGCGTCGGTCACCGCGGCCGCGTTCGCCGGCGAGCCCGCGGGGCTCGCGCCGGCGCGGCGCGCGCTGCAGGAAGGCATCGACCACGCGAAGCCCGACGACATCCTCGCGGCCCGCGCGCAGTTCGTGGCGTTGCAGGCCGACGCACCCGACTCGCCGCTGCCCGGCTACTGGATCGCGCTCGCCAGCTGGCGCGCCGAACCGCTGCTGGGCGCCGACAAGGCGGAGTCCGCGCGCAAGCTGCTCGTCGACGGCATCGCGGCGTGCGACCGCGCATTCGCCGCGGATCCGAAGTTCGGCGAGGTGCTCGCGGTGAAGGCGAGCTTGCAGGCCCTCTCGCTCTCGTTCGCGCCGCAGGCGGCGATGACGCTCGGGCCCGAGATGGAGGAGAACTTCGCGCGCGCGAAGCAGCTCGAACCCGAGAACCCGCGCGTCTGGCTGCTGCACGGCGTCTACCTCCTGCACAAGCCGGCCGCGTTCGGCGGCGGTCCCGAGCGTGCGCAACCGGTGCTGGAGAAGGCCGTCGCGCTCTTCGCCGGCGCGAAGGCGACGGCGCGCGGGATCGACTGGGGTCGCGACGACGCCTGCCTCTGGCTCGGCCGCTGCCTCGCGCAGCGCGGCGACTGGACGGGCGCGCGCAACCGCTTCCGCGACGCGCTGGCCGCCAATCCCGCCAATGGCTGGGTGCGCGCCCGGCTGCTGCCCGAGGCGGAGGCACACGTCGCCGCCCCGCAGGCGCCGGCGGATTCGACGAAATGAACCTCCGCGTTCCCACATTCGCGTGGGCGCTCCTGCTCGGCGTCCCGGCGCTCGCGGCCGCGCTGCCCGTCACGGGCGTGGTCGTGGACCACAAGGGCGCGCCGGTCGAGTTCGCGAGCGTGCGCGTGACGGCGCTGCAGCGCGGCACCGCGACCGACGGCCGGGGTGCGTTCACGCTCGACCTGCCCGCGGGCGACGCGCTGCTCGAGGTGACGCAGATCGGGTACCAGCGCGCGCACCTCGCGATCGCCGTGGCGGCGGGCATGGCGCCGCTGCGCGTCGTGCTCGCCGAGGCCCCGGTGCCGGTGGCCGAGGTGACGGTGGCGGCGTCGTCGTTCGGCAAGGTGGGCAAGAGCGAAGGCGCCGTGGTGCGGCGCCGCGACGTGATGATGACGCCGGGTGGTGCGGCGGACATCTTCCAGTCGCTGCGCGCGCTGCCGGGCATCACCGCGCCGGCCGAGGGCGCGGCGCTCTACGTGCGCGGCGGCGCGCCCGACGAGACGGTGATCCGCATCGACGGCGCCGAGATCGGGCACCCCTACCACTACGAGGGTGCGTCGGGCGGGCTCTTCAGCATCCTCGACACCTACATGCTCAAGAGCGCGTTCTTCTCGAGCGGCGGGTTCGGCAGCCGCTACGGCGGCGCGATGTCGGGCGTGCTCGACATCGAGACGGCGGACCCGGTCAACCTGCGCACGGTGAGCGTGGGCGCGAACGTCACGGGCTACAGCGTCTCGAGCACGTGGGCGCTGGTGCCCGACCGGCTCTCGCTGATGGGCAGCGTGGTGCAGTCGTTCCCGGAGCTGCTGTTCCGGCTCTACGGCTCGGTGCACGAGTACACGCAGGCGCCCTGGAGCGAGAACGGCGTCGCCAAGCTGCAGTACCGCTACTCGCCCACTGGCCGGCTGTCGCTCTTCGGCATCGGCTCGCAGGAACACCTCGGCGTGGAGACGAACGTGCTGGCGAGCCAGGACGTCTACCGCTCGCACGCGCGCAACGGCTTCGCCGCGCTCCACCTGCAGGACGCGCTGCTCGGGCACGGCGCGATCCGCGCCAACCTGACGACGCAGCACTATCGCTCGGACTGGACGTACTCCGAGTTCGGCGACCGCACGGCGGAGCACGTCGCCCAGGCCGACGTGAACGTGGTCTGGCCCCTCGGTTCGCGCCACGAGCTGACGTTCGGCGCGGTGGGCCGCCGCCACGCACACGCGCGCGACGCGCTCACCCCCGCGGACAGCACCGACCTCGAGCGTGGCGCGCCCACGCGGCTCATGACGCTCGCCGAGACGCAGGACGAGGGCGGCGTGCACGTCGAGGACAAGCTGCGGCTGTGGGGCCCGCTCTATGCGACGCTCGGCGGCCGCGTCGACCGCGATCCGGCGGCCGACGAGTGGACCGTCGACCCGCGCGGCGCGCTCGCGTGGCGCATCGACGAGCACCAGACGCTCCGCGCAGCGGTGGGCCGTTACCACCAGCTCGCCAATCCGCTGCTGCGCGACGAGCGCTACGGTAACCCGAGCCTGCCCTCGCCGTATGCCGAGCACGCGATCGCGGGCTACGAGTGGAAGTCCGACTTCGGCAATATTCGCCTCGAAGGCTACGAGAAGCGCTACCACCGTCTGCCGCTGGACGACGCCGAGACGTGGTACCGCGCCGCGGGCACGGGCCGCGCGCGCGGAGTGGACGCGTTCGTGCAGGGCACGTGGAAGTACGTCAACGGCTGGGTGTCGTACGGCTGGCTCGACAGCCGCCGCCGGCAGTTCGACGATCCGCGCGAGGTCCCCACCGCCGCCGGCGTGAAGCACTCGCTGTCCGTGGTCGGGCAGTACCAGGTGAACTCGCGCTGGTCGACGGGTCTGCGCTGGTCGTGGTCCACGGGGCGGCCATACACGCCGGTGGTCGGCAGCACGTTCGACGTGATGCGCGGCGTCTGGCACCCGGTCTACGGCGAGCACGGCTCGCAGCTCATGCCGGCGTACAGCCGCGTGGACTTCCGCCTGCTTCGGCTCTTCTCGCTGCCGAAGTTGGGCGGCGTGCCGGCCAGCGGCCCGTCCGTGTTCTACCTCGAGGCGATGAACGTCCTCGCGACGCCGAACGTGCTCGACTACGTCTACAGCGTCGACTACACGCAGCGCCACGCCGAGTATTCCTACTTCAGCCGCCGGTTCCTCGTGGCGGGGTTCAGCGTCTCGTGGTAGAACGCCGGCCATGAGCCCCGCGCCGCTGCGCCTCGCCATCGTGGACGACGAGCCGCTCGCGCGTGCCCGCGTGCGCCGCATGCTCGCCGGCGATCCGCAGGTCGAAGTCGTCGGCGAGGCCGGCAACGCGGACGAAGCCCGAGCACTGGTGCGCACGGCGCGCCCCGACGCGCTGCTGCTCGACATCCAGATGCCGGGCGAGGACGGCTTCGCCCTGCTGGCGTCGCTCGACCCGCGGCCGGCGGTCGTGTTCGTGACGGCGTACGACCAGTACGCCGTGCGCGCGTTCGAGGAAAACGCGGTCGATTACCTGCTCAAGCCGTTCCGCGCCGAGCGGCTCGCCGGCGCACTGGCCCGGCTCCGCACCGAGCTCGAACGGCCCGCCGAGCTGTCGCGCCGGCTCGAGGAGCTGCTCGCGGCCGTCGGCCCGGGCGCGCGGCCCGACGGCTGGCTCGAGCGCTTCACCGTGCGCGTGGGACTCAAGCAGCGCATCGTGAAGGTGGCGGACGTGCTGTGGTTCGGCGCCGAGGACAAGCTCGTGTTCGCCGCCGTCGAGGGCGATCGCCACTACGTCAACTTCACGCTCGACGAACTCGAGCGCCGGCTCGATCCCTCCCGCTTCGCGCGCGTGCACCGCTCGGCGATCGCGAACCTCGACCGCGCGGAGGCGATGCGCCCCGGCTTCGCGGGCACGTGGCGTCTGCAGATGAACGACGCGGCGCGCACCGAGGTGCCGGTGAGCCGCGCGCGGGCGCGCGCGCTGCGCCAGCGACTCGGCGCCTAGGTCCTGTCCGCGCGCCCGCCCCGCGTCAGTCCACCACCACGCGCAGGTCGCCGCCATCGCGCAGCGTCGCCACCGCGGCCGCGATCAGCCCGGTCGAACCAAGCATCTTGCTGGTTTCCTCGCTCACGCGCGCGAGCACGAAAGTCCACTGGTGCGGGCCGCCGTGCCACATCAGCCAGCCACCGAGCCGGCCGAACGCCGAGTGCCCCGCACCCGCGAGCACGGCCGCCGCGACGACGAGGACCGCCCGCCGCCGGGGCAGCGCCCGCAGCAACGGCCATGCGGTCACCGCGCCCACGACGGCGATCGCGATCGCCGTCGCGATCCATGCGTCGCGCGAAACGTGGAAGTGCGTCGAGCGCGCGGTGAACTCGATCGTCCGCTCGAACAGCGAGGCGTCCTCGAGCACGGAGACGCCGAGCGTCGCCGCCGCGAACGCGCCCCAGCGCCATGCGTGCCCGTCGCGCAGCCGGGAGGATCGCACCGCGTGCAGCGCGAACAGGGTCGCGAGCGTCCCAAGCAGCACGGTCGAGTACCAGGTGGGCAGGTTGTTCTCGGCGGCGAGATCGAACATGCCCTCCCAGCCGTGCAGGACCGGGTGCGGCGCGAGGAACATGGACCATCCGGCGACGAGCCCGGCGGCGGCGAGGAGGAAGACTCCGGCGGCGAGCACGCGTACGAGCGCGCGCATCGGCAGGTGCAGGGACATGAAGGGCCTCCGCGGGATGCCGCGCGCGCCGGGCCGTTCCCGGGCCGCGCCGGCTCCCGGTTCCTCCTACCCGGCCTCGTGCGTCCGGGTTCGCGCGAAAGCGGGAATTTCGTGGCCAATCCGCAAGGGTCGCCACAATCGGCTCCCGGACGGGCGCACGGCGCTTGACCCTGTCGCGCGCGCCGGGGTACAAGCACGCACGTTGGGAGCCGCTCGCCGCCCCACGCCGGGGAACGGCCGGCCGGATCGTGATCGAACCTCCATCACCCGCGAGGCCGTTCGATGTCGCCGACCCCCGTCACCTATCCCAACCTGAGCAGCGAGTTCCAGGCCCGACGCACGCTCAACTGGCTGTCCGTCGGCCTCATGTACGCGTTCTTCTACACCACGCGCTACAACTGGACCGTCGTCTCGCCCAAGATCGCGAACATCCTCGGCTGGCAGAACGCCCAGCTCGGCGTGTTCGAGACGATGATGCCGATCGTCTACGCGTTCTCCGTCATCTTCAACGGCCCGATCGCCGACCGCGTCGGCGGCAAGAAGGCGTTCCTGTTCGGCGCCGCCGGCGTCGTCGTGATGAACGCGCTCTTCGGCCTCGCCAGCTTCGCCGTCGTGACGCCCGCCGTGTGGGAAGGCGCCAAGGCCACCAAGCATCTCGTCACGCCCGCCGTCCTGCGCCCCGGCGTCGAGCCCGGCGCACTGCTCGCGATGATGGCGATCACGTGGGGCCTGAACGGCTACTTCCAGGCCTTCGGCGCGCTCTCGATCGTGAAGATCAACGCGCACTGGTTCCACACCCGCGAGCGCGGCTGGTTCTCCGGCGTGTTCGGCGTGCTGATCCGCCTCGGGCTGCTGATGGCGTTCTCGGGCATCCCGATCATCCTGAAGAACTTCCCGTGGCAGTACGCGTTCTGGATCCCCGCCGGCTGCGTCGCGGTGTTCTTCCTGGTCAACGCCGCGTTCGTGAAGGATTCGCCGAAGGACGCGGGGTTCGGCGAGTTCGAGACCGGCGACGCGCACGACGACGACGCTCCGGTCTCGCTCGGCTACGTCGTGAAGAAGATCTTCGGCTCGCGCGTCACGTGGATCATCGCGCTCAGCTCGATGATGATCGGCTTCGTGCGCCGCAGCCATCTCGACTCGTGGTGGCCGCGCTACTTCGAGCAGTACCACGGCGCCACCCCCGACGACTTCGCCACGTACGCCCCCTACCAGCTCGCCACGTGGGGCATCGCGCTCGCCGGCATCGCCGGCGGCTTCACGTTCGGCATCATGTCCGATCGAACGTTCGGTGGCCGCCGCGCCCCCGTGATCACCGCCGGCTTCATCGGCATGGCACTGGTGCTCGCACTCTCCGGCCTCGGCGACCACATGCACATGGGCCCGATGATGGCCGCCACCTGGCTCGTCGTGCTCTCGTTCTGCGTCAACGGCGCCCACGGCATGATCGGCGGCGCCGCGAGCATGGACTTCGGCGGCAAGAAGGCCGCCGCGACCGCCGCCGGCATGTTCGACGGCATGCAGTACCTGACCGCCTTCATCGTCGGCCCCGGCGTCCCACTGGTGACCAGGAAGTGGGGCTGGGAAGCCTGGCACTGGGCCCCGGTCCCATTCGCCATCCTCGGCGCGCTCCTGATGAGCACGCTCTGGAACGTGACACCGAGCCGGAAGGCCGGACACTAGGCTCGTCACTCGGCGACCGACCGCAGGACACGACGACGCCCGCTCGCGCGAGGAGCGCGGGCGGGCGTTGGGGTCTGGGGGTGGCTAGGGGCTCGCGCTGGCCTGCGCGCTGCACGACCACGCGTGTGCCGGGAGGCGTAGACCGCCACTTGGATCGATGGTGATCAGGCTCGCGAGATCCGTCACACGAACGCCGAACATGCTCGAGAATCCGGATACGATTCTCAGACGGCTCGCCAGGATCGGCACTTCGCAGCGTCCGTGACGAACCGATCTCGGAACGGGCACGAGCAGCTCCTCGTCCGGGATCGCCCAGTCGTCTCTGGCGAAGCGAATTCGCGTCGGTGCGCGGCCCCAGCCGCCGAGCACCCACTTGCTCGATGTGCATCGCCAGTAGCCGTCGGCAGGCGACCGGAGCCGCCCGTTGGCGTTCCGCCCCTCCAGCTTCACCCTTGCGAGCCCCACAGAAGCCGCCAGCAACGGCTCGACGTCGCAGCGAATGACGATCGATTCCGCGATCGAATCGGGGACGGCGGCGTCGCAAGCCACTCGGCCGCTGTCGTCCAGGGCAATTCCAAAGGTCGTGTAGCCGGCTTCGCGGCGGACGCTAGGGGCAGGGTCGGCGTTGGCTCCAAAGATCACGTGCACGCCGCGCTTGATTCCCAGTCTGGAGTAGCCGCTCGCGAAGGAGGATACCCCGCCGCGAAGGACGGAGTCCGGCGAGTAGCCTTGGACCAAGCTGTCGATGGCGATGGAGTCGCCATCCATTCCATAACCATGCATGGCGATCACGTGGCCGAATCCGATGAGGTCACAACGCCACCATCTCGCCAGCGCGTTTCGTACAGGGCTCCTACACGGCGCCGGCTCGTCCCACTCGTGACGCACTCGCTTCGCGTCGCTCCCCATGCTCTGGCCGCCGGCCGGCGAAGTGAAAGCCAGCGCAAGGAACCCGAGCGCGAACCACGAGACCAGTCGCCCGGCGCATTGATGGCGAAAGACACTGTGCATGACGATGTGCGGCCCTCGCACGATGGGCGGCGCTGGTCGCCGCTCAGGAAATCCCGGTGCTGGCACTTCAGGATGGGAACATAGCAGCTGCTGCGAGTACCAGTGCTCGGGAGTCCTCGCGACCGCTCACGCCGCCGCGAACGGTGCCTGCGGCCTCGCCTTCGCAAGTGAGCCGAGTGCCGCGCGCACGTGCGCCTCGAGTGTCTGCTCTGGACCGCCCGCGCACGACGCGGCCGCGGACTTCGCTTCGTCCGGGCGGAACTTCAGCGAGCGCAGCGCGGCGATCACGTCGCGCGTGCGGGCGTCGATGGTGTCGCGCGATTGGCGCTCGGCCTCGGTTACAGCACAGCCGGCCTCCCGCTCGGCCACGCGCTTCGCGGCTGCGACGGTCCTGGCCGCTTCGCGCGCCTCCCGGGCCGCGGCGCGACGGGCCTTCATGAACCCGGCTCCGAACGCCTTCTCGGCCGCGAGCTGGTTGTGCGCGTGGCAGCGCAACCGCAGGTTCGGGACCGTGCTCTCTCCACCCAGCGCTTGCGGAACAATGTGATCGTACTGCAGTTGCTTGCGACATTCGCATCGTCGGCCGGCATCGCTCGTGTACGTGCACTGGCCGCCGTCGCGCTGCCATACTTCGCGACGCACATGCTTCGGGATGTAGCGACTTCCGCACCCCATCGTACCGTCGACCGCGGGCTCCGGTCGTGCCGTGCGCCGGCCCGAGCCGAACTTCCGCTTCTCCAGCTTCTCGCGCCACGCCGTGACCATCTGCGCGAACGCTCGCACCGGATCGTGCGCGACGTCGTACGGCGCCAGCGCGAGGGCGTCGCGATAGGCATCCGCGAGCTCGGCGGGCACAGTGAAAGCGATCGTGCGGCGGGCCGGCGCGGGCGGCGTGATCGGCGCGTAAGCAGCGGTCGCGTGAACCGACTCGACCGCTTGACCGTTTCCAGATATGACCGGAACCGGTTCCGGTTCGCTCTCAGGATTCGCAACAACTTGCGCGAGCAAGTCCGGCGCGGACTCACCGGTCGACGTGCGTGCGACGAGCATGTCGCGGATCTCCAGCACCGACCGGTTCGCCGCGGCGGCGATCAACTCGTCGGCGTTGTCCGGCTCGATGTGCACGGCGAGCATGAGGATCGCTCGCAGGTGCAGCCGCCCATCCGCGATCGCCGGCAACAGCGCCGGCACGCGGCGCACGGCTCTCGCCGCCTGGATCTTCTTGTCCGCCGAATCGGCATCCATCCCCAGTTCGCCGACCAGGAACGCCGTCGTCGAACGATACGCCGCTTCGACGTAGAGCTGGCGCGCATCGATCTCGGCGAGATGCTCGAGCAGATCCGCGAGATTGGCCGCACGAGCGGTCAACAGCGAGCGCGTCTCCGAAAGCAGGACCTGGGGCGTGAGCGAGAAGAGCGAGCGAACGGTCCGCATGTGCACATCCGCGTCGGGGGCGGGTGCGTGTCGGGCGCACGTACTTCATAGCACACGCAAATTCGGCCGCCGCAGATGCGCGCACGCGCCGAATCGCGACGCAACGCGACATCGCGCGAGGACTCGCATGCGTTCGGCGATGTACGGACGCATACCCCACGCACGCGGCACGCACGCACTCGGGCCTCGGATTCGAGAACGTTGCTCGCGAAATCGCGTCAAGTGGAATCGGTGGCCCAGACCGGGCACACTGGTAACACTGCAGACCGGGGACATGGGTTACAGCGCGGGAGCATCCTTCGCGGTCGAAGGAGGACCGTGCGATGCCCTGGGCTAGGACCGCCTCGATGTCCGAACGACTGAAGTTCGTCGCCACTTACCTGGAGTACGAGGTCTGCTTCTCGGGCCTCTGTCGTGACTTCGGGATCAGCCGCAAGACGGGCTACAAGTGGATCCGTCGTTACGAGGCCGGCGGCGCATCGGCGCTCGACGAGCGCTCGCGAGCTCCGCGTGATCATCCCAACGCGGTTGGCGATGACATCGTCGAAGCCGTCGTGGCGCTTCGTCGCAAGCACCCGCGATGGGGTCCGCGCAAGTTGAAGGTGGTGCTGGCCCGGAAGTGGGCGGAGGCCGAAGTGCCTGCGGCGAGCACGATCGGTGACATCCTCAAGCGCAACGACCTTGTCCGCGTGCGACGACGTGTTCGTCGCAGCTCGCCCTTCGCCGATCAGTTGCGACAGTACTCCGGACCCAACGTGGCCTGATGCGCTGACTTCAAAGGGCATTTCCCGGTCGGCGGACAGCGCGCCATCCCCTGGCGATCAGCGATGGGTTCAGTCGCTATCTGCTGGGCTGTCGAGCCCTGCGTCGCCCGCAGTACCGCTGCGCGAAGGACGTTTTCGAGGCCGTCTTCCGCGAGTACGGCCTGCCCCAGGCGATCCGGACCGACAACGGTCCGCCGTTCTCCACGCTCGCACTGGCGGGCCTATCGCGACTATCGGTGTGGTGGATCCGGGTCCAGACCGGGCACACGGGTAGCCGTGCAGACCAGGAACATGGGGCGCGGAGAAGGACCCGAACGCCGAGCTCGTTCGATCCCCGCCCCGCTCACCGGGCGGCGGGGAATCCCCGGGTCCGTACACCGCGAACGGAAGGCGTCGCGGAGGCCGCGAGAGGCAAGGATGCCGAAGCGGCCGGAGCGCGAGTGAGCCGAAGGCATGGACGCCGCAGGCGAACGTCCTTCCGTTCGCGGTGTACGGACCCGGGGCGGGCGGAAGGGCCACCCGCATCGAGCGAGCGAACCGGCCGCGAGTGGCGCGGCCCAACGCCCCCCCCCACGCGCGCGCCGAACGCCCCCCCCGCTACCTCACCCGCTCCGCCCCCGCGTACACGTTCATCCGCCCCTCGCGCAGGAAGCCCACGAGCGTCATGCGAGAAGCGAGCGCCAGGTCCACCGACAGCGTGCTCGGCGCGCCCACCGCGGCCAGCACGCGGATGCCTGCGCGCGCCGCCTTGAGCACGATCTCCGCCCCGGCGCGTCCGCTCACCCAGAGCACGCCCGCGCCAGCCGGGCGCTCGCCCGCCGCCAGCAGCACGCCGCACACCTTGTCGACGGCGTTGTGCCGGCCGATGTCCTCGCGCACGAATCGCGGCTCCATTGCCGCGTCGCACCATGCCGCCGCGTGCAGCCCGCCGGTCGCCGCGAAACCCGCCTGCTCGCCACGCAGGCGCTCGGCCAGCCCCAGCAGCGCCTCGCGCGGGACCGGCTCGCCCTCCGGCAGCGGCGAAAGCGACGCGCGCAGCGATTCCAGGTGCGCGCGGCCACAGAGCCCGCAGGCCGCGCTCGCCGCGAAGTGGCGCTCGAGCGCCGTCCAGTCGAGCGCCACGCCCGGAGCCAGCACGGCGTCCGCGACGTCCGGCTCGTCGGCGCACGCCGCGGCCGCGAGCGTCACACCCGCGAGGTCCTCCCGTCGACGCAGCACGCCCTCTCCCGCGAGGAATCCCGCGACCAGCTCCTCGTCGTGTCCCGGCGTGCGCAGCGTCACCGCGAGCGAGCGGCCGCCGACGCGGATCTCCAGCGCGCGTTCGATCGCGATCGCGTCCTCGACGCTTTCGGACGAACGGCCGGTCACGCGCGTGACCGGCCGTCGCTCGGCGTTCGGGATCGCCATGCGTGTCAGACCTTCGGGTGCTCCGTGTGGGTCGCGAGCGTGCCGTCGGGCAGGGGAACGAGCGTGTAGTCGGCGAACACGTTCGGCGCCTCCTGCTGCATGATCCGCAGCATCGCCACCGCCACCTTGCGGATCTCGACTTCGGCGTGCTCGCTGCCGCGCAGCTCGATGAAGTGCCGCAGCGCGCGCGCGTTGCCCGTCACGAAGATCTTGGTCTCGGTCGCGTTCGGCAGCACGGAGCGCGCCGCCTGCCGCGCCATCTTGCGGCGCAGCGTCTTGTCCGCGACGTCCGTGAACTTGGCCTCGAGGCCCGACACCAGGCGATCGTAGCCCGTGCGCGCCGCGTTGACGGCCTCGGTCCACGCCGCATGCAGTTCGGGATCGCCGGCGATCACGTCGGGCTCCACGAACTCGCATTCGCTCTCGTCGACGTAGCGCTGCGAGAGCTGCGAATACGAGAAGTGCCGGTGACGGATCAGCTCGTGCGTGAACGAGCGCGACACGCCCGTCACGAGGAAGCTCCACACGCCGTGCTCCAGCACCGAGCCATGTCCCACCTCGATGATGTGCGAGAGGAAATCGGCGTTGGTCTTGCGGCCCTTGCCGTACGACATGTAGCAGACGCGGCCGGCCAGTTCGGCGAGCGCTTCGGCACCCACCTCGGTGTCGGTCTGCCACGTGCGCTTCTCGTCGGCGAGGAAGCGCTCGATTTCGTCGGGACTCACGGTCTGGCGGCCCACGAGATAGACCTTCGGCTCGCGGACGATCTTCAGCTCACGGGTGTCGAGTGCCGCCGCTTCCATGCGCTCTCCTTGCGTCGGGCGCGCTCACGGGCGCGCCGCGGCGCGGCGTGCGCGCGTGCCCGGGTCGACGGGCCGCGCGACGTGGGTCGCGCCGGCGACGCGTGAAGCCGCCGGCGTGGAACGTGGGTGTCGCCGCGCAATGTACCCCAGCGCGGGGGGCTCGATCTACGCCTTCGCGGCCGCCACCACCGCGGCCTGCACGCGGCGCATGACCTCGTCCAGTTCGTCGTCGCGCGTGTAGAAGTGCGGCGCCAGCCGGATCCCGACGCCCGGCCGGAAGTCCAGCAGCACGTCCTGCGCGAGCAGGTCGCGGCAGACGGCTTCGGCGTTCGGCAGGTCCAGGCACACCGTGCCGCCGCGGCGGGCGTCTTCGCGTGGCGAGCCGACGCGGAAGCCCATCTCGTCCGCCAGCGCCAGCAGCCGCCCCGTCTGGCGCAGCGACTTGGCGCGCACGGCCGCCGCGCCGATCTCGGCCAGCAGCGTGAAGCCCGGCCGCGCGGCGCAGTATGCCGGGATGCAGGGCGTGCCGTTCGCGAACCGGCGATCGCCTGCGTGCAGGCGCGTGGGGCCCGAGTCGAACGCGAACGGCGCCTCGTGCCCGAACCAGCCCGTGAGTGCGGGCCGCAGGGCCGGGGCGAGCGAAGGTTTCACGTACAGCCATCCCGTGCCCGGTCCGCCGCAGAGCCACTTGATCGAGCCGCCCGTCATGAGGTCCACGTCCGCCGCCGTGACGTCGACGTCGAGCGTGCCCACCGACTGGTACGCGTCCACCAGCGTGAGCGCCCCCACCGCGCGCGCGCGGCGCACGACCGGCGCCAGGTCCAGCGCCTGCGCCGTGCGGAAGAGCACGTGCGAGAACGCCACCACCGCCGTGCGCTCGTCGATCGCCGCGACCAGGTCGGCCTCGTCGATCCGGCGGCCGTCGCGCGGCCGCACGCGGACGATCTCGGCGCCGCGGCGCGCCAGGCCCTCGTACAGGTAGAGCACCGAGGGGAAGTCCTCGTCCGTGCACACGAGCTTCGGCCGCGCGGGCGTGAAGTCGATGCACGAGAGCGCCACCGCCTGCGCCACCGTCACGTTGGGATGCAGCGACACCGAGCCTTCGGCCGCACGCACCAGCCGCTCGATCGCGCCCGCGACCTCGCGCGGCACGCCCATCCAGCGCTCTTCCCACGCGCGGATCCCGCGCTCGCGCCACGTACGCGCGTAGTCGACGAGCGAGTCCTCGACGTCGGCGGGCATCGCGCCCAGCGTGTGCGACGCGAAGTGCAGCGTGCGTTCCACCGTCGGGAAGCGCGAGCGGTACGCGAGCAGCGGATCGTGCGCGCTCATCGCTCCACCTCCCGCGTCGCCGCGAGGCCGGCGGCGACGCGCGCTGCCGCCGACTCCGGCGTGTCCTCGACCGTGACCCAGTGCATCAGCCGCTCCGGCACCATGCCCGGGCCCGCCGTCGCGGTCAGCCACGGACGCCAGTGTGCGCCCATCAGCACGAGCGGCGCGGTCGGGCGCGCGGAGACGCTGAGCATCGTCCACACGAGGAACAGCTCCGTGAGCGTGCCGATGCTGCCCGTCACCGCGACGAACGCGTCGGCCTCGTGCACCAGGTAGCGCAGGCGTTCGTAGAGATCCGGAGTGTGCACGCGGTCGCGCACCCAGGCGTTGGCGCCGCCGCGAGCTTCGAACATCTCGACCGTGACGCCGATCACGAGCCCGCCCGCTTCGTGCGCGCCGCGGCTCGCCGCGGCCATCGCGCCGCCGTAGCCACCCGTCATCACCGCGAACCCGCGCGCCGCGAGCGCCGCGCCCAGCTGGTGGATCTCGGCGAACTCGGGGTCGCTCTCCACCAGCGTGCTGCTGCCGAAAACCGCGACGACGGGGGGACGTTCGGGGCGCTGCACGGAGAAGCCTCCTCGATCGGGACCGATGCGGAACGAGCGGAACCGCATTCTGCCAGAAATGCGGCGCCGTCACGGGGCGGGCGGCCCCATTTCCCGGGAAGGAACCGGACTGGTCACCGCCGTCCGTCCGCGCTAGGCTCCCGGTACCACTTGCAGCCGTCTCCCCCCGAACCCAGGTGGTCTCATGCCGCGTCGCCGCACGCAGTCCAGTTTCCGTCCCCTGTCGCTCGACGGCGAGCGGGACGAACCGCTCCACCGCCAACTCTACGATGAGTTGCGGCGAGCGATCCTCGACGGTCGCATCCCCGCTGGTTCGCGCCTGCCCGCGAGCCGCGAGCTCTCGAGCGTCTCGCGCGTCTCACGCAACACCGTGCTGAGCGCCTACGAACAGCTGCTCGCGGAAGGCTACATCGAGAGCCGCGCCGGCTCGGGCACGTTCGTCGCCGACGCGATTCCCGAGAAGCAGTTGCCGTCCGCGCCGGCGCCCGCCGAGGCGCCCGAAGTTCCGGCAGCGCGGCGCCTCGCCCGGCGTGGCGAGATCGTGCGCGACACACCGTTCGCACGACATGCGACGTTGCCGCCTCTGCGCGCGTTCCGTCCCGGCCTGCCCGCACTGGACCACTTCCCGCTCGATCTCTGGCGCCGCTTGACCGAGCGCCGCATGCGGCATGCGGATCCCCAGTTGCTCGCGTACGGCGACGCACAGGGGTACCTGCCGCTGCGCGAAGCGATCGCGCATCACCTGTCGGCGTCGCGTGGCGTGCGCTGCGACGCTTCGAACATCGTCGTCATGAACGGCGCACAGCAGGCCATCAACAGCTGCCTGCGGCTGCTCACCGATCCCGGCGACAGCGTGTGGATGGAGGATCCCGGCTACTTCGCGGCCCGTGCCGTGATCGAAGCGACGAGCGCGCGCGCCGTCCCCGTCCCCGTCGACGCCGAGGGCCTCGACGTCGCCGAAGGCATCCGACTCGCGCCGCACGCGCGGCTCGCCTACTGCACGCCATCGCACCAGAACCCGACCGGCGTCACGCTGAGCCTCGCGCGCCGCATGGCGCTGCTGCAGTGGGCACGCACGACCGAGGCCTGGATCGTCGAGGACGACAACGCCAGCGAGTACCGCTACCTCGGCCGGCCGTTCGGCGCGCTGCAGGGCATCGATCCCAGCCAGCGGGTCATCTACATCGGCACGTTCAGCAAGGTGATGTTCTCCACCCTGCGCATCGGCTACGCCGTCCTGCCGCACGATCTCGTCGGACCGTTCGTGCGCACGCAGGAACTCGGCATGCGCGGGATCAACACCACCACGCAGGCCGTGCTCGCGGACTTCATGCACGAGGGACATTTCGCCCGGCACGTCCGCCGCATGCGCACGCTCTACCAGTCGCGCCTCGTGGCGCTCGAGCGCGCGGTCGAGAAGCATGCCGCCGACCTGCTGGAGCTGCTGCCGATCGAGGGCGGCCTCAACCGGCTCGCGCTGCTGCCCGCCGGCATGGACGACACGGCCGCGTCCGAGGCGCTCTTCCAGCGCGGGATCCTCGCCGCGCCGCTCTCGGCGTCCTGCCTCAAGCCACGCGAGCGCGGCGGACTGGTGCTCGGCTTCGCGGCCGTGGACGAATCCGAAATGCCGGCCGCGGTCGAGCGGCTCGCCGCGACGCTGCGCACGCTGCCGCGGCGGCCGCCCGCGTGAGCGACGACGTCCGCGTCGCCGGACCGGGGGACACCTCCGCCGACGGCGCGGTCGTCCGCTTCGGCATCGAACTGGACGGCGTGCGCCGCGACGCGTTCGCCGTGCGCTGGCGCGGGCAGTGGCATGCGTGGCTCGACGTTTGCCGCCATCAGTCGCTGCGCCTCACCGCCAGCGACGGGCACGTGCTCGACGCCGCCGACGGCACGCTGGTGTGCGCACACCACGGCGCGCGCTACCGCCCCGACACGGGCGAGTGCGTCGCGGGGCCCTGCCGTGGCGCGTTCCTCGGCGCGCTCGCGCTCGAGGAGCGCGACGGCGCGCTCTGGTGCACCGGACGCGCGAAGCGCCCGGGCGAGGACCGCCCGGGCGCCTGAGTTCGCGGCCGCCGCGCGTCAGCGCTTCGGCGTGTTCCGGTTGACCACGATCCCCGCGTCGGTGACGTCGAGGAACCCCACCAGCCGCGCGTGACGCCGCACGGCATCGCCCAGGTCGCGGGCTTCGCCGTCCTTCACGATCGCCCGCGCGAGCGCCGCCGAGAGCACCAGCGGGTGGCCGCGGTGACCGCGATGGCGGGGAATCAGCGCGTAGCGGAAGTCCTTCGCCTTGCTCTTGCCGAACGCGCCCAGCGCCTGCGCCATCACCGCGGAGAGCTGCGCGACCGTGGCCGGCTTCACTTCGGGGTGGTCGACGGGGAGCACGAGGACCGACGTCGGGCGCGAGCGAAGCGCCTCCGCGAGACCGACGCGGGCCGAGCCATACATGCCGCGTGCCCAGGCGCGATTCGTCTCGAAGCGCAGTTCCAGCGCGCGGGCACCGTGCCGCCGCGCCGCGTGCAGGTCCGGCGAGAGCGCGCCCGCTTCGACGAGGCGCGAGAACTCCGCCTCGGCACTGCCCCGCACCTCGGCCGCGTGCGAACCGAGCACCGCGACGACGATGTCGCAGCCCGCCCAGAGCGCGCGCACGCCGTGCGCGAGGAACGACTGGTTCTTCCATTTCACGAGCGCCTTGGGTTGCCCCATGCGCGTGGACGCCCCCGCCGCCAGCAGTACTCCGACGTTCATGCCTCGCTCCCTCCGTCGCCGGGCCTTGCGGCGGGGACCGCCGCGGCCGAGCCCGGCCGTTCCTTGGCTCGCGGCACCCAGCCGCGCTCCGGCACGCCTCCGCGACGCACCGCCACCAGTTCCGCCATCACGCTGACCGCGATCTCCTCCGGCGTCTGCGCGCCGATCGAGACCCCGAGCGGCGTGCGCAACCGCGCGATCTGCTCGTCCGTGAAACCGCGGGCCTGGAGCCGCAGCGCGAACTTCCGCTGCTTCGCCAGGCTGCCGATCATGCCCGTGAAGTGCAACGGGCGCCGCAACAGCTCCTGCACGACGTGCTGGTCCAGCGCGTGGTCGTGCGTGACCACGATCGCCCAGTCGCGCTCGGTCAGCGCCAGCTCGCGGGCCGCGGATTCGGGCTCGCGACAGAGCACCGTCATGCCGGGAAAACGCTCCGGCGTCGCCCACTCCTCGCGGCCGTCGATCACCGTGACCGCGAAGCCGCAGGCCGAGGCCAGCGCCGCGATCGGACGCGCCACGTAACCGGCGCCGAACACGAACAGGCGCGGCGGCGACTCGAGCACCTCGAGATGGACGACCATCTCGCCGCCGCAGCACATGCCGAGGTCCTGGGTGAGGTGCTTCTTGATCGTGCGCACCGCTTCGCCCGAGGCGAGCAGCGCGGCCGCCTCGCTCAGGGCCTCGTACTCGATCGCACCGCCGCCGATCGAGCCGACGGTGTGCCCGTCGCTGTCGCGCAGCATGTGCGTCCCCGGCTTGCGCGGCGTGAACCCGCGCGACTCGACGACCGTGAGCAGCACCATGCGCCGCCCCTCGGCACGCCACCGCGCGAGCGCCGCCCAGACGTCCGGTTCGCGCGCTTCGCCGAAGGCGGCGAGCGACGCGTGCGCCGGACGCTCGCCCGGAGGCGGTCCGCCGTGGGCTTCGTTCATGACGTCTCCTCTCCCCACATCTCCCGCAACGCCCGCGCCACGAACACCGGCACCATCTCGTGCCGCCACTCGGGATCGTACGGAACGTTGGTGAGCGGCCGGCACTGCTGCTTCGCCGCGGCGGCCACCGCGGCCACACGGGCCGCGTCCGCCGGCTGCCCCACGATCATCTCATCCAGGCCACCCACCACGCGAGGCCGCGCCCCGAGCGCCCCGACCACGACCCGCAGCGACTCGATCCGCTCGCGCGCACCGCGGGACGCGACCGCGACCGACAGCATGGGGAAATCGATGGCGCCGCGCGGCCGCAGCTTGCGATAGGCCTGACGCATGCCGCGCGCCGCCGCCGGGATCCGGATGCGCGTGACCAGTTCCTCCGGCCGGAGCACGTTGTTGTGCACGCCGTCGCCGACGAAGAACGCGTCCACGTCGAGCCAGCGCCGGCCCGCGGCGGAGGCGATCTCGACCTCCGCGCCCAGCGCGATCAGCACCGGAGCCACGTCGGACGAGTGCGCGGCGACGCAGCGCTTGCCCTGCGGCACCACGTGACAGCGCGTGCCGTCCTTCTTGAGGCAGAAGCCGAGCGCCTCGCGCCAGAAGTACGTCTGGTTGTAGTACGTGCAGCGCGTGTCGAGGCAGAGGTTGCCGCCCAGCGTGCCCATCGCGCGGATCTGCGGCGAGGCCACGAGCGCCGCCGCGGTCGCGATCGCCGGGTGTGCCGCGCGTACGCGCGCATCGGCGGCGAGCTCGCGCAGCGTGGTGCCCGCGCCCAGCTCGAGCGCACCGTCCACCTCGCGCACGCCGCGCAGTTCGGCGAGGCGCGCGAGGTGCACGATGCGCTTCGGCTCGTGCAGCCGGTGCTTGAGGTTCGGGACCGCGTCGGTGCCGCCCGCGACCACGAGGCACTCGCCCGGATGCTCGGCGAGCAGGCGCAGCGCCGCGTCCAGCGTCGCCGGCGCCTCCCACGCGAAGCGCGGCAGCGTCAGCATCGCGCCGCTCCCTGCGCCGCACGCGCCCGCTCCCACGCGGCGCGGGCGTCGCCGGCCCGCAGCAGCGCGAGCACGCGCGGCGGCGAGAACGGCAGCCGGTCGCAGCGGATCCCGAGCGCGTCGTGGATGGCGTTCGCGATCGCGGGCACGCTCGGGTGCAGCGGCCCCTCGCCCGCCTCCTTCGCGCCGTAGGGACCTTCGGGGTCGATCGATTCCACGATGCGCGAGTGCAGCGCCGGCGAATCGAGCGCGGTCGGCATGCGGTAGTCGAGCAGCGAGGGCCCGTGGTGCAGGCCGAACCCGTGGCCCGGCGCCGCCGGCTTGTAGACCTGCTCCTCGAACAGCGCCTCCGCGAAGCCCATCCAGGCGCTGCCCTCCATCTGCCCCTCGACCGTCACCGGGTTGAGCGCGCGGCCGCAGTCGTGCGCGACCCAGATCGAGTTCACGCGCACGAACCCGGTCTCGGGATCGCAGTCCACCTCCGCGACGTGCGCGGTGAACGAGTACGTGGGCGAAGCGCCGATCGTGCCGCCTCGGTAGTCGCCGCCCAGCTTGGGCGACTGGTACCAGCCGGTCGAGCCCAGCGTGCCGTAGCGCGACTCGGCGAGCTGGAACGCCTCCTTCACGCTCATGGCGTGGCGCTGCGGATCGCTCGTCGCGCAGGCCACGCCGCGCGCCAGCACGATCTCGCCCTTCGGCACGCCCCAGTGCGCGGCGAGCGCCTCGGCAACCTGCTCGCGCAGGCGGCGCGCCGCGTCGAGGCAGGCATTGCCGACCATGAACGTCTCGCGGCTCGAGTACGAGCCCAGGTCCACCGGCGTCAGGTCGGTGTCCGCGGCGACCACGCGCACGTCGCGCAGGTCGAGCCCCAGCTCCTCGCAGGTGATCCACGCCAGTACGGAGTCCACACCCTGGCCGATGTCGCTGCAGCCGCAGAACACCGTGGCGCGGCCGCTGCGGTCGAGCTTGAGCTGCACGCCCGCCTGCGGCATCTCGTTCGGGTAGATGCAGTAGTTGGTGCCGCTGATGTACGTGCTGCCCGCGACGCCGATGCCGCGGCCGTACGGCAGCCGGCGGAACTTCTCGCGCCAGCCGCTCGCACGCTCGACCTGCTCGAGGCACTCGCGGAAGCCGTTCGACGTGACGCGCATGCCGTTCACGGTCCGCGTGTCCGCGCCGAGCGCATTGCGGCGGCGCACCTCGATCGGATCCAGCCCCACGGCCTCGGCGAGCTTGTCCAGTTGGCACTCGAACGCGAACCGCGGCTGCACCGAGCCGTGCCCGCGCTTGGGCCCGCAGGCCGGCTTGTTCGTGAACACACGCGTCGAGTCGAACCGGTAGGCCGGGAACTCGTACGGTGCCGTGAGCAGCTGGCCCGAGTAGTACGTGGTCACGAGCCCGAACGAGCTGTACGCGCCGCCGTCCAGTTGCACGACCGCGTCCGTGCCCGTCAACTTGCCGTCGCGGTTCATGCCGGTGCGGTAGCGCAGGCGCATCGGGTGGCGCCCGCGGTGCGCGTAGAACACTTCCTCGCGCGTGTAGAGGATCTTCACCGGCCGCCCGGTCACCATGGCCAGCTTCGCCGCGCAGAACTCGAGCGAGAACGGTTCGCTCTTGCCCCCGAACGCGCCGCCCACGACCGGCTGGATCACGCGGATCCGCTGCGTCGGCAACTCGAGCACCTTGGCGAGATCGCGATGCAGGTAGTGCGCGACCTGCGTGCTCGACCACACGGTGAGGAAGCCCGTCGCGTCGTACTCGGCGACGCAGCAGTGCGGCTCGATCGGCGCGTGCGTGGAGCCCTCGTACCAGTAGTCGCCCTCGATCACCACGTCGCTGTTGGCGAGCGCCGCGTCGACCGGGCCGAACTCGAGGCGCACCTGCTTGCTGATGTTGCCCTCGGCCGCCTTCTCGTTCACCTGCCACTCGGGGTGCGCCAGCGCCTCGTCGATGTCGGTCACCGCCGGCAGCGGCTCGTACTCGACGCGGATCGCGCGCAGCGCGTCTTCGGCCGTGCGCTCGTCGTCCGCGGCCACGGCCGCGATCGCATCGCCGACGTAGCGCGCCTTATCGGTGCACAACGCCTGCTCGTCCTGCGTCCACGGGATGATGCCGAAGTATTCCGGCATGTCCTTCCCCGTCACCACCGCGTGCACGCCGGGCATCGCCAGCGCCGCGCTCGCGTCGATCGCGCGGATGCGCGCGTGCGCGTGGAGCGAGCGCAGGAGCTTGGCGTGCAGCATGCGTGGCAGCACGAGGTCGTCGGCGTAGACCGCGCGGCCCGTGACCTTCGCGAGCCCCTCGACCTTGCGGTTGCGCTGCCCCACCACGTGGAACGCGTCGCCGTTGGGCGGGCCCGTGCGGCCGCGCTCCCACGCGGGCGGCACCAGGCGCTGCTCGCTCGGCATGCTGCGGCCGGTCGGGACCTGCATGCCCGCCGGACGGGCCGCCTTGTCGCGCGGCTCGCTCACGCGCCGCCCCGCCGCTCGCGCGCCGCGAGCTCCACGGCATCGAGGATCTTCTCGTAGCCCGTGCACCGGCACAGGTTGCCCGAGAGCGCGTGCGCGATCTCGGCGCGCGTCGGGGACGGCGTGCGTTCGAGCAGCGCGACGGCGCTCATGAGCATGCCCGGCGTGCAGAAGCCGCACTGCGCGCCGCCCGTGCGATCGAAGGCGTCCTGCAGCGGATGCGGGCGGCCCGGGGACGCGAGCCCCTCCACGGTCGTCACCGCCCGGCCGGCACACGCCAGCGCCAGCGTGAGGCACGCGAGCACCGGCTGGCCGTCGAGCAGCACCGTGCAGGCGCCGCAGTCTCCCTTGTCGCAGCCCTGCTTGCTGCCCGTGAGCCCGAGGCGATAGCGCAGCAGCTCGAGCAGCGTCGTGGCGGGCTCGACCGCACACTCGCGGGCGTCGCCGTTCACGGTGAGCCTGCAGGGCACCGTCGACGTGTCGTCCAAGCACTCCCTCCGGGGGCAACGCGTTGCGTGCGGCGCCAGGGGCGGATTGAAGCCCGGGACCGCGCGGGTGTCAACGCCGCGACGGGCGCGGCCCGAGCGGCCCCGCGCCGTCTTGCCGCCCATCGGGAGGGCGTGCATCATGCCGGCATGAACGAGTCCCCGAGCCTGACGACGCCCCTCTGGTGGGCGAATCCCACGCCGGCCTTCCCGGCGCTGCAGAACGACTCCGACGCCGAGGTCATCATCGTGGGCGGCGGCATCACCGGCATCACGCTCGCCTGGACGCTCGCCGAGCAGGGCTCGGCCGTGGTCGTGCTCGACGCCGGCAACATCGCGGGCGAGGCCAGCGGGCGCAACGCGGGCTTCCTGCTCGCCGCGCCGGCCGAGCCCTACGCCGAGCGGATCGCCATCTGGGGCCGCGAAGGCGCGCGCGCCGTGCTGCAGATCGGCCGCCGCTCGCACCAGCGGATCCGCCAGCTCGTCCAGAACCTGCCGATCGACTGCGACTACCGCCAGGCCGGATCGCTGCGGCTGACGCGCACGGCCGAGGAGAGCGAAGACCTGCGCAGCTCGCTGCTCGAGCTGCGTCACGACGGCTTCCCGATGCGCGAGATCCCGGTGACCGAGGCGGTCCCCGCGCACGCCGCCGATTCGTTCGACGCCGCGTTCGAGGTGCCCGAGGATGGCGAGCTGCACCCGGTGCGGTTCCTGCACGGGCTCGCGCAGGACGCGATCCGCAAGGGCGCTCGCATCCACGCGAACTCCGCGGTGCAGGCCGCGCGCTGGCAGGGCGGGCTGTGGGAAGTGCAATGCAACCACCGCGCCGTACGCGCGCGCACGCTCGTGCTCGCGACCAACGCATTCACGCCGCGGCTGCTGCCCAATCTCGGCGCGCTGATCGTGCCGCGGCGCGGCCAGATGCTCGCCACCGAACCGCTCGGCGAGTCGATCGTGAAGCTGCCGACCTACGCGCACTGGGGCTACCACTACTGGCGGCAGACGCCCGACACGCGACTCGTGATCGGCGGCTGGCGGGAACTGGACTTCGAGTCGGAGAGCACGTCGGAGAACGTCACCTCGCCCGCGATCCAGCAGGCGATCGAGGGCGGGCTCGCGACGCTGGTCGGCCGCAGCGTGAAGGTGGAACACCGCTGGGCGGGCATCATGGGCTTCGCGCGTGACGGCCGGCCGCTCGTCGGCTGGCTGGACCCCTCGCACCACCTCGCCATCTGCGCCGGCTTCACCGGCCACGGCATGGGGCTCGCCGCCGCGTGCACGCAGGACCTCGCCGAACTCCTGGCGTGGAAGCGCGCCGCCGGCATCAGCACGTTCGATCCGCTGCGATTCCCCGAGCTGCGCCAGTCGCGCGAGGGCATCGTGGCGCTCGGCGTGCACTGACGCTCGGCCGCAGCGTTCGGTTCAGGCGAGGCCGTGCCGCTCGAGCGTCGCCGCGTCGGAAAGCAGCGAGCGCGTCGGGCGGTCGGCCACGATCGCGCCGCCATCGAGCACGATCGACCGCGGGCAGAGCCGCTCCGCGAACGCGAGATCGTGCGTGGCGACGACCATCGTCGCGGGCAGGCCCGCGAGCAATGCGGCCAGCTCGCGGCGGCCGCGCGGATCGAGATCGCTGGTCGGCTCGTCGAGCAGCAGCAGGCCCGGCTCGCAGGCGAGCACTCCCGCGAGGCACGCGCGGCGCTTCTCGCCGGCCGACAGGTGGTGTGGCGCGCGCGCCTCGTAGCCTTCGAGTCGCACGGCGGCGAGCGCGCGGCGCACCGAGTCGTCGACGCGATCGGGGCTCCAGCCCCGGGCTCGCGGCCCGAAGCCGACGTCCTCCTCCACGGTGAGGGAGAACAGCTGGTCGTCCGGGTCGCTGAACACGATGCCGACGCGCTCGCGCACCGCACGCGGCCGGAGCGGATCCACGAGCTCGCCATCGACGTGGATCGAGCCGGGCACGCCGTGCCCGTGCGCCGCGTCCCGGTGCCCGTGCTCGTGCACGTAGCGGTGGCGCTCGGGCAGCAGGCCCGCGAGGTGAAGCAGCAGTGTCGACTTGCCCGCGCCGTTGGGCCCGAGGAGCGCCACGCGCTCACCCGGGAGAATCGTGAGGTCGAGAGCGCGCAGCGCCGGCGTGCCGTCCGGATAGTGGTAGGCCCGGCCGCGGACCTCGATCGCCACCGGCCTGGCACTCACGCGTCGATCCCCCGGGCGCGGCGCGCTCGGTCCAGCGACTCGGCACGCTCGAGCGAGCGCAGCAGCAGCGCCGCCACGAGCCGCCCGTAACCGCGCACGGTCTCGCGCGGCGCACGCACGAGCGGCGCCCACGCGCCGCCGCCGGCGCGGCGCGCGGCGCGAGCGCGCAGCATGGCGCGGACCTGGCGTGCGACGTGGTCGAGACTCGCCAGCGCGGACGCGCTCACGTCCCGGAAACGCGCCGGTACTCCCAGCCGCGCCATCGCCGCGAGCAGGCCGCGCGCGCCGAGCCACTCCGCCGTGGCGGCGGCGACGGCCGTCGCCGCCAGCGCACGCGCCACCAGTGCGGCGAGCAGCATTCCGGCGCGGTCCCGCGGCGCGAACCACGCCGCGGGCAGGGCCAGCAGCGTCACGAACGGCAGGAGCCAGGCGATGCGTGCGAGCGCGGGGACGGGCCGTACACCGCTGCGCGCGAACACCAGCAGGGCGAGCAGCAGCAGCAGCGCCCACAGCACCCAGGACGACACCGGAATGTCCCCGCCCCGCAGTCCCGCGGGCGCAAGCGCCGCCGCGAACACGGCCGCGGCGCCCACGAGCAGCGCGAACGCCGCGCGCTCAGGAGTGCGGGACATGCTCCCCTCGCGAGAGCCCGCGCGCGGCGAGCCACGCGACGAGTGCGGCGGCGCCAGTGCCCGCGATGCCCGCGGCGAGCGGCGCCCATCGCCCCAGAAGGGCGCGAACCCGCTCGAGGTCTTCGATGGGCCCCTGCACGACAGGACGTTCGTGACCGGCGAACCCGAGAACGTTCGCGGTGTGCTCGAGTCCGTCCGGCAGGCGGCTGGCGAATGGCGCAAGGAACGCCGCGACCACCAGTGCCACACCGAACACGCCGGCGGCGAACACCACCGGACTCGCCGCGGGACGGCCGCCCGCCGCCTGAACGAGGTCGGGACGCCAGCGCAGGATCGTCGCGAGCACGGCGCCCGTCAGCGCGCCCTCGAGCACCCCGATCGCCGCGTGCGTCACGAGCATGAGCGGCAGGATGCCGGACAGCGGGTAGAGCCCCGAAGCCGACAGCCAGATCGCCACCATCACGGCGCCGCAGACGGTCGCCACGAAGGCACCCACCACCGAGCCCGCGACGATGCCCCGGTGCCCGCGGACGGCGCGCGCGATCGCGCCCGCCACGGCTGCGCCCACGAGCGCGCCAGCGACTCCCATGTCGAGCAGGTTGGCCCCGAAAGCCGTGAGGCCACCGTCCTGCATGAGCAGCGCCTGCAACGCCAGCACCACGCCCATCACGATCGTCGCGCGCGCCGGCCCCACGACCAGGGCCACGAGCGTCGCGCCCACGAGGTGGCCGCTGGTCCCCGGGGCCACGGGCACGTTCACCATCTGGGCCGCGAAGACGAAGGCCGCCAGCGCCCCGAGCACGCCTGCGCTGGCGCGCTCGCGGTCGCCGCGTTCCGCCCGCAGCGCGGCCGCCAGCGCACCGCCTCCGGCCAGCCACGTCGCACCGGCGACCGGAACGCTCAGGAATCCATCGGGGATGTGCATGGCCTCCGTCCAGGGCGAGAAGACGTTCGCAGGCGGCAGCATAGCAGGCTGCGCATCCTCGGCGGGCCGCCGGCTTGACGCACCGGCGAGGACGGTTCTATTGTGAACGTACGTTCACAATGCAGCCGACACCCCGGATGCGACGATGCCCCGACCCAAGATCGAGACCGCGATCCGCCGCGAACAGATCGCCGAGGCCACGCTGGCGCTCGTGGCCGAGGGCGGCTTCAAGCGGCTCGGGGTCGCCGCGGTGGCGCGCCGCGTCGGGATCTCGCCCGCCGCGCTCTACCGCCACTACCCCGGCAAGGACGCCATCCTCGACGCCGTGCTCGAGCGCATGCGCGACCGGATGCGGGGCATCGTCGCCCGCGCGGCGGCCGGCCCGGGCGACGCGGTGGCCGCGCTGCGCCGGCTGCACGCGCTGCACATGGCGCTCGTGCGGCAGGACCGCGACTTCTTCCCCACGCTGATCTCCAGTTCCTTCCAGGACGGCGGCCCCGAGCGCGGCATGCGCGTGTACGACTTCGTCTCGGCCTACCTCGACGAGGTCGGCGCGGTCGTCCGCCGCGGACAGAAGGAAGGCTCGATCCGCGGCGACGTCGCGCCGCGCACCGTCGCGCTGATGTTCTTCGGCGCCGTCCAGCCCTCCGCGATGCTGTGGGTGTTCAGCCGCGGCGCGCACGACACCCGCCGCCATGCCCGCGAGGCGTGGACGCTCTTCGAACAGACCCTTCGCCCGGCCGCGACGGCGCGCCCGCGCGCATCGGCCACCGCACGCCGAACCCGGAGAACCGCATGAAGCCCAACCCGCGCATCGTCGTCCCGGTCCTGGCCATCGCCACGATCGCGATCGTGACCACCGTGGTGATCCGCGGCCGCGCCGACCGCGACCATCTCGCGGCGTCGGGCACGCTCGAGGCCACCGAGGCCCAGCTGGGTTTCCTCGTCCCCGGCCGGCTCACGTCCGTCTCCGCCCACGAGGGCGACACCGTCGCCACGGGCGCAATGCTCGGCACGCTCGACACGCTCGAGGCGGCCGCGCGCACGCGGCAGGCCGCCGCGCAGCGCGACGCCGCCGCCGCGCTGCTGCTCGAGATGCAGCGCGGCGCCCGTCCCGAGGAACTGCAGCAGGCCCGGGCGGCGCGCGCCGCGGCCCAGCAGCGTCTCACCGACGCGCAACAGGATTTCGACCGCGCCGAGCCGCTCATCCGGCGCCAGGTGATCAGCCAGCAGTCCTACGACAAGTCGAAGACCGCGCTCGACGTGGCGAAGAGCCAGTTCCAGCAGGCCGACGACGCGTACCGGCTCGTGGAGAAGGGCCCGCGCACCGAACGCATCGCCGCGCAGCGCGCGCAGGTCGCCACCGCCGAGGCCGCGCTCGCGGCGGCGCAGGTCCAGCTCGCCAACATGACGATCCGTGCGCCCTTCCCCGGCGTCGTCACCGTCCGGCACCACGAGCCCGGCGAGATCGTCGCGGCCGGCTCGCCCGTCGTGTCGCTCATGAACCGCGACGACCGCTGGGTGAAGATCTACGTGAGCGAGGCGCGCATCGCCGCGGTGCGCACGGGACAGCACGCGCGCATCACCTGCGACACGTTCCGCGACCGGCACTACGACGGCACCGTGACCTACGTGAGCAGCACCGCCGAGTTCACGCCCAAGAACGTGCAGACGACCGAGGACCGCGTGCGGCTCGTGTACGCGGTGAAGGTCCGCGTGAGCGGCGACGCGAACTTCGACCTCAAGCCGGGCATGCCGGCGGACGTCGTGCTGGACACGGCCACGCGATGAGCGCTGCCGCGCCGCTGGTCCGGCTCGAGGGCCTCACCCGCCGCTTCGGCGAGCTCGTCGCGGTCGACGCGCTCGCGTTCGAAGTCGCGCGCGGCGAGCTCTTCGGGCTCGTGGGGCCCGACGGCGCCGGCAAGACGACCACGCTGCGCATGCTCGCCGGCGTGCTGCGGCCCAGCGCCGGCGACGCCACGATCGCGGGCACGTCGGTCGTGCGCGACCCGGAAGCCGTGAAGCACTCGATCGCGTACATGTCGCAGCGTTTCGGTCTCTACACCGACCTCACGGTCGCCGAGAACATCGCGTTCTACGCCGACCTCTACCGGGTCCCGCGCGCGGCCCGCGCGGCCCGCATGGACCGGCTGTACGCGTTCTCCGCGCTCGGACCGTTCCGGGAAAGGCTCGCGGGGCAGCTCTCGGGCGGCATGAAGCAGAAGCTGGCGCTCTCCTGCTGCCTGGTCCACGAACCCGAACTGCTGCTGCTCGACGAGCCCACGTTCGGCGTCGACCCGATCTCGCGCCGCGATTTGTGGCTGATCGTGCACGAGATGGTCGCGCACGGCACCACCGTGATCGTGAGTACCGCGTACCTCGACGAGGCCGAGCGCTTCGACCGGCTGGCGCTGCTGGACCGCGGGCGGACGCTGGCGATCGACACCGCGGAGCGACTCCAGCACGGCATGCCGCGGGCGATCCTCGGCGTCACCGTCGCGGACGTGCGCGCGGCGCGCGCGGTGGCCGAGGCCGTGCCGGGCGTGACGCGCGCGGCGATCTTCGGCGACCGGTTGCACCTGACCGTGGACGACGAGGCCGCGACCGGCGCGCGGGTCACCGCGGCGCTGGCCGCCGCCGGGTTCGCACCCGGCGACGTGCGGCGGATCGTGCCTTCGCTCGAGGACGTGTTCATCGAGCGCATCGCGGAGGCGCGATGAGCGCGGCCGGCGACGCGCGCGTATCCGGCGACGCGGCCGGCGCGGCCGTGGTCGAGGTCGAGCAGCTGACGCGGCGGTTCGGCACGTTCGTCGCCGTGGACCACGTCTCGTTCACGGTCGGGCGCGGCGAGATCTTCGGCTTCCTCGGCCCCAACGGCGCCGGCAAGACCACGACGATCAAGATGCTCTGCGGACTGCTCGCGCCGACCTCGGGCCGCGGCCGCGTGGCCGGCTTCGACGTCGGCACGCAGAGCGAGTCGATCAAGCGCCGCATCGGCTACATGTCGCAGCTCTTCTCGCTCTACGGCGACCTCACCGTGGAGGAGAACATCGCGTTCTTCTCCGGGTTGAACGGCGTGCCGCGCGAGCGCCGCGCCGAGCGCCGCGACTGGGTGCTGGAAATGGCCGGCCTGCGCGACGCTCGCACGCGCCTCACGGGTGAACTCTCGCTCGGCTGGAAGCAGCGGCTGGCCCTCGGCACCGCCGTACTGCACGAGCCCCCCGTGCTGTTTCTCGACGAGCCCACGTCGGGCGTCGACCCCATCTCCCGCCGCGCGTTCTGGGGCCTGATCGACGCGCTCGCCGCGAACGGCACGACCGTGTTCGTCAGCACGCACTACATGGAGGAGGCCGAGTACTGCCACCGGCTCGCGCTCATGAACCGCGGGCGCCTGATCGCGCTCGACCACCCCGCGGCCCTCCGCGCCGCGATGCCCAATCCGCTGCTCGAGATCGACACCAGCGACGGGCCACGCGCGGTGGAGGCGCTCGCGGCGGCCGGCGGCGTCGTCGAGGTGGGGCTCTACGGCCGGCAGGTGCACGCCCTGGTGCGCGACGCCGATGCGGCACGCGCCACGCTCCCCGGGCTGCTGGCGGCGAAGGGCATCGACCTGCGCGGCATGGCCGTGATCGAGCCCTCGCTCGAAGACGTGTTCGTGGCCATGGTGCACGCGGCCGGCGGCGCGCCGGAGGACTGAGCATGATCGACCGCACCCGGCTGCTCGCCGTCGTCCGCAAGGAGTTCCTGCAGCTGCGCCGCGATCCGCGCAGCATGGCGCTGTCGTTCGTGCTGCCGCTCGTGCTGCTCGTCTTCTTCGGCTACGCGATCACGTTCGACGTCAACCACATCCGCATGGCGGTGATCGACCAGGACCACGGCCGGCGCGCCCGCGACCTCGTGGACGCGTTCCGCGCTGCGGAACGCTTCGACCTCGTCCCCGCGCCCGCGGATCCGTCCGCGATCGGCCCGCTGCTCGACCGCTCGGTGGTCCGCATGGTGCTCGTGATCCCGCCCGATTTCAGCGCCGACCTCGGCGCCGGGCGCACGGCGGTCGTGCAGGCGATCGTCGACGGTGGCGACGCGAACACGGCGACCATCGCGATCGGCTACACGCAGGCGCTGGTGCAGCAGTTCTCGACCCGCCTGCTCCTGCAGGCGCGCCAGCTGCATCCACCGGTCGAGGCGAGCACCCGCGTCTGGTTCAACGAGGAGCTTTCCAGCCGCAACATGATCGTCCCCGGGCTGGTCGTGCTGATCATGATGATCATCGCCGGCCTGCTCACGTCGCTCACCATCGCGCGCGAGTGGGAACGCGGCACGATGGAGCAGCTGGCGGCGACACCCGTCACGCGCGTGGAGATCGTGCTGGGCAAGCTCGCACCCTTCCTCGTCATCGGGCTCGTCGACGTGGCGGTGACGTCGGTGGTCGGGGTCTGGCTGTTCCACGTCCCCTTCCGCGGCAACGCGCTCTTCCTGATCGGGCCCACGACGCTGTTCCTCGTCGGCACGCTCGCCATGGGGCTCGCGATCTCCGCGGTCACGCGGACGCAGCTGCTCGCCACGCAGGTCGGCATGATCGCCACGTTCCTGCCCGGGTTCCTGCTGTCGGGGTTCATGTACGCGATCTCCAGCATGCCCCTGCCGCTGCGCGTGCTCACGTACTTCGTGCCCGCGCGCTACTTCCTGGTGGTCGTGCGCGGCGTGTTCCTCAAGGGCATCGGGCCGTGGGTGCTCTGGCCTGAGGTGCTGCTCATGGCGCTCTACGCCGCGCTCATGCTGGTCCTGGCCGTGCGCGCGTTCCGCAAGGAGCTCACGTGATGTCGCACCCGAGTCTCGAGCGCATCGGCGAGCTCGTCCGCAAGGAGCTCATCCAGGTCGTGCGCGACCCGCGGCTGCTGCGGCTCGTGATCGTGGCGCCGATCCTGCAGCTGCTGGCGTTCGGCTACGCCGTGTCGACCGACGTGCGCGACACGCCGACATTCGTCGTGGACCTCGACCATACGGCCGCGGCGCGCGACCTCACCGCGACGATGTTCTCGACCGGCTACTTCCGCCCCGCCGGCACGTCGGACCGGCCGCGCGACCTCGTCGGGGCGATCGACCGCGGCCAGGCTTCGGTGGGCCTCGTGATCCCGCGCGGCTTCGCGCGCGACCTCGCCCGCGGCGGCGCACAGGTGCAGGTCGTTCTCGACGGCACCAGCTCCAACACCGCGACGATCGCGATGGGCTACTCGCAGCGCATCGTGCAGGCGTGGGGACTCGCGCGGGCGGGGGTGGCGTACCGGCTGCCCGTCGAGTTGCGAGAGCGCGCCTGGTTCAACCCCGACCTCTCGTCGCGCGACTACAACGTGCCCGCCGTGATCGGCAACGTGCTCATGATCCTGAGCCTCATGCTCACCGCGCTCGCCGTGGTCCGCGAGCGCGAACTGGGCACGCTCGAACAGCTCATGGTGAGCCCGCTCACCCCGGGCGAGCTCATCATCGGCAAGACGCTGCCGTTCGCGCTGCTCTGCATGCTCGACCTGCTGCTCATCACGACGGTGGCGCTGGCCTGGTTCCGGGTGCCGTTCCACGGCAACTTCGCGCTGCTGCTGCTCGCGGGCCTGCTCTACCTGGTCTGCATGCTGGGGCTCGGGCTGCTGATCTCGACCCTGGCGAAGACGCAGCAGGAAGCCGTGCTCACGATCTTCCTCTTCATCATGCCGCTCATGCTGCTCTCGGGATTCATGTTCCCGGTGGCCAGCATGCCCGCCGGATTCCGGTACCTGACGCTCTTCAATCCGCTGCGGCACTTCCTCGAGATCGTGCGCGCGATCTTCCTCAAGGGCGCCGGTCTCGGCGCGCTCTGGCCGCAGTTCCTCGCGCTCGTCCTGCTCGGCGCCACGACGCTGGCGCTCGCCGGGCGGCGCTTCCGCAAGACGGCCGCGTGACGCCCGGCGCGCCGGAACGTCCTCGCCCGGCCGCACCCTGACGCGGCGCGCCGGTCGCGACGGACGCGCCCCGGGAGCGGCGGAACCCCGCGCTCCCGCGGGCGCGCGATGCGTTTACCGGGGCCGCCGGGGCGGGCTATACTGCGGCGGCATCTGTGCTGCACCACTCACACTTTCCGATGCGTTCCCGCGCGCCGGCCGGAGGCTCTCGCGGCGGGACGCTGTGCCGAGGAATCCCATGAATCTCGAACTGAAGACCCTCGACGAAGTCCGCCAGGCGACGGCGGTGCTCGCCACCGGAAACGGCGACGCCCTCGACCGCCTCGTGTGGACCGGCGTGTTCGGCACCGGCGAGGTGCGCGACGTCGCGCGCCAGTCCGTGCTCGACCAGTGCAAGAGCGTCGGGATCTACCCCGCCTCGATCCACGACCTCTACATGGCCCGCGGCCGTGGCGAGGTGCCGGCGACCTTCACCGTGCCGGCCATCAATATCCGCGGCATCGCGTACGACACCGCCCGCGCGCTCTTCCGCGCCCGCAAGGCGCTCGACGCGGGCGCCGTGCTGATCGAGATCGCTCGCTCGGAGATGACCTACACCGACCAGCGCCCGACCGAGTACGTGTTCGTGCTCCTCGCGGCCGCGCTGCGCGAAGGCTGGAAGGGCCCGGTGTTCGTGCAGGGCGACCACTTCCAGATCAACGCCAAGAAGTACGCCGCCGATCCGGCCGCCGAGAAGAAGACGGTGACCGACCTCGCCGCCGAGGCGATCGCGGCCGGCTTCTACAACATCGACGTCGACACGTCGACGCTGGTCGAGCTGGAGAAGCCCACGCACCGCGAGCAGCAGCAGCTCAACGGTACGATCTGCGCCGAGATCACCGCGTTCATCCGCAAGCACGAGCCCAAGGGCGTGCACGTGTCGGTGGGCGGCGAGATCGGTGAGGTCGGCGGCCGCAACTCCACCGCCGAAGAGCTCGAGGCGTTCGTCGAGATCTTCAACGCCAAGCTCGCCCAACTCGCCCCCGGCGCGCCCGGCATGAGCAAGATCTCGATCCAGACCGGCACGAGCCACGGCGGCGTGCCGCTGCCGGACGGCACGATCGCCAAGGTCAAGCTCGACTTCGACACGCTCGAGAACCTGAGCAAGCTCTCGACCCAGAAGTACGGCTTCGCCGGCACCGTGCAGCACGGCGCCTCGACGCTGCCGTCGGAGCTGTTCGGCGAGTTCCCGAAGCGGTTCGCGTGCGAGATCCATCTCGCGACCGAGTTCCAGAACATGATCTTCGACCACCCGAAGTTCCCGGCCGAGCTGAAGAACCGCATCTACGACGACCTGCGCGTCTCCGCGGCCGGCGAGCGCAAGGCCGGCGACACCGAGGAGCAGTTCCTCTACAAGGCGCGCAAGAAGGCACTCGGCGCGTTCAAGAAGGAGCTGTGGTCGCTGCCCGCGGACGTGCGCGGAGCGATCGGCCAGTCGCTCGAGGAACGCTTCACGTTCCTGCTCAAGCAGCTCAAGGCGGACGGCACGCGTGCCGTGGCCGAGAAGTACGCGCCGTTCGTGCCGGGCTCGTTCCCGAGCGCCACGCCGAACGTCGCCGTCGTCAGTGGACCCGAGGACGTGACCGGACTCTCCGACTGAGAGCGGAAAGGAGCCCCATGATCGATCGCGCCGTCACATTGTCCCAGTTCGTGCTTCAGCAGGAACGGGATCACCCCGAAGCGAGTGGCGAGTTCACGAGCGTCCTGCTCGACATCGCGCTGGCCGCCAAGATGATCAACAAGGCGGTCGTGCGGGCCGGGCTGGTCGACGTGCTCGGCGCGACGGGCACCACCAACGTCCAGGGCGAACGCGTCCAGAAGCTCGACGTGTTCGCGCACGAGACGATCATGATGGTGCTCGGCTCCACGGGCCAGCTGGCCGTGGTGGCTTCGGAGGAGGACGAGGGCATCGTCCCGATGCCCGACGGCGCGCCGATCGGCAAGTACGTGGTGAACTTCGACCCGCTCGACGGCTCGTCGAACATCGACGCGAACGTCAACATCGGGACGATCTTCTCCATCCTGCCGCGCATCTCGCGCAAGGGGCACGGTACGGTCGAGGACTGCCTGCAGGCGGGCCGGCGCCAATTGTGCGCCGGCTACGTCCTCTACGGCACCACGACGATGCTCGTCTACACGACCGGCGACGGCGTGCACGGGTTCACGTTCGAGCCCAGCATCGGCGAGTTCCTGCTCTCGCACCCGAACATCCGCACGCCCTCGCGCGGACGGATCTACAGCGTGAACGAGGGCAACTACGGCAAGTGGTCCGACGGCATGAAGCGCTACGTCGACTGGCTCAAGCAGGAAGACAAGGCGACAGGCCGGCCGTACAGCGGACGCTACGTCGGCTCGCTGGTCGCGGACTTCCACCGCAACCTGCTCTACGGGGGCATCTACCTCTACCCCGGCGACGGCAAGAACCCGAACGGCAAGCTGCGCCTGCTCTACGAGTGCGCGCCGCTGGCGTTCATCGCCGAGCAGGCGGGCGGCGCGGCGAGCAACGGCTCACGGCGCATCATGGATCTCGCGCCCGAGTCGCTGCACCAGCGTTCGCCGATCTTCATCGGCAGCCCCGAAGACGTGAAGGATTGCGAGCAGTTCCTCGCCGGGCGGCACGAGGCGGTCACCAGCGAGCGCCGCGCGTAGCACCCAAGCCGCAAACGTCACGACGGCCCGCCGCGCTCGCGGCGGGCCGTCGCGTTTTCGCCCCGGGAAACGCAGGCGCGGCGGGCGTGGCCGGCGGGCGTCCGGGGTGCTAGCGTTGTGGACGTGAGGCGCAGGCGCGGCGCCCGGTCGTGGCAGGACGATCTCCCGCACGGGGCCGCGTCGCCCGGAGGGTGCGGCGAGCCGCCCCGTGGCCGCGAGGTGCGGCCCGCCACCCGGCGGTGATCCGCTGCCGGCATCGCCCCCTCCCCGCGCGCGTTCGCGTGCACTCGTCCGCCTCGCCGGCCGCGGGCCGTCGCTTCGCCGCCTCGCGCGGAAAGGAGGCGAGAGCCCATGTCGACCGATCCCCGGAACTCCCGGGGCGCGGCTCCGTATCTCGTCGCGTTCGCCGTGCTGGCGCTGCTGGCCGGTGCGATCGCCGGCGAGGCGCGACCGAAGCGGCGGCCGCCGACCCCGGCCCCCGTCACGGATTCGACGCTCGCACTGCCCGACCCCGACGTGCGGGACACGCCCGCCAATCTCCAGCTCCTGTTCGCCGTCGAAGTGAACGCGCAGGCCCGCTACCAGGCCTTCGCGCAACAGGCCGTGGTGGAACATCGCGACTCGCTCGCAGCGCTCTTCCGCGCGTGTGCCGTCGCGGAATCGGTGCACGCGAAGCGCCACGTCGAGGCGATCGCCACCACCGGCGCGCCCGCGCGCGCGGTGCTGGAGAAGCTCGCGGTCGGTACCACCGACGCCAACCTCGAGACCGCGCTGGCGCACGAACGCTGGGAGGTCGAACGGCTCTATCCCGCGATGCGCGACCGGGCGCGGGCGCAGGGCCACGCCATGGCGGTTCGCAGCACCACCTACGCCCTGGCGGCCGAGCGCGGCCACCTCGCGCTGCTCGAGGCCGCGAAGGCGGGGCGTCTGCCGGCGAACGGCTACTGGGTCTGTGGCGGCTGCGGCCGCACGGTCACCGAAGCGCCGCGCGGCCACTGCCCGACCTGCTTCGCCAACGCGCGCCGGTTCGTGCACACGAGTTGACCCACCGGCGGCGCGGCCGAGCGCCGAGCCGCCGTGACCGGAGGCTTGCCATGTTGCTCTCCTTCTGGCCATCGCTGCCGGGGTGGGACGGACTCCACCCCGCGCTGACCCACTTCCCCGTCGCGCTGCTGTTCGTGGCGCCGCTGCTGGTGCTGGCCTGCGGCATCGCCAGCGCGCTGGGCCGGCCCGCGTGGCGCCCCTGGGCCGACGCGGCGCTCGTCGTGCTCGCGCTCGGCGCGCTGTCGGCGTGGCTTGCCGCCGGCAGCGGGCACGCCGCGGCGCAACTCGTCGATCACGGCGGCGCGCTCGCGGCCCCGATCGCGCGACACGAGCGGCTGGGCGTCGCGACGCGTGACTTGTTCACGCTGCTCGCGCTCGCATGGGCGGTGATCGCGCTGCTGCCGTGGCTGCGGCGCGAGCAGGCGCCGCGCGCGGTGCGGATCGCGCTCCACGCGGTCTTCCTCGTCGCGCTCGTGGCCGGGCTCGGACGGCTCGCACGCACGGCGGACGCCGGCGGACGGCTGGTGCACGAGCGCGGCGTGCAGGCGATGGTGGCGTCGGTCCCGGCGCCGCCGCCGGCGCACTGAAGCTCACCGGTTCGATGCGGGACGCCGCGCTGCGGCGCCCCGCGCCGGCGCATCGCCGTTCACCCCCGCCGAACGCCCGGGCGACCGCTCGGCGGCCCACTGGCCGCGTTCGTGACCGGGTGCGTTGCACCGGCGGGCGCGCATCTGAGAGGCTCCGCGCGGTTGCGATCGTCCCCTTTCCCGGAGACCCCGATGCGAACCTTTCTCGCGCTCGTCGCGCTCACGGCCGCCATGTCCACTGCATCACATGCCGCACCGCCTCCCGACGATTCCGCCCTCTGGCTCGAGGACGTGACCGGGGCCCGTGCCCTCGACTGGGTGCACCAGCAGGATAGCGTGTCGACGCAGATGATCTCGCACTCCGCCGGCTTCGAGGACATGCGGGGCAAGTTCCTCGAGATCCTCGATTCCAATGCGCGCATTCCCGCGGTCACCAAATACGGCGACCTCTACTACAACTTCTGGCGCGACCGGCAGCACCCGCGCGGCCTCTGGCGCCGCACGACGCTCGACGAGTACAAGAAGGCGGAGCCGGCGTGGGAGACGGTGCTCGACCTCGACGCGCTCTCGGCGTCCGAGAAGGAGAACTGGGTCTGGGGCGGCGCCGACGTCCTGCCGCCCGCCGACGTCCGCTGCCTGATCTCGCTCTCGCGCGGCGGCGCCGACGCGCACGTGATCCGCGAGTTCGACCTGTCGACCAAGTCGTTCGTCGAGGGCGGCTTCGAGCTGCCCGAGTCGAAGAGCGACGTCAACTGGATCGACCAGGACCACGTCTACGTGGGCGTCGCGTTCGACGCCTCCACGGTCACGACGTCCGGGTACCCGCGGACGATCAAGCTCTGGACGCGCGGCACGCCCGTCGCCTCGGCGACGCCCGTGTACGAGGGGCAGGCGAACGACGTCTCGATCAACGCCTTCCACACGTTCACGCCCGGCTTCGAGCGTGACTTCGTTCAGCGCAGCATGTCGTTCTACACGAACGTCGTCTTCCTCGTCCGCGACGGCAAGCTCGTGAAGGTCGAAAAGCCCGAGGACGTCGACCTGAGCACGTTCCGCGAGTGGTTCCTGTTCCAGCCGCGCAAGGCGTGGACGCTGGGCGGCCACACGTGGCCCGGCGGCTCGCTCCTGGCCGCGAAGGCCGACGACTGGATGGCCGGCAAGCACGAACTGCAGGCGGTCTTCACGCCCACTGCGCGCGTGTCGCTGGACGGCACCAGCGCGACGAAGAACACGCTGCTGCTGCACCTGCTCGACAACGTGCGCAGCCGGATCGAAGTGGTGAAGTTCGAGAACGGCCAGTGGACGCACGCGGCGCTACCCGGCCTGCCCGAGTTCGGCACGATCTCCGCGGGCGCCGTGGACCGCTTCGAATCGGACGACTACTGGCTCACGATCACCGACTTCCTCACCCCCAGCAGCCTGCTGATGGGCAGCGTGGGCGGCGGGCCGGCCGAGAAGCTCAAGCAGTCGCCGGCGTTCTTCGACGCGTCGAACGCCGTCGTGACGCAGCACGAGGCCGTGAGCAAGGACGGCACGAAGATTCCCTACTTCGAGGTCGCGCCGAAGAACCTCAAGCTCGACGGCACCGCGCCGACGATGCTGACCGGTTACGGCGGCTTCGAGGTCTCCGAGCTGCCCTACTACAGCGGCGTGCAGGGCAAGGGCTGGATCGAGCGCGGCGGCGTGATGGTCGTGGCGAACATCCGCGGCGGCGGCGAGTTCGGGCCGTCGTGGCACGAGGCCGGCGTGAAGGCCAACCGCCACCACTGCTACGAGGACTTCATCGCCGTCGGCGAGGACCTCGTGAAGCGCAAGGTGACGAGCCCCGCGCACCTCGGCTGCATCGGCGGCTCGAACGGCGGCCTGCTCGTGGGCAACATGCTCACCATGCGCCCCGACCTCTTCGGCGCCGTCGTCTGCGAGGCCCCTCTGCTCGACATGCAGCGCTACCACAAGCTGCTCGCGGGCGCGTCGTGGATGGGCGAGTACGGCAATCCGGACGACCCGAAGGAGTGGGCGTTCATCCGCGAGTTCTCGCCGTACCACAACCTGAAGAAGGAGACGAAGTACCCGCCGGTGCTCTTCACGAGCTCGACGCGCGACGACCGCGTACACCCGGGTCACGCGCGCCGCATGGTGTACAGGATGCTCGCGCAGGGACACGAGAACGTCTGGTACTACGAGAACGTCGAGGGCGGCCACGCCGGCGCGGCGAACAACCCGCAGCGCGCGTTCATGTCGGCGCTCGCCTACCAGTTCCTGTGGGACCACCTGTCGCGGCCGCTGGTGCCCTGAAGGTACGCGTCGCGAACCGGAAGCACGCGGCGGGCGGGGCCTCGGCTCCGCCCGCCGTTCGCTTGCAGCGTCACGCGAGGGTGACCACGCAACGCGTTGCCGTGCATCACCTCACGAGTGCGATGCGCAACGTCGCGACGGCACCGCCGCGGAGCCTCGCGAGGTAGAGTCCCGGCGCCAGCGGGGCCCCGGAATCGTCCCGGCCGTCCCAGCCCAGGAGCGCCTCCCCGCGCCCGTCGACGCTCGCGACCAGCGCGCGGACCCGACGTCCCGCGGGGTCGAACACGTCCACCTGGGCGCGGCCCGGCTCGAGCCCGGTGAAACGGAGCATCACCTCGGCCTGCGCTGGGTTCGGCCATGCGCGAGCCGCTGCGACGGCCGCCGCGGGCGGCGCCACGTCCACGAATGCTCCACCCATGTTGCGCAGGATCGAGACGCACCCGGCCTCGTTGTTCGCGGTGACGAGGTCGACGCGTGTGTGGCCCGCGAGCACCCCCGCCGCGAGTCCGTACGGGTGCCGCCCCGCGCCGAAATGCTGCGCGGCGCCGAACGTCCCGTTGCCGCGGCCGCGCAGCACCGACACCGTGGCGGCCGTGTAGTTCGCGGTGGCGACGTCGAGCCGGCCGTCGCCGTCGAAGTCGGCGGTCGCCACGCACGAGGCGTTCTCCCCGGCTCCGTAGTCCACGTGAGCGGCCAGCGTGCCGTCGCCATTGCCGCGCAGCACCGAGACCGTGTTCGTGCTGCTGTTCGCCGTCACGACGTCGAGCTTGCCGTCGGCGTCGAAGTCCGCCAGCGCGAGCGACGACGGCTGCGGGCCGCACGGATGCGGGACCGCCGCGGCGAACGCGCCGCCACCGGTGCCGAGCAGCACCGCGACCTGGCCGTACTGCGCATCGACGGCGACGAGGTCGGGAACCGCGTCGGCGTTCATGCGCCCGATGGCGACGCCGTAGACGGGCCCGCCGACCGCATACGAGGTGGCGGGCCCGAACGCTCCGCCGCCGATGCCGGGCAGTACGTCGATCTCGCCGCTACCGGCGATGGCGACCGCGAGGTCGGCGATCCCGTCGGCATCCAGGTCGCCGACGGCGGTCGCGTAGGGGTAGCTCCCGCACGGGAAGGCGGTCGGCGGCGTGAAGCCGCCGTTGCCGTGCCCGAGCAGCACCGAAACACTCCCGGGCGAATCGGAGTTGCACACGACGAGGTCCAGGTCCCCTTCACCGCTCACGTCCGCGATCGAGACGTGCAACGGCAGCGCTCCCGCGTCGTACGTCCAGCGCTCCCGGAACGTCATGTTGCCCGCGGCCATCGACAGGGAGATCGTGCCGGCCCCGTAGTCGGCCGTGACGATGTCCAGCCAGCCGTCCCCGTTCACGTCGCCCAGCGCCACCGAGTTCGGCGTGGCCCCGGTCGCGCAGTCGACACGGTTCGCGAAGTTCCCTCCGCCCAGCCCGAGGAAGACCCACGCGTTCGAGTTCTCCTGGTTCGCGACGACGAAGTCGCGCCGACCGTCTCCGTCCAGGTCCGCGCACGCGAGGCCGTCGGCGAGCCCGCCGCACGCGAGGTCGGTGCGGGCGCCGAGCGCCGTGCCGCCGAGTCCGGGAAACAGCGAGAGCTGGCTCACGATCAGGCTCGCGATCGTCGCGACATCGAGCACGCCGTCGCCGTTCCAGTCGACGAGGATCGCGAGCAGCGTGGACTTCGGGCACGCGTAGTCGGCACGGGCCGCGAACGAGCCGGCCCCGGTCCCGCGGAATACCGACAGCGTGCTCGCCGGGCTGCCGGAGGCCACCCCCACGAGATCCGGAAAGCCGTCGACATCGAGATCTCCCACGGTCACGAAGCGCGTGCTCGCCACCCCCGCGAGGCTCACCGGTCCCGCGAAGGCACCCCCGCCGGTGCCCGCGAAGATCTTCACCGTCCCGTCCGTCGAACAGGCGGCGACGAGGTCGAGCGTGCCGTCCCCCGTCACGTCCGCGACGGTGACGCCCGACGGCGTCGCGGCCACGGCGATCGGCTGCGCGGCGCCGAACGATCCGGCGCCCGTGCCGGGCAGGATGTCGATCACGCCCTGCGTCGGCCCGCCGCCGGCGCAACCGACCACGAGGTCGGGCCAGCCGTCCCCGGTCAGGTCGGCGAGCGCGACACTCGTCGGGTAGTTGGCCGTCGCGTACGCCACGCGTGGCTGGAACGTCCCGTCCCCCTTGCCGAGCAGCACCGACACCGTCGCGTTCACGAAGTTGACGACCACCACATCGCGCTTGGCGTCGCCACTGACATCCGCGACGGCGAGGTTCTCGGGGTAGCTGCCGGCGACCGTCTCGATCCGGCTGGCGAACGTGCCGTCGCCGTTGCCGGGCAGCACCGCGATCGTGCCCGAGTTGATGTTCGAGGTGACGAGATCCGGCCTGCCGTCACCCGTCACGTCGGCGAGCGCGGCCGCGTAGGGACCCGCACCGGTGTCGAACGAACGTGGGGCGCAGAAGAGCGGAGCACCGTGCGGGGCGCGCGCGAGGAGCGTGATCAGCAGCGCCGCGAGGATCAGCGCGAGGCGGGCGTGCCGGGGGTGCACGGGTGCCGTCGTGGGAGCGGACATCGTGGGTCTCCCACGCGCCGGACCGCGCGCAACCGCGACGTTCCAGGCCGGGTGGGGCCGGCGCGAGTTCGGAGAGCATTCCCCCCTGCGGTTGCGCCCCGCGCACTGGAACACCGCGAGCGTAGCGCTGCCGCGCGACGACTCCAACGGAGAACGTATGCCGGCGCCAGAAACGACACGGCGGGCGGCCGCGTCACGCGGCCACCCGCCGAGAGTTTCAGCGTTCGATCAGGGTGTGACGCGCCGGTGCTCCATGATCACGGCCGCGGTGGTCGATCCGAGCGTGAACGCCGAACGGAACTCGCCCTCGACGCCGACCTTCGCGCCCTCGCGCGGCGCACCGCCGCCCTGGCTCACGACGGCGATCGCACCGGTGCCGTCGTCGATCTGGTACGCGCCGTAGCCGAGGATGCCGAGCGACTTGGTGACGTTGCCCGCGATGCGCACGGTCTGCTTGTCGAAGCGCGACGGGTCGTCGAGCAGCGTCTTGATGGGCGTGACCTGCACGTTGCCCTTGCAGCCGGCGACGAGGGCCACACCGAGCAGCGCGGCGACGATCAGGGTACGGCCGAGAGTACGACGCATCATGAAGGGCCTCTCCGTTAGGTCGGGAAGCAAGGGGAACGCGGGGAAGCTAGCACGCGGGCCGCCCGCCGTCAGCCGCAGGGTGGACCGCCCGCGCGGCCGGTTCAGTCCAGCGCGACCGCGATCGCTTCGGCGAGGCCGCCCGCGTCCACGTCGCCCACCACCACGCTGGCGCGCGCCTTCACCTCGGGCGGGGCGTTGCCCATCGCGATCCCGAGCCCGGCGGCGAGCAGCGCGTCGAGGTCGTTGGCGCCGTCGCCCACCATCGCCACCTGCGTCGGCTCGAGGCCGTGGTGCGCGGCCAGCCAGCGGAGCGCAGTCGACTTGGAGGTACCGCGGCGCACGAGGTTCGAGAACACCGTCCCCGGCGACCACGGCGCCGTGGCCGGGTGCGCGTCGACGTCGCCCAGCGACTCCACCAGCGCGCGGAAGTGCGGCCAGCGGCTCTCGTGCACGACCCACTGCGCGCGCACCGCGGGCTCGGGCAGGTTCGCCGGATCGACGATCTCCGCCTCCATCTCGAGGTGCTCGGCGTGCACGCGCGTCAGCTCGGTGTGCCGCTCGAGGAAGAAGCGCGTCTCGCTGTAGAGCTCGATCGGCTCGTCCTCGCGCCGCGACATCTCGACGAGCGCGCGGCACGAGGCCTCCGGCAGTCGGCTCGCGTACTCGGCGGGCTGCCCCGGGCGCGAGACCACCGCGCCGCTCTGAAACACGTGCAGTCCCTCCGGCGCAATGCGGCGCGCGTAGTCGAGCGCGAGCCCGCGGCCGATCCGGCCGGTGCAGAGCGCGACGGGCACGCCGCGCGCGCGGGCCGTGTCCAGCGCCACCCAGGTCGTCTCGTGGACGCCGTTCTTCCCCACCAGCGTGCCGTCGACGTCGATGAGGATCAGCCCGATCACGCCTGGTCGCCTCGTGGCCAGAGCGACGCGATCCGCCAGCGGATCTCGTCGCGGACTTCGCGGAACGCGTCGAGCTGCTGGTCCTTCGGCACCAGCGAGGGATCGGGCAGCAGCCAGAAGACGCGGCGCACTTCGGCCTCGACCGTCGGGCACGCCTGCGCGTCCTCGGCGCAGAGCGTCACCACGGTGTCGGCGCTGCGCCAGTCGACGTCGGCGAGCGACTTGGAAACGTGGTGGGAGATGTCGATGCCGACCTCGGCCATCACCTCGATCGCGAGCGGGTGCAGTCCGCGCGGCTCGCTGCCCGCGCTCATCACCGTCGCGCCCGGGGGCGCCATGGTGCGCGCGAAGCCTTCCGCGATCTGGCTGCGCGAGGCGTTGTGGATGCAGAGGAACAGCAGCTTTTCGGGCGGTCGCGTGACGAACGCCGCCGGGCGGACGATCTCGCTCATGGCCGGCTCCTCAGGATGACGGACCAGTAGACGCGCGCCGCCGCCGCGCCACCGAGCAGCGGCGCGACCCAGTAGAGCCACTGATCGCGCCACGTGCCGGACACCAGCGCCGCGCCGAACGCGCGCGCCGGGTTCATGGCGCCGCCGGTCAGCGGCCCCGCGACCAGGATGCCGACCAGCACCGTGAGCCCGATGCCGAAGCCGCCGATGCGCGGCGCGCGCTCGTCGACGGCGGTACCCCAGACGGCGGTGACGAGGAAGAACGTGAGCACGAACTCGAGGATGAAGGCCTGCGACGCACCGAGCCCGGCCGCGACGACCGGCACGCCGTAGTGCACCGCGTCGCCCGCCTCGCCCGGCACCGCCGCGCGCAGCAGCACGCTCGCGACCACGGCACCCAGCACCTGCGAGAGCCAGTAGGTGATCGCGCTGGTCCACGACTGGCGGCCCGTGACCACGAACCCGAACGTCACCGCCGGGTTGAAGTGGCCGCCCGAGACCGAGCCGAGCGCGCTGATCATGACCGCCAGTACGATGCCGTGCGCGGCCGCGATCGTGAGCAGGTCGTTCCGCCCGAGGAGGTGCTGGACGACGATCGAGCCCTGGCCCGCGAAGCACAGCGCGAACGTGCCGAGGAACTCCGCCCAGTACGACTTGGGTCCCTGGTCCATGCGGTTCTCCGGGTGACGGGTGACGGCCGATCGAAAGGCCGCGACACGCTAGCGGCCACCTCCCGGCCCGTCAACGCCGCGGACTCCCCCGGGAAGGCGCGCTCAGGCGAGCGTGCCCTGGCGCCGCAGGAGCTCCTCCATGAGCTTGGCGTTGCGGGCGGCCTGGCCGGCGTGGCAGTTGTTGAAGAACAGGTAGGTCTGCTTCGCCTGGTCGGCCAGCACGCGCACCTTCTCGACCCACTCGAGCAGCTGGCGCTCGGAGTAGTCGTAGTCGTAGCGGTCGCCGCCGCCTCGCCCCCACCACGTCGCCTCGTTGCGGCCGTGGAAGCGCACGTAGCCCGTGTCGGTCGTGAGGTGGACGACCGGGGGCACCAGCCCGGGCAGCGCCGGTTCGTCCACGGCGCAGTAGCCGAGCGAGCGCTCGCGCAACCAGTCCGGCAGCTTGGCGTGCATCCACGAGTCGTGCCGGAACTCGACCCAGAGCGGTTCGTCGCCGAGCGACTCGCGCAGGCCCTCGAGGTGGCGCTTGGTCTCGTCGGTCTTCTTGAAGCTCCACGGGAACTGCGCGAGCAGGCCGTGGTACTTGCCGGCGTCCTTGAGCGGTTGAATCGCCGCGAGGAAGTCGCGCGTCGTCCCGGGCTCGAGACCGCGTTCGTGCGTCATCGACTGGTGCAGCTTGACCACGAACCGGAAACCGTCCGGCGTCTTCTTCTCCATGAGCGAGAGCACGCGCGGGTTCGGGATCCGGTAGTAGGTCGAGTTCACCTCGACGCAGCCGAACTGTCGCGCGTAGTACGGCAGGTAGTCGCCGCTCTTCGTGCCCGGCGGGTAGAAGGGCCCCACCCAGTCGGCGAACGAATAGCCCGACGTGCCGACGTGGATCGCGCCGGCCGCGCTCACGCGCCGCCCCGCTTGCCGCCGCGCGGGCGGCCCTCGACCGGGCGCGGGCGATCGCCACGCTCCGCGGGCTTCGGCGTGCCGCGCGCGCCCCGTTCGGGCGCCCGCGGTTCGCGCACCGGTCCCTCGCCCAATTCGCTGGCGCGCCGCAGCACCGTCTTTACCTGCGACGCGGTGCCCTCGCGCGAGAGCGCGCCCGCTCCCGCATCCGAGCGCTTGATGGCGCCGAAGGGCACGTGCCCGATCGCGCGCCGGTGCATGAGCGAGCCCGCGGGCACGACGGACGCCTCGCCCAGCTTGTCGCGCACCTTGTCGAGCGCCGCCTGCAGCGTGCGCGAGCGTTCGTCGCGCGCGAAGAGTTCGGTCTGCTCGCCCTCGCCCTTCTTCTCCAGCGCGCTCACGCTGATCCCGAGCAGCCGCAGCGGCTCGCCGTGCCAGTTGGCGCGCCAGAGCGCGCGCGCCACCTCGAAGATGCCGAGGTGCTCGTCGACCGCGACCGGCAGCGCGCGCTGGCGCGTGATCGTGCGGAAGCGGTGATCGCGCAGCTTGACCGTCACCGTGCGCCCCGCGAACGCGTCGCCGCGCAGGCGGCGTGCGACCTGGTCGGCGAGCCGCAGCAGCGTGCCTTCCAGGAACTCCGCGTCGCGGCAGTCCTCGGGCAGCGTGACTTCGTGCCCCATCGACTTGGGATCCACGCCCTCGTGGTACGGGATCACCGGCGTCTGGTCGTGCCCCCACGCCGCCTCGCGCAGGTGCGGGCCCGTGACGCCGAACGCCTGCTCGAGCATCTCGGGTCGCGCGCGCCCGAGATCGCCCACGGTGCGGATCCCGAGTCCGTTCAGGTGACCTGCCATCTTGGGACCCACGCCCCAGAGCGCCTGCACCTCCTGCGGCCAGAAGAGCTGCCGGAAGCCCTCCTCGTCGAGGAACGTGAGCCCGCGCGGCTTGTTCACGCCGGAGCCCATCTTGGCGATCAGCTTGTTGGGGCCGATCCCGATCGAGGCGCCCAGGCCGTGCTCGTCGGCGATGCGCTGCTGGATGCCGCGCGCGATCGCGATCGCCGCCTCGCGCGTGGCGGCGCGATCGCCCAACTTGCCGAGATCGAGGAACGCCTCGTCGACGCTGAACGGTTCCACGTCGGGCGTGACCGAAAGGAGGATCTCGAGGATCTCGAGCGACTTCTCGACGTACTTGCGGGGATTGCCCTCGACGTACTCGGCCTGCGGGCAGAGCCGCTTGGCCTCGGCGAGCGGCATGCCCGCGTGCACGCCGAACGGCCGCGCCTCGTAGGAGGCCGCGGTCACCACGCCGCGCCGGTCGGGATCGCCGCAGACGATCACCGGCTTGCCGCGCAGGTGCGGATGGTGCGCCTGCTCGACCGACGCGAAGAACGCATCCATGTCGACGAGCAGGATCATTACATGGCCTCCCTTCGTCGGCCTGGGTCGGTGTGGCGGCTGGTCGCGGTCATGCGGCCGGTCGCGGTCAGGCGGGCGGCGTCCAGGCGCGGCTCAGGATCCAGCGCGGCCCGCGAGCGTCGTAGCAGAGCTCGAAGGTCTCGTCCTTGGCCCCCTGCACCGCGAAATAGCGCAGGACGGCCTGCCCGTCGCGTCGACTCCATTGCCCCGTGACTTTCCTCACCCGGACCACGCGACCCTGCCAGCGGAAGCGTATAGGCGTCATACCCCCGTCCACGAACGCCGTCAGGACGTCGACCGGGTCGTTGAGCGATTCGAACATGACCGGACTCTGGCACCGCGGGTAGGATACTGCACGTTTGGGCAGTCGGCAAGAAGCTCGCTCAGCCGCGGAAAGCCGACGGGCCCGCGACGATTGCCGCGGGCCCGATCGAACCGCCCTCCCGACGGGACTTGAAGGAACGCTACTGAGCAGCGCCGACCGACGGTGCCGTCAGGTGAGTGATCGCACCCGAGCGCTGGACCGCGGTGGGCTGGCTCCAGAGCTTTCCGTCGTAGCGCAGGATCAGTTCCTGGCCCACGGCGAATACGTCGGACCTCGAGGTTCCCCAGACACCCCAGAGATGGCTGGTCGTACCGCTCGACTGCGCGCTCCACATCGTCCCGTCGTAGTGCAGGATCGTGCCGTTGGCGCCCACGGCGAAGACGTCATCCGGCGCGCTGCCCCAGACCGCGAACAGGTTGTTCGTCGTACCGCTCGCCTGGGAACTCCAGTTCACGCCGTCGTAGTGCGAAATTGCGGGCCCTCCCACCGCGAATACGTCGTTGCTCGAACTGCCCCAGACGGCGGTCGTCGGCGAACCCGTGTACTGGTGGGACCAGTGAACACCATCGAAGTGGAGGATGGAGTCCACGAGGCCTCCGACGAACACGTCTCGGGAGGAGCTTCCCCAGATGCCCTGCAACCACTCGCCCCGGCCCGTTGTGATCGCGTTCCACGTCGCCCCGTCGTAGTGCAAGATCAACCCTTGGCGGCCCACGGCGAACACATCGTGTTCCGAGCTTCCCCAGACCGACTCGAGCGCCGCTGGGGCATCGGCCGCCCGATGCCAGGCACGGCCATCGAAACGGTAGACCCTTCCGGTGACCCCGCCGTCCGGACTGCTCCACGCGACGTATGCGGCATTCGCCGACGGCACCCAGACACCGTTCAGGAATCCCCTGGGACCCTCCCATTCGGGGATCCAGCGGCGGCCATCGAAATGCCAGATCGTCGAGGAACCGATCGCGTAGACGTCGCTGGTCGACGAGCCACCCACCGCGCTGAACCACGGGTTCCAGAACCCGGTATCGAGCGCCGAGCGGCCACATCCGGTCGTGACCGCGAGCAGGCCGAAGACCGCTATCGCACGTACCCAGCCGACCCTGGCACGCGCGCCGTATCGCAGATCAGGCCGCATGGCTCACCTCGCCGTGCCCGAATCGGAGCCGGCACGCTCGCGCCTGCGATCTCCGCCCGCCACGAACAGGTCGAAGCCCAGTTTGACGGAGAGCATGTCGGTGGTGGGAAAGACGAAGTCGTCGGCGCTCGAATACGACTTCAGGCTCGTCGTGCGCTTAGGCACGCGGTCATAGCGCAGTTCGATGCGCACGGAACCATGGCCGTCGCTCACCGACCTCCGCGCGCCGGCACCGGCGCCGAACACGGGCCGCGTCACGACGTACGACGCGCCGTACGTGGTGAATGCGGTCTCGTGGAGGACTCCGACACCGGCGTTCACGAAGGGGCTCCATCCACGCCATTCCGCGATGTTCGCCTGGACCTGTGGCATCGCTTCGAGCGTGGTCTCATCGGCACTCATCGTGCCGGAACGGCGCACGGTCTCGAGTCCGGCGTCGGCGAGCACTTCCCAACGGCCGCCCGGCAACCGATAGCCGATCCGGAATCCCGGTTGTCCCCATGCCTGGGTCCCGGGCAATCCGACGACATCGTTCTTGAAGCGTGGACTGTCGGGATAGGCCAGGTGCGAATAACCGAACGAAGCTCCTACCGCCACCTGGGCGCTCGCGACGTGACCCCAGAGGAGCGATGAAAGAACGGCGGCGCTCGATAGGAAGCGAAGGACTCCCCTTCTCATTGGTTCCCCCTGACGCGGCATCCACAAGGGTGACGGCAAGATCGATCACCCGGATGTCTGCCCGCTGGTCCCGACCATTGTCCGACCCGGGCAATTCCGCGTCGATGGTCCGAACGTGGCCATGGGTGCAGCCGGTCGAGGACGAGGCGGGGCACTCGCACAACTTCCCTCGACACGAACGGGCGGCACGCCGTGCGTGCCGCCCGTTCGTCTCGCCGACGGTCCGCGCCCCTACTTCAGCGCCACCGCCTTGCCGCTCACCGTGCCGCCGGCCTGGTGCGCGCGCAGGAAGTACATGCCGGGCCCGAGCCCCTGGCCCAGTTCGACCACGTGGTCGCCGTCGCCCGCGGCCGGGTAGTCCGCCGCGGCCACGCGGCGGCCCGTGACGTCGAGCAGCTCCACGCTCGCCGCGCCGGCGCGCGGCAGGCTCAGCATCGCCCGCACGCGACCCGCGTGCAGCGGCTGCAGGCCGCGCACGCCGAACGTGCGTGCGACCGCCGCGGGCGGCTCCACCGCGGTCGTGGCGTCGACCAGCTTCGAGAAGTACGAGTCCGGTGTGCCGTCGCGGCCGTCGGCCCAGTTGGCGTAGACGTTCATTCCGTCCGCGACCAGCGCCGAGTAGTCGCCCATGTTCGGGAAGATGTTCGTCGCGACGTTGTTCCAGTTGATCGGCGAGCCCGTGCTGAAGCGCGCGCTGGGCTTGAACGTCTTCCCGCGATCGTCGGAGCGCGTGTAGTACATCGAGGTCAGGATGCCGTTGGCCGCGTCGTCGCGGTGGTCGTACCAGTCCACGTGCACGCGCCCGGCGGCGTCCACGGCGACCTCGGGCCACGCGTCGTCGTAACGGGCCGGATCGTCGTTGACCACGACCGGCGTCGACCACGTCGCGCCCTCGTCGGACGAGGACGAGACGATCACGTCGCGGTGGTCGCGCGCGATGTCGTTGGCGGTCGACGTGTGGGTGCCCGAGTAGACGACGTAGTTGCCGATGTTCGTGCCGACGCCGTCCCAGTTGCCGACGCGCAGGTAGTACGTGCCCGTGGACGGCAGCGTGAACTCCACCAGCGCCACGCCGCCGCTGAAATGCGAGAGGGCGACGCGGTTCGAGGCCGAACCGCCGCCCGCGTGCAGGCGCAGGAAGCCGTTGCACGACGAGCCGTTGGGCACAAGATAGAAGATCACGGTCTGCCCCGCCGTGCCGGCGAACGACCACCAGTCCTGGTCGGCCGTACTCGAGAGCCCGCCGAGCAGCGCCTGCCCCAGCGTGAACGGCGTCGCGGCCGCCGAGCTCTCGTTGGCTTCGATCTCGTTGGCGGACCCGGTGCCGCCCAGCACGTCGTTGTTGACGTCGAGCCCTTCCTGCCACACCGCGTAGAGCTTGCCGCGCGAGGGCGCGGTCGAGCGGTCCACGTCGAACGAGACCAGCGCCACCATGCGCTCGCGGTTGTAGCCCGCGGGCCCGGAATAGTAGTTGTTGAGGAACGGTCGGCCGCCGATGTTGGTCTCGGGGCCGAACGAGAGCCCGCCGTCGGTGGACTTGCGGATGCGCTCGTACTCGTTACCCGTGCTCGCGTCGTACGAGTAGTACGCGAGGTAGACCTGGCCCGTGGGCCCGACCTGGATGCGCGGCGCCATCGGATACGTGGTCGACGCGGTGATGGTGATCGGGGCCGACCAGTGTGCGCCGTGGTCCACGCTGCGCGACCACTCGATGCGCTGCCCGCCCGCCGAGAGGAACCGCACGTACGCGCAGTAGACGTTGCCCGTGGTGGGATCCACGCCGAGCCAGGGCTTGTCGAGGTAGTCGGTGGCGTGCGTCGCGATCGCGACCGGCGGATCCCACGCGGGCGCGGCGCCCGCGAACGTTCCGTGCGAGACCGTGATGCCGGTCACCGTAGGACTCGGCCGCCAGAGGTCGGCGAAGTACCAATGCCCCGCGGGGTCCGCGACGATCACGGGGTCGCCGTAGAAGATGTCGGTCGCGCCCGAGACCGGCAGGCTGCCGCCGTCGGTCCACGTGGCGCCACCGTCGATCGAGTAGCCGTAGCCCACGAACCCGGGCTGCAGCTGCCAGAACTGGCCGTCGTTCCAGCCCGAGATCAGCTTGTTGCCGATCGCGGCCATGGAGACTTCCGCCTCGCCGTTGCCCGCGGGCGTGCCGACGAGCGTGTTGATGCGCACGTTGGCGCCGAACGCGCTGGCCGCCGACGGCGCGGCGATGCCGCGCGTGCCCCACTCGAGCCGCGGCTGGTAGAGCGGCGACTCGGGCCGGTCATCGATCGGGATCAGGTTCTCGTCCTCGTCCTCCTCGTGCAGCGTGCGCAGCACGAGGTCGGCCGGCACGCGAACGGGCCCGATCGTCGCGGGCGGCGCGATCGCGAGTGGGACTTCCTTCTTGACTCGCGCCGCGGTGGAGCGCGGGCCTTCCTTCGCCTGTGCGGCGGCGGGAACGAGAAGGGCGGCGGCGAGGCAGGGCAGCAGGAGACGCAAGAGGCGCATTCCCGACCTCCAGGGCTTGGGGTGCGCGGCGGCACCCCGGGGGGGCGAACTCGGGAACCCGAGCCAGATGGACTACAGTCTAGGCCATCCGCGCGCACGGACGATGGGGATTCCGTCGGCCGGCGCCCGTCCCGGCACCCCACGGCCGGTCCGGCCCTCCATTTCCTTGCGGCCCACCGCCATGTCGCCGTTCACCGCTCCTGCCCCCCGCTCGCGCACCGCCCGCCGGGTCCTCGCGGCCGGAATCGCCGCCTGGGCCGCGCTCGTGGCCGGGGCCTGCGTGCTCAAGCTGCGCACGTTCCTGTACACGGACTTCGACCTCGCGATCTTCGCGCAGGCCGTCTCGGGCGTGCTCCACGGCCGCTGGACGAGCAGCGTGCGCGGCATGGCGTGGCTGGGCGACCACTCGTCGCTGATCCTCGTCCCGCTGGCGCCGCTGGGAGCCCTGGTGCGCCCACCGGTGCTGCTCCCGGCGCTGCAGTCCGCGGCGCTGGCCCTGGCCGCGTGGCCGCTCTTCCTGCACGCGCGGCGCCGCCTGGGCGACGAGCCGGCCGCGGCGCTGCTCGCGTTTGCGTGGCTGGCGCATCCGGCGCTCGCCCATCTCGCGCTCTTCGAGTTCCACCCCGAGACGCTGGCCACGCCCCTGCTGCTCGCGACGGCCGTGGCGCTGGCCGCGAACCGCGGCGGCCCGGCGCTCGGGTTCGGTGCGCTGGCGGCGCTCGCCAAGGAGGACGTCGCGCTGCCGCTCGCGACGCTCGGCGCGCTGGCGCGACTGCGCGGGCCCTCGCGCCGCGCCGGGCTCGGGCTGCTCGCCGTCGCGGCGGGCTCGCTCGCCCTGAGCTTCGGCGTCCTGAAGCCCCGCTTCGCGCACGGCGAGGCCGACTACGGCGCCATGTACGCGGCGTGGGGCCACACGCCGCGCGAGATGCTCGGTGCGCTCGCGCGCCGGCCGCTCGCGGCCCTCGCGGCGTTCGTGACCACGCCGGGCGATCCCGAGGACGCGCGCGCGAAGCTCGTCTTCTGGGCCGCGTTCCTCGGGCCCTTCCTCGCGCTGCCGCTCGCCTCGCCGCTGTCGCTGCTGCCGGCGGCGCCGGTACTGGCGGAGCACTTCCTCTCGAGCCGGCTCGAGCAGCACACGATCCTCTACCAGTACACGGCGCTCACGCTGCCGTTCGCCGGGTTCGCGCTGGTCGAGGGCGTCGCGCGCTTCGCCCGCCGCCGGCCGCGGCGGCTCGCCGGCGCGGTGCTCGCCGCGTCGCTCGCCGGCCAGTTGCTGGCGGGCCCGTGGTCGCCCGGGCTCGCCGAGAGCCCGGACGCGCCGGCGGAAGCCGCGTGGCCGACGCCACACGACCTCGCGATGGCGCGCTGGCGCGAGGCGTTCCAGCGCGCGCTCCCCGCGTACGGGACCATCGTCGCCGACTTCCCCTCGCTCGCGCCGCTCTCGGCGCGCGATTCGCTGCACTCGCTGCATCACGTGGCGGCGGGACACTTCACGTACTCGCCGCGGCCCTACCCCGCACCCGCGCACGTGGACGGCATGCTCATGGACGCGGGCGCGCTGGTCGCGAAGGGCGAACTGACCGCCGCCGACCTCGCGCGCATCCGCGCCTTCGTCGCGACGCGCGGCCTGCACGTGGCCGACGCCGCGGGCGACCTGGTGCGCCTGCAGCCGGGCGGGCGCGACACGCTGGCGTGGCTCGCGGCGGCGCCCGCGACGAGCGCCGCGCCGCTCGCGCACTGGCCGGGCGCGTTCGCGCTGCTCTCGGCCTCGCTCCCGGCGCCGGTCGTCGCGCCCGGCGGGCGGCTGCCGATCGTGGCGCGCTGGCGGCGCGACGGCCCGCTGCCCGGCGTGCCGCTCGTCCAGTGGACCGTCACCGGCCCGCGCGAGCAGGCGCTCGACGCGCCGCCCGTGCCGCTCGGGTTCGGGCTCGCCGATCCGGCCGCGTGGCCGGCGGGCAGCGCATGGGACGTGCGCACGTCGTGGGTGGCGCCCGCGGGCCTCGCGGCGGGCGAGCACACGCTGTGGGCGACGCTCTGGTGGTGGCGCGACGGCGACACGGTACCCGCGACGCCGACGGGCCCCGCTCGCGATGCGGGAGACGGCATGGTGCTCGTGGGCCGCTTCCGCGTCAGTCGCTGAAAGGCCGCGCCGCCGCCGGCCAGCGCGGCGACTCGTAGCGCAGCCAGAGCACGCCGTCCTCGTCCAGTTGCACCACGGCCCCACCGCCGGCGACGTCGGTCCAGAGCGTCGCGGCCGTGCGCGGACCGTAGCGGCGCACGAAGCGCGAACGCCCGAAGCGCTCCTCATCGGCCGGGCGGCCCGGCACCACCTGCACCGTCCAGCGCCCGTGGCGAGCCCGCAGCGAGTCCACGAGCTCGGCGTAGCGCTGCAGCCGGCTGCCGCGCGGGTCGGGCTCGAAACGCAGCATGAGCGCGACGAGCCGCCCGTCCGCGTCGTACTCGGGGATCGCCCCGGCCATGCGCCCGAACGCGCGCCCGCGCCACGGCGGCCGCTCGCCCGCGTCGTGCAGGTGCGCGAAGCCCAGCGCGGCGAGCGCGGCGTTCACCCGCGGTCCCGGCAGGTCCCACGCGAGCCCAGGAAACGTGAGCGGCGCCGCGGGCCGCACCGCGTGCGGAACGACACGGGATGCACCGGCGGAGCCGGCCGCGAGCAGCAACGCGAGCGCGAGCAGCGCCGCAACGCAACGCGGGGCCCCGCCGAAGGCGGAACCCCGCGAAGAACGCGCGGCGCGAGCGCGCCGGTACGGCATGAGTGCTCCTAGGCCTTGGCCAGGTCCTGGCCGCGGCGAACGACCACGAGGAAGGCGCTCGAGAGCATGATGATCGAGCCCAGCCAGACGAGGTTGATGAACGGCTTGGTGCTCACCTCGACCGCGAGGATCTCCGCGGAGTGCGTCGCCTCGCTGCCCGGCATCGAGAGCTGGACGCGGCCGGTCCGCGGGTCGGCGCTGACGATGCCGACCTGGCCGCCGCCCGGCAGGTAGTCCGGATTGCGCGTCTGCTCGCCCGAGGCCATGTCGATCGAGAAGACCGGCTTGAGCGGCACCGTGCGGCCGCCGGTCTCGGCGGTCAGGTTGGCCGTCAGCTTCATCTTCCCTTCACCCGGCTCGGGCAGGAAGTTCTCGAACGTGTACTTCACCTGGCCGATCTGCTTCGACTCGCCCGGCTCGAACCACACGCCGCCGCCGCCCTCGCCCGGCGTGTCGCCGACCATCTCGAGCGGCGAGATGTAGAGGTCCTTGGTGACGAAGCGCTCGATGTGCGGGTTCTTCATCCAGCCCTGGTTGTACTCGCTCCAGAAGAAGTGGGCCCTGGCGGTGAAGCTGCGGTCCGGGCCGTTCACGGCGATGACCGCGAGGTCCTTCCCGTCCGCCGAGTGCTGCATGCCCTGGAACGTGAGCTTGTAGCCGAGCGCGTTGCGGGCCTCGCCCACGGGCAGCTGGACCTGCGCCGACTGGCCGTACTTGGACGAAGCGATGACGCCGATCAGCAGCACCGCCACGCCCATGTGGCCCAGGTAGGCGACGCCGTGCTTCCAGCTCGCGCGGAAGCCGCGGACCGTGGTGCCCCAGTTCGCGACGAGCGCGAAGGCCATCGCGAAGATGACCGCGATCGGCATCGCGTCGCGCACACCGAGTGCGGCCGCGACCACCGCGATCACGGCGCCACCGACGGCGGCGACCATCGTCACCGGCGCGTAGAAGACCAGCGCCGCGACGAGCCAGAGCAGCAGGAAGATGCCGGCGGCCGCGACCCAGCCCGGGCTGATCCGGTGCATCCACGACATCACGAACGTGCCGAGGAAGAGCAGCGAGATCGCGAGCCCGATCACGCTGAAGACGCTCTTGAGGCCCGGCGGGCGGGCCGGGATCTCGTGCCCGCGCCAGCGCAGCAGCGGCGAGATGCCCAGCAACAGGCCCATCGCGATCGCCAGTGGCGCGTTGACGAGGTTGTAGTACGACGTCTGCACGTTGGCCGGCGGACCGAAGAGCCGCGTGATGAGCGGCGCGCTCATGCCCAGCGTGATCAGCAGGCACATGAGCATGAACACCAGCTGGCCGAGCCAGATGAACGACTCGCGCGAGAACGTGCCGAGCGGCTGCGCCGGCGCCGGGATGTCGTGCTGTACCAGCCGCCAGATCAGGAGGCCGTAGCCCGAGATCGCGGCGATGCCGATGAACGACAGCAGGAAGCCCGACAGGCCGAGGTTCGCGAACGAGTGCACCGAGAAGTCGGCGAGCACGCCGCTGCGCGTCAGGAACGACGCGTAGAGCACGAGCACGTACGACGTGATCGCGAGGAAGAAGTTGGTCTTCCGCAGGCTTCCCGTCACGCGCTGGACCAGCAGGCCGTGCAGCAGCGCCACGTTGGAGAGCCAGGGGATCAGCGAGCCGTTTTCGACCGGGTCCCAGCCCCAGTAGCCGCCCCAGCCGAGCACCTTGTACGCCCAGACGCCGCCCATGATGAAGCCGGTCGCCTGGATGGCCGTCGAGAACACGACCCAAGGCAGCACGGCCTTCACCCAGCCGTCGTAGTCGCGCTTGACGAGCGCCGCGCAGGCGATCGCGAACGGCACCACGAACGACGAGAAGCCGGTGAACAGCACCGGCGGGTGGATCGTCATCCAGTAGTCCTGCAGCAGCGGGTTCAGGCCGACACCGTCGGTGAACGCCTCGCGCGCGATGAGGAACGGCCCGCGCATGACGGTCACCAGCGCCAGCATCACCACCGGCAGGTTGAGGAAGAACATCGCCAGCGGCATGGAGCGGCTCTTCCACCGCATGAGTACCAGGCCGAGCGTGGCGGAGAGGAAGCCCCAGAGCAGGAACGTGCCTTCCTGCCCGCCCCAGAACGCCGCGTACACGAAGTGCCGCGGCATGCTGCGCGAGGAGTAGTCGTGCACGTACTGGTACTGGTACTGGTGGTTGAAGAGAATCCACCAGAGGAACGCCGCGCCCCCGAGGAACGCGGCCCACTCCAGCACGAACGCACCTTTGGCCAGCGGCTGGAGCTTCTCCTGCCCCATGCCCACCAGCAGCCACGCGAACGCGGCCGCGATCGAGGCGAGCAGCGCGAGCCAGCTCAGCATCTGCCCGGGATTCATCCCGGGGGCACCCGCATTCCCGGCCGCCCACGCGAGCGCCGGAACGAGCAGCGCCAGCGCCGTCAGCGGCGCGGCCTGCTTCACGACGTGGTCCCTTGCCCGCGGGCCGCCGCTTCCTGCTGCTTCTCCATCGACTGGTACTTGGACGGGCACTTGACCAGCAGCTGCTTGGCCTCGAAGTGATCGCCCTGGAAGCGGCCAACGGCGACCAGGCCCATCGCCTGTGCGAAGTTGCCCGGCACGATGCCGCGGTACTCCACGTTCATCGTGTCCCCCTTGGCGTCGCGCAGGGCGAAGCGCAGGTACTGTTCGGTGGGCTTCATCACGTAGCCGCGGCTGGCGAGCATGCCGCTCACCTGCACGTCCTCGTTCGGCCGCGAGCGGGCGCCGGCGAAGTCGGTGTACGTGGTCATCGTCTGCTTGAAGCTCGTGAGCCCGATGGCGACAGCGGCGACCAGGAGGCCGACCGCAAGCATGATCTTGACGTTCATTTCTTCTCCAGTTCCCGCACTCGCCTCTCGACCCGGATCAGCCACGAGAACAACAGGCCCCAGACGAGCAGCGAGACGCCCAACACGACCCAATTGCGGTCCATGACCTACCCTCGTGCGAGCTGCAGCCGCCGCTCGAGCCGCGTCACGCGGACGCGCAGCGTCTGCAACCAGAAGAACAACACCGTGAAACCCGCCAGCATGGCCACGAAGCACTGCACCATGAGCGGATCCATGTCGATCTTGCCCCGCTTGTTGATCAGCGGGTCCGGATGAAGCGTGTCGTACATCCGCGGGACCACGAAGATGAGGAACGGTACGGCCACGAACGCGGCCACCGAATAGATGGCCGACAGTCGTGCCCGCTTCTCGTCCCCTTCGATGCTACCGCGGAGCGCGAGATACGCGCTGTAGAGAAGGAGGATGAAGAAGATCGAAGTCTCACGAGGATCCCAGTTCCAGTACGCCCCCCACATCGCCTTGGCCCAAAGCGCCCCGGTGACGGTGGCCGCAATGCAAAACAGCAGGCCGAGTTCGGCGGCGGCGGCGGCATGATCGTCGTTTCGCAGGTCGCGCTTCCACAAGTACAGGATACTGTGAAGCATCGACCAGCCCAGGGCGACCACGGTCACCCAGGCGGACGGGATGTGGAAGTAGATCACGCGCGTGGTCTCTTCCAGCACGGGAACGAGCGGGGCCTTGAGGAGCCCGATCGTCATCGCGGCCGCGATCCAGACGAAGAGCAGGGTGCGCCAGAGCATGCGGGATCAATCCTCCCAGAGGTGGTCGTAGAGTAGCAGGCTCGCCGCCAGCAATGCCACCGCGTAGGCCGCCAGCAGCCGCAGCGACGAAGCGGACGGATGCCCCGCCCACATGTCGCGCGTTCCCTGCACCGCGGCCGCGAGCACCGGCAGCAAGATCGGCAACGAAACGCCCGCGAACAGCGCGCCACGGCCGCGCGTCTGCGCGATCACCGCGCCGACCAGCGTCGAGGACGCGGCGAGCGACACGGTCCCGAGCGCCAGCACGGCGAGGAACGCGCCCCAGTTCGGGGACGGCGCGCCCATGAGGATCATGAAGAGCGGCACGAGCACGAGCTCGACGACGCCCAGGAACAGCAGGTTGAAGAGCAGCTTGCCCGTCGCGATCTCGGTCGGCGACGCCACCAGCCGCAGCATGAGCATGGTGCGGCCCTCGACCTCGCGCACGAACGCGTGGCTCATCGAGGTGAGCGTCGCGAACAGCAGCACGATCCAGAACAGGCCCGCGAGCAGGTCCGTGCGATCGCCGAGCCGGCCGGCGGCCATGCTGACCGCCGTCAGGCTCGTGACCGCGAAGAGCAGCGCCGCGTTCAATCCGTAACGCGTGCGCCACTCGCTGCGGCACTCCTTACGCAGGATCGCCCAGACCGCGGCCGCGGAGCTCGATTCGTCCCGGGGCAAGTCGCATCTCCTGTGGGTCGTTGGTGGCGATGAGCACCAGTCCGCGTTCGGCGTGGTCGCGCACGAGGCGCTCCACGACCGCGCGGCCAGCGTCGTCGAGGTGGGAGCCCGGCTCGTCGAGCATGAGCACCGGCGGGCGGTGCAGCACGGCGAACGCGAGGCGCAGGCGCTGCTTCATGCCGGACGAGAACGCCGCGACGCGGTCGTCGGCGCGCGGCGTGAGCTGCACCGCGTCGAGCGCGGCGCGCACGGCGCCGCGGGGATCGGCGAGGCCCAGCGTCTCGGCCGCGAAGAGCAGGTTCTCGGCGGCGCCGAACTCCTCGTAGAACGAGAGCTCGGGCGTGGCGAGCCCGGCCACGGTGCGCCGCTGGCGCGGCGCCACCTCGCGGCCGTCGACGTGGAAGGCGGTCGTGCCGGCGGTCGGGCGCAGCATCCCGATCACGATCCGGAGCAGCGTGCTCTTGCCCGAGCCGTTCTCGCCCGTCACCGCGACCGCGCCGGGCGAGGCGACGTCGAACGCGACCGGCTGCAACGCGAGGCGCGCACCGTAGCGGTGCGAGAGCCCCTCGCCCACCAGGCGCACGGCCCGCGCGGCGGCCACGGCGGGAGCACTCACGCGCGGGGCTCCGCGGCGGCGGTGCCTTCGGCGGCGGCGATGAGCCGCGCGAGTTCGGGCAGGATCTTCGCCTTCGCGTCCTCGCGCGAGCCGCGCAGCTGGACGCCGGCGGCGTGCGGATGCCCGCCACCGCCGAGACGAGCGCAGACCTGGTCGATGCTCACGCGCCCGGTCGAGCGCAGCGACACCTTCACCTTGCTCGGTTCGACCTCGCTGAAGAGCGCGACCACGTCGATGCCCGCGATCGCGCGCGGCAGGTCGACGAGGCCCTCGGTGTCCGCACCCACGAGCCCGTGGCGCGCGAACTGGTCGGGCGTCGCCTCGATCACCACGAGCCGGCCGTTCTCGAGCACCTGCAGCGCCGCGAGCGCCTCGCCGAAGAAGCGCATGCGCCCCGGCGACGCGGTCGCGTGCACGCGCGCCGTGGTCACGTTGGGCTCGACGCCCGCCGCGACGAGCGCCGCGGCCATGCGATGGGCGCGTGCGTCGGTGTTCGAGTAGCGGAAGTTGCCCGTGTCGGTGAAGAGGCCCACGTAGAGCGCTTCGGCCGCGAGCAGGTCGGGCGTCCAGCCCGCCTCGCCCACCAGCTCCCAGACGAGGCTCGCGGTGGACGCGAGATCGGGCTCCACCAGGTTCACCTGGCCGAAGCCGTCGTGCGTGACGTGGTGGTCGACGATCGCGACCGCGATCGCGTGCAGGTCGAGGTGCTTCGCGAGCCGGCCGATGCGGGCCTTGTTGCTGGTGTCGAGCACGACCAGCGCGTCGGCCTCGGCGAAGCGCTTCTCGGCGAGCGCCTCGTCGTAGACCTCGATGCCGGCGTCCGCGGCCAGCCAGCCGAACGCCGCCGGCGTGGGCGAATCGTTGAGCACGCGCACGGTCTTGCCGAGCGAGCGCAGCCAGCGCCCGAAGGCGACCTCGCTGCCGATCGCGTCGCCGTCCGGGTTGACGTGCGTCGTGAGCAGGAACTTCTGGTGGCGCGCGACGAACGCGTGCAGCGCCGCGCGTTCGGCCTTGGCGGGGCTCACGTCGCGCCCCCGCGGCGCACGGGCAGGTTCGCGACGTGCGCGAGGAACCACGCGTGCAGCCGCCGGTCGTCGGTCAGCTCGGGATGGAACGCGATCGCCACCGCGCGACCCTGGCGCACGCCGACGGGATCGCCCTGGTGCGTGGCGATCACCTCGACGCCGCGGCCGAGCCGGACGATGCGCGGCGCGCGGATGAAGACGCCGCGCATCGCTCCGCCGAGCGGCGTCACGTCCACGTCGTCCGTGAACGAGTGCACCTGGCGGCCGTAGCCGTTGCGCACGGCCTCGATGTCGATCACGCCCAGCGTGGGGCGTGGCAGCTTGTCCGCGGTACGCGAGAGCAGGATCAACCCGGCGCAGGTGCCCAGCACGGGCTTCTCGCGCACGAACCTCTCGACGCCGGCGCGCAGGCCGGTCGCGTCAAGCAGCCGCAGCATGGTGCTCGATTCGCCGCCGGGCACGATCAACGCGTCCAGCGCCACGAGGTGCTCGGGGAGCGAGACGCGCACCGGCTCGGCGCCGAGCGTTTCGAGCGCCGCCGCGTGCAGCGCGTAGTCGCCCTGCAGCGACAGCAGGCCGACGCGCGGCGGCGACGCGTCGCGCGCGCGGACCGGACGGGCCGCGCGCGCGCGCCGTGGGGCCGGAGCGCTCACCTCACCAGCCACGCTTGGCAAGCAGCTCCTCCTCCGACAGCGTCTCGAGCGAGATCCCGCGCATGGCCTGCGGCAGGCCGGTGCTGATCTCCTTGAGCACGTCGGGGCGGTTCCAGTTGGCGACGGCCTGCACGATCGCCTTGGCCATCCGGCCCTGCTCCTTGCGCGCATCCTTCGGCTTCGACGGATCGCCGACTTCGAAGATGCCCGAGCCGACGAACACGGCCTCGGCGCCCAGCGACATCATGAGCGCGGCGTCCGCGGGCGTCGCGACGCCACCGGCGGCGAAGTTGGGCACCGGCAGCTTGCCGGTCGCCGCCACCTGCTGGACGAGCGCGAACGGCGCGCCGAGGTTCTTGGCCTCGGCCATCAGCTCGTCCTTGCCCATCGTGGTCATCCGGCGCATGTGCGACACCACCGCGCGCATGTGCCGCACGGCCTCGACGACGTTGCCCGTGCCGGCCTCGCCCTTGGTGCGGATCATGGCAGCACCCTCGCCGATCCGGCGCAGGGCCTCGCCCAGGTCGCGGCAGCCGCAGACGAACGGCACCTTGAAGTCGTGCTTCCAGACGTGATGCGCCTCGTCGGCGGGCGTCAGCACCTCGGACTCGTCGACGAAGTCGATCTCGAGCGACTCGAGGATCTGCGCCTCGACGAAGTGCCCGATGCGGCACTTGGCCATGACGGGAATGTCCACGACGCGCTGGATCGCGACGATCATGGACGGATCGCTCATGCGCGCGACGCCGCCGTCGCGACGGATCTTCGACGGGATGCGCTCGAGCGCCATGACGGCCGCCGCGCCGGCTTCCTGCGCGATCTCGGCCTGCTCGGCGTTCATCACGTCCATGATGACGCCGCCCTTCAGCATTTCGGCGAGTCCGACCTTGAGCCGGAACTGCTCGTCCTGCGACATCGGCGCGCCGTTGCGCGCCGGCTGCGAATGGCCGTTGCGCTGGGGCGCGGCGGCACGGCGGGTCGGGGTACGCTTCACGACGGTCTTCCTTTCCGAGCGCCTCAGGCGCTCTGCTCCCACGCCGGTCCGGCGAGCGCACGCAGGCGCTCCACGACGGGCGGCGTCACCTCGGCAATGTAATCGATGTCGGCTTCGGTCGCGGACTCGTCCAGCGAGAAGCGGACGCTGGCGTGCGCGTCCTCCGGGCGCAGGCCCATGGCGACCAGCACGTGGCTGGGGCCGGGCTCGCCCGAACTGCAAGCCGAACCCGTCGACACCGTGATCCCGGCGCGGTCGAGTTCGTGCAGCACCGCTTCGCCGTCCACACCCGCGAAGCGGAGATTGACGATGGATCCCACGCGCTGGTTGAGGTCGCCGTTGAGCCGCGTGTCCGGAACGCCCAGCAGCAGCGCCGCGATCAGCCGCTCGCCCAGCGCCTCCACCTTCGCGGGCACGCCGGCCGCGAGCTGCGCGCGCGTGCGCGCGGCGGCGGCGCCGAATCCCACGATCGCGGGCAGGTTCTCCGTGCCCGCGCGGCGTCCTCGCTCCTGGCGGCCGCCGTGCACGATCGGCGCGACCTTCACGCGCCGGCGCACGAACAGCGCGGCGGCGCCGAGCGGACCGTGCAGCTTGTGGCCCGCGATCGTCACGAGGTCCGCCTGCATCGCGTCCACCGCGACCGGCATGCGGCCGGCGGCCTGCACCGCGTCCACGTGGAAGAGCGCACCCGCGTGCTTCACGTCGGCGCCGATCGTCTCGACCGGCTGGATCGCGCCGGTCTCGTTGTTGACCGCCATCACGGAAACGAGCGCCACGTCGGGCCCGAGCGCGTCGCGGACGACGTCGGGATCGACGAGGCCGTTGGGCTGCACGGGCAGGATCGTGAGCACCATGCCGCGCGCTTCGAGCGCGCGCGCGCTCGCGAGCACCGAGGGGTGCTCGATCGCGGTCGTGATCACGCGCTTGCGCTCGGGCGGCAGGGCCGCCGTCGCGCCGAGCAGCGCGAGCGTGTTGGCCTCCGAGCCCGACGCGGTGAACACGATCTCCTCGGTCTGCGCGCCGATCAGCCGGGCCACGTGCTCCCGCGCCGCCTCGATCGCGTCGCGCGCGGCCTCGCCGCGCGCGTGCACGCTGGACGCGTTGCCGAACGACTCCTCGAGCCACGGGCGCATCGCCTCGAGGACCTCGGGAGCCGGCCGCGTGGTCGCGGCCGCGTCGGCGTAGACGCGCCTCATGCCGGGCTCTCCACGGTGCCGAGCGTGTGGATGCTGACGCGCTGCGCGAGCGCGCCCGCGATCCGGCGCAGTTCGCGGGCGTAGAGGCTGTCCGGCTGCGACGCGACCACGGGCGCACCCGTGTCGCCGCCCACGCGCACCTCGGGGTGCAGCGGGATCGCGCCGAGGAACGGCAGCCCCATCGCGAGCGCGCGCTCCTGCGCGGTGCCGTGGCCGAAGATGTCGTGGCGCTCGTGGCAGTTCGGGCAGGCGAACCAGCTCATGTTCTCGATCACGCCGAGCACGGGCACCTGCAGCTTGTCGAACATGGCCACCGCCTTGACCGCGTCCTCGATCGCCACCGTGGACGGCGTCGTCACGACGACCGCGCCCGTCACCACGGTCTGCTGGATCAGCGAGAGCTGCACGTCACCGGTGCCCGGCGGCAGGTCGACGACGAGGTAGTCGCAGCCGTCCCAGGTCACGTCGTGCAGGAAGCTCTTGATGGCTCCGTGCAGCATGGGTCCGCGCCAGACGACCGCTTCGCCCGCGTCCACGAGCAGGCCCATGGACATGAACTTCACGCCGTGTGCCTCGAGCGGGACGATCTTGCCGTCCTGCGTGTAGGGCTGGCGATTGACGCCCATCATGCGCGGCAGGTTGGGGCCGTAGATGTCGGCGTCCACCAGGCCGACCGTCGCGCCGGTCTGCGCGAGCGCGATCGCGAGGTTCGCGGCCACGGTGCTCTTGCCCACGCCGCCCTTGCCCGATCCGACCGCGATCACGTGGCCCACGCCCGGCAGCGCCTTGCGCTCCGCGGACGGGTCCTTGGCCTTGCGCACGCGGCTCGTCGTCTCGATCTTCACTTCGTGCACGCCCGCGATCGCGGAGACCGCCCGGCGGCAGTCCTCCTCGATCTCGGCCTTGAGCGGGCACGCGGCCGTGGTCAGCACCAGCGTGAACGACGCGGTCCCGCCGTTCACCGCCACGTTCTCGATCATGCCCAGCGACACGAGGTCGCGGTGCAGGTCGGGATCCTGGACGGTGCCCAACGCGGCGAGGATCTGCTCTCGGGTGATCTCGGACATGTCCCCTCGTTCGGGGCCCCGGCGGGAGGACCGCTCAGGGCACCCGGCGCTCGTGCGAGCGGGCTTCCCACCACTCGCGGAGCCGGTTGATTCCCATGGCGAGCAGCACCGTCCCCACGATCAGGGTCGTGGCCACGATGAGCCCGTAGAAGTACACGGCCGGCGAGCCCCTAGACCGTCACCACCCGGGTCACCCCGGGCAGCTTGTGACGCAGGTAGCGCTCGATCCCGTTGCGGAGCGTCGTCGTGGAGCTGGAGCAGCCCACGCACGACCCCATCAGCCGGATCGTCACCGTCCCGTCGTCCGACACCCCCAGCAGCTCCAGGTCCCCGCCGTCGGGCTGGACCACGTTCGTCCGCAGTTGTTCGACCACTTTCGCGACATCTTCACGCATGGCGCCTCCAGGCTCCCGCGCCGGGCCGCCGACGATGCCGGAGGCATCGGGACCGCACCTTCCCGCAGGGAGAACGAAGTAGATTATGGAGACGGTCGCGCCGCGTCAAAGCCGCGGGCCGGGCTCGGCGGGGAGAATTGGCCGCCCCGTGACCTTTGATGCGCCGAAGGGCGAAGCCTGTTCGCCCGGAACGCCCGTGAGGGCGCTCCGGGCGGCTCACCGCGTCCGGCCGGGCGCCGGTCGCGGGAGGCGGTTCAGGAGCCGGAGAGCGACCAGCGGCCGCGCAGCGCGAGGCCGGCGCGGGTCTGGGTGAAGTCGGTCTGCTCCTCCGGGATCGCGATCCCGGGCGGGAACGCGGCGTCGCTGGTGAGGCGGCTCCAGTGCGCGACGGCCTCGATCGGGCCCCACACCCGCTGCGTGGCGCGCAGTTCGACGAAGCGGCGGTGGTTCACGCGTCCGTAGCGCAGCACGTCGAACTTGTCCGCGGTGCGGTAGGTGCGGTCCTCGGGCTGCCACTCGGCGTCGAACCGGCCTCGCGTCCGCCCGTGCCCCCACGGCAACGAAGCGGAGACACCGATCCCGTCGTGGTCGTACGAGATGTCGGTGTCGCGCACGGGCGTGTCCGCAAGTTCGCCCCGCGCCGCGAGCCGGCCCGTGATCCAGGTGACGCCGGCCGTCGCGCCCCACGCGCGCAAGGGCTGGACGCGGGCTTCGAGCGTCCAGGCGTCGTCGTCGTTGTCGCGTTCGGCGAAGTGCGGGCCGTAGTCGCGGTGCTGGCGGTCGAACCCGGCCGACCACGACACGCGCCCGCGCAGCAGCCGCTGGTCCAGCCGGGCGCCGAGCGTGCGCTGCGCGTACTGCAGCGACTGGCGGATGCGCCGGCCGGCCGCGAACGACTCGTCGGGGTCGGTGACCTCGCCGAGGTAGTACTTCGGCAGCGACTCGCCCGAGAGCGTGAGCGTGGTCAGCATCCGGCGCGACGCGGTCAGTTCCTGGCGGACCGAGCCCGAGAGCTCGTTCCAGTTGCAGACGTCGTTGCGCGCGTACTGGTGCGCCTCGAACGCGGCGGCGAAGCGCGTCTGCCGGCGGCGGACCAGGTGCGACTGCCACGCGCCCGAGAGCGCCAGCGTCGAAACGTCGTCGTCCGGCGTGTCGATCCGGAAGCGCGGCATGCCGGGCGTCGCGGTCAGCTGGTCGAGCCGCCGCGACGTCAGCTGCAGCACGTTGTCGTCATGGGAACGTTCGAGGCTCGCGCCCAGCGTCCAGTCCGCCCGGGCCGCCGCGGGCCGCGCGCCCGCGGCGAGCAGCACCGCGGCCAGCGCGAGCGGGAACATCGCGTGCTTCGTCATCGAGTCTCCGTCCTCCTCGGGTGGGATCAGTCGAGCAGCACGAACCGGCGCGTGGTGCCCGGGCCGCCGGGCGTCACGAGCCGCGCGTAGTACAGGCCCGCCGCGAGCCGGACACCGTCGTCCCCGCGTCCGTTCCAGGCCACGCTCACCGGCGCGCTCGCCTCGCCACGCCAGATCGTCGCGACGCGCCGGCCCGCGACGTCCCAGACGCCGAGTTCCGAGCCGGGGCCCGCGCCGGAGAAGCCGAACCGCAGCGCGCCGCGCGCCGGGTTGGGCCACGCCGCCAGCGCGAGCGGCCGCGCGGCCGGCGCCGGCGCGGCGAGCGCGATGGGCTGCAGCGCGACGTCCGCCAGCGCGAGGTCGCCGGTGACCACGACGCCGTAGCGCCACTCCCCCGCGTACGCCGAGCCGGGCGCGGGCACGTAGTGCAGGTCCCACGTCCCGGGCACCAGCACCACGGCATACGTCCCGAGCGCTCCGGTGAGATGGTGCGGTGTCCAGACCGGCGTGTTCCCACCCGCCGGGAACACGTCGATCGTCACGCCCGCGAGCGGCAGGAACGTCGACGCGTCGCGCACGGTGCCGGACACGAAACCGCCGCTCGCCAGCGTCGGCGGCGCGATGAACTGGCTCGAGAAGAGCGCGAGCCCGGGCTGCTCCGCCGGGCGCAGACGCGCGAGCGAGGAGGGCACGTACTTGAGGTCGTAGCTCCCCGGCGGCACCAGCAGGTTGAACGTGCCGTCGGCCGCGGTCTGGTCGTTGGGCGTGTAGATCTTGGTGGCCGACCCCGCCGGATAGAAGTCGAGGTCCACGCCGGAGACGACACGCGCCGAGTCGTCGAACACGGTCCCCTGGATGCGGGCGCCCGTCACCAGCGGCATCGCCGGAAGCGTCGTCGTGGCCGCCACCGTGACGGACGGCTGCGAACCCGGAGCGAGCCCGGTGCAGTCGGGCGCGTCGTACTCCACGTCGTACGTGCCCGGGGCCAGCACGATGGTGAAGTTGCCCGCGGCGTCGGTACCGTCGTGCGCGATGCGCTGGGACACGCGCGTCAGCGCATCGACCACGTTGACGTTCACGTTCAGCACGGGCGCGCCGCCGGGAGCGGTCACGTGGCCGCTGACGAACTGACCCGCCGCCAGCGTGACGAGGCCCAGGGACATCGGCCCGCCGACGGCGACCGAGTTCAGGTGGCCGACGAGGATCGGCTGGCCGGCGGGCGGTTCGACGTTGACGTCGTAGGTGCCCGTCGGGACGAGCACGGAGAAGCTGCCGTCGGCCGCCGTGCGGTCGTGCGTCGTCGCCTGCCGGGGCGCGCCGGCCGCGGTGACGTCGTAGAACTTGAGCTTCGCGTCCGCGAGCGGCAGGCCGTCGGGACCGTGCACGATGCCGCTGACGGCGACCGCGTCCTTGAGCTGCTCGGTCCCGAAGCTCCGGCTGCGGTCGACGATCGTCCCGGGCGAGCGGACGGACTCCAGCGCCACGCACGCGGGCGGATCGTAGTTGAACGTCCAGGTTCCCGCGGGCACCACGACCGAGTAGTTGCCGTTGGCGTCGGTGTTGTCGTGGGCGGTGGCGAGCCGCTCGCCGGTGCAGGCGTCGTAGACGTCGATGTCGACGTTCTTGATCTTGTTGTTCCGCTTGTCGCGCACGGTGCCGGTGATCGCGAATCCCGTGCGCAGGTTGTCGACGAGCCCGGCGACGTCCGACGCCCCGACCACGAGACCGAGCCGCTCCGCGTCGGCGAACGCCGACGTCGCGGGCGGGCGGAAGTCGATGTCGTACGTCCCGGGCGGCACGCGCACGGCGTACGTTCCGGCCGCGGTGGTGACGTCCTTCGACAGGTAGACGCGATGCTGCGTCGCGCGGTCGACGAACTTGAGGTCCACGCCCGCCGCGGCGGCGAGCGCGGGCGTGCGCACCGTGCCGGAGACGAGCCGGCCCGGGTGGAGCGTCGTGACGCCGAGCGCGAGGTTGGCGGCGACCACGACGTCCTGGAAGTCCGCGGCGGCGACGGTGCTGCCAGCCGGGGGCGTGATGTGGATGTCGTAGGTACCCGCGGGCACGACGACGCTGTAGGTGCCGTCCGCCGCGGTCTTGTCGCCGGTGAGGAAGATGTTGTCGCCGCTGCAGAGATCGATGCAGTCGATGTCGACGTTGCCGAGGCCCGTGCCGGCTTCGTTGCGGACGGTGCCGCTGATCGTGAGCGCGCGCGACGCGCCCGCGAGCAGGACCAGCGCGAGACCCGCGCCCGAAACCGCGCGGATGGCGAACGAACGTCCCTGGCGCATCAGTGCTCCCTCCCGGTTCCCGCGGCGCACGGCCGCGGATCGTCCACCGCGGCCGCCGGCACGGAGCGGGACCTGGCGGCGGATTCGGTGAACAACTGGCGGTAACGGCCATCGCGCGCGACGAGCGCGTCGTGCGGCCCTTCCTCGACGATGCGGCCGTGGTCGAGCACCACGATCCGGTCCGCGCGCCGCACCGTGGAGGCGCGGTGCGCGATCACGAACGTGGTCCGGCCGCGCATGACGCCCGCGAGCGCGTCCTGGATCAGCACTTCGGATTCGACGTCCACGGCGGACGTGGCCTCGTCGAGCACGAGGATCGGCGGGTTGCCGAGCACGGCGCGTGCGAGCGCGATGCGCTGCAATTGGCCGCCGGAGAGGCGCTGCCCGCGCTCGCCGACCTCGGTCGCGTACCCCTCGGGCAGCCCCGAGATGAACTCGTGGGCGTTGGCGACGCGCGCCGCCTCGAGGATCTCCGCCTCGGTGGCCTCGGGGCGCCCGTAGCGGATGTTCTCCGCGATGCTCCCCGAGAACAGGATCGTCTCCTGCGTGACCACGCCGACCTGGCGGCGCAGCGAGCGGAGATCGACGTCCTTCAGGTCGGTGCCGTCGATCGTGATGCGGCCCGCGTCCGGCGCGAGGAAGCGGAGCAGCAGGTTCACCAGCGTCGTCTTGCCCGCGCCGTTGTGGCCCACGAGCGCGACCGTCTCCCCCGGGCGGGCGTGGAGCGTCACGTCGCGCAGGACGGGCTCTCCGGGCCGGTAGGCGAACTCGATGCCCTCAAACCGCACCTCCCCGCGGGTCACGACGAGCGGCGCGCCTTCCGACGACTCCTGCTGCAGCGCCGTTTCGTCGAAGAAGTCGAGGATGCGATCGAGCGAGACGCGCGCCGCCTGGTAGGTTTCGTTCGTCTTCGCGAGCCGCCGCAACGGCGGGAACAGCATCGAGCTCAGGGCGTAGAACGCCATCAGGCTGCCCTTGGTCATGTGCCCGGCGAGCACGTCCCGCCCGCCGATCCAGAGCACGAGGGCGGCGCCCAGCGCGACGGTCGTGTTGGCGGCGGCGGTGAGCAGGCCGCCGAGGCGGGCCTTGTCGATCAGGTGATCGCGCATGCGGCCCGTCTGCTCCTCGAGCCGCCGGCTCTCGGCCGACTCCTGCCCGAACGCCTTGACCACGACGGCTCCGGCGATCTTCTCCTGCAGGTTGCCCGACAGCGCCGAACGTTCGCGGCGGGCCAACCGGCCCGTCTCCCGCAGGCGCGGATTCAGGCGCACGAACGCGTAGACGTAGAACGGCAGCAGGGCCATCACGATCAGCGCCAGCCGGGCGTTGACCGTGAGGATGCAGACGATCACGGCCAGGACGGTCACGCCGTCCATCAGCGCGCGGATGAAGCCGTCCGTGATCATGTCGAGCACGGCGTTGATGTCGCCCATGAGCCGCAGCATCAGCTTGCCGGTGCTCGCACTGCGGAAGAACTGCATGGTCAGCGACTGCAGGTGGCGGAAGAGGTCGAGCCGGAGCTCGAACACGATGCGCTGGCCGATCGTCTCCGACACGGCGCGCTGCCCGTAGACGACGAAGCCCTTGATCACCGCGAGCGTCACCAGCGTGACGAAGATCGCAAGCAGGAACTGTTCCGACGGCAGGTGCAGCCCGAACAGGCGGGAGTGCTCGTGGTGCTTGAGCACCGCGTCGATCACGCGGCGCAGGAAGAACGGGATCGGGATGTCGATCACGGCGAGCGCGAGCGAGAGCCCGAGCGTCGCGATCACGAGCCCCATGTGCCGGCGGGCGTACGGCGCGAGCCGCTGCAGCTCCTCGAGCTGTCCGCGCTCGCGCCCTTCGTCGAGCGCGGGGTCGATCGCGCTCGCCGGCATCGGTGTCACGGTCATCGTGGGCTCAGCTCGCGGCGAGGCGCGCGTCCGCCGCGTCGTCCGGCGCGGCGAAGCGGGCGGACGCGCGCGGGACGGCACGCGCCGCGCGCGGCGCGGACGTCCGGCGGCCACCCCGGCCGGGGCGCCGCTGCGGGCGGGCCGCCCGCAGCGCGCGGAGCTCGGGCACGAGCGCGCCCGCGAGGATCGACGCGCCGTCGAGGCAGCGCATGCCGCAGGCGGCCTCGACCTCGCGCTGACCCAGCACGCCGTTCGCGACGGGGCCCGCGGTCGCGAGCACCGAAAAGCCGAGCTCGCGCAGCCGGCGCACGCCGCTCTCGACCGAGAGCGCATCGGGGCCGGCGAACGTGACGGCATCGACGGAGTCGCGGAAACCTTCGTCGCCGAGAAGCATCGCGGTCTCGCGCTGGATCACGCCGTCCGCGATCTCGATCACGACGAACTCGGGGGACTGTTCCGCCAGCGCGGCCCGCAGGCGCGACGAGATGTCGAGCAGCTCGCCCGCCGAGCACCCGGCCGTGGACGGCCAGCCCGCGTGCGTGAAATCGAGGACCTCGATCGCGCCCGCGTCGAAGAGCACGTTGGGATCCTTGCGGCACGCCGTGCCCGTGATCTTCGCGGCCGCCACGCGGTGACCCGCCGTCGTGAGGCTGCGCACGATCTGGGCGGCCGTGGTCGTCTTGCCCGCGTTCATGGACGCGCCGAGCGACAGGATCGTGGTCGGACCGTCCGCGGGCACGCGCGCCGCCGGCACCGGCGCGAAGCTCGAGAGGTGCAGCGGCCGGCCGTCGCGCCCCGTGAGCCGGCCGAGCCATTCGATGATCGTCGGCTCCGGCATGCGGTTGTTCATGCTGACGACCTCGCCGCAGACGCCGCCGATGCCGACGATGTGGCCGAATCCCCCCGAGCACCGGGCGACCGCCTCGAACTGGTCGGTGGCGTAGCGGTTGCCGAGGGCGCCGACGAACACGTCGCCCTCGTAGAGCGCCATCTTGCGGCCATCGTGCGTCTCGAGATCGCGATGCTTGCCGATCGTGACGACGCGGGCGAGCAGCAGGCTGCCGGGGGCCGTCTCCTCGATCGGGGGAAGGAGACCGGCGACGCGCCGGCGGTCGATCGAGTGCGTCACGTAGGGCCACTTGATGCGGGCGCCCTGGAACGAGTCCATGGGGTCGTTCTCCACCGTTGGGGGCAGTGAGGCTCCGGGCGCGGGACCCGGGCGAGCCGTGCGGGCGATCGCGCCCGCGGGACGACCTCAATACATGTTCAAACACACGAATGTGACTCGCGCGTCGCATTTCGCCCCGGACCCCGTGCGGGTGCGCGAAACGCCCCCGCCGCGCGCGCGACGATTCCCGGCCGAGCCGCGTCACACGGCGGCGCGAGCCTCGTAGGCGCGCGAACGGCCGCGATCCGGTGCCCCGGATCGCGGCCGTTTCGGGAGTTCGAGAACCGAGCTACGGCAGCAGCGCCACGCGTCGCGTCGCCGAGCCCGCCGGCGTCGCCAGCCGCAGCAGGTAGAGCGCGGGCCGCAGCGCGCCGCCGTCCTCGGCGCGTCCCCCCCACGTCGCTTCGTGCTCGCCCGCGGCCTGCGTTCCGGACGCGAGCGTCGCCACGCGCCGGCCGCCGAGGTCGAAGAGCTCCAGCCGGACGTCCGCCGCCACGGGCAGCGTCCAGCGGACGCGCAGCGGGCCGCCGCTCGCCGCGTACGGATTGGGTGCGGGCGCCGCGAGCGAGACCCGCGCGGGCACGATCGCCGCGGGCACGCCGGCCACGGGCGCCGACGCCTGCACCGTGACGGCGATCGTGCTCGAGGCCGGGATCACGCAGTCCACGAGGACGACGGCGACCCCGTTCGCGCGCGTCACCTGGGCGATCGTGCCGCCCGTCGCGGTGAACGACGAATCGTGGTCGGCCATGTGGAACGTGACGCGCGCGTGGTTCCACGCCTCGCCGAAGCGGTTGAGCAACGTGATCGAGTTGAGCGAACGCGTGCCGTTGTCCGGCGCGGCCCAGGCGACGCCGAGCGAATCGGTCGCCTTGCTGCTCAGCGTGCTGGAGAAGTGCATGGGGCCCGGCGTGATCACCCCGTTCGAGACGTGGAAGATGCGGAAGGCCCGGTAGTCGATCACCGAACGGCAGCCCAGGTCGAACGGCTTCGCCGAGCGGGCCGTGTTCTTGTCCTCGGCGACCACGTGGTTGTGGCCCCAGATCGCGCCGTCGACGCCCAGCGTGCCCACGTTGATCTGCGAGAAGTTGGCGCCCGGCGATCCGTTGGCGTTCGTACCGCCGAAATCGTAGTGGTAGAAGAGCAGCTTGTGCGTGCCGGCGGGCTGCGCGGCGAGGTCGGCCTGCAACCGGCTCATCTGCTCGGGCGTGAAGCTCTGCGCGCCCCAGAGGTCGGTGCGGTACGTGTCGTACGAGCCGTTGTTGATGTACGCCTCGAGCCCGACCACGTGCAGGTTGCCGTAGTCGAACGTGAAGTCCTGCGAGTGCCACGGGTCGCCGGACGGCGGATTCTCCAGCCACTTCCAGCCGAAGTACCGCCACCAGTTCTTGCGCGACGTGCCGTCGGGCGGCGGCGTGGGCTTCCATCCGCCGATGTCGTGATTGCCCGTCGACACCCACACCGGCGCCTCCAGGTGGTCGAGCATGCCCTGGGCACGGCCCATCTCGTACATCGCCCACTGCTCCTCGAGCTCGCCTTCGTTCACGAGATCGCCCGTGTGGATGATGAACTCGGGATGGATGACGTTGAGGTCCTCGATCACCGCGTCGAAGTCCGCCATGCCCGTCGTGTCGGAGGCGTTGATCCCGCTCGAGGTCGAGAACGTGTGCTCGGGCAGGTGCGTGTCGGTGATCTGGGCGAAGTCGTAGTCGGTGCGGTAGGACGGCAGGACCCGGACCGCGTGCCGCGCCGTGTCGGAGGCCGTGGAATCCGAGACGAGCGAGAGTGCCCAGGTCGCTTCCGGCGTGCCCGGCGGCACGGTGAAGAGCAGCTCCCAGCGCCCCTTGTTCGCCTGCCAGCCCCCGCCCGCGGGCGTGAGCGGCACGTGCAGCCCACCCCAGTGGATCGCGGCGCTCCATCCGGTCGTTCCGCTTCCGGCGCTCGCCCACACCGTGACGGTGCCTCCGGGCAGCACGAGCGCGGGCAGGTTGGGCAGCGGGCGCAGGATCGTGGTGAGCGTGTCGCCGTAGGACCAGGCGTGCGCGGCGTGGGGCGCGGCGGCGAGGGCCGCCGCCAGCAGGATCGTCGCGAAGCGTCGCATCGAGGGACTCCGGGGGCCGAAGACGCGTGGGGTATCCCAAAAGGCTCGCATCCCACGGCCCGGCGCCCCAGTGAAATCGCACCGGACGCGCGGGCACAGGACGAGGGCGTGCAGTCCCACGCACCGCGAAGCGTGCTCCGACGCGCGAACGGCGGGCGGCAAGCGCTTGCGCGGAAACGCGTTCCGCGCGTCGCTCGTGCGGGCCGGCGGCGGCGAGCCGCGCCGGTTCAGGCCCCCGGCTTCGGCCTCCACCACCGCTTCCCGGCGAGTTCGTCCGGCAGGTGCTGCTGCGCGGCGGCGCCCTCGGGGTCGTCGTGGGCGTAGGCGTAGCCCTTGCCGTAACCCAGGTCCTTCATGAGCGACGTCGGCGCGTTGCGGATCACGAGCGGCGGCGGCAGCGAGCCGCTGGATTCGACCTCGGCCATGACCTCGCCGAAGGCCTTGTAGATCGCGTTCGACTTGGGTGCGAGCGCCAGGTGCACGACCGACTGCGCGAGCGCGAGCTCGCCCTCGGGGCTGCCGAGCTGGTGATAGGCTTGGAACGCCGCGGTGGCGACGAGCAGCGCCTGCGGGTCGGCCATGCCCACGTCCTCGCTCGCGAAGCGCACGAGCCGGCGCGCGATGTAGAGCGGATCCTCGCCCGCCGCGAGCATGCGTGCGAACCAGTAGAGCCCCGCGTCGACGTCGGAGTCGCGCAGGCTCTTGTGGAGCGCGCTGATCAGGTTGTAGTGCTCCTCGCCCGCCTTGTCGTAGCGCAGGTGCTTGCGCGCGAGCGCCTCGCGGACGTCGTCGGCCTCGATCCCGCGCCCCATCGCCTCGGCGCTGGCCGCGGCGATCTCGAGCGTGGTGAGCGCGCGGCGGCCGTCGCCATCGGCGGCGGCCGCGAGCAGGTCGAGCGCCTCGTCGGTGGCCGCGATGCGGCCCGCGAGCCCGCGCTCGGAAACGAGCGCGCGGTCCAACAGCGCGCGCACGTCGGGCGCCTTGAGCTCCTTCAGGACGAGGACGCGCGCCCGCGAGAGGAGCGCCGAGTTCACCTCGAAGCTCGGGTTCTCGGTGGTGGCGCCGATGAACACGATGTCGCCGCGTTCCACGTGCGCGAGGAAGGCGTCCTGCTGCGCCTTATTGAAGCGGTGGATCTCGTCGACGAACAGGATCGTGCTCTTGCCGGTGCGGCGGCGGTGCTGCGCCGCGCGCTCCATGACCTCCTTCACTTCCTTGACGCCCGAGAGCACCGCCGAGAGCTGGACGAACGGCACGCCCGCCGTACGCGCGACGAGCCGCGCGAGCGTCGTCTTGCCCGTGCCGGGCGGCCCCCAGAGGACGATGCTCGACAGGTGCCGGCCGTCGCGCATGAGCGCGATCGGGCTGCCCGGGTGCAGCAGGTGCGGCTGGCCGACCAGTTCGTCGAAGCTGCGCGGCCGCATGCGGTCCGCGAGCGGCGCGTTGGGCCCGGGGTCCGGAGGCAGCGCGCCGAAACCGGGCGCGGGCGCGTCGCCGAAGAGATCGCCGCTGCTCATGGCCGGGGCGCGGGCTCGACCGGCGCGGCCGCGCGCTGGCCCGGGGCGATGGGCAGCTCACAGCACTGGCCGCTGGCGATGAAGTCGGTGAGCAGCGCCGCGGCCTGTTCCACGGTGTCCGGACGGCCGAGCGAGATGCCGCGTGCCTCGAGCGCCTGGAAGAGCTCGGCCAGCACGGGCGGCTCGAGGTTGGTGGCCTTGAGCAGTTCGACGTCGCGGAAGATGTCGGCGGGCGCTCCCTTGGCCACGATCTCGCCGCCCTTCTTGAGCACGTACACCTTGTCCGCGAGCGCCGACACGAGCGGCACGTCGTGCGTCGCGATGACCAGCGACACGCCCTGTTCGCGGTTGAGCCGGTTGAGCAGGTCCACGAGTTCGCCGCGCGAGAGCGGGTCGAGTCCCTCGAACGGCTCGTCCAGCACGAGCAGCTCCGGCTCCAGCACGAGCGCTCCCGCGAGCGCGACCTTGCGCTTCTCGCCGCCCGAGAGGTAGTGGCAAACCTTGTGGCGCAGGTGCTCGATGCCGGTGCGGCGCAGCGCCGCGGTGACCTTGGATTCGACCTCGGCGTCGGTGTAGCCGTAGTTGCGCGGGCTGAACGAGACGTCGTCGAACACGGTCGGCGCCACGATCTGCTCGTCGCTGTTCTGCAGCAGCACACCCACGCGCTCGCGGATCTTGCTGAAGTTGCGCGCCGGGTCGGCGCCGAACACGCGCACCTCGCCCTCCTGCGGCGCGAGCAGGCCGAGCACGTGGTAGAGCAGCGTGCTCTTGCCGCAGCCGTTGGGGCCCACGATCACGATGCGCTGCCCGGGCTCGACGACGAAGTCGAGGCCGCAGAGGTGCACCGACGTGCGGTCCGGATAGGTGTGCCGCACGCACGAGACGTGGACGATCGGGTCGCTCATGTGGGGATGACTCCGGAGAAGAACAGCGCGACGGCGAGGATCCAGGCCGCGAGCAGCAGCACCCAGGTGTCCTCGGGGCGGGTCTGGAGCCAGTGGCGGCAGCCACAGATCCGGCCCGAGTGCCCGCGCAGGTGCATGACCTGGTAGAGGCGGTGGCTGCGCTCGAATCCATAGAGCACCACGGTGCCCACGGCCTCGCCCATCATGCCCGTGCGGCGCGTGATCGGCCCCTCGAGCGCGCCGCGCAGGGACAACGCCTTCCAGAGCCGCTCGACGCGGTCGAGCAGCGAGAACACCGCGCGGTAGGTCAGGAAGAGCCCGTCGCCGAGCGTGCGCGGCATGAGGCGCGAGAGAGGCGCGAAGAGGTCCGGGTACGGCGTGGTGCCGACGAGCCAGAGCGCGACAAGGCTCGCGATGACCGGGCGCAGGCCGAGCACGGCGGCGTTCTCGATGCCGCCCCGCCAGCCGGCGATGAGGAAGATGGTCGCGAAGAGCAGTGGCGTCGTCGCCGCGGCGAGGATCAGGCGCGGCGGCATCTGCGCCGTGGCGACGAGGATGATCGCGGTGCCGAGCATCACGAGCAACGCGGGCCAGCCGGGCATGAACACGGCCACACCGACGGCGAGCGCCGTGGCCCCGAGCTTGGTGACCGCGCTCGCGCGATGCCAGACCGAACGGCCGGCGCTCGCGACGTAGTCCACTTGCGCGAAGGTGTTGATCATCGCGTCCCCTCCGCGGCGGCGCTCGCCCCCTCGCCGGCCGGCCCGGGCAGCAGGTCCGGGCGCACGCGGGCGAGGAAGCCGGCGAGGCCCCATCCGAGCAGCGCCTCGACGGTCACCGCGAGCGCGAGCAGGGGGACGAGGATCGCGAGCAGCGTGCCACCCTTCAGCCACACGAGCGCGTGCGCGACCTCGTGCTCCGTGCCGGTCGCGGGCGCGAGGCGCACCGACAGCGCCAGCAGCGCGATCCAGAGCGCGCTCGAGAGGAGCTGCGAGATCGCCGTCGCCGCCGCCATGGCGCCGGCCGGCCGGAGCGAACGCACGAGCGCGAGGTAGAGCGGCCGGGCCACCGCGGCGCCGGCGCCGAGCACGAGCGTGTTGAGGCCCACCACGGTGAACCCACCCTGCCCCATCAGCGCGAGAATCAATGTGACGACGAAGCTCACCTGGAAGCCACCGGCGGCCCCGAGCAGCACGCCCACCGGGCCGGCGAGCGTCATGCAGTAGTCGAACGCCGTGATTGGCACCGGGATCGCCATCACCGCGAGCATGATGCCGCCGAGCGCGCTGCGGAACGCGACCTGCTGCGGCCCGTGCCGGCGCGTGAACGGCAGCGTCGCCGCCAGCAGCAGCACGGCGAGCACGAGGCCGGCGATCCACACGAGCGGAGGCAACACGCCATCGGGGATGTGCAGGTGAGACATGCGAACCGGTCCGGAGCCCTTTCCGCGGTCCCGCCGCTACTGCGTCCACGCCAGTGCGACCCCGGCGGCCCGCGCGCCCGCGGCGTCCAGCGCCGCGAGGCAGGCGTCCATCGTCGCACCCGTCGTCATCACGTCGTCCACGACCAGCACGCGCCGGCCCTCCAGCCGCGCCGGCTTCACCGCCGCGAACGCACCGGCCACGTTGGCCCGCCGCGCGGCCTCGCCGAGCCGCGCCTGCGCGCGCGTGGCGCGCACGCGCCGCAGCGCGCCGGGCAGCCGCGGGGACCCGAGCGCATCCGCCAGGGCGTCCGCGAGCGACGCGGCCTGATTGTAACCGCGTTCGCGTTCCCGCGCCGGGTGGAGCGGCACCTCCAGCACGAGGTCCGGCCGCGCCCATGCCGAGGGCACGGCGGCGGCGAGCACGCGCCCCAGCGGCCGCGCCAGCACCGGGCGGCCGCCGTACTTGAGCGCGTGCACGATCGCGGCGGCGCGCTCGTCGAAGAGCCACGGCACGAACACGCGCCGGCCGGCATGGCGCGTACAGCGCACCGGGTCGCGGCCGTCGAGCAGGCAGGTGGCGCAGAGTGGCACGCGCAGACGCGGGATGCGCACGCGGCAGTGCGCGCAGAGCACGCGGCTCGCCGACGCCGGGGCGCCGCACCCGGGACAGCGCTGCGGCAGTGCGAACGCGAGCACGCGCGCGCCCAGCGTGCGCGCGGCGGCGAGCACGGGCGCCGAACCCCGCGCGACGGCGGCGGCGGCGTTCATCGCGGCCAGCCCACGGCGGCCGCCAGAGGCGCGAGCGGAACCTCGCGGTCGAACCAGAGCGACAGCGAGCGGCGCGCCTGGTGCACGAGCAGCCCGAGGCCGTCCACGGCCTCGAACCCCGCGGCGCGCGCATCCTTCACCCACGGCGTGGGCTCGGGCCCGTAGGTCAGGTCCATCACGAGCGCCGAGCGCGCGATCCGCTCGAGCGGCGCCGGTGGTTCGCCACCCGCGAGCGGCGTGCAGTTGACCACGACGCCGGCGGAGGCGAGCGCCTCGGACTCCGCGCCCGAGCGCCAGCCGACGAACGTCCCCTCGCGGCCGTCGCCCCACGCATCGCCCGCGTCGCGTGGCCGGCGTGCGCTGATGCGCACGTCCGGACAGCCGGCCTCCGCCAGCGCCAGCGCGAGACTGCGCGCCGCCCCCCCGGCGCCCAGCAGCACCACGCGCTGCGCCTGCGGTTCGCGTCCCATGGCGCGCAGCAGGTCGAGGAACCCGGGGCCGTCGGTCGTCTCGCCGAGGCGGCCGTCGCTCCGGAACGCGATCGTGTTCACCGAGCGCGAGCGCTCGGCCGCGGCGCTCGCGCGCGCGAGGAGCTCGAGCGCCGGCTCCTTGAGCGGATGCGTCAGGTTGCAGCCGAGGAAGCCCCGCGATTCCAGCTCGTCCAGCCGCGCGGGCAGTTCCGCCGGCGGCGTCCGCAGCGCGTGCGGCTCGCACGCGAGCCCCAGCGCCTCGCAGCCCGCGCGGTGCAGCACCGGCGAGAGCGTGTACGCGAGGGGGTCGCCGAGCACCGCGAGGCGGACGGTCGCGCTCATGGCCGCGCGGGCGCCGCCTCGCGCCGCAGGCGCAGGATCATCAGCGTCCCGAAGAGCACGAGCACGAGGCTCGTGAGCTGGCTCTCCGTGAACTCGAACGGCACGTGCACGATCACCGCGTCCGCCTCGTACGTCCGGGTCAGGTCGATCGGGATCCGCACCAGCGCGAACGCGATCACGAAGCTCCAGAAGAGCACGCCGGGCGTGCGGACGCGGGTGCGGATCGCCCAGAGCACGACGAACAGCACCAGCCCCGCGGCCGCGTTGTAGAGCTGCGACGGGTGCACGGGCGTGTTGCCGAACTCGAGCGCGGCGAACGACCCCGGCGGGAACGTCACGCCCCACGGCAGCGAGGTCGGGCGGCCGTAGCAGCAGCCGTTGAGGAAGCAGCCCACGCGTCCGAACATGGTGCCCAGCGCGAGCGAGGGCGCGAGCGCGTCGGCCACGACCCAGCGCGGCAGGCCGAATCGCCGCGCCGAGGCGAGCCCGGCGAACGTGCCCGCCACGAGCCCGCCGTAGAGCGTGAGGCCGCCCTGCCACAGGGCGAGCACGCTGCCCCACTCGCGGCGGAAGTCCGCGAGGTGCTCCAGCACGTACAGGGCGCGCGCCCCGAGCACCGAGGCGACGAGCGTCACGATCACCACGTTGAGCAGCTTGTCCTCGTCGAGGCCGCGACGCTTCGCCTCGAGCAGGCCGAGCCACGTGCCGACGAGGAACGCGACCGCCATCATCACGCCGTAGGAATGCAGGTGGATGGGGCCCAGCCGCAACAGCTCGGGAATCATCAGTACTCCCGGCGCCGGAGCGCCACGTTCTGCAACAGGCCGATCTGGATGCAGTTCACCACCAGGGCGGTGCCGCCGTACGACAGGAACGGCAGCGGGATCCCGGTCACGGGAGCCCACCCGACCGTCATCAGCATGTTCACCATGATCGTGAAGAAGAGGGCGGTGACCACGCCGATCGCCGTGAGTCCGGCGAAGCCGTCGCGGGCCACGGCCGCGAGGCGATAGCCCCGCAGGATGGTCACTCCGTAGAGTAGCACCACCGTCAATGCCCCCAGGAACCCCAGCTCCTCGCCCACCACGGAATAGATGAAGTCGGTGTGGCGCATGGGCAGGAACGCCAGCGCCTTCTGCGAGCCCTTGAGGTAGCCCTTGCCGAGCACACCGCCCGAGCCGATGGCGATCTTGGACTGGATGATCTGGTAGCCCGCGCCCATCGGATCGTTGTCGGGGTTGATGAACGTCTCGATGCGCCGCTTCTGGTAGTCGTGGAGATGGTTCCAGAGGTGCGGCAGTTCGTACGCGACGACGCCGTTCAGGGCGACGAACACCAGCAACGCCGCCACGCGCGGCCGGGCGAACGCCACCAGCGCCACGAACAGGCCGACGAACCACCACACCGTGCCGGTCACGAAGAAGAGCGCCACGTTGAACACGGGCGACAGCCCGAGCAGCAGCCGGCCCAGTGGCATGCCGGCCCAGAAGTACATCGCGACGAGCATCACCGGGAACGACAGCGCGGTGCCGAGGTCGGGCTCCTTGGCGACGAGCGCGAACGGCACGAGCGCGATGACGAGCGGCGGCAGCCACCAGCGCACACGCCCGAGGTCGAGTTTCGCGTGGTCGAAGTAGCGCGCGAGCACGAACGTGGTCGCGAGCTTGGCGATCTCGCTGGGCTGGAACTGCAACGGGCCGAGTTCGATCCAGCGCTTCGCCCCGAGACGGCTGGTGCCGATCGCGAGCACGGCCACGAGCAGCACGAGCGAGATCGCGTAGAGCGGCCACGCCAGCGAGTCGTAGACGCGGTAGTGGATGCCGGCCACGACCCAGGCGGCGAGGAACGCGAGGCCGCACCACGCGAGCTGCTTCATCCACAGGCCCTGGTGCGCACCGGGAATCGAAGTCGCGCTGTAGACCGTGGCGAGGCCGATGCCGATCAGGCCCAGCGTGGCCAGCGCGAGTGGCCAGTCGATGTGCGGCAGCCGCAGGGCCCTAGTCAAAGTCCCCTCCCGTCGTGTCGGCGGCCGTGGAGTCGCGCCGGGCGTGTGCCGGGCGGGCGGTCGCGAGCGAATCCCCGAGCAGCACGCGCCGGAACACCTTCGCCGCGATCGGGGCGCAAATCGTGCCGCCGTGGCCGCTGTTCTCGGCCACGATCGCCATCGCGATCGTCGGATGGTCGGCCGGGGCGTAGCAGACGAAAACGGCGTGGTCCTGGCCGTGCGGGTTCTGCGCGGTGCCGGTCTTGCCCGCGACGGGCAGGCCGGGAATGATCGCCGAGTGCGCGGTGCCGGCCTCGACGACGCGGCGCATCGCGAGGTGCACGGCGTCCCACAGGTCGGCCGGCGCGACGAGGCCGGGCTCGAGCGGCTTGTCGACGTGGTACTCCGGCACGCCGGCGATCGACTTCACGACGTGCGGCCGCACCGCGCGGCCGTCGTTGGCCACGATCGACGTCATGAGCGCGAGCTGCAGCGGCGACGTCAGCAGCTCCCCCTGGCCGATGCCGAGGTTGAGCAGTACGCCGCGGGGCCAGTGGCCCGTCTTGAAGTGGCGATCGTAGTACCCGGACGAGGGCACGAGGCCGCGGGTCTCCGCGGGCAGGTCGATGCCGGTGCGCTCGCCGAGGCCCAGCGCGTTCGCGGTCGCCTGCATCTTGTCGAGCCCGACGTGGAGCCCGAGCTGGTAGAAGTAGACGTCGCACGAGAACTGCAGCGCGGTGACGAGGTCGATCGAGCCGTGGCCGTGCTTGTCCCAGCACGCGAAGCGGCGCCCGCCGAACGTGTAGCCGCCGGTGCAGGACACGGGCTCGTGCGAATCCGGCCGGACGATGCCGTAGCGCAGGCCCGCCACCATCATCACCACCTTGAACGTCGAGCCCGGCGGGTAGGCGCTCTGGATGGCGCGATTGAGCAGCGGGTTGCCGCCGCCCGCGGTCAGCTCCTGCCAGCGCGCGAACGAGATGCCGCGCGAGAACTCGTTGGGATCGAACGCCGGCCGGCTCACCATCGCGAGCACCGACCCGTCGCGCGGATCGAGCGCGACCGCCGCACCGCGCGCGACGTCGGCCATGCCTTCCTCCAGCGCGCGCTGCACGTCGAGGTCGATCGTGAGGGTGATGTCGTGCCCGGGCACCGGCAGCCGCGGCGGGCCTTCGCGCAGCGTCGAGACGCGCTTGCCCATCGCGTTCACGACCACGAACTCCGCGCCGTCCTGGCCCCGGAGCACGTCCTCGTAGCGCCGCTCGACTCCCGTCTTGCCGATCAGGTCGCCCATCCGGTAGCCGGTGTCCTGGCGCTGTTCGAGCTCGCGATCGTTGATCTCGCCGGCGTACCCGAGCAGCTGCGCGCCGAGCGTACCCTCGGGGTAGCGCCGGATCGGCGCCACGACGACGTCGACCCCCGGCAGCTCCGGCCGCAACTCCTCGACCGCCGTCATCACCGCGTACGGCACGTTGCGGCGCAGTGTCGCCGTCTGGCCGGTGCGGTTCGCCTCCTCGACCTTGCGCCGGATCGCCAGCGTGTCGTCCTGCACCAGCGCGGACACGCGCTGCAGCCAGTCCGAGTGCACCGCCGTCCGCACGCGCGTCAGGCTCTCGGCGGGCATCGGGCGGAACACGACGTCGAAGCTCGGCTGGTTGTCGGCCATGAGCCGGCCGAAGCGGTCGCGGATCGCGCCACGCGGCGCACGCATGACGTCGAGCCGGATGCGGTTCTGCTCGGCGAGGCGCGAGAGTTCGTCGTGCTGCACGACCTGCAGGCGCAGCAGGCCGAGCAGCACCGTCGCGAACGCGACGAGCACGACGCCCGCGAGCAGCGCGAAGCGCTCGTCCCTAATCCTGCGTGGCGGTCCGGGAGGCATAACCGAAGAGGGGCCGGCCGAGGACGCGGCGCAGGACCATCAGCAGCGCGGTGCCGATCACGGCCGTCAGCACGCTGGCGAACAGCGCCTGCGCGAGCAGCCACGGGGCGCCGATCACGCCGATGCCGAGTTCGAAGCTCGCGCTCCATGCCTGGTGGATCAGCGTCGCGCCCGCGAGCAGCGCGAACTGCGTGCGCGCGCTCTCGCGCACGAGGGTGTTGGAGAGCCGCCCGACCGCGTAGCCGACGAGCGAGAGCAGCAGCGCGTGGCGGCCGAACCAGCGCGCGGAGTCGAGGTCCGCGAGCAGCCCGAGCACGAACCCGAACGTGGAGCCCCAGGTGTCCGCGTGGCGCAGCGCGAACACGACGGTCGCGAACGCGAGCACGTCGACGACGATCCCGCGCGTGGCCAGGCTGGAGAGCGCGGTCGAGCGCAGCAGCAGCGTCGCGAGCGCGAGCAGCAGGAATCCGCCGATCGGCCTCATCGCGGCCCCCTCCCCGGTCCGCCGCCGGTCGCGGGCGCCGGGCGATGTGCCGTGTCGGCGACCGGCGCAGCGGGCTTCGCGGCCGCGGCGGCGGGCTTCGCGGCGGGCGCCGCCGGCTTCACGGCCGGGGCGGTGGCCGCGGGCCCGG
>JBGAML010000018.1:0-105511 GCA_044223005.1 Candidatus Eiseniibacteriota bacterium
CCGGGCGCGCCCGCCGCGGCACGTCCGGCTGGGAGGATTGCGAGATGTCGAGCGAGGAGCGCTCCATCTCCCAGCCGGCGCGCCGCGGCGCCGATCGCACCACCGTCGCGAGCGAGTGAAACCCCGGCGCCGCCCGACCGCGGCGCCCTGGCGTCAGCTCGCCTGCGCCCAGAGACCGTCGTCGTCGAAGCCCTGGCGATGCAGGGTCGTGAGTCGCGAGCGCAGCCGCGCGATCCGCAGCGGGCTCACGGTCTCGACGCCGTAGCGTTCGTCCCAGAGCAGGTTGCCGCGCAGCCACACACGCAGCTCCGGGAACTGCTGCATGAGCGCCATGCTCGTCCGGCCCTTCAGTTCGCGCACTGCGCTGGCCACGCTCTGGGCCGGGCGCAGGCCGAACAGCACGTGCACGTGATCGCGACCGGCCACCACCTCGGCCAGTTCGAAGTCACGCTCCTCGCACGCCTGCCGGATCAGCTCCTGCAGCGCCTCGACGTGCCGCTCCTTGAGAACGGGTCGGCGCCCCCGCGTGTTCCACGTCACCAGGTAGTGGAGCTGGCTGCGGTACATCGGCTCCCAATCCTGCTCGAGCGCTTGCTTCACCTGGGGAGCCAGATCGAGTTCCACGGCACGTCCTCCTGCGGGGATCGTTGAACAAATGTGCACCATGCGGGGGTGAAAAACGGGAGCTTTCGCTCCCGTTCACTGCTTCCGACTTCTAGAGCGTGCGCACGACACCGCGAACGGTGCCGAGGACGCGGAAGTTCGACTCGCGATTCACCACGATGGGCTGGTACTTCGGGTTCTCGGCGACGAGTTCGATGTGCGCGCGCCGCGGCTGGTAGCGCTTCACCGTCGCCTCGTCCTCGATGAGGGCGACGACGATTTCGCCGGGCCGCGCCGTCTCCTGCTTGCGCACGATGACGTAGTCGCCTTCGTGGATGCCTGCATCGATCATGCTGTCGCCGCGGACCTTCAGCGCGAAGAGCTCCGCGGTCTCGCCGAACATGTCCGACAGCTCGAGCGACCCGTTGACGTTCTCCTCGGCCAGGATCGGCTGGCCGGCGGCAACGCGGCCGAGGATCGGGATGCCCAGCGGGCGCGACTCGGCCGTCGCGCGAATGCCCCGCGAGGTCTTGCCCTTGCGCCGGATGTAACCGGCCTTCTCGAGCATGGTGAGGTAGTACCGCACGCCGTTGGTCGAGCGGATGTCGAAGTGCTCGCCGATCTCGCGGATCGTGGGCGCGGATCCCTGCTCCCTGCGGTATCGCTGGATGAAGGAGTGAATCTCCTTCGCGCGATCGTTCAGCATTGGCTGCTCCGTCCCTGATGAGGGTAGGTCCACGGCGTGGACCCGGCACGAACGGGACCATACTGCACACCCGTGCAGCGGGTCAAGGGGCTTCGCGACGACGCCCGGCTGCCCCGGCAAACGCCCTTCGCAGGAGGCCGTCGTTCGAGCGTCGGGACCGTCGGGAGGTCGTCGTCGTCGCACCCGGCCCACGGTGGACCGGGCGCGCCAAGCGATTGCCGCGCAACGAGCGGCTCCCGCGCCGCGTACTGGCAAGACGGTTGCTCTAGTACGTCGGCGAGGCCGCAAGGCCTCGGTTGCGCCGGCCGCGTCGGGGCCGGTGGTCGAGCCGAGAGGGTCGCTATCGGGGGCCGATCGCTCGAGGCAGGTCGCCGGCTCCACGCGACGGCGCAATCCAGGAGTCCCGGTCGGCCCGATGTGGACGCATCGGGCCTTCCTTTCCTCGCACGGGATGCGCACGAGGCGCGCCCGGCGTCCGGAACCGGCGGGCCGCGCAAGGGTGCGGCCGGGTGGTGGAGCGGTGGACGTGGAACGCGCCGACTCCGGACGGCCACCGGCGCGATGCGCAGGCGCCGGAACGACTGCAACGCGAGAGCCCCGGCGCCATCGGCGCCGGGGCTCCGGGTCGTCGCGAGCGGCGAGCGCTCAGAAGCCGAACGTGACCTCGGCCGTGAAGCGCTTGGGCGGCGCGTAGTAGAACTGCGAGTCGCCGATGTCGCTTTCGGAGACGAAGTGGTGATCGTCGCCGAGGTTCCGGCCCGTCACCGCGACCTTCACCGCGTGCGGCAGGCTGGCCGTCAGGCCCGCGTCGTACTCGTCGAACGCCGGCGCCCAGAAACGGTTCCGCCGGTTGAGCGGCCGCTCGCCCTGGTGCCGAAGTGCGACCCAGCCGCCGAGCCACTTCGCCGGCGCGTACGACGCGCGCGCGTTGTAGAGCTCGCGCGGCGCGAGCTCGATGAACTTGCCGTCCACGACACGCAGCGAGCCGGGGTCGGTCGGGTCGGCGAGGAACGAGAACGTCACGAAGCGCGGATCGTGATGAGCGTAGCCACCCGACAGCGTGAAGCCCGGCAGGCGGGCCGGCGAGATCGTCGCGCTGACCTCGTAGCCCTTGAAGCGCTCGTGCCCGGCGTTGATCAGCGTGGGCGTGCCGCCCGCACCCAGCGTGTTCACGACCAGGTTGTGGAAGTCCATCTGGAACGTGTGGGCATCGAACGTCAGCTGGCCCGCGAACGCGCTGCCCTTCACGCCGCCCTCGAGCGAGTGCGTGCGCTCGGGATCGAGGATGTGCGCGCCCTCGGCCTCGGTGAGGTTCGGCGCCGCGGGCTTGAACGAGCTCTTCCAGTTCGCATAGAAGTTCAGCGCCGACAGCGCGCCGCGGCCGCCGACCGGCAGGGCGCGGAGCAGCGCCGCGAGGTCGCCCGACCACGCCTGGTCCGTGCGCGCGTCGTCGGCCGTTTCGGGATCGAAGCCCTCTTCCTGGCCGAACGCGTGCAGCTTCTCGTTCACGTGGTCCCAGCGGCCGCCGCCCGAAAGCGTGAGCTGGGCGTGCGGCGTCCACTCGTCGTGCGCATAGACGCCGAAGAACGTGCGGCGGTCCTCGAACGAGCGGTGGTCACCGACCGGCACCTCCCACCAGTACGGGATGCTCGACGGGTCGCTCAGCGACTGGTCGAAGTCGAAGCCGGTGCCCTTCGCCGTCGTGCGGCCCCACGTGATCGCCGCGCCCGTCACCCACTCGTGGCGGCCGGCCAGGTCGATGGTGGTCACGAAGCGTGCGTCGTCGAAGAACGTCCGCTCGACCGGCTTCAGCTGGACGCCGGCCGACCCGACCGTGTCGGGATCCGGGAAGTCGGCGAAGAAGCTGCGGATCGAGTTCTGCGTGTCGTTGGTGTAGTTGATCGTGTTCTCGAACCGCACCTGCGGCAGCAGCGGCTTGGACACGCGATGCGAGAGCGAGACGACATCGTGCTGCACGATCGCGCCCTTCACCGCGTAGTTGCGCGTGCGCTCGAAGCCCGGCAGCGGCTCGCCGGCGTCGACGGGCATCGGCGTGCCCCAGTCCTGCTTGTCCGAGAGGCCCGTCACGTCGAACGCGACGCTGGCGTCGCCGACGCGGCCGGTGAGCGAGAGGCGGCCGCGCTCGACTTCGCCGCGCGTGCGGTCCTGCCAGCCGTCACCCGCGCCGGCGGAGAGCGCCATGTCCAGCGACCAGTCCTTCGAGATCGACTGCCGGTAGCCGAAGCGGCCGTCGAAGTTGGACCACGAGCCGCCGCCGAGCGTGAGCGAGTAGGGCGTCGAGGAATCGTGGCGCGTGAACACCTGCACCATGCCCGCGAACGCCGAGACGCCGTAGAGCGAGCCCTGCGGGCCCTTCACGATCTCGATGCGGTCGATGTCGTCGACCGACACCTGCGCGAGCGACGGGTTGAAGGGGCCGCCGACGGGCACGCCGTCCAGCGTGATGAGCAGGGCATCGAACTCCTTCAGGCCCCACATGCCGATGTTGGGCAGGCGGCTGCCGTTGTCGGTGCCACCGCCGGTCTCGACGCCGACCACGTCGATCAGGGCGTCGGCGAGCGTGCGCGCGCCCTGCTGGCGCAGCTGCTCGCCCTTCACGACGACGGCCGCGTTGGGCACTTCGATCGCGGGCTTCTTCGTCTTGGTGGCGGAGACCAGGATGCCGTAGCGCGCGGGATCGTCGACGACGCGGTCCGCCTCGGCGTCGGCCGCGCGGACGGCCGTGGGCACGAGGGAAAGCAGCAGCAGTGCGGCCGCGCCGAGCGCGGTCGGGAGTCGGAACGACATGGGACGTCCTTTCGTCGGGTAGGTCGATCGATTTAGGGAAGGTTTGTGCGTCGACCGGCGAAGGACGTCAGTTCCGCAGCGGGTAATACATGAGGAGTCGCGAATGTCCCACGAGTGCCGGAGCCGCCGGAACGACGGCGACGGCCGGCGCGGGGTGCGGACGCGCGGCGGCGGGGGCCCACGCGAACGGACCGTTCGCGGGCTCGCCCTCCGGCGCCAGGCCGCTCGCTTCGTCGAGCGAGCCGTTCGATGGCCGGCCGATCCCCGCGGGCGGTGTGCGCCCGGCCCACGCCCAGAAGCGGTGGCCGGCTTCGGAGCGGCCCGCGAGTACGCGCGCGAGTTCGCTCGCGGGCACCGGTGCGAGCGTGAACACCGCGGACGGGGCCGACTCGCGCTCCTCGTGTTCGCCGCCGGCCCGCAGGACGAGCCGCGCGGAACCGGTCGCCAGCGTCGGCACGCGCCAGCGCACCACGCTCGTGCCCGCGGGCTGTTCGGCGCAGACGCGGATCGGAGGTGCGACGTCGGAGACGAGCAGGAGCTCGAACTCCTCCACGTCGCCGGGCAGGCGAGGCACGCGCGTCTCGACGACCGCGCCGGGGACGACGACGCCGGCTGGCGCCGGCGGTGCCGGCAGGCTCGCGGCTGCGGCCTCGACGCTCACGAGGAGGGCGCCGCAGAGAAGTCGGAGGATCAGGGGGAGCCGCATGGAGGGCGCAGTATAGGCGAATCGGGTCCCTGGCTCTCGTGACGAGCGCCGCCCCGGGGTCACCCCCGGGGCGGCACGAAACACGGCGGTCGAGGGCCGGCTACTTCCAGCGAATCGTGAGCCCGGCGTTGAAGTTGCGGGGCAGCCCCGGCTCGAACACCTCTTCGTTCGGCGTCGTGCCGGCCGGATTGATGAACACCGACGCGGAGTAGGCCTTGTCGAGCAGGTTGTTTCCGGCGACGAACGCCTCCAGCGTCCCCCGGGAGACCGGCAGGCGATAGGCGACCGAAGCGTTCACGAGGCCGTACGCCAGCGCCTGGATGGTGTTCTTGTCGTCCGCGTAGTACTTGCCGTTGCCGTTCAGCGAGACGTCGGTGACGACGCCGCCACCGCAGCGATAGCGCGCGTGCGCCGCGAACACCATCGCCGGCAGGCCCGCGATGTCGTTGTCGTCGAACGTGCCGCGGTCGCTCGTGTACTCGACGTACTGGTTCTTCGAGGCCGTCATCGCGCCGCCGAGGCTGAGGGCCGGGATCGGCTGCCAGTCCAGGCCCAGTTCGAGCCCGCGCCGCCGGGACTTGCCCGCGGTGAAGAAGTACGACCCGTTGTTGTACGGAATGATGTCGTTCCGCACGTCGATCCAGTAGAGCGCCACGTCGTAACGCCAGTGCTCCGCCAGCAGGCCGCGGCTTCCCAGCTCGTACGTCGTCGACACCATCGGCTCGAGGAAGGGATTGAACGACGTGGGCACCACGACCGACGGCGGCGGGTCGATCTCGTTGAACGCGGGCGACTCGACGCCACCGCCGAGCGAGGCATACACGAGACGTTCGGGCATCTGGTACGACACGCTGCCCTTCGGCGTCAGGTGCGTGAAGCGCTTCGTCGAGTTGTTGGCGGCGTCGAGGTTGTCCTCGGAGATGTACCAGAGGTCGTCGAACCGCGCCGCCGCGCTGACCGACCACGGGCCCCAGGACACGGACTGCTGCATCCACGCACCCGCGGCATTGGCGCCCTCACGCTTGTCGTCGGTGATCGTCGTGGACTTGCTCCCGCCCGGCCCGAGCGCCGTGAACTGGATGGCGCCGTCCTGGTAGGCGTCGTCACCGCCCACCGTCGTGCGCATCGTCACGCCCTGTCCGGCCGACCACGCCTGGCTCCAGAGTGCGCTGCCGCCGACGTGGTAGCGGTTGAACTCCTTGAACTTGTTGCGCTCGGAACGCTGCAGCACCTTCGGTTCGACCCAGAGGGCCGAGGTGAGCGACTGGCCGGCGGGCGTCTCGCGTTCGAGCGTAGCCGCGACGCGCCCCACGCGGTTGCGCCGCCGCTCGTCGCGGGTCACGAAGTGCGGACGCGCCTGCGTCGGATCCGCGTTCATCTCGGCCGAGGTGAGGGCGCCCGGGTAACGGTTGATGTTGCTTGCCGCGTCGAGCAACAGGCCGATGCGCGTCATGTCGTCGACCGGGGCCGTGAGGCGCAGGTTCGCGATCGTTGCGCTGCTCGAGCTGTGCCGGCGCCAGCCCTCGAACGTGGAGTTGAGCAGCGAGAACGTGCCGCGCGCCCGGCCCAGCGTGAAGCCCGCCGTGCCCTGCTCGCGGTGATAGCCCCACGCCCCGACGTGCTCGGAGTACGCCGCCCACGGCGTCTCGAAATCGAGGTTGGAGCGCAGGTTGAGCACGCCGCCGCTGGCGTTGCCCCAGGTCGTCGAGGCGTTGCTGCGGACGATCTCGATGCGATCCGCGCTGCCGAGGTCCACGAGGTCGAGCGACGTGCGGCCGTCGGGCTCGGTGACCGGGATGCCATCGGTGAGCACGCGGATGCCGCGCATGTTGCCGACGTTGGAGCGCTCGGCGCTGCCGCGCGCGCCGTAGCCGCGGATGGTGACCCGCACGTCCTGGGCGCCGGCGCGGCTCTGCACGAAGACGCCGGGCACGCCCTGCAGCGCGTCGGCGAGGCTCAGGTTGCGCGTGTTGGCGAAGTCGTCCCGGCGCAGGATCGACACCGCGGCGGGCACGCGCAGCGCCGACTCGGGGATGCGGGTGCCGGTGACGATCACTTCCTTCAGGGGAATGATGGCCGTGTCCGGTGCGGCCGCGGTCGCGGCGAACACCAGCACGGGAACGAGATGCGAGAGCATCGGCTCCTCCTCACGACGAAAATGGAAATCGGCGCCCGTCGCGGCGGTCGCGCCGGGGCGTGTCGGGTCGTGTGAGACGAGGAGGCGATCAGTTCCGCAGCGGGCGGAAGGCGGGCAGCCGGCCCGCGCCGCCGGTGCGGGCGGGAGCGAGGACGGCGAGGCTGGACGATGGAGCGAGGCGACGCGCCGCTCCAGCCGGCGCCGCGAGACCCGTGGCCGGTGCGGGAACCACCGCCGGAATCGCATGCGTCGGCGCCAGAGTCGGCGCTTCGGGATCGGAAAGCTCGCCGGCGCACGCGCCTCCGGCGGTGGTGACGATCTCGTACCCGGCTTCGGAATGCCCCGTGCGCACGCGATCCAGTTCCGTGGCGGGCAGTTCCGCCAGGCGGAACGGCAGCGACGGTTGGGATTCGAGCTCCTCGCCCTCGCCACCGGCGCGGAGCACGAGCTTCGCCGAGCGCGCCGCCACCGCCGGCATGCACCAGCGGATCACGCGGGTTCCGGCCGGCAGCTCGCGCGAAACCCGGACCGCGGGGCCCTCGCTCGGCACGAGCAGGAGTTCGAACTCCTCGATGTCCCCGGGCAGGGCGGGGACGCTCGTCTCGACCCACTCGCCGGCCGCGACCGCGTGCGCCGGCGCCACGGGGGCGGGCAGCGGGGCGGCCATCGCGAGCGTGGCCGACAGCATCGCGCAGGTCAGCGCGGCGGCGAGGGGGAACAGGCGGCGCATGGGCCGCGGAGTATAGGACACGGGCGGTTGAGATTTCAGCATGCCCCTCCTACTCTCGCCGGTCCGGAAACCCTGTCCCAGCCCTGCCCGGAGCGCCATGACCGTCTCCACCCCGGCCAGTCCCGACGCGGGCCGACTGCGCACCTACGCCTCGTTCGTGCGCCTCGAGCACACGCTCTTCTCGTTGCCGCTCATCCTGGCGGGCGTCTTCAGCGCGCCCGGGCCGGCCATGGCGCCCCTGCGCTGGCTGCTGGTCGCGATCGCCGCGGTCGGCGCCCGCACCGCGGGCATGAGCCTGAACCGGCTGATCGACCGGCATGTCGACGCGCGCAATCCGCGCACGCGGGTGCGCGAGCTGCCGGCCGGCAAGATGAAGCTCGCCGAGGCGGTCGCGCTGCTGGTGGTCGCGACGCTCGCCTACCTCGGTGCGTGCGCGCTGCTCGGGCCGTGGTATCTCGAGGTGGCGATCGTGCCGCTCGCCGTGTTCACGATCTATCCCTACCTCAAGCGCTTCACGCCCTTCTGCCACGCCGGCGTCGGCACCGCGCTCGCGCTCTCGCCGCTCGCCGGCTTCGCCGCCGCGCACCCGGACCTGCGGCACTCGGGCCCGGCGTTCGCGCTCGCGGCGTTCGCGCTCTTCTGGGTCGGCGGCTTCGACATCATCTACGCCACGCTCGACGAAGCCTCCGATCGCGCCAACGGCATCCACTCCGCGGTCGTGCGGCTCGGGCGCGAGCGCGCGCTGCGCGTCTCGTGGTGGCTGCACGTGGCGGCGATGGCGGCGCTCGCGGCCGCGGCGGCGGCGATCGTGCCCGCAGCCGCGCTGCGCACGAGCGGCGCGTGGCCGGCGCTGGCCGCGGCGCTCGCGTGCTTCGTCGCGGTGGTGGTGCTGCTCGTGCTCGAGCAGAAGTGGGCCGAGGACGTGAACCTCGCGTTCTTCAAGACCAATGTCTGGGTGGGCGCCGCGGTGCTCGCGATGGTGCTCGCCGCGCGCGTGGCGAGCGGAGGCTTCTGATGGCGCGCTACCTGATCGGCATGACCGGCGCCTCGGGCGCGATCCACGGCGTGGACTTCGTGCGCCGATGCCCCGGCGAGAAGTACCTCGTGATGAGCGACTGGGGCCGCCACGTGCTGCACGCCGAGATGGCGATGGCGCCCTCGGACCTGGAGCCGCACGTACGCCGCATGTTGCGCGACGCCGATCTCGCCGCGCCGTTCTCGAGTGGCAGCAACCGCTACGACGCATTCGTGATCGTGCCGTGCAGTGTGAGCACGCTCGCCAAGATCGCCAACGGCATCGCCGACACGTTGATCACGCGAGCCGCGGCCGTCGCGCTCAAGGAGCGCATGCGGCTGGTGCTGTGCGTGCGCGAGACGCCGCTGTCCACGATCGCGCTTGAGAACATGACGCGGCTCTCGCGCGAGGGCGTCGTGATCATGCCGATCTCGCTGCCCTACTACCGCGGCACGCGCGACCTCGAGACGCTGGTCGGTGGCTTCACGAACAAGGTGCTCGCGCTGCTGGGCGAGCCCGCCGGCGACGGCTGGCGCGAGAGCGAGCTCGGATGAGCTTCCGCACGCTGCGGGCGTTCCTCGACCACTGCGAGGAACAGGGCGACCTGAAACGCATCACGCGCGAGGTGGACTGGCGCTGTGAGGTGACGGAGATCGCCTGCCGTGAAGCGAAGGCGGAAGGCCCCGCGCTGCTGTTCGAGAAGGTACGCGGCAGCCGCTTCCCGCTCGCGGTCAACGTGCTGTGCGCGAGCCGCCGAATCGAGTGGGCGATCGGCCGCACGCCGGCGAGCGTGGGCGCCGAGATCGAGGAGATCTTCCACGCGCTGCCGCCCAAACGGCTCGGCGACCTGTGGAAGCTGCGCGGCAGCGCCGGGCGCGTGCTCGCGAGCCGGCCGGCGCACGTCGAGCGCGGCCCCGCGCAGGAACGCGCGCTGGGCGCGAACCTCTCCGAGCTGCCGATCCTGCAGCTGTGGCCGAAGGACGGCGGGCGTTTCGTCACGTTCCCGCTCGTCTTCACCGAGGACCCCGACACGCACGCGCGCAACCTCGGCCTCTATCGCATTCACGTCTACGACGAGAAGACGACCGGCATGCACTGGCAGATCGGCAAGGGCGGCGGCTTCCATTTCCACAAGGCCGAGACGCGCGGGGCACCGCTCGAAGTCGCGATCGCCGTCGGCGCCGACCCGGCCACGCTGCTCGCCGGCGTCGCACCGCTGCCCGAGGGCATCGACGAACTCGCGTTCGCCGGCTTCCTGCGCGGCGCGCCCACGCGGCTCGCGCGCGCGCGGACGCTGCGCATGAACGTGCCCGCCGACGCGGAGTTCGTGATCGAGGGCATCGTGCCCGCGGGCGAGCGCCGCACCGAGGGCCCGTTCGGCGATCACTTCGGCCATTACTCGCACGCCGCGCCGTTCCCCGTGTTCCACGTGCGCGAGGTCACGCACCGCGCCATGCCCATCTTCCAGGCGAGCGTCGTCGGCAAGCCGCCGCAGGAGGACAAGTTCATGGGCGAGGCGGTGCAGGAGATGTTCACCGGCGTGCTCAAGGTGATCCATCCCGAGATCCGCGACCTGTGGGCGTACTTCGAGGCCGGCTTCCACAACCTGCTCGTCGTCGCGGTCGAGAACCGCTTCGCCCGCGAGGGCCGCAAGACCGCGCTCGGCCTGATGGGCACGGGGCAGCTCTCGCTCACCAAGATGATCGTGCTCGTGGACGCCGACGTGAACCCGCGCGACCGCCGCGCGGTCTTCGAGGCCATCGCGAAGCACTTCGACCCCGCCGAGGACCTGCTGATGATCCCCGGCATGCCGCTCGACACGCTCGACTTCACCAGCTTCACCATGAACCTCGGCAGCAAGATGGTGATCGACGCGCAGTCGCACGCGAAGCCCGTCGGCAGCTCGGGCAACTCGCCCGGCACGGGCGTGACGCCGTCGCCGCTGCTCGAGCAGGTGAGCGATCCGCGCGAGTTCCATCCCGCGATCCGCGCGCACCGGCTCGCGTGGGGCGGCATGCTCGTGGTGCAGGTCGAGCGCGACGGCCGCGCGGTGGTCGAGACGCTCGTGCAGCGGCCCGAGCTCGCGGCGTGCAAGCTCATCGTGGCGGTGAGTCCCGACGTTCCGCTGGACGACGACGACCTGCTGCTCTGGGGCATCTTCACGCGCTTCGACTGCGCGCGCGACACGGTGCCCGCGAACGTCGAGTCGCGCGGCGCCTGGATCGCCTGCCGCGGCCCACTCGGGATCGACGCGACGTGGAAGGATGGCTACCCCGAGCCGGTCGCGACGCCGGCGGACGTGATCGCGAAGGTCGACGGCTGGTGGGGGAAGGAGTGACGCGCCGCGGCGCCGCCGCCACGCTGCTCGCCCTCGCGCTGCTGCTCGGGTCCTGCGGCCCTCGCGACGTACAGACGCGCGACGTGCTCGTCGGGCGCTGGGACGGCCACGTCGCGTGGCGCGATGCCACGACACCGATCGGGCTCCACGTGGCGCCGCAGGCGGATTCGCTCGCGGTGTGGTTCTTCGCGCCGGCGCTCGGCGTGGATTCGCTGTTCGCGGGGCGGCTCTCGTACGCCTCCCCGCGCGTGCACTTCGAGGTGCCCGACTCGATCGGTCTCATCGGGTTCGACGGCTGGCTGCGGCGCGGCCTCGTGGTCGGCGTGTTCTCGAACACCGCGCTCGGCGAGACCAATCCGTCGCGCCTGCCGCAGCTCTCGCTGCAGCGGCGCGAAGCGCGAACGCATGCGCTGCCGTGGCCGGATTCTCTCCTCGCGTCGCCCGTGATCGCGCACGAGCCGCAACGAGGTCTCGGCGCCTGGCTGCTCGCGCGCCTGAACCCGTAATCGAGACTCGCTCCGCACGAGCGATTTCGCCGTCGACACCCGGCGTGGAACCGGGCAGGGTCCGCACCGGAATGGCACGAGCGACCCGGAGACTGCCCGATGACGCCTGCGACCGGTGACGCCTGGCGCGCGGGTGACGCGTACGAGGGCTACATGGGCCGGTGGAGCCGCCTCGTGGCGGCGGAGTTCGTGCGCTGGCTCGCGCCGCCGCCCGGCGCGCACTGGCTCGAGCTCGGCTGCGGCACCGGCGCGTTGACCACGGCGATCCGCGACGCGTGCGAGCCCGCTTCGGTTCTCGCGTGCGATCCCTCGCCCGCGTTCGTCGAGCACGCCGCTCGAGCGTTCGACGATCTGCGTGTCCGCATCCTGGTCGCCGGCGCGGACGCATTGCCGCGCCGGGACGGCGGCTTCGGCCTCGCGGTCTCGGGGCTCGTGTTCAACTTCCTGCCCGATCCGGCGGCGACGCTCGCCGCGCTCCGCGCGCGCACGCGTCCGGCCAGCACGCTCGCGGGCTACGTCTGGGACTACGCGGACGGCATGGAGTTCCTGCGCCACTTCTGGGACGCGGCGGTCGCGCTCGATCCGGGCGCCGCGGCCTCCGACGAAGGCGCACGCTTCCCGCTCTGCCGCCGCGACGTGCTCGAATCGCTGTGGCGCGCCGCCGGACTCGTCGACGTCACGAGCACGGCGCTCGAAGTACCGACGCGCTTCGCGTCGTTCGACGACTACTGGGCGCCCTTCCTGCGGGGGACCGGCCCGGCGCCCGCCTACGTCGAAGCGCTCGCGCCCGATGCGCGCGAAGCGCTCGCCGAACTCCTGCGCGCGCGGCTCGGCGCGGGGCCGGACGGCGCGATCGCGCTGCGGGCCCGCGCGTGGGCCGTGCGCGGCACGTCGGCCTGAGCCTCGGCCGGTTCGCGGCGCGGCCCGGGGCCCGGGCCGTCGCGCGTGAAATCTCCCGGCGGCTACCCGCATCCACAGGTGACCCGCCATGGACACCCCGACGCCCCAGCGCAACTTCATCCTCCAGCAGGGCCTGCCCGAGCCCGCCGCCGCGGCGTGCCCGGCGCAGTACTCGGCGCTGCTCTTCCAGCCGCGCATCGTCGCGCTGGCCGTGCTCGCGGGCACGATCGCGAGCGCGTGGAGCGTGTTCGCGGTGCTGGCCGCCGTGCTGCTGGCGAGCGCGGCGTTCCCGCGGCTCAACCCGTTCGACGCCGCGTACAACGCGCTCTTCGCCGCGCGGAGCGGCCAGCGGCTCGGGCCCGCTCCCGCGCCACGACGCTTCGCGCAGCTGCTCGCGGGCTCGATCGCGACCGGGATCGTGGCGCTGATCCGATCCGGAAACGTCGTCGGAGCGCGAATCCTGGAAGGCGTCTTCCTGCTCGCGGTCGCGCTGCTGGTGTTCGGCGCCTTCTGCGCGGGTTCGTTCGTGTTCCACCTGCTCCGCGGGCGCTTCGACTTCGTCCGCCGCACGCTGCCCTGGGTTCGCGGCTGAGCGCGCCTCGGCTCCGTCGCGCGCGCAGCCGCGAGACCTGAATCGTCCCGGAGACCACGCCCATGCCTTCGTACCAGGTGACCCGGCGCATCGACGCGCCCGCCGCCGTCGTGTGGAGTCACCTCTCGGCGGTGACGACGTGGCCGCAGTGGCTCCCGACCGTGACGGCCGTCACCGCGCGCGGAGATTCGGCGCTGCGTTTCGGCGCGCGCTTCGAGGTCCGGCAGCCGAAGCTGCAGCCGACCGTGTACGAGGTGACGGTGCTCGAACCCGGCCACCGCTTCACGTGGGAGGCGAAACCCACGGGCGTCGCGCTGTGGGCCGACCACGTGGTCCGGGAGCTGGGCCCGAGCGCGTGCGACGTGACGCTGGCTTTCCGTTTCTCGGGCCCGCTCGCGGGGCTGGTGGCGCTGCTGGCCGGCTCGCTCACCCAGCGCTACATCGAGACCGAAGCCGCCGCGCTCGCGGCGCGCTCCGAAGCGCGCGGCTGACGGCATTCCCCGCGGGCGCACCGACGGTTTTGCCCCGCGCCCGCGCGGCCGGTACCCTTTCCGGTCCCATGGACTCCCGACAGGCATTCACGCATCTCTTCGGCGCGCCCCGCGCGCTGATCGGCATGATCCACGTGGGCGCGCTTCCCGGCACGCCCGCCGCGCACCACTCGATCGACAAGCTCGTGCACGAGGCCGTGGCCGAGGCGCGCATCTATCGCGACGCGGGGTTCACGGCGCTCGCGATCGAGAACATGCACGACCGCCCCTACGTGAAGTCGCCCGCGGCGCCCGAGATCGTCGCGGCCATGACGGCGATCGGGCGCGAAGTGAAGCGCGAGACCGGCCTGCCGCTCGGCGTGCAGGTGCTGGCGGGTGCGAACCGCGAGGCGATCGCGGTGGCGCACGCGTGCGGCGCGGAGTTCGTGCGCGTCGAAGGCTTCGTGTTCGGCCATGTCGCCGACGAGGGGTACATCGATTCCTGCGCGGGCGAGCTGCTGCGCTACCGCCGCGCGATCGGCGCCGAGCGCGTCCGCGTGTTCGCCGACATCAAGAAGAAGCACAGCGCGCATGCGGTCACGGCCGACGTGTCGCTGGTCGAGACGGCGAAGGCGGCGGAGTTCTTCCTCGCCGACGGGCTCATCGTGACCGGCACCGCCACGGGCGAGCCCGCCGAAGCGGCCGACGTCGAGAGCGTCGCGAAGGCCGTGCGCACGCCGGTGCTCGTGGGCTCGGGGCTCTCGCCCGCGAACATCGCGCGCTACGCGGCGGCCGACGGCTTCATCGTGGGCTCGTCGGTCAAGCAGGGCGGCCTCTGGTCCAATCCGCTCGATCCCGCCGCGGTCGGCGCGGTCGCGAAGGCGTTCGCGGCGCTGGGCCCGCGCGCGTGACGCCGGACCTCGTCCTGCTCGGCAACCTGCTCGTCGACGACCTCGTCTTCCCGGACGGGCGCACGCGCATGGGCCAGCCGGGCGGCGCGATGCTCTACGTCTCGCTCGCGAGCGCGCTCTGGGGCACGCGCACCGGTTGCGTGAGCCTGCGCGGCGACGACTACCCCGAGGACGCGCTGCAGCACCTCGCGCGCCGCGGCGTCGCGCTGGACGGCATCGTCCCGCTCGGCCGGCCCGGCGTGCGCACGTGGCTCCTCTACGAAGGCCGTGTGCGCCGCGTGGTGCACCGCCTCGGCGGGCCCACGCACGAGGAGGTCTCGCCCGAGCCGGCGCAGGTGCCCGACGCGTGGCGCGCCGCGCGCGCGTTCCACCTCGCGCCGATGCCGATCGCCGTGCACGAGCGGCAGGTCCGTGCGTTGGGCGCCGGTGGGGCGTTCGTCTCCGTGGATCCGCACGAGCTGGTGACCGAGGCGACGCTGCCGCGCTGGCGCGCGATCCTCGAGCACGCCGACGCGTTCTTCCCGAGCGAGGACGAGCTGCGGCTGGACGACGCGCAGACCGATCCGCACGCGGCGCTCCGGCGGCTCGCGGGCGGGAGGCTCCGGTACGTCGCGTACAAGCGCGGCCTGAAGGGCGGCATCCTGTACGACGTGCGCGCCGACCGCTTCCACGAGTGGCCCGCGCGCACCCACGGCGTGATCGATCCCACCGGCGCGGGCGATGCGTTCGCGGCCGGATTCCTGACCGCGACGCTGGAGGGCCAGCCGGTCGATGCGGCCCTGCGGCGCGGCGTGGTGAGCGCGAGCTTCGCGATCGAGGCGTGGGGACCGGTGTCGCTGCTCGAAGCGACGCGAGCCGACGCCGAGACGCGCATGCGCGAGTGGTTTGGCGAGGAGGCGAAGGCGTGAACGAGCGATTCGTGTTCGCGGATGCGGTGGCGCGCGCACTGGCGGGGAACCGCCCCGTGGTCGCGCTCGAGACGACGGTGGTGACGCACGGGCTCCCGCATCCCGAGGGCGTGGCGGCGGCGCTGGCGCTCGAGGCCGAGGTGACGAACGCGGGCGCGGTGCCCGCGACGATCGGCGTCTCGGGCGGCGCGGTGCGCGTGGGACTGACGCGCGACGAACTGGAGGCGCTGGCCACCGCGCCCGGCGTGGCCAAGCTCAACCTCAGCAACTTCGCGGCGGTGCTCGCCTCCGGCGCCGCGGGTTCGACCACCGTCGCCGCGACCATGTTCGCGGCGCAGCACGCGGGCATCCGCGTGTTCGCCACGGGCGGCGTCGGCGGCGTGCACCGCGACGCGAACGAGAGCGGCGACGAGAGCGCCGACCTGACCGCGCTCGCGCGCATCCCCGTGGCCGTCGTGTGCGCGGGCGCCAAGGCGATCCTCGACCTGCCGCGCACCGTCGAGCGGCTCGAGACGCTCGGCGTGCCGGTGTATGGGCTTCGCACTTCGGAGTTCCCCGCGTTCTACCGCCGCGAGAGCGGCCTGCCGGTCGACCAGCGTTTCGAGAGCGTGGAATCGCTCGCGGCGGCCGTGCGCGCGCACTTCGCGCTCGGCATGGGCACCGGCGTTCTGGTCGCGAACCCGATTCCCGAAGCGGATGCGATGCCGCGCGAGCTCTACGAGCGCGCGCTCGGCGAGGCGCTCGCGGCGGCGAAGCGCGAGAACGTGCGCGGCCGAGCGGTGACGCCGTTCCTGCTCGAAGCCATGCGCAACATCACCGGTGGCGAGAGCGTGCGCGCGAACCTCGCGCTCCTGAAGAACAACGCGCGCGTCGCCGCCCAGCTCGCAACGGCGCTCGCGAACGCCTAGCGGACGCGCCCGGCCCGGCACTGGTCGGGCCGGGGCCCGCGCTCGTCGCGGGCCGTTGTGGAGATCGCGGGTCCGCGCGGACACTGGGCAACCGGATCGGCGCCCTCGTCGTAGGGGAAGTGCGAGGCGTACCCGCAGGTCGACCCGTGCCGCACGGCGATCCGCCCCTCGCGCCGCCCGAATCCCAGACCGGATCCACCCCGGAGCCCCGCATGCGCCCCCTCTCCATCCTCCTGGCGTCGCTGCTGGCGTGTTCGCCCGCCGCCGCCGCCGAACTGCTGCCTCCCGTGCGCGCCGTGCGCGTGAACGAGCCGATCGTCGTCGATGGCCGGCTCGACGAATCGATCTGGGCCCAGGCGCCGGTCGAGAGCGCGCTCGTGCAGTCCGACCCGCGGCAGGGCGACGCTCCGGCGCAGCGCACCGAGGTGCGGATCGTGTTCGACGACGACGCGATCTACGTGGCGGCGCGCCTGCACGACACGCGGGCCGATTCGATCGTGGCCCGTCTCTCGCGGCGCGACAACGAGAGCGGCTCGGACCATTTCGCCGTGGGCTTCGACACCTTCCGCGACCGGCGCACCGGCTACTACTTCGCCGTGTCTGCGGCCGGCACCCAGTACGACGGCACGTACATGAACGACGACTGGGACGACGACTCGTGGGACGGCGTCTGGGACGCGAAGGTCCGGCGTGAGGCCGACGGCTGGACCGCCGAGATGCGCATCCCGTTCTCGCAGATGCGCGGGCAGGGGGGCGACCGGCGCGTGTGGGGCGTCAACTTCGAGCGCTTCATCTCGCGCCGCAACGAGACGGACAAGCTCGCGTTCACACCGCGCGGCCAAAGTGGTTTCGTGTCGCGCTTCCCCGACCTGGTCGGGCTCGACGGGATCCGGGCGACGCATCGCATCGAGGTGACGCCGTACACGACCGGCAAGGCCGAGTACCTCGTGCACCGGCCCGGGGATCCGTTCCACGACGGTTCGCGCTACACGCCCGCGATCGGCGGTGACCTGCGGACGAGCCTGGGCTCGAAACTCATGCTCAACGCCTCGATCAACCCGGACTTCGGCCAGGTCGAGATCGATCCGGCCGTCGTGAACCTCTCCGACGTCGAGACCTACTTCGGCGAAAAGCGGCCCTTCTTCACGGAGGGCACGTCGGTGTTCAACTGCGGGAACAACGGCGCGTCGGACTACTGGAACTTCAACTGGCCCGACCCGACGTTCTTCTACACGCGTCGCATCGGCCGCGCGCCCGGCGGCGCGCCGCCCGACAGCACGCGCTACCTCGACGCGCCGCTGGCGACCCGCATCCTGGGCGCCGCCAAGCTCACCGGTCAGCCGCTGCCGCAGTTCAATATCGGCGTGGTGAGCGCGCTCACGCAGGAGGAGACCGCCGACTACCAGCTCCGCAACGGACGGCGGGGCACGGCGACGATCGAGCCGCTCACGTCGTACACGGTGCTGCGCGGTATCCGCTCGTTTCACCACGAGCGCCAGGGGCTCGGGCTCATGACCATGGAGACGAAGCGCGCGCTCGACGGCACCGGCCTCGCGGACCAGTTCAACTCGAACGGCCTCGTGGTCGCGATGGACGGCTGGACGGCCGTGGACCCGAAGAAGGACTGGGTGCTCTCGGGCGAGGCGGCGGTCTCGCGCGTCGACGGCACCGCGGCCCGGATGCGCGACCTGCAGACCAGCTCGCAGCACTACTTCCAGCGGCCCGACCGCGGCGATCTCGGTGTCGACCCGAACGCGACCTCGCTCACCGGCGCGGTCGCGCGGCTCTGGCTCAATCGCCAGACCGGCCCGTGGATGAGCAACTCGGCGTTCGGCGTGATCTCGCCGGGCTTCGACGCCAACGACCTCGGCTACAGCTCGCGCGACGACATCGTCAACGGGCACATCGGCCTCGGCTACATGTGGGACAAGCCCACGCGCTTCCGGAAGTACTTCTGGGTGATCGGGGCCGTGGCCGAGGGCTGGAACTTCGGCGGCGATCACACGCTCGACCAGCTCTTCCTGAAGGCGCAGCTCGAGCAGATCAATGCGTGGAGCTGGACGTCCACGAACGGCTACAGCCGCACGTCGGTGGCCGACCGCTGGACCCGCGGCGGCCCGTCCATGAAGGCGCCCGGCGGTCCGTGGGGCTCGTTCCACTGGGACACGAACAGCAAGGCGAAGCTCTACTACGCGACCGACCTCGGCTGGAACCGCGACGAGGCCGGCTCGTACGGCTTCAACGCGGCGCCTTCGGTGACGTTCAAGCCCTCGGGCATGGTGTCGCTCTCGTTCGGGCCCACGGCGGAGTGGAACCACGAGGACGCGCACTACATCCACGCGTCCACGGATCCGCTCGCGACCGCGACCTACGGCAGCCGGTACGTGTTCGCCCGGCTCGAGCAGCGCACGGTCGGTGCGGAACTGCGGCTCGACTGTTCGTTGTCGCCGGCGCTCTCGCTGCAGCTCTTCGCGCAGCCGCTGGTCTCCTCGGGCAGCTACTCGAACTACAAGGAGCTCGCGCGCGCGGGCTCGTACGACTTCCTCGTGTACGGGCGCGACGGCGGCTCGACGGTCGACCTCGCGAACGACACCGCCGATCCCGACGGCGCGGGGCCGGCGCCGTCGCTCGCGCTCGAGCGGCCGGACTTCACGTACCGCACGGTGCGGGGCAACGCAGTGCTGCGCTGGGAGTACGCGGCGGGCTCGGCCTTCTACCTCGTCTGGACGCAGGATCGCACCGGCTTCACGAACGACGGCCGCTTCCACCTGGGCCCCTCGCTCGGCGATCTCGGCCGCACGCCGGCGAACAACATCGTCATGGTGAAGGTGGCGCACCACTTCGAGCTGTAGCCGCCCGCGAGCCAAGCGGGCTCGCGCGTTCCCACGCGCGGGCCCGCGCGCGTTTCGGCGGGCGGGCCGCCGCGGGAGCCCGCCGCGGCGACGGAGCGTCGGCGTGTGCCGTGCGCGGGGCCTCGGGCGTCAGCGCCCGCGGCCCTGCATCACGTCGAGCATGCCGGGCTCGCGTCCCGCGCCGCGCGCGGTCCCGGATTCCGGCACCGTGTCGCCCTCGCCGGGCGCGAGGAAGAGGTTCTGCTCGAGCCCGTGCTGGCGGTCGTAGAGATCGCGGTAGCGGCCGTTCAGGGCGTAGAGCTGCGCGTGGTTGCCGCGTTCGACGATGCGGCCGTCCTCCACCACGAGGATCTGGTCCGCGCGGCGGATCGTGGAGAGCCGGTGCGCGATCACGAACGTGGTGCGCCCCTGCATCAGGTGCGAGAGGCCCTCCTGGATCAGCGCCTCGCTCTCGGAGTCGAGGCTCGAGGTGGCCTCGTCGAGGATCAGCAGCCGCGGGTCCGCGAGGATCGCGCGCGCGATCGAGACGCGCTGGCGCTGGCCGCCGGAGAGCTTCACGCCGCGCTCGCCCACCACCGTGTCGAGTCCCTCGGGAAACCGGTCCGCGAACTCGTCCACGCGGGCGATCCGGCAGGCCTCGCGCACCTCCTCCTCGGTCGCGTCGGGGCGCGAGAACGCGACGTTCTCGCGGATCGTGCCGGCGAAGAGGAACGTGTCCTGCAGCACGACGCCCAGCTGCGTGCGGAACGAATCGAGCCGCACGGTCGAGAGATCGATGCCGTCCACGACCACCCGCCCGGACTGCGGCACGTGGAACGCGGCCAGCAAGCCGATGATGGTCGACTTGCCCGAGCCCGACGAGCCCACCAGCGCCACGACGGAGCCGGGAGCGGCGGTGAACGAGACGTCGTGGAGCACCGGCTTGTCGGTCTCGTACGCGAAGTCCACGTGCTCGAACGCGATCCGGCCTTCGAGACGCGGCAGCGAGGCGACGCGGTTCGGATCCGCGTCCTCGGGCCGTTCGTCCAGGACCTCGCGCGTGCGCTCGAGACCCGCCAGCGCCTCGGTGAGCTGCGTCCCGATCGCGACGATCTGGAAGACGGGCGCGATCAGGAACCCGAGGAACATGGTGTAGGAGAAGTAGCCGCCGGGCGTGAGCGTGCCCGCCAGGATGTGGCGCGCGCCGACGTACATGATCACCGCGCCGACGAAGCCGAGCAGCAGCGAGCTCGAGAGCTGCATCACGGACTGCGCGGTCAGCGTCGCCAGCACGTTGTCGAGCAGGCGCTGCACGCCGCCGGCGAACACGCCCTGCTCGCGCGCTTCGGCGTGGTAGCCCTTCACGGTGCGCACCGCGCCGAGCGATTCGGTCAGGCGGCCCGTGACCTCCGCGGTGATCCTGCCGCGGTCGCGGAAGATCGGGCGCATCACGGTGAACGCGCGGCTCAGCACGAGCGTGAAGCTGACGAGTACGGCGGCCGTGAGCGCGGTCATGAGCAGGTTGAGTCGCAGCAGGACGAACAGCGACAGGCCGGCGGTGAGGAGTCCGCCCGTGAACTCCACGAGCCCGGTGCCGATCAGGTTCCGGACCCCCTCGACGTCGCTCATGATCCGCGAGACGAGCATGCCGGTCTTGTTGCCGTCGTAGTAGGCCACCGGCAGCCGCGAGATGTGCGACTGCACCTTGCGCCGCATCTCGGCGATGAGGCGCTGCGCCTCCTTGGAGAGCAGCTGCGTGAGCGCGAACGAACTCGCGCCCTGGATGAGCGTCGCGATCACCACCACGCCGACGAGCGGTGCGAGCAGCTCGGGATGACTCCCCGAGGACGCGCTGCCGGGCTGCGCGAAGTGGCGCAGCGGGGCCCAGAGGTGGTCGAGCATGTCGGCGCGCGGCGCGGCGCCCGCGGCCGGTCCGTGGCCGCCGATGCTCACGCCGAGCACGTCGTCGAGCAGGAACTTGCTCGATCCCGGCAGGACGAGCCCGGCCACGCGGTTGACGACCATCAGCCCGAGCCCGAGCGCGAGCAGGCCGCGCCGCGGCGCGACGAGCTCCCACACCATCGGCCAGACCTGGCGGAGCGAGACGTTCTTGCGTGCTCCCGGTTCGTCCGGGCGCACGCGGCGAGGGGTGCCGCTGCTCATGCGATCCAGCTTTCGGTAGGCCATGTCGGCGGGAGGATAGGGAACCGGGTTGGATGCGGCCAATGCCCGCGGGGTGCGGGAGCCGGGCGCGCGCGTGGGATGCTCCGGAAGGTGCCCGTCGGGAGGAGAGCCTGGACCGCCGGCGGCGCGGCCGCACGCACGAATCGGCGAACGGTGGCGATCGGGCGGCGGGCGGTTCCGCGTGGGGACCGCGCGGGCCGCGATCAGGCTGCGGGGAGCTCCACGTGGACCGTGGTGCCCTGCCCCGGCTCCGACGCGATCGCGATCGTCGCGTTCATCAGCTCGAAGATGCGGTGACAGGCGGTCAGCCCGATGCCGAGCCCGCCCACCGCGCGCGTGCTCGAGCCGTCGCCCTGCCGGAACGGCTGGAACGCGACCTCGATTTCCCGGGCCGTCATGCCGCGGCCGCGGTCGATGACGTCTACGGTGACGAACTGGCGCTCGCCCGCGACGCGCCGGCCGATTCGGATCACCACCGCGGTGCCCGGCGCGGAGAACTTGAGGGCGTTCGTGAGCAGCTCGTCGAACGCCCGGCGCAGTTGCCGGGGCTCGACCATCGCCGCCGGCGCGGCGTCCTCGATCACCAGCTGCACCTCGCGCTTCGCGGCCGCGAGCGCCCGGGCGCGGGTCGCGAGCATGTCGCGGACGTTCTCCGAGACGTCGGTGGGCTCGCAGGCCAGCGAGGCCCGCGGGCTCATGAGTTCGGCGTGCGACAGCAGCATGGTCACCATGTCCCGCACCCGCGCGGCCTGTTTCTCGATCATGCCGAGGAACTCGTCGCCGCGCTCGTCCCACGTTTCCAGGTCGCGCAGGCAGCCGGCGGCGCCCAGGATGACGGCGATGGGAGTACGGAACTCGTGGTTCAGGTTGGCGAGCATCTCCGAGCGGAGCTGGTCGAGCTCCTTCATGCGCTCGTTCGCCGCCGCGAGCTGAGCGTTGCCCGCGTGCAGGCGATGCAGGAGCCGCTGGTTCTCGATCGCTGCCGAGACGATGCCGAGCGAGGCTGCCACGAGGTCGCGCTCGAACGCGTCGAGCGGACCATGGGCGTTCGTGTCGGCGAGTGCGACGTACCCGAGCACGTCGGCGGATGGACCTTCGAGCCGGCCGAGCACGCTGAGCCCGTGCGCCTCCGCCAGGGTCGCGAACTCCCCGAGCCACGGTGCCGCCGCGAGGCGCACGATCTCGCCCGCCGGCCATGCGGTCGGCAGCGCATCCAGTGCGCCGGCCAGCGCCTGCCGTGCTTCTGCCGGGACGCCTACGACGGCCGCCACCGTGCAGGGGCCGCCGCCCTCGGGACGCAGCCAGAACGCCGCGCGCGGAATGCCGAAATGCCCGACGAGGTTGTAGAGGGCGAGCTGCGCCATCTCGTGCTCGTCGAGCTGCAGGTCCAGCGCGCGGCCGAGTTCGGCCAGCGCGAGGAGACTGTGCTCCCGGCGCGCGGCGAGCGCGTCCGGTGCGGAGGGCACCGGAGCGTCGTCGGGTTCGTCGGGGAATCGGCGTGCGGCGTCCATGATCGGTTCCGGTCGGCGCGTCAGGCAGCGCGCTTCACGGCTTCGGCCTCGTTCGGGTAGAGGTTCAGGTGCTCGTCGAGGTTCAGCAGCTTGAGCGTCTTCATCACGACGGAGGGCGGCGACGCGAGCCGGAACTCGCCGCCCTGCTCGCGCGCGACCTCGCTGTGGGCGAGCAGCGCACCGACGCCGCTCGACGAGACGAACGTCACGTTTTCGAGGTTCACGACCACGATCTCGCCCGCCGCGGGCGGCGGGCATTCGCGGACGAACCGCGGCGTGCTGCGGGAGTCGAGCCGGCCGGAGAGCCGGACGACCTGCACGCCCGACGCGTCGCGGTGCGAGGTGAGTTCAAGCGCATCGTGCATCGGGTGATTCCTCCAGTTCCCTGCGCAGGTGATCGGAATCCACTTCGAGCAGCGTGACGTTGCCGTCGGAGGTCGCGGGCCGGTAGCGCATCGCGGGCAGCAGCCGGCGGATCATCGCCAGCCCGAGGCCGCGGCCGCGCATGCGCGCGCGGCGATCGCTGAGGTCGGGCGCCGGGATGCTCGCCGGATCGAACGGGCTCCCGTCCTCGCGGATCACGAGCCAGCCGCGCACGCGCGGCGCGGCGTTCGCCGCGGCCGGCGCCGCGGCGGCGGGCACCCACCAGAGCTCAGCCGTTCCCGTGCCGTCCAACCGGTAGCCGTGCTCCATGATGTTGGAGCAGTACTCGTAGACGGCGGACTCGAGCCCCTGCTGGACGTCCGCGGGAAGCGCCGCCATGCCCGGGATCGCGCCGATCCACGGACCGAGCCGCTCGAGTTCGGCGAACGTCGCGACCAGCCGCAGCGGTTCTCCGCCGACGCGTGCGCGCGCGAGCCATTCGGACGGATCGCGATCGGCGAACGGGACACGTGCCGTGGCCGGGGCGGGATCGCGGCGGACCACGATCGCCGTCTGGTCGTCGTCCGGAACCGAACCGTGCGTCCACGCCTCGGTGCGCTCGCACAGCCGGGCGACGAACGCTTCCGGCTCGCCTGCGCCGCTCTCCGCGAGCACCGCCGTCACGCCGTCCAGCCCCAGCTGCGCGTCGTCGCCGGGGCGCGCGGCTTCGGTGAATCCGTCGGTCAGCTGCAGCAGCAGGTCGCCGGGCGCGAGCCGGAGCGTCACGTCGCGGAGGTTCTTCGCCAGGATGCGCGGGTGGAGCAGGCCGAGCGGCGTGCCCTTCGACTCGTGCGTCTCGATGCGGCCGTCGGCCCGGCGCACGACCGTCGGCAGGTGGCCGGCGGACGCGAACGTGAGGTCGCCCGAGAGCGGATCGAGTACGCCGTACCATACCGTGACGAACGCGCCGCGTTCGAGCACCGGCCGCAGGTAGCGGTCGACCTCGAGCAGCAGCGCGCTCGGCGAGGCTTCGCGCTCGCGCATCACGCGCACGAGCGCCGCCAGCATGAAGGTGACGAGGCAGCCGGCGAGGCCCTTGCCGGACACGTCGGCGATGACGATCCCGAGCCGGCCGTCGGGCAGCTCGATCGCGTCGAAGTAGTCGCCGCCGACCTCGGCGGCCGGGCGCTGGTAGCCCGTCACCGCGTAGGGGCCGCGGCGCACGGTGCCGCCCGGCGGATGCAGCGACGACTGGATGCGCCCGGCGGCCTCGAGTTCGGCGGCCAGCCGCTCGCGTTCGAGCTGGTGCTTCTGCGCGGCGGAGAGCCGGTTCGCCATGTCGTCGATCGTGTCGGCGAGGACGCCGAGCTCGGTGCCGTCGCGGAGCGCGAGCCGCGTCTCGAGATCGCCGCCGGCGATGCGCTCGATGCCTTCGTGGACGACGGCGAGCGGGCGCAGCAGGCGCGACATCAGCGCGAACATCACGGTCGCGCTGACGAGCACGAAGAGCGCGGCGACACCCCAGAGCCGCATGCGCGTCGCGGCGAGGGCGTGCTCGAGCGGCGCCCTCGGCATGACCACGATGGCCTCGCCTAGAAGCTGCCCGTTGGCGTGACGGATCGGCATCACCGCGACGAAGTTGGACGCGTCCTCGCGCACCACGGCGCCGCCGTCCGTCACGACGGAGAGCGGTTCGTGGTGGCCGATGCGACGGCTGTCGGGATCCGCGATCACGCGGCCGTCGCGGTCCAGGACGCGGGCGCTCGCGAGGTCGTTCCGCCCCCGCATGAGGTCGCGCAGGATCGGCTGCAGCGTGAGCTCGGGAAATCCGTCGAGCATCGCGCTCGCGCTGGCACGCGCGAGCAGCTCGGCTTCCAGCGCCAGGCGCGAGCGCGACTGCGTGACGAGCAGGTGCCGCGCCTGGCGTTCAGACACGACGGCGCCCGCCAGCATGGCCGCGGCGAGCACCAGCGCCGACGCGGCCGGCACCAGCAGTCCGAGCCGCATGCGCGCGCGGCGGGGCGAAGCGGTGGCGCTCATCGCGTCACTCCCAGTTCCGCCGAACGCGACAGGTGCTCCTGCGCCCGGTCGAGGTAGCTGCGCGTGCGGGCGTCCGACGGATCGAGCTGCAGCGCCCGCTGCCAATAGTCCACGGCGTTCGCGAGCCGACCGCTCGAGAACGCGTCGAGCCCGCGCGTCAGGTACTCGCGCTTGAGCAGGTCGCGCACTTGAGCGTGCTGCGGGTTCTTGAGGATCGCGAGTTCCCACGAGCGCACGGCGAGGTCGGCGTTCCCGCCGCGGAAGGCGTCGAGCCCGCTCCGGTAGAGCTGGTCGGCCTCGCGCCGGGCCGCTTCGCCGACGGCGGGGGTGCCCGCCAGCGGCGTTGCCGCGCTCGCGCGCGCGGGGGCGGGCTTCGCGGCCGCGAGCTGCTGGCGCGCGCGCGCGACTGCCGGGGAGCCCGGCGCCAGCGCCGCGGCCGCCTCGAGCGCGCGTGCCGCATCGTCGTACATGCCCGCCTGCGTGAGCCGCGCCACCTGCTCGAGCCGGCTGTCCACCTGGCTCGCCGTCACGCGTTCGAGCCGCAACAGCAGCGGGGCGATCGTGCTGTCGGCGACGCCCGAGGCGCGCAGCGAATCGACGCGAGCACGCGCCGCGACGAGATTGCCCGTCGCGATGCCGCGCAGGACGCCGTCCACGAGGCGGCGCTGCTCGGTGCCCCGGCGCGCGCGCCGGTCGCCTTCGTCGCGGCATCGCGCGGCGCCGCGCGTGACGGCGGTGTCGGCGGGGGCGAACGCCAGCGCCTTCTCGTACTCGACGCGCGCACCGTCCCAGTCTCCCGCGCGCTCGAGGCGGGCGCCACGCGCGGCGAGCACGTTCACCATGAGCGCGACGGCCTCCGGACGTCCCGGCGCGAGCGCGTCGAGCACGGACGCCCGCGCCCACGCCTCGTCGACGTCGCCGGCCGCCAGCGCCTGGCGCGCCTCGGCGAGCAGGGACTGCGTGCGCCGGGCGAGTTCGTCGTCGTACGCGGTCTGCAGGCGCTGCTGGATCTCCTTCTCGCGCGCTGCCGCGGCAAGTTCGCGCGATTCGGCGACCGAGCGGCCGAACTGCCAGGTCAGGCCGACGCGGTGTTCGTCGCCCAGCGGGTTGCTCCGGAACGCGTAAGCGACTTCGGCGTCACGCCACTGGACGCCCGTGCCGGCCGCGACGCGTTCGCCGTCCCAGCCCGCGCGCAGCTGCATCAGGCCGCGCCAGCCCCATTCGGCGCCGACGCGCTCGTGCACGAGCCCGCCGGCGAGCTGCTGGAGGTCGGCCGACAGCGTGAGGCGCGACGCGCCGGTCGCGTGCTGCCACGTGACGCCGCCGGTCCACGAGGACGGTTCGCCGACGTCGTCGCGGTCGAGCTTCACCGTCGGTTGGATCGCGTTGCCGAACCGCACGCCGAACGCGACGTCGCGCCACGGGCCTTCGGCGTCGAGGCCGGCGAGCCGCAGCGATGCGCCGACGTCGGCGCCGATCGCGCCGTCCGAGCGGCCCGCGAGCGACTGGCGCCGCAGCTTGAAGGCCGCGCCGAGGCCGAGCGTCGCGGCGACGTCGTGGGCGTACGCGATGCCGAGTTCGGATTCGCGGTCGTCGAACGTGCCGGTCGCCTCGCCGCGCGCGTCGCGCCCGTCGATGCCGTCGACGCCGAACTGCCGCCACGACAGCGCGAGCACGCCGAGCCGCCCGTCGGGCACCGCGAGCGCGCCCTGCATCTCGCGCGCACCGATCGCATCGGGCGAGCCCTGCACGAACTCCGCGCTCGCGCGCGGCAGCCACGCGAGGCCGCCGGGGTTCCACGTCCAGCTCCACGGGCCCTCGGGCAGCGCCGTCGTGGCGCCGCCGAGTGCGAGCGAGCGGCTGCCGGCGCCGGTCCCGAACACGCCGGCGGTGCCGCCTTCGTCGTTCGCCGCGCGCACCGGCGCGGCGAACGCCGCGAGCAGCGCGAGGCCGACGGCGAGGCTCCGGAGGCGGCTCATCGCACCACCGCCACTTTCCGCAGCACGCGCTCGTGCCGGCCGTCGTCGAACCGCACGTCGATCTCCGCGACGTAGACGCCGTTCAGGACCACGTCGCCACGGCCGTTGCGGCCGTCCCAGCGATCGCTCTCGCGCAGACCCGCGGGCAGCGACGCGTCCTCGAGCAGCGTCGCGACCCGCTGGCCGGCGGGCGTCCAGATGCGCAGCGTGACCCGGCCCGGCGACGGCAGCAGGTAGGCGATCGTCGTGGGCTCGCGTCCGGCCGCGAACGGGTTCGGGTAATTGAGGACGCTCGCCGCGAACGTGCCCGCGGAGAAACCCGCCACTTCGGTCCACATCGGGAAGCTCGCGCCCGGATCGGGCAGCACGGCGATCGCGAGCAGCGCGCTGGCGGGCTGGACGACGCCGATGCCGTCCGACGCCCAGCCGACGCGGAAGCGCGCCGGCGTCGTGCCCGCGCGGGGCCGGAAGCCCAGGCGCAGCACGGCCGAGTCGCCCGGCGCGACCTCGATCGCGGGCGTGAAGACGAGCGTGTCGGTGGTCGCCGACGCGGCGAGCGCAGCGTGCGCCGCGACCACGACGTCGCCGATGCGGATCTCCGTCCCCGCGGCGACGTCGCCGAGGGCGAGCGGCCCACCGTCGCCGGTGCAGGCCGAGACGACGACGTGATCGACCGCGATGGGGCCCGTGCCCAGCGGGCCCGGGTGACGGAGCACGAGCGCCGCCGCCGGCACGATCGAGGTGCCCGCGGGCGGCAGCAGTGCCGGCAGTTCGCTGCGCGCGTGGACGCGCAGCTCGCGTGCCGGCGAGACGACGGTCGCCGAGCCCGAGCCGAACGGCCACGCCGCGGGCGGCGCCGGCACGACGTCGACCGCCGTCCCGGTGTTCACGTCGCGCGCGGGCACGCCGTGGTCACCCACGCGCAGCTCGAAGCTCCCGCTCGAGGCGTTCGGGGCGACGTCGACCTCGATCCGCAGCGTGTCGCTCGCCCCCGGGGCGATCGTGATGCCGGCCGCCAGGCGCATCTCGGTGCCGGAAGGATTCGGTTTCGCGTCGAGCACGACCCCGCGCCGCGACAGGCGGATGGCGCCGAGCCACGACTCGAACGCGAGCACGTGCCCGTCCGGGGCCTGGAGCGCGGTGCGCACGCTGTCCACGCGCACGCCCGCCGTTCCGGCCGGGGCCGGGTTGGCCAGCACGAGATCGAGCACCGGCAGCTGCATGCGCCCGGCCGCGACCGTCGCGGGCATCCGCGCGAGCGGCGATGCGGCGAGGCCCGTGGCGGGCGCCTCGACGGCGATCGTGTCTCCGAGCACCGGCGCGGCGACCTGCACCGGCGCGGGATCACCCGTGTTCACGTCGCGCACGTCCCACTGCGACGTGCGGACGGCGGCGAACGCGAACCGGCGGCCGGCGCCCTGCGCACCGAGGTCGGCCTCGAGCCGCAGCGTCACGGGCACGCCCGGCTGGACGATCGGGGCCGGCGCGAGCGTGATCGCGACGTCGCCCGTGTCGGCGCCCGTCGCGTCGTGCTGGCCGATCGTGAGCCCGTTCGCCACGACGCGCCAGCGCGTCCAGGGCGCGGGCGCGGCCGCGGCGCCCGGCAGGCCGGGCCGCACGATCAGCGAGTTCAGGCGCAGGTCGGCGCTCGTCGCCTGCGTGCTCGAGTGCGTGATCGTCCACTGCGCCAGCGGTACCGCGAGCTGGCCCGTCGACGCGTGGCGCAGCACCGGCGCCGGCGCGCCGAGCACGAGCGCACCACCGCCCGCGAGCAGCCGGGCGAGACCGGAGCGCACGGGATAGCTCGCGTCCTGGAGCCGCACCTTCACCGGCCGCGCGCTGATGGCGTCGTCGGCGACGAAGACCGAACTGTCGTCGATCGCGAGCCGGAAGCTTGGCACCGACGTCGACGCGGCCACGTCGAGCCGCAGCGCGAGCGACACCGAGCTGCCCGGCGTGAGCGTCACCGGGGTCGCGAGCGGCAGGTCGATCACGTCGCCGCTCGTCTCGAGGTTCGTGCGCCGCAGGTAGAGCGCCGTGCCTTCGCGCACTTCGATCGCCGACGCGAGCGACGCCGGGACGACCGGCGCGCCGGATTCGTCCTCGAGCCGCACGCGCAGCCGGCGGAAGACGATGTCCGATGAGCTCGCGTCGCCCGGGTGCTCGAGCGTGAGCGTCAGCGGCACGACGCCCGTCTGCCCGAGGTTCACCGACGACGGCATCGACTGCTGCGCGACGAGCCGCAGGCTGTCGGCTTCGGTGAACACCTCGTGCGGGCTCGAGTGGGCGACCAGGGCGCGCCGCTCCAGGCTGCTCGTCGCGCCGGTCCCGAGCGCGGTGGCCGCGAAGCGCAGCGTGCCGGCGGTCACCGAACGCACCGTCCACGTGAACGTCGCGCTCGCGCCGGGCGCGAGGTCGGCGCTCGCGGGCGTCGGGCCCGAGAGCTTCTGCCACGCGGCGCTGCCTTCGGGGACGAGTGCTCCGGGTGCGACCGCGTTCACGGTTTCGTTGCCGACGTTGCGCACCGACATCACCACGTCCACGTCCTGCCCGATCGTGCTCGAGACGGGGTCGAGCACGAGGCTCGCGAGCAGCGGGCGCGTGCTGAGCACGTGCGCTTCGGGGTTCGCGATCGCGACGTCGAGCGGCCCGTCGTTCGCCGATTCCAGCTCGAGGCCGCCGATCGGGACGGCCAGCTGCACGAGGCTCGAATCGGAGGTCGCCGGCGCCACCGTGAGGGCGACGTAGTAGCGGCGGCCGCCGACGGGCACGGCCTCGGAGAGGTAGGCGCTCTGCCACTGACCCGCGAGCGGGACCAGCGCGCCGAGATCGGTGTCGTCGGCCGTCGGGCCGCCGAACTGCCCGTCGCCGCCGTCGCGGTACAGGTGCAGCGAGGCGATCTCGGCGGGAGCCGCGGTGCCGAGGTTCGCCACGCGCACGCCGCGCAGCACGTCGGCACGATCGCCGTCGGAGGGCACGGTGAGGTCCAGCGCGACGACCGGTCCGTCGGACGGCGCGAGCGTGAGGCCGGCGACCGGGTGCAGCGCCACCTGTGCCGCCACGAGGCCATCGATCGTCGGCGCGTTCGCAGGTTTCGCGGGCCACGTGCCGCCGACGAGCGTCGTCTCGAGGAACTCGACGTCGGAGGCGCTGGCGACCGCGGCCTGCAGGTGATCGCCGTCCGAGGCGACCGCCGCGTCGAGGTCGGCGGTGACGTGCAGCCGCAGCTGCGCTCCGGCGGGAATCGCGAGATCGAGCCCGGAGAAGGTCACGCGTCCCGCGGAGAAGCTGCCGATCGCTACGGGCGCCGGCGCGGCGGCCGCGGGCCCGGTGGCGGTCAGCAGCGGCGCCAGCACGAGGCGCGCGATCGCGCCGTCGAAGTGTGCCGCGCCACCCGTGCCCCAGGACGTGTTGGTCAGCGTGAGCGCGCGCAGGTGGCGGGTGTCGGCGTAGCCGTTCGTCAGCACGACGTCGCCGAGCGCGACGTCGCGTTCACCCGCCCACACGGTGCCGCCGGGTCCGTCGGCGAAGGTGACCAGCACGCGTTCGCCGCCGCCGATCACCGCGGCGCGATCGGACTTCACCGCACCATCGATCGGGCCGCTGTCGCCGCTCGCCATGCCGAGGCCCACGTCGGGCGGTCCCGGGAGCGCCAGCTGCACGGTGTTCCCGTCCTGCGCTCCCGATGCGACGTCGGCCGTCAGGAAGACGTCGCGGCCGCCCGCCGGTACGTTCACCGCGAGTCCGGTCAGCTCCCAGCGGTCGCCCGTGAAGGCGAGCGCGCCGATGCGCGCGTCGGCAAGCGTGTCGAGTACGCCGTTGCCGTCGTCCGCCCAGGCTTCGAGGCGCTCGACGTCGGTCCCGGCGACGGCCGTCCCGAGATCGAGCAGGTTGAGCCGGAGCAGCTGGTCGGGCGCGTAGCCGTTGGCGGGCACGTGGAGCGTGGCGAGCCAGCGCCGGTGCGCGCCCGCGAACAGCGTTCCGGTCACCGATCGCAGCGCGACCTGCGCGGCGCTCATGCCGTCCACCGCGAACGCGCGGTTCGCCGGCGCATCGGTGCGCGTCGCGGGCCGGCCGGAGCGCAGCACGAGCGCGGCGCCGGAGGCGGCGTCGACGCCCAGCGAGTCGCCGTCGCGCGCGTCGAGCGACGCGGCGGCGAATACGGAGAACGTGCGCGTGGCGCCCGCGGGCAGCGGGAACGCGAGCCGATCGAACGTCACCTGCTGGTTCGAGGGGATCCCGGTGGCGAGCCGCAAGCCGGTGGACCCGCGCAGGTCGATCGCCGACCACGAGGCCTCGCGCTGCTTGTCCGTCATCAGCCCGCGCGAAACGTCCGCGAGCACGATCGTGTCGAGCGTGTCGGCGAACGCGGAGGGATTGGTGACGGTCAGTCGCGCGATCTCGACCGGCGCCGCACCCGGCACCAGCGCCGTCGCCGGGACGGTGGGCATGGCAACTTGGACGGTGGCCGACGGGTCCGTGACGTGCACGAACGCCGTGTCGGCGAGCGCGCCGGCCCGAGCGATCACGATCGCGGATCCGGCCGCGGTCGCGATGAAGCGCCCCGAGCCGTCGATGCCGCCAGCGCCGCCGGCCGCGCTCCAGGTGACGGGGTCGAAGCGGCGATTGCCGTACGCGTCGAGGATCGTCGTCGTGAACACGAGCGTGTCGCCGACCAGCTTCTCGCCCGTCGCGGGGAGCAGCACGAGGCTCGTCGCCGGCGCCGGATCGACCGCGACGGTCCAGCCGCTCGCACCGGTGTGATCGGGATCGCCCGCCGTCGCCACCTGCTCGGGCGAGGCGGTCGTCGTGTCGTCGAAGTAGGTGATGAAATCGGAGCCCAGCGAATCGGCCACGGACGGGGCGTCGGCGGTGAAGTCGACGCGCAGCGGACCGATCAGCTGTTGCAGGGTGGTCACCGCCACGGCCGATCCGCTCGTGCTGGCGTCGTGGAATGCGACCGGCACGCCCGAGAGCGAGACGCCAGTCACGTGCGGCGCCCCCCAGCCCTTGGGCAGCGCGACGCGGATGCGGTTCACGCCGGTCTCGCCGAGCCCGACGGTGAAGCCGAGCCGCGCGAGCATCACGACACCCGCGCCGCCGGCGGTGACGCGATGCGGCTCGACCTCGGCTTCGGCCGCGTGCGCCGCGATGCCGCTTCCCAGCACCGTGGCCGTGAGCGGGATCGTGCCGCCGGTGGGCGCGGCGTTGCCGGTCGCGCGCAGCTCCAGCGTGGTCGCGTACGCCTGCGCCGCCTGGCCCGCGGGGATCGCGAGGCGCGGCACCAGCCGCACGAGCAGCGCCGCCGTGTCCGCGAGCGCGGTGAGCGGCTTGCCCATCTTCGACCAGGTCGAATCGAGGTGGCCCGCGGTGGTTCCGGACAGGTCGCGGCAGGTCCAGCCGAGCGTGGTGTCGGCGGCTCCGCCGCCGAACCGTGCCGAGGGAACCGTGAGGCCCGCGAACGCCCGGGAGCGGCCTTCGAGCTGGACGTCGGTGTTCGTGACCAGCCGCCACGCGAGCTGGGCGGAGCTCGGCGTCGAGAGCGGCAGCCCCGTTGCGCCGGGGCTTCCCGCGGCGAACGCGCCCTGCGGATCCACCGGCACCCAGATGATCCGTTCCGCCATCGCGTAGCCGGAGGTCTTGAGCGTGACGGATCCCAGCCACGCCTGCAGGACCCAGTTGTTGCCGTCGACGCGCGCCACGCTGCACGGCGAGATCGCGAAACGGATCTTCTGCGCGGTCGCCGCGTTGCTCAGCGTGTCCACGGCGCAGAGCTCGGGGAGGATCCGCCAGCCCGCCGAGTTGGAGGTGAGGACGCTCCACGCCGGCACCGCGCCCCGCTGCCAGCCGAAGCGTGCGCCCTGCCACGTGGGCAGGCCCATGCTCGAGGCGGAGCCGTCCGCGAGTGCGAACTCGAGATTCGTCACGTTGCGGAAGCCGCTCGTGTCCGTCACGGAGACGTCGACGAAGAACGTGTCCGCCGGCGACAGCGTCTGGGTCACGGTCCCGTGGACGTCGCGCACGTCGATACCGTTGAGGAGCACGCGTCCCTGGGTCGCCCACGCCGAGGGTGCGGCGAACGCGAGCGCGGCGCACGCCAGCAGCGCGAACCCGAGGGCGGAGCGCCGTCCCGGGCGGTTCACCTTGGAATTGTCGCCGCTGCCCCGCCGGCCGTGGCCCGGGACGCGGTCGAGTCGTCCGTGCATCGTGCACTCCCCCGATCGCTCCCCGAGTCATCGGCATTTCCGGCACCTGACTTGACGTTCCCAAGGTGCCTGATCGCCGCCACTTCGGGGCTCGCCCGGCGTGCGGGGTGCCGCGCCGCTCGCTATACTCCGCGCCCGAACTCCGGCCGAATCGCCGAAAGGAACGCCACACTTGAGCCACGTTTCCGATCTTCGCTTCCGCGACCCGCTGGTCGCGGCCGCCCGCGACCGGCTGCTCGCCGGCGAATCCCTCACGCAGGAAGAGGGCGTCCGGTTGTTCGACGCCCCGGTGCTCGAGCTGGGCCGTCTCGCGAACGCCGTCGCGCGCGACCGCCACGGCGACCGCGTCTACTTCACGGTCAACCGCCAGCTCAATCCCACGAACGTCTGCGTGCTCGCGTGCAAGTTCTGCGACTACGCCAAGAAGCACGACGATCCGTCCGCGTACACGATGACGCGCGAGCAGATCGAGTCGCACGTGGACCCCGAGATCCACGAGATCCACATCGTCGGCGGCCTGCACCACAAGTGGCGCTTCGACGACTACCTCGACGTGATCCGCTGGGTGAAGGCGAAGAAGCCGAGCCTGAGCGTGAAGGCCTACACCGCGGTCGAGGTCGACTTCTTCTGCCGGCTCACCAAGAAGCCCGCGGACTGGGTGCTCACCGAACTGCGCAACGCCGGGCTCGACGCGCTGCCCGGAGGCGGTGCGGAGGTGTTCAGCGAGCGCGTGCGCCGCGAGCTCTTCCACCAGAAGATCGGCGGCAAGCGCTGGATGGAGATCCACGAGACCGCGCACCAGCTCGGGATCCCGAGCAACGCGACGCTGCTCTACGGCCACATCGAGACGCGCGCCGAGCGCGTGCAGCACCTGATCGACCTGCGCGAGCTCGAGCGCCGCGCGCCCGGGTTCCTCGCGTTCATCCCGCTCGCGTTCCAGCCCGGCGTGACCGGGCTCGTGCGCCGGCAGGCGTCGGCGATCGAGGACCTGAAGACCATCGCGATCTCGCGGCTCGTGTTCGACAACGTGCCGCACGTGAAGGGCTACTGGGTCATGCTCGGCCAGGACACGGCGGCGGCCTCGCTCAACTACGGCGCCTCCGACCTCGACGGCACGATCGGCCAGGAGAAGATCGCGCATGCCGCGCTGGCCAAGAGCCCGGTGGGCATGGCCGAGGCCGGCATGGTGCAGATGATCCGCGAAGCGGGAAAGCTGCCCGTCCAGCGCGACGCGCTCTATCGCGTGGTGCGTGAGTACGGGCGTCGCGACGAACCCGCGGCGACGGCGGCGGTGGCGTGAGCGCCGGCACTCCGGACACCAGCGGCAAGCGCGACACGCACGCGCATTCGCCCGGCTTCCTCAAGCTCGTGGCCGACGCGAGCACGCGCGTGAAGACGATGAGCATCGACGAGTACCGCGCCCGGGTCGTCGCGGGCCAGGCGTTCGTGCTGGTGGATACCCGCGAGGACCACGAGTGGGCCGCCGGGCACCTGCCCGGCGCGCGGCACCTGTCCAAGGGCATCATCGAGCGCGACGTCGAGAAGGCCGTGCCCGACCTCGCGACGCCGATCGTCTGCTATTGCGGCGGCGGGTATCGCAGCGTGCTGGTGTGCGAGAGCCTGCAGCGCATGGGCTACACCAACGCCATCTCGCTCGACGGCGGCTGGCGCGGCTGGAACGCGCAGAACCTTCCGGTCGAGCGGCCCGACGTCCAGGGCTGACGCTCGACCCGGGCAAGAGCGGCCGCACATCGCGTTGCGAGACAAAGCGTTGTGCGGCCGATTTTCCAGCTTGATACGTGACCATATGGTCACGTATTGTGGGGGTATGGAAAAGGTGTTCCGGGCCCTCTCGGACCGCAGCCGGCGCCGGCTGCTCGACACGCTGCATCGCCAGGACGGCCAGACCCTGCGCCAGCTGGAAGCCGTGCTCGACATGACGCGCTTCGGGGTCATGAAGCACCTCCGCGTCCTGGAGGCCGCGGGGCTCGTCGTCACCCGCCGCGTCGGCCGCGAAAAGCACCACTACCTGAACCCCGTTCCCATCCGTCTCGTCCACGATCGCTGGATCCGCAAGTACGAGGAACCACTGGTCGGAGCGATGAGCCACCTCAAGCGCACCCTGGAGGCCATCCCCATGAACGCGCCGAAGCACGTCTACGAGGTCTACATCCGGACCACGCCCGAGAAGCTCTGGCAGGCGATCACCGATCCCGCGATGACGCAGCAGTTCTTCTACCAGACGGCCGTGCGCTCGACGTGGAAGGTGGGCGACCCGATCGACCACGTCCGTGCCGACGGCGGCGTGGCGCTGAGCGGCAAGGTGCTCGAAGTGACGCCACCGAAGAAGCTCGTGCACACGTTCTGCGCCATGCACGACGAGGAGGAGAAGAAGGAGCGCCCCTCGCGCGTCACGTGGGAGATCGTCCCACGCGGGGAGACCTGCCTGCTGATCCTCACGCACGACGACTTCGACGGCGAGACCAAGACGTTCCACAGCGTGAAGCTCGGCTGGAACCCGGTGCTGAGCGGCCTCAAGACGCTGCTCGAGACCGGCTCGCCGCTCGTCATCGGACCCCGCAGCTGACCCCTGTCGCGCCGGCGGGCGCCGCGACCCTCGCGGCGTCCGCGCCGGCCCCACCCGAACCGGAGAATCCATGGCTCCCGAACTGCAGGGCTTCGTCCCGATCTTCCGCGCCACCCACGGCATGTTCCACAAGGCGCTCGAAGGCGTCACCGAGGCGCAGGCGCGCGAGCGCTCCGGTGGCGCCAACCCGATCCTCTGGATCGCGGCGCACGTCGTGTCCGTGCGCGCGAGCTTCGTGCGCGGCTTCGGCGGCAGCGTCGAGATCCCGTGGGCGAAGCAGTTCCCGCGCGGCGGCAAGGTCGAGGACGTCACCGACTGGCCGACGCTCGCCGAGGTGAAGCGCGCGTGGGACGAGGTGCACCCGACATTCATGGCGCGGCTCGAGGCGATGTCGTCCGAAGCGCTCGCGGCCTCGACGCCGATCCCGTCGCTGAGCGACAACCTGCTCGGCTGCGTGGGGCTCGCGGCGGTGCACGACGCCTACCACGTGGGCCAGCTCGGCATGGCGCGCCGGAACCACGGGCTCGAGCGGATCGTCGGCTGAACGCGCGACGCGCCGCGCGGCGACTCAGGCCGCGCGGCGCGTGACGTTCCCGGGCGCGGCCGCGCGGCGCTCGCGCACGAGCCAGCCCGGCAGGCGCAGCAGCGCCGTCGCGGCCACGGCGACGAGCCACGTCTCCAGCGCGCCCGCGCCCGTCCACGGCACGAGCGGCAGCTGCAGCAGCGCGCACACGAGGATCGCGAACGGCAGCACCAGGATCGCGACCGGGACCAGCGTGGCCGGCGAAAGCGCCCGCCGCAGCGGGATCCCGCTCACGTCCTCGGCCTGCGGCGGTGCGGGCGAGCACGCGTGCTCGGCGCCGGCGGGCGTGCGCGCGCACCACGCGCGCAGGTCCTGCGCGAGCATCGCGGCGTGCACGCGCAGCGACAGCACGGTCGTCGCCTCGGCGGGGCGCAGGAGCAGCACGCCGTTGCGGCCCGTGGCCGGATCCGACCAGGCGAGCGCGACGCGCGGCGCCGCGAGCCAGGACGGCGGCCCGGGGTGGAGCTCGACCGCGTCGACGCAGGCGCGCGGGATGCGCAGCGACGCCTCCTCGCCCGTGTAGGCGAGTGCGTCGTCCTCGATCGCGAGAAAGCCGAGGTCCCAGTCGTAGAATCCCTCGTAGACGCGCATCGCCGGACCCGGGGCCAGCGTGACGAAATGCGCTCCGCGCGCCGGCGTGAGCCGCGCGACGAGACGGGCCTTCAGCGCGAGCACGATCCGCGAACCGAGCAGGTCGGCGACGCCGAGCATGGCGAAGAACGCGCACGCGAGCGCGACCGGGACCGACGCGAGCCGTGGCCAGTGGAGCATCGCGGTGGCCGCGAAGGCCGCGGCCGGGGCGAACGTTCCGGCGAGAAGCGTCCAGAGCCCGACGCGCCGGGCGGCCGCGGCCTTCCACGTGGTCGAGAACGCCTTGCCGCCCGGCGTGGCCGTCGCGGGCAGCGCGTAGCGATCCGTGACCGGGCCGGGGTCGGCGAGCAGTTCCGCGATCCGTTCCGCGGACAGCCCGGCCGCCGCGCCGATCGCGTGCGCGCGGCGCTCGGTCGAGGGGTGCGTGAGCGTCTTCTCGGCCGAGACGCTCCAGCTCACCGGGACGTGGTTCAGGTGCGAGACGCGCACCAGCGCGCGGATCAGCGCTTCGGGATCACCGCAGAGCTTCACCGCTTGTGCATCGGCGGCGCCCTCGAAGCGGCGCGAGAGCATGCGCGGTGCGAGGATCATGGCGAGTACGGCGAGCGCGATCACCGCCGGCATCGGCACGAACACGGCGAGCGAGCCGACGAGGCTCGCCGCCGCGACGGACGCGAGCGCGAGCCAGCGCGTGTGCCGGAGCTTCAGGTGCCCGAGCTCGTGCGCGAGGATCGCGTCGACCTCCCGCCGCTCGAGCTGCTCGACCAGCCAGTCCGTGAGCACGACGACGTCGGCGCGAACCGCGAACGCGTTCGCCATGCGGCTGCGGCTCATCGGGACCACGTAGAGTTGCCCGAGCCGGACGCCGGCCGCCTTCGCGAGGGCCGTGACGCGGTCGCGCAGTTCGCCGCTCGAGAGCGCGATCAGCTCCATCCCCTGGCGCTTCGCGAGCCGCTGGCGGCATGCCCCGGCCGCGACGAGCCCGGCGAGGGCCGCGGCGATCGCGGGCGCGACGAAACCCTGCCCGACGAGCACCGCCGCTCCGGCGAAACCCAGCACGAGCCCGGCGAGGCTGCCGGTCGACCACGCCGCCATCGCGAGGAGTTCGCGGCGCGTGAACGTGCCGCCCCGGGTGCACTCGGCGATCGCGTGCTGGGCGAGCACGGACGCGACGGTCGCCGAGGCCAGCGGCACGAGTGCGAGCGCGGCCGCGCCCAGCGTGCCCCACGGGCCCCACGCCTCGGCCAGCGCCACCCGCACCATGCGCGCGAGCACCGAATCCATCGCGGCGACCGTGGTGGCGAGCGTGCTCGCGACGAGGAGCCACTGGAGCCACTGCATGCCGCGGAACCACGCGCCCGCGGTGCGGCCCGCGGCGTCGCGGCGCGTGCGTTCGACGATCCACGCCGAGGCGAGCCACGGCAGCAGTAGCAGACCGGCCGCGGTCGTGGCCGCGGCGGTGCGTTCGAGTGGCGACCAGCCGAACGCGAACACGACGGACGCATGCGGCGCGTCGTTGCGCAGGACGGCGAAGCGATTCCCGCGGACGACCCCCGACCAGTCGGGATCGCGCGTCGGTTCGAGCCGGAACGGCAGCGGCTGCGGCAGAGAGAGGTAGATCGTGGTGACCGGCGCGCCCGTGGCGCGCATGCGCTCGACGACCGGTTGCGGATCGAAGCGCAACTGCCGGCCGCCGTCCTTCGTGCGGACCGTGGCGATGCGGGCCTGCGCGAAATCGAAGCGCGCGGTGGGAACCCAGACCGGCTCGCGCACCGGGCTCCCGAACGCCCGCGCGAGCGCGTCGAACACCGCCGCCGAATCCAGGGCGCCGCCGGGCAGCCCGACCCGCGCGGTCACGGTGCCGCGCTCGTGCGACTCGATCGTCAGCCACGACGCGGGGCGCGCGCCGGGCGTCCCCTGGGCACGTGCCGGAGCCGCGCCGGGCGCGACGGTGAGCGCGCTCGCGAGCGCGAGTGCGGCGAAGCCCGCGCGTGATCGCGCGCGCGGCAGGCGGCGGCCGAGGGTGCCCATGTTCGCGTTATCGGCCACGGCGGCCGCCGGATGCACCGCGCGCCCGGGCCGCAGTGGCGGTTCGCGAGGCCCGCGGCTAGAGTGCGCCGACCCTCGTCACCCGCTCCCCTCCTCGGAGGCAGTCGTTGGACTCCGGCACCCCGCTCTTCCACCAGGCGAAGTTCGACGATGCCCAGCAGGTCCTCGAGACGCTGTTCGGCTACCGCGAGTTCCGCCCGGGCCAGCGACACATCATCGACGCCGTGCTCGCGGGGCGGGACTGCATCGGCGTCATGCCCACGGGCGCCGGCAAGTCGCTCACGTTCCAGGTGCCCGCGAAGATGCTGCCGGGCACGGTGCTGGTGATCTCGCCGCTCATCTCGCTGATGAAGGACCAGGTCGACGCGCTCGTGCGGCTGGGCTTCCGCGCGACGATGGTCAACTCGACGATCGAATTCGAGGAGCGCCGCGAGCGCCTCGCGGCACTGCGCCGGGGCGAGCTCGAACTGCTCTACCTCGCGCCCGAAGCGCTGGAGGGCTCGCTGCGAGGCTTCATCGCCGGCTGCCCCGTGAGTCTCGTCGTGGTCGACGAAGCGCATTGCATCAGCCAGTGGGGGCACGATTTCCGCCCGGCGTACCGCAAGCTGCAGGGCCTGAAGCAGGAGCTCGGCGAGATTCCCGTGCTCGCGCTCACCGCGACCGCGACGCGCCGCGTCGCGGGCGACATCATCCGCCAGCTCGGCATGCGCAAGCCCGAGGGCTTCAAGGGCTCGTTCTACCGTTCGAACCTGCACATCACCGCGGTGCGCAAGGGCGAGCGCGACGGCCAGCCCGGGCGCAACGTACGCCGCGACCTGCTCGCGCTGTTGCGGCGGCACGCGGGCGAGAGCGCGATCGTCTACTGCATGAGCCGCCGCGGCGTGGAGTCCACCGCCACGTGGCTCGCGGAGCAGGGCGTGCGCGCCGTGCCGTACCACGCCGGCTTGCCCGACGAGCTGCGCGAGCGGCACCAGGACGCGTTCGCACGCGATCAGGTCGACGTGGTCGTGGCGACCGTCGCGTTCGGGATGGGCATCGACAAGAGCAACGTGCGGCTCGTCGTGCACCGCGACATGCCCAAGAGCATCGAGGCCTGGTACCAGGAGATCGGCCGCGCCGGTCGCGACGGGCTCGCGTCGGACGTCGTGGTCTACTACTCGTGGGCCGACGTGATCGGCTACGACACGTTCCTCGACTCGATCGAGGACCCGGGCCTGCGCGAGGAGACGCGGCGCAAAACCGTCGAGCTCTTCCGCCTGCTCGACCGCGGCGGCTGCCGGCACCAGGCCGCGTGCGCCTACTTCGACGAGACGATCGAGCCCTGCGGCGGCTCGTGCGACACCTGCCGCGGCATCACGGTGGCCGACCTCGTCGCGCACTTCGCCGGCCGCGTGCGCCCCACCGGGACGCGCGCCGCCACGCCCGTCTTCGAGGGCGAGCTCGCCGAGAACCCGGAGCTGTTCGAACGCCTGCGCGGCGTCCGGCGCCGCATCGCGGACGCCGAGGGCGTGCCCGCCTACATCGTCTTCAGCGACGCCGCGCTGCGGCAGATGGCCGCGCGCGTGCCGCGCAGCGAGGACGAGATGCTCGCGGTGCCGGGCGTCGGGCCCGTGAAACTGCAGCGCTACGGTGCCGCGTTCCTCGAGGAGCTGCGTCGAGGCTGACCGGACGGGTGTCCGCCTGCGTTTCGTAGGACGCGACACGAGAACGGGCGGTCACCTCCCGGACGTCAGGAATTCGTTCAGTCCGCCGAGGCCGCGAGGGTAAGGTCCGCGCCGGTCCCCCTGCCTCGGCGCGCCGCGGGTCCGGGTGCGCCGTCCCCGATTCCCCCCATGGACGAGGTGTCCCCGATGAGACGACTCCCCGACGTCGTGTCTCGCCGCACGTCCCGCGCCGCGCTTCCCGCCCTGCTCGCCCTGCTCGCGGCCCTCCTTCTCCCCGGCGCCGCCCATGCGATCGCCGGCAACGGCAAGCTGCAGATCCACCACATCGACGTGGGCCAGGGCGACGGCGCGCTGCTCATCTCGCCCAACGGACAGACCGCGCTGTTCGACGACGGCAACTACCTCAACTGCACCGGGATCAAGACGTACCTGCAGGGGCTCGGCATCACGACGGTGGACTACCACTTCTGCTCGCACTACCACTCGGACCACCTCGGCTGCATCGACGACCTCGCGGCGGTCGGCATCACGATCGGCACGGCCGGCTACGACCGCGGCAACACCTACTCGAGCGGCACGTACACGGCGTACGTGAACACGCTCGGGGCGAAGCGGCTCACGATGACCAAGAACCAGGTCATCACCCTGGACGCCGGCTCCGCCAACCCCGTGCTCATCAAGTGCGTCGACCTGAACGGCGCCGGCGTGTACTCGGTGAGCGGCTCCGACGAGAACGCCAAGAGCCTGTGCCTCCTCGTCAGCTACGGGAACTTCCAGGAGGAGATCAGCGGCGACCTGACCGGTGACGTCACGCTGGGCAACGACGTCGAAACGACCGTCGGCCCCGAGATGGGCCAGGTCGAGGTCTACAAGGCGCACCACCACGGCTCACGCTACTCGAACAACGACAACTGGCTGAACGCGGTGGCGGCGAAGGTCTGCGTGATCTCGTGCGGCGACGGCAACACCTACGGTCACCCGACGACCGAGGCACTGACCCGCATGCACAACCACAACATCCACACCTACTGGACCGAGACCGGCAACGGCGCGACGCCGAACGCGTCGTGGGACAAGGTCGCGCACGGCACGGTCGTGATCCAGGCGCAGCCGGGCGCCGGCGCCACGTTCACGGTGACGGGCCCGGGCATCAACGATGCCTACACGAACGACGGCGCCCTGCCGCCGATCCACGCGACGCAATACCCGACGACGCTCACGATGCTCAAGGGCTCGCTCGCCACGGGTGACGTGACGCGGCTGCAGGTGTCGGACGATTCGCGCATCGGCGTGTCGGCCGGCGTCTCGAGCGGTTCGTACTGGACCGACTGGTACGCGTCGACGTTCCTCGCGCATCCGCCGCTCAACCTGACGGTCACGTTCGAGGGCAGCTTCACCGTCTCGCGCACCCAGACGCTGTACGTCTACAACTTCTCGACGGCGTCGTGGACGCAGGTGAACAGCGCCACGGTGAGCACGACGGACGTGACCAAGACGTGGTCGACGTCGACGCCGGCCGCCTACGTCGGGCCGTCGAACGAGCTGCGGTTCCGCGTGACCGGCAACACCCGGACGAGCACGTACACGAGCCGCGGCGACTTCATGAAAGTCGAGTACGACTACGCGGCGGGCACCGCTCCGGCGATGGTCGCGGGGCTGCCGCCCGCGGGCGACGACGGCGCGGCGGCGACCGCGTCCGAGCCGCGCCGCACGCTGGACCCGGCGCTGATCCTGCCGCACGCGATGCTGCGTTCGGTCGACGCGCGGCCGACCGCGGCGGGCGTGGCGCTGCAGTGGTCGATCGGGATCCACGAGGATTCCGACGGCTTCAACGTGTACCGGCAGGCGGCCGACGGGTCGCTCGAGTTCGTGGGCAACGACGCCACGTTCACGCAGGCCGGCGACATCGATCACTTCTCGTTCGTGGACGCCAGCGCCACGGATCCGGACTGCGCCTGCACGTACTGGCTCGGCGTGCGCTCGTGCTCCGCGGCCGAGGGCATGATCGGGCCGATCCGCGTGGGTGGCGCCGACGTGGCCACGCGCGTGGCGCTGGCGGCGGGTCCCAACCCGGCGCGGGATCGTTCGCGGCTGCAGTTCGCGGTCGATCAGGCGGCGGTGGTACGACTCGACGTGCTCGACATCCAGGGCCGCGTGGTCGCCTCGCCGTTCGCCGGCCGCGTCGAACCCGGCCTCCGTTCGGTGGAGTGGAACCTCTCGCGCACGGACGGCTCGCGGGTGCCGCAGGGCATCTACTTCGCGCGCCTGACGGGTGCGGGCAGCACGCACGTCGTCCGCGTGACGGTCGTGGACCGCTGAGCGCGGCCGGATGCGAAGTACGGCGGCCCGCCTCCTCCGGGAGGCGGGCCGCTCGTCATTCGGACGTGGTGGGGAGCGCGACGGCGTCGCGCACGGTCGCCACGAGGTCGGCGACGTGGAACGGCTTGGGCAGGAATCCGCAGGCGAGCGCGAACACGTCGGAGGGCTGGTCGCTCGTGTCGTAGCCGCTCATGAAGAGCACGGGGGCCCGTGAGCCTCGCGCGCGCAGCGTCTCCGCCAGCTGCCGGCCGTCCATGTGCGGCATCGTCAGGTCGGCGAGCACGAGGACGATGTTGTCGCGTCGCTGCTGCCAGATCGTGATCGCGGCCATGCCGTCCTCGGCCGCGACGACGTCGAACCCGTGCGCGCGCAGAGCCGCCGACGCCACCTGGCGCACGCCGGGTTCGTCGTCCACGACCAGGACGCAGCGGCCGGTCGCCGATGCCGTGCGGGCCGGAGCGGACGGCGCGATCGCGACCGGCAGCAGGACGCGCACGAGCGTGCCGCGGCCCACGGCCGAATCGAGGGCGATCGCGCCACCGTGCGACTGCGTCACGCCGCGCACGACCGCGAGGCCGAGCCCGCGCCCGGCGAACTTGGTCGAGTAGAAGGGCTCGAACACGCGGTCGCGGACGTCGTCGTCCATGCCCGCCCCGGAATCCTCCACTTCGACGAACGCGTAGTTGCCCTCCGCGCAGTCGGTCCCCGCGACGAGCCGCTGCCGCTGGGCTTCGCCCATCAGCCGGAGTCCCGTGCGGATTACGATGCGGCCGTCATGGCCGTCGACGGCCTCGCCCGCGTTGGTGACGAGGTTGAGGACGAGCTGGCGCAGCGGGCCCGGATCGCCGTCGATGTCGGGGAGCGCGGGATCGAGGTGGATCTCCAGCCGGGTGCGCCGCGGTACGGCGGCGCTGAGCAGTTCGCGCGTGCCCTCCACGATCGTGTTCAAGGAGACGCGCTGCCGCACGACCGGCCCGCGGCCGGCGTACGCCAGCATCTGGCCCGACAGCTCGGCCGCCCGCGCCGCGGCGTGCACGGCGCGGCGCAGGTGCGCGGCGGCGCCCGAGTCGGCAGGCAGTTCCGCGAGCGCGAGTTCGGCGTGGCCCATCACGCCGACCAGGAGGTTGTTGAACTCGTGCGCGACCCCGCCGGCCAGGCGCCCGAGGCTCTCCAGCTTCTGCGACTCGAGCATGCGGGCATCGAGCGTGCGCCGCTGCGCTTCGGCCTCGACACGGGACGTGATGTCGTTCGCGACGCCGAGCAGGAGCGGCTCGCCGGAGGCGGGATCCCGGTACAGGATCTTGTGGACGTCGAACCGGCGGAGGCCGTCGCGCGTCGACAGCGCCACTTCGTAGCGAAACGGCTCGCCCGTCGCGAACACGCGCGCGTTGCTCGCGAGCACGCCCTCGACGCGGTCCGCGTCGAGCATTTCGCTGACGTGACGCCCGGCCGTCGGGCGGCCCTCGTCGCCGAAGGCGCGCTCCCATTCGCCGTTCACGAACCGCAGGATGCCGTCGCGATCGGTGACGAAGATCGCTTCGGGCAGGTGCTCGAGGACGCTCTCCAGTGGCCGCGAGCATCCGCGCGGACAGAGCGTGGAATCGACGGGGAGCCGGGCGGCTCCGTTCACGAGGGGCGTGTTCGGCAACGGACACCTGCACAGGGGAGAGGCCGCGCCGCGTGCTGCCTGGGGCCGCGTCCTGCCGCGCCCGGGACGACCACACGCGTCGCCGGAAACGACACTAGGACCGGGCCAGAAGTACCTCAAGGACATAATGCGTCCTCACATGCATCAGCTCCGGGCTCGCCGCTCCAGCACCGCGCGTACGTCGTCGAGCCCGGCCCCGACCGCGCGCAGGGCGACGAGCGCGTGGTAGAGAAGGTCCGCCGCCTCGGAGACGGCGCGGTCCCGATCGCCGTCCGCACACGCGACCGCGAGCTCCGCGGCTTCCTCACCGAGCTTCTTGAGGCGAAGGTTGCGGTCGGTGAGCAGCTTCTGCGTCCAGCCCGCGCCTTCCACCGCGGTCGACGCGGCGCGCCGCGCGATCACGCGATCGAGCGCCGAGAGCGCGTCGGGCTCCAGCGCGTCGTCGCGGAAACAGGAAGTGGTCCCGTCGTGACACGCGGGACCGGCCGGGTGCACGCGGGCGAGCACGGTGTCCGCGTCGCAGTCCCACGCGAGGGATACGAGCGTCTGCACGTTGCCGCTCGTGGCGCCCTTGTGCCAGAGCCCGCGCGTGCGCGAGCGGTAGTGCATCTCGCCCGTGGCAACGGTGCGCTCGAGCGCCTCGCGGTCCGCCCAGGCGAGCATGAGCACGACGCCGGTCCGGGCGTCCTGCGTGACGACGGGAACGAGTGTTCCCTCGGGGAGCGTCGTCGGATCGAACATTCTGGTACCTCCTCGTGAGCGCGCGGTGGTCTCGGCCCGTGCGCGGCGATCGACCGAGTGATGGCGGGTCAGCGGGTGGGCGCGGCGGACCCGCGAACCGGGACGCCGTCCCGGGCGAGCGTGGACTTGATCTCGGCGAGCGAGACGACGCCGTCGTGCAGCACGCCGGCCAGGAGCGCCGCGTCGGCCCCGGCCTCGCGCAGCACGCTCGAGACGTGTTCCGGCGTCCCGGCGCCGCCCGAGGCGACCACCGGCACCGTGACGGCGGCGGCCACCATGCGCGTGAGCTCGAGGTCGTAGCCATCGCGGCCGCCGTCGCGGTCGATGCTCGTGAGCAGGATCTCGCCGGCGCCGCGCCGCACGCACTCGCGCGCCCACGCGACCGCCTCGAGCCCCGTCGGCCGCGAACCGCCGTGCGTGTACACGCGCCACGCGCCGTCCTCGCGCTGCGCGTCGATGCTCGCGACGACGCACTGCGCCCCGAAGCGGGCGGAGAGCTCGCCGATCGACTCGGGGTGGTCCACGGCCGCGGTGTTGAGGCTCACCTTGTCGGCACCGGCGCGCAGGACGCGCGCGCCGTCGTCCGCCGTGCGGATGCCGCCGCCGACCGTGAGCGGCACGAACAGCCGCTCGGCCGTGCGCCGCACGACGTCGAGCAGCGTGGCGCGCCCCTCGAGCGAGGCCGAGATGTCGAGGAAGACGATCTCGTCCGCGCCCTCGGACTCGTAGCGTGAGGCCATCGCGGCGGGCTCGCCCACGTCGCGCAGGCCTTCGAAGCGCACGCCCTTCACGGTGCGCCCATCGCGCACATCGAGGCACGCGATCACGCGGCGCGTCAGCACGAACCGTCCTCCCAGCGCACCGAACCCTTCGTACTGAAGAGCGGACCGGCTTCCGCGAGCGCGCCGCGCAGCGAGAGGCCGAGTGCCTTGAACGCGGCCTCGACCACGTGGTGCCGGTCGGTGCCGCGCAGCACGCGCACGTGCAGCGTCGTGCGCGCCTGCATCGCGAACGAGCGCAGGAAGTGGTCGTAGAGCGACGACGGCAGTGGCCCGCGGTAGTACGGCCGGCCGCCGGTGTCGAGCACCACCTGCACGAGCGCGTCGTCCATCGGGATCGTGCGCTCGGCGTAGCGGCGCGCGCGCTCGGGGACGGCCCGCGCGACGGCCTCGCCCAGCGCGATCGCGACGTCCTCGACGAGGTGGTGCTTCAGGTCGCCGCGGGCGGTCAGGGCCAGTCCCGCGCCCGCGTAGAAGGCGAGCGTCGCGAGCATGTGGTCGAGGAACGGTTCGCCGGTGGCGACCGTCACCTCGCCGCCGCCCGGCGCGAACCCCACCTCGACCCGCGTCTCCTTCGTCTCGCGCACGATCCGTTTCATCCGGCGAACTCCTCCGCGACGGCGCGCGCATCGAGCGCGCCGGTGTAGAGCGCCATGCCGAGCACCGCGGCGGCGACGCCGCGGGATTCGAGGGCGCGAAGATCCTCCGCCGACGCGATGCCGCCGGAGGCGATGAGCGGGCACGCGGCCGCCCGGGCCGCGCGCTCCGTGAGTTCCAGTGCGGGGCCGGCGAGCCGGCCCTCGCGTTCCACCGCCGTCACGAGGATGCCCGCCAGCGGCAGCGCCGACAGCGCGCGGATCGCATCGACGGCGTCGCGATCCTGCGTGCGCGTCCAGCCGTGCGTGGCGACGCGCCCGTCGCGCGCGTCGACCGCCACGACGAGCCGGCGCGGGAACGCGCGCGCCGCCGCATCCAGCCACGCGGTGTCCTCGAGCGCGCGCGTGCCGACCACGACCCGTGCGGCGCCGCGCGCGAGCAGCCATTCGATCGCCGCCTCGTCGCGCACGCCGCCACCCACCTGCACGTCGCCGCCTTCGGCCAGCAGCGCCGCGATCACCTCGCGGTTGTCGCCGCGGCCGAGCGCGGCGTCGAGGTCGACGACGTGCAGCGTCGCGAAGCCCTGGGCGCGCCAGTGCCGCGCCGCGGCGACGGGGTCCGGGAGCCGCACGCGCTCGTCCTCGAACGCGCCGCCCACGAGTTGCACGCACGCGCCCTCGCGCAGGTCCACCGCCGGGATCGCGCGCATCACGCGGCCCCCGCGTGGGCCGCGGCGACGAGCGAGCGCACCAGCGCGACGCCGGCGGCGGAGCTCTTCTCGGGGTGGAACTGCACGCCGAACGTGCGGGCGACGCGCACGACGGACGCGAAGCGGTCGTCCTCGTGCCGGGTCCACGCGACGACGGCCGAGGGGTCCGCGGGCTCGCACACGAACGAGTGCGCGAAGTAGGCCGTCGCGAGTCCGCTCGCGCCGAGCCACGCGGGATCGCCCGTGGCTTCGACCGCGTTCCAGCCCATGTGCGGCAGGCGTCGCGTGCGCAGCCGGCGCACGTGCCCGGGGATCGCACCCAGGCCTTCGCCCGCGCCCTCTTCGCTGCGGTCGAAGAGCAGCTGCATGCCGAGGCAGATGCCCACGCACGGCAACCCGCTCGCGAGCGCGTCGCGCATCGCCGCGCGAGCGGGCGCCAGTGCGGCGGCCGCGGGCGCGAACGCGCCGACGCCGGGCAGCACGAGCACGTCGGTGTCGATGGCCGCGACGGGATCGGGCTCGATCCGCAGCGCGACACCCGGGGCTTCGAGCGCCTTCGCGAGCGAGTGCAGGTTCCCCGCACCGTAGTCGAACAGCGTCACGCGCATGCCATGGCCTCCTCGAGCGCCGCGAGCGCGCGCTGCATCTGCGGCCACGGCGCGACCGTGATCCGCAGCGCGTCGCCGATGCCCGGAAGGTCCGCGAACGGCCGCACCGCGACGCCAAGGGTGCGCATGCGCGCCGCGATCGCCGGCGCGCCGGGCAGCGGCACGAGCAGGAAGTTGGCCGCGGACGGCAGCGTCGGCAGGCCGCGCGCGTGCAGCTCGGCCGCGAGCCGGCCGCGCATGCGCACGGCCTCGGCCGCCTGCGACTGCACCCAGCCGAGGTCGCTCGCGATCGCTGCAGCCGCCGCGCGCTCCGCGAGTGCACCCACCTTGAACGGGCCGCGCGAGAGCTCGAGGTGCGAGACGAGGTCGGCGGCGGCGCACGCCCAGCCCACGCGCAGCCCGGCGAGCGCGAAGGCCTTGGAGAACGTGCGCGCCACGATCAGCCCCGGGCGGGCCGGCGCTTCGGCCAGCCGGCTCGTACCGCCGAAGTCCACGTACGCCTCGTCGATCACCACGATGCCCGAGGCGTTGGCGATCACGTACTCGACCGCGCGCGGATCCAGCGCCGCACCCGTGGGGTTGTTGGGTGAGCAGAGGTAGACGAGCGCCGGCGCGCCCGCGAGCAGCTCTTCCGGGTCGAACGTGCCGTCGGGCGCGAGGGGTGTGCTCGTGGACTCGATGCCGTTCATGCGCGCGAAGTAGGCGGCCATCGGGAACGTCGGCGCGAGGTGGGCGAGGCGCTCTCCGGGCCGGGCGAACGCGCGGAGCGCCGAATCGAGCACGTCGTCCGAACCGCAGCCGGTGGCGATCTCCTCGGGGCGCGCGCCCGCGTAGTCCGCGAGCGCCGCCTTGAGCGAGCCGGTGTAGGCGTCCGGGTAGCGCGTCGCGTCGTCCTCCGCGGGCGTGCGCAGGGCGGCCATCGCCGCCGGTGGGACGCCGAAGCGATTGGTGTTGTCGCTCAGGTTCACCTCGACCGGCGCCTGCGGCGGACGGTAGAGGACGAGATCGCTCCATTCGGCGCGGGTGCGGGACGGCGCGGTCATCGCGAGCCCTCCGCCCACGCGCGCGCCACCGCCGCGTGCGCCGGCAGGCCCTCGGCCTCGGCGAAGCGCGCGCCGTCGGTGGCGAGCGCGGCGGCGCCGGCGCGCGTGACGCGCTGCCATGCGGTCCAGCGCACGAAGTCGAGCGTCGAGAGCCCCGAGTTCGCGCGCGCGTGCCCGCCGGTGGGCAGCACGTGGTTGCCGCCGGCGAGGTAGTCGCCGAAGGGCACCGCGCTCGCGAGCCCGACGAACACCGCGCCGGTGTCACGGATGCCCGCGAGCGACGCGTCGGCGTCCGCGATCGCGAGCAGCAGGTGCTCGGCCGCATAGTCGTTCGCGAACGCCAGCGCCGCGGCGCGATCGTGCGCGCACAGCACGCCGCCGCGCGCGGCGAGCGACGCCGCGACCACGTCGCGCCGCGTCGCCGCCGCCGCCGCGCTGCGCAGGCTCGCGAGCAGCGCCGCGGCCGCGGCGTCGCCCACGGCCACCGCGAGTGCCGCGGCGTCGGGATCGTGCTCGGCCTGCGCCACCAGCTCGCGCGCGACCGCATCGGCGTTCGCGGGCGAGTCGGCGATCGCGAGCAGTTCGCTGGGGCCCGCCGGCGAATCGATGCCGACGAGGCCCGCGACCTGGCGCTTGGCCTCGGCGACCCACGCGTTGCCCGGGCCGACGACCCGCTGCACCGCCGGCACGCTCGCGGTGCCGAACGCCATCGCGGCGATCGCGCCGGCGCCGCCGAGGGCGAACACGCGCGTCGCGCCCGCGAGCTCGGCGGCCGCGAGCACGAGCGCCGACGGCCGGCCGTCGCGCGCGGGAGGCGAGCAGACGACGATCTCGTCGACACCCGCCACGCGCGCGGGCACGCACGCCATGAGCACGCTGCTCGGATACGCCGCGCGCCCGCCGGGCGCGTACACGCCGACGCGCGCGAGCGGATCGGGGCGGCGGCCGACCACCACGCCGGGCTCGGTCTCGACCTCGACGGCCGCGGGCCGGAACGCCTGGTGCGCGCGCTCCAAGTTGCGCGCGGCATGCGTCATCGCCGCGCGGACGTCCGGATCGAGCGCGGCCAGTGCCGCGCGCCACGCCTCGCGCGGCACCTCGAGTGCGTCGAGCGTGACACCGTCGAAGCGCGCGGCGAGGCCGCGCAGCGCGGCGTCGCCGCGCGCGCGCACATCGGCGAGGATCGCGCGCGTCCCCGATTCGACGTCCGGATCGACGCTCGCCGACGCCTGGCGCGTGGCGAGGATCTCGGGCGCGGCCACCTCGAGCGGCTCGCCGTTCCAGCGCAGTGCGAGCTCGCTCACGGCATCAGCCTCTCGATGCGGGTGACGAGGATGCCCTCGGCGCCCAGGGTCTTGAGGTCGGCGATCGTGCGGTAGAGCGTCTGCGCGGGGACCACCGCGTGCACGGCGACGAAACGGCCACCGTCCAGCACCTCGGTCACGGTGGGACCGTTCAAGCCCGGCAGCACCGCGCGCACGCGTTCGAGCGCCGCGCGCGGCACGTTCGCCATCACGTAGCGCTGGCCGCGGGCGCGCAGGACGCTCGCCAGCGCCGCGACCAGCTCGCGCAGCGAGGCGGCCCGGGCGCCGTCGCCCTCGGCGGCGCCCGGCGTGGCGACCAGGCGCGCGGTGGATTCGAGCAGCGTGTCCAGCTCGCGCAGGCCGTTCACCTTCATGGTCGAGCCGGTGGAGGTGAGGTCCACGACCACGTCGGCGATGCCGATGTGCGGCGCGATCTCGGCCGCGCCCGAGACCGGCACGATCTCCACCTGCAGCGCGCGCGACTCGAAGAACTCGCGCGTGAGCCGCGGGAACGACGTTGCGACGCGCGCGCCGCGGGGAAGCGCGGTCGTGGTGGTGGCGCCACGTTCGTCGTGCGCCGCGAGCACCAGGCGGCAGCGGCCGAAGCCGAGATCGAGCAGCGTCTCGAGCGGGCGGCCGGATTCGCGCACGAGGTCGTAGCCCGTGACGCCCACGTCGGCGGCACCGTCGGCCACGAACTCGGGGATGTCCTGGGCGCGCACGAACAGCGCTTCGAACTGGCCGCCGAGCGAGGCGGTGAGCGCGCGCTCGGAGCCGGTCCGGATCTCGAGCCCGGCGTCGGTGAACAGTTCGCGGGCCTGCTCGGACAGACGGCCCTTGTTGGGAATCGCGATGCGCAGCACGGGACGCTCCTTCGGGAAAAACGAAGCGGCCCGTCCGGGGTTCCGGACGGGCCGCAGTGCCTGCTGTTCAGTGCGGGAAGGTCGGTGTCAGGACGCCTTTCCGCGCATGGCGCAGGGACCACGGCCCGTGCGGGCGTGGTGCCGATGCGCATGATGGCGGAGGACGTTCGACATGGTCGCTCGATCTTATCGGCAGGCGACGCGTCGGGACAAGGACTTTCATCCGCACCCGCATGATTCGCGGTCCGCAGCAGGCTCGCCGCGCGGCACCGGGTCCGCCCGGGGCCGCTCGACGCCTGCGCGCGCGCGGATGTAACGTACGTGCCGCCATGAACACGTCCCGCTCGCTCACGACCGCCGTCGCCGCCCGCATTCCCTACGCCAACTGCGCGCCCTTCTACGCCCTCTGGGCCGATGCCCCGTTCGCGGTGCGGAACCTCGAGCCGCGTGAACTCGGGCGCGAGGCCGAAGCCGGGACCGTCGACCTGGGCGTGATGGCGGCCGGCGACTGGTTCCGGATGAAGGATCGCTTCGAGCTGCTGGCGCCGATGGGCGTCGCCGCGCGCGGTCCCGTGCAGTCGGTGCTGCTCTTCTCCAAGCGTCCGGCCTCGGCGCTCGAAGGCGCGCGCATTTCCGTCACGCCGGTGACTTCGACGTCCGTGCGGCTGCTGCACCTGCTGCTCGACGTCCGCCGCGACTTCAAGGACGTGCGCTACGTGCGCGGGCTCGAGCCGTCGCAGGCCGACGCGCTGCTCATGATCGGCGACCAGGCGATGCGCATGCGCAAGCGGCTGCCCGAGGGCTTCACGCACGTCATGGACCTCGGCGAGGACTGGCACGCGTGGACGGCGCTGCCGTTCGTCTACGCGGTCTGGGTCGTGCGCTCGTCGCTGGACGAGGCCGTGAAGGCGGAGATGCGCGCGTTTCTCGAGGCGTCGCTCGCCGCCGGGCTCGCGTCGCTGCCCGAGGTGGCGCGCCGCACCACCGATCCCGGCTGGACCGCCGACGAGACCGAGCGCTACCTGCGGCAGTTCCACTACCGCTTCGGGCCCGAGGAGTTGGAAGGCCTGGCGCGGTTCGAGTCGCTCGTCCGCGAACACGGGTTGCTGGTCGTCGACTGACGGGGCAACCCCGGCCGGGCGCGGTTCGTATTCCTTCCCGAGCGCCGCGTTCGCGCGCGCCGTCCCCACCCGAGGAGATGCGATGAGCACGATGCATGAAGTGGACTACGAGATCCTGGGCGACGACCTGCAGTTCGTGAAGATCGAGCTCGACCCGAACGAGGCCGTGGTCGGCGAAGCCGGCGCCATGATGTACATCGAAGACGGCATCCAGATGCAGACCATCTTCGGCGACGGTTCGCAGCAGCAGGGCGGCCTGATGGGCGCGCTGCTCGGCGCCGGCAAGCGCCTGCTGACGGGCGAATCGCTGTTCATGACCGTGTTCCAGAACCAGGGCAGCGTGAAGCGCAAGGCGGCATTCGCCGCGCCCTACCCGGGCAAGATCGTGGCGATCCATCTCGCGGAGGTCGGCGGCGAGCTGCTCGCGCAGAAGGACTCGTTCCTCGTCGCCGCCAAGGGCGTGAGCCTCGGCATCGCGTTCACCAAGCGCTTCGGCGCCGGACTGTTCGGCGGCGAAGGCTTCATCCTCGAACGGCTGCAGGGCGACGGCTGGGCGTTCGTGCACGCCGGCGGCACGCTCGAGGAGCGCACGCTCGCCGCGGGCGAGACGCTGCGCGTCGACACGGGCTGCATCGTGGCGATGACGCCGAACGTCGACTATGACATCCAGCTCGCGGGCGGGATCAAGACCGTGCTGTTCGGCGGCGAGGGCCTGTTCTTCGCCACGCTGCGCGGTCCCGGCAAGGTGTGGCTGCAGTCGCTGCCGTTCTCGCGCCTCGCGAGCCGCATCTACGCGGCCGCGCCGCAGACCGGCGGCCGGCGCGTGGGCGAAGGCTCGCTCCTCGGCGGCCTCGGCAACCTGCTCGACGGCGACGGGCAGTAACCGACGGCACGACGCGAAAGCGACGGGCCCGCGCTCCGACGAGGAGCGCGGGCCCGTTCGCGTACGGGCTAATTAGACGTCACTCCGCACACATTTCCGAGCGCCGTCCGAATCGCATCACGTTCCGGGCAGGCGGTCGTTTCGCGCTGAAGAACTTCGAGGGCGAATTCGCCGGGCGAACCCGTGCCGGGTGACGATATTCCTCGACGTTCCGAATGCATCGCGGGACGATTCGCTCCGTCGACTGGCCCCGCTCGACTTCCTGCGTACGGTCCCCCCCAATCGACCTCGCATTGTGGTTCACCCCCATTGAGTCCCCCACAATGTTTCGGAGGTCGTCATGCGTTACCCGCCGAAGGCGAGGCGCTCGTTCCGAGCGTGCTCGTTCGCCTTGATCGCGTGCGTGTCCCTCGCGGTCGCCGCCAGTGCACAAACCTACCCCGTCTTCCATCCATATCGTCCCAGTGGTCCGCATGGGCACCGGGACATCGAGTTCCAGTGGAGCGATTCCTACCGTATCGCCCGCGGTGGTGGCGCGCCGATCACGCCTGCGGAGGCGCGCACCATGGACCGGCTCGCACAGACGATGTGCGAAGACTATTCCAATCCGATCGGCAGCCAGATGTCGGACGTGGAGCTCGTGTTCAACTACTTCTTCCCGTTCGGCGACGTTTACGACCGGAATCCCGCATCTCCCGTCGGCATTCGCGAAGCGTGGCTCTATGGCGCCGGCTATTCGGTGCAACCTCTGGCCGGGGACACCACGCACATCGATGTCTACATCTACGCTCCCGGGGACCTTGATCAGGGTGGCTACAGCTACACGGTCGGCATGTGTCCTTCGGCGTATTCCAGCGCCACCGAGGACACGAGCACTGGGCACGCCGCGGATCCCGCGGACATCTTCCACTGGAACTCGATCATGGTGCCGGGCCCGTATCCGTCACAGTCCATCGACACGACGGGGACCGGGTGGACGATTGGCGATCGAGGTGTCAATGCAGCGGCCCTGCACGAGTACGCGCACAGTTTCAATCAGCTGATGCTGATTGACGGTCAGGGCAGGATGATCACTTTCATGGCCGGCGCCGGCACCAACGAGCTGTTCTCGAGCGCCGCCGAACAGCTGGTCGGGCAGAAGGACTCGCCGACCGCCTGGGGCACGTTTGAAGTTCCCTACACGTGGCCGCTGCTCGTCGTGAACCGCAACAAGACCACGGATGGATGCCTCGACACGTGGACGCCTTCGGTCAATTACCAGAACTGGCGTTCGTTCGCCGCATACCTGCTCTACAACTTCCGCGGAGCAGATACGACGGGCACGCTCCAGGGGCTCCGGGACGATCTCTTCTACAGGTGGACGCACGCGACCCCCACGGCCTTCGTCGCCTTCGGCAGCACGGATACCAGCCTCTTCTACAACAGAACGATGCCGTATCTGGGGACGATCCTCGCGGATTCCAGCTGCCTGACTTGCGCAGGACGCTCCTACTTCCATCCGGGCGGACAATCTCTTCCGCCGAATGATCGCCTGGGGCTGTTGCTCCACAATTGGCGAACGGCGAGCTACGTCAACAGCTCGACGCTGGCCGAAGGGCAGTACGGGTTCCCTCCGCAGTTCGGGTTCTCGCCGGCGAGCAACCTGCTCGCCTGGCACAGCGTGGACGGCTGCTCCCCGGACGACGCGATCTCGGTACCACCCAACGTCGTCATGTCGAGGACCGGGGCAAACCGCCAGAGGCTGTTCAGTCACTTCCGGTCTGGTGCGCTTTCGGGTGGAGGCTCCACGACGTATCCGATGGCGATCTATCACACGGGGGCGGAGTACTGGACGGTGCGCGCCGATGCGAGCCTCGCCAACAACGGCCCCCACTCCCTGGTCGTCAAGGTGGGCGCCGATTCGACGTGGCGGCGCCGCTACGTCCGCAATGCCAACCTTCCGGACTCGCTCGTTCGGGAGGGGGAGTTGCGACTCGTCGCATCGGTCGTCGGATACACCACTGCAGGCCTGACGGATTCGCTCTGGCGGCATCCGGAATGGGCGACGTACGCCGCAGCGCCCCAATGGGTCGACCTCGACAGTCTCGAGCGCAACATCAGCCTGACGCTGCCCAACTTCGGAACTACCTACAAGGCCGCGCTGGTCGTGGTCACGGTCGCCACCGGCCGACATGGGGATCCCAACTTCGACCCCGTGGACAACTGGTACGAGAACTCGACGAAGTGGGTCCCGTATCGAGTGGCCTTCGCGGTTTCCGACGGCTCCACGCTTCCCAGTGAACCCACGATCGTCGCTTCGGAGGCAACCGCGTCCGAGAGTGCCCCCAGCTGGAGTCCGTCGAACGCCGACGTGGCCTACGTGCGTACGGCATCCGGCGGGGTGCCGCAGGTCTACCGCAAGCCGATCGTCGGCGGGACCGCGACGGCGGTGTTCGCGACCGCCGAGGAGCAGCACGATCCCGACTGGTCGCCGCGCGGAGACGTGATCGTATTTGCGCGCGGGAACACGACCGCCTACAGCCCGGCGACCGAACTCTGGCTCGCTGCGCTGAACGGAACGGCCAGCGCCATCACCAACGATGGCGGCTGGAAGCGTTCGCCCGTCTTCAACCACAACGGCCGCACGATCGCCTACGCCGCCCGGTTCACGTACGCCATGCCGCAGGGCGGCCAGGAACAGCGCTGGGGTATCTGGACGATTGGTGTGGATGGCAGTGCGCGGACGCAGGTCGTCCAGAGCGCATTCGGGAACCCGATCACGACGGTTCGGTGGTCGCCCGATGGGACCAGCATCTGGTTCAACTCGGCCGACTCGATCTACGTGGTGACGCCCTCGACCGGAGCGGTGGTCAACCGCACCGGAAGGCTGCCCGTCGGCGTGCAGTCGTTCGATCATCCCCGTTCGGGCGGGCCGATCGCGATCGAGCAGCCGGGCTCCAAACTCTGGTTCTACCGGGGCAGCCTGAAGCTCGCCGAGAACTACCGGCGCATCGCGCTCCAGGACACTACGCTCGCGGACAGCGATCCGTTCCTCTACCAGCGCGGGAACGCGTTCTACTCCCCGCGGTGGTCGATCGACGGCACCAAGGTGGCCTACGCCTCGGGTCCGCTGGGCGGCGACCTCAACGTCAGCGTCGGCACGGCGAGGACGAACCATGCGCCCGCGATGACGGCGGGGTCGTACGCGGACAGCGACCAGCTCGCGACCTGCAGCCTGTTTCAGCGCACGCTCTCCGCGACCGACGCCGATGGCGACGCGGTCACGTACGAGCTGCTGCACAAGCCCGGCGGCATGTCGATCGCTGGCGGCAACCTCCTCAAGTGGATCCCGAACTCGAGCCAGGTGGGAGATTGGTACGTCACGTTGCGTGCCAAGGACGGCAACGGTGGCGTGGACCAGAAGGTCATGCACTTCTTCGTCGGCGACTACCCCGAGATCTGCAGCTGTCCGCGCTACCCGTACTGCTATCCCGCGGGCGCGCAGCCGGTGACGGAGAACTCCGACATCCCCGTCGCGTTCGGGCTCTCGCAGAACCAGCCGAATCCGTTCCACGACCCGACCACGATCCGGTTCGCGCTGCCGTCGTCGTCGCACGTGCGGCTCGAGATCTTCGACCTGCTCGGCCGGCGCGTGCGCACGCTCGTCGATGCGGACCTGCCGGCGGCGTTCCACTCGCGCCAGTGGGACCTGCGGACGGATCACGGTGATCTCGTGCGGCCGGGCATCTACATGTACCGGATGGTCGCGGGCGACTTCCGCGACCAGAAGAAGATGCTGCTCGTTCCGTAGCCCCGTCGCAGCGGACGGCCGCCCTCGCGTCGCGGGGGCGGCCGTTCCGTTTCACGCTCCTGCGCCCGGCGTGCATTCCGCACGCATGCGGCGGGACGCGAGGGTGCTTCTCGAATCGCGAATGGTGATTTCGCCGAGTCCCGGGCGCGCTCCGTGGCACGCGCCGCGCGAGCGCGTCGCGCACGCGTTGCGGCGCAACGGCCTGCGCGTGGCGCGGGATTTCCCCCAGCGGAGTGGGCGACGTTGCACAGCGCACGGAACGCTTCCCGGCGCGGGCGAAGACCCCCATAGACTTCTCTTCGTCAGGCCGGGCCGCACGCCCCTCGGGCGGTCCGGCCACGAGGGGGAGGCCATGCACCGCACCGATTCGATCCGACTTCTCGCCGTTCTCCTGGCGCTCGCCATCGGCGCGCCGGCCGCGTACGCCACGCGCGAACTCGCGTACGACAACGATACCGATGCCATGGTGCCGGGTGCCGCGACCACCGATCGCAACTACACTTTCGGCGCCCGCGCGGCGTGGTTCGGGGCGCCCGGTGTCCTGCCGCGCGCCGTGCGCGGCCTCGCCCGCCGCATCAACGGCGCGGACGCGACGCCGCACGTCTCGCTGGCGATCGCGCAGGCGCTCTACACGCCCGACGCGCTTTCGAACCCGAACCCGATCGCGAACGACCGGCCGTACGCGGCGTGGCTGCACGCCGACGCGACGGTCGCCGCGACGACGCCGACGCGCGCGCGCGCGCTCACGCTGACGCTCGGCGTAGTCGGCCCGTTCGCGCAGGGCGAAGAGGTGCAGGCGTGGTGGCATCGCCGCGAACACGTGCGGCTGCCGCGCGGCTGGCGCTGGCAGCTCGTCAACGAGCCCACGCTGGGCGTCGCGTTCGACGAGCGCTGGCGGCCGTGGGGCGCGCGGCGCCACGCGGACGTCGTGCCGCACGTGCGGCTCGCCGCGGGCAACGTGAGCACCGAGGCCGCCGCGGGCGCGACCGTGCGCCTCGGCTGGCTCGCCAACGACTTCGGTCCCGGTGCGCCGTCGGGCCCCGAGGCGGCCGTGCACGCGACGCGCGCGTACGTGTTCGCGCGGGCCGAGGGCCGCGCGGTCGCGCGCGACCTGTTCCTCGACGGCAACACGTTCGCGTCGGGGCCGAGCGTGCACCACGAGCCGTTCGTCGGCGAGGCGCAGGTCGGCGCCAGCCTGCACCGCGGCGCGCTGGGCGTCCGCTACACGTTCTCCTACACGACGCAGCAGTTCCGCGAGCGCGCCGACGCGCACGAGTACGGTTCGGTCGTCCTTTCGTTCTGAGCCGCCGGCGCGGCGTCAGGCCTCGGCCGGCGCCGGCGCCGGCGTCGCGTCGGCCGCCGCGAAGATGTGCCCGACCGCGTCGCCCGAGCCCAGGTCGATGAGCGCGTGCAGCGCGATGCCGGGCAGCAGCGAGCCGGTGCCGAGGTAGACGAGCGCCATCACCAGCCCGACGACGCCGGTCTTGAGCACGCCCGATCGGCCCTGGTACGCGTGCCCGAGTCCGAAGAGCGCGGAAGAGAGCACCGCCGCGATCCACGGCCCGGTCCACGCGCCGATGAACCACATCAGGTAGCCGCGCGCGAGCAGTTCCTCGCAGAAGCCCGCGGTCAGCGACAACCCGCGAAACGCGCCGCGCTCGGCGGCGGTGTGCGGCGAGATGAGCGCGATGCCCGCGGGGAGCTTCGCCGCGTACGCGGCGAGCTTCTCTCGCGGCATGCGCGCGATCGCACGCGCCTGCACGACCATGCGCGCCGCGAGGAGGGCGACGAGCACGAGGGCCACGGCCAGCCGGACGCCGGCGGGGACGCTGAACCCGAGCGCCGCCCACGCGCGGCCCGAATGCCACCAGAGCGCGAGCGCCGCGAGCGCGAGCAGCCACTCGCTCGCCGCGATCGCGCCGTAGAAACGCATGCGTGCGCCGGGGTGGCCGGCGGCGATCGCTCGTCGGGACGCCGGAATCAACACGAAGTGGTCCCATGCGCCCCACGCGAGCAGGATGGTGACGAACACGAAATCCAGCAGGCCCGGCATGCGTCCCTCCTCGGTGAGTGGCCGGCTCGCAGCATCGGCGTTCGCGCGCCGCCGTGCACGCGGCATTCGGCGAACGGAGGCGGATCGTCGGCCGCCGACGCCGGCGCGGGCCGCTCGACGGGCCGCCTCGGACGCGGGTATTCTCGCCGCCTTCCCAGACGTCATCGACGCGGCCGGCCGCGGCCGCCAGCAACGAGGAGTCCCGCACCGTGTGGTCCACCATCGAAGCCAAGATCCAGCGCGGCGAACGGCTGAACACCGAGGAAGGCGTCTACCTTCTCACCGACGCGCCGCTGCTCGAGATGGGCACGCTCGCGCAGGACGTGCGCGCGAAGAAGACGGATCCGAAGCTCGTCACGTACGTGATCGACACGAATCCGAACTACACCAACTGGTGCACGGTGGACTGTCACTTCTGCGCGTTCTACCGCAAGCCGGGCAAGCCCGCCGCGGACGGCTACACGCACGACGTCGAAGGCGTGATGCGCATGATGGAGCAGGCGCGCAGCGTCGGGGCGACCACGGTGCTGCTGCAGGGTGGCTTGAACCCCGAGATCCCGTGGTCGTTCTACACGGACATCGTGCGTGAGGCGCGCCGGCGTTATCCCGAGATCATGCCGCACTTCTTCTCGGCGCCCGAGATCCACCAGATGGTGGCCGTGAGCGGTCTTTCGATCCGCGGCGTGCTCGAGGCGCTCTACGAGGCCGGCCAGCGCTCGCTGCCGGGCGGCGGCGCGGAGATCCTCGCGGCGCGCGTGCGCCAGCGCATCTCGGTCAAGAAGGGCGGGCCGGAGACCTGGCTCGAGGTGCACCGCGAGGCGCACCGCGTCGGCATGAAGTCGACCGCCACCATGATGTACGGCCACGTCGAGACGCCGGCCGAGATCGTGGAGCACCTCGACTACATCCGCGCCCTGCAGGACGAGACGCACGGCTTCACCGCGTTCGTGCCGTGGTCCTACAAGCGTGGCAACACGCCCATGGAATCCAAGGTGCCGCACATCGCGGGCGCGAACATGTACTTCCGCGTGCTCGCGGCGTCGCGGCTCTACCTCGACAACTTCGACCACATCCAGGCGACGTGGTTCAGCGAGGGCAAGAAGACCGGCCAGATCGCGCTGCATTTCGGCGCGGACGATTTCGGCGGCACGCTGTTCGAGGAGAACGTGCACCTCGCGACCGGGCACCACAACAAGACCACGATCGCCGAGATCGAGACGCTGATCCGCGAGTCGGGCTTCACGCCGGCCCAGCGCGACACGCTCTACGGGATCGTGAAGGTGAGCGAAGGGCCGGAGGCGCTGCAGAACCTGTCGGCCGAGGTGCCGCTGTTCGTCGAGAGCCTGCGCGAGCTGCCGGCCGAGTATCCGGCCCAGCTCGAGGGCGAGGAGCCGGGCTCGCTCGTGATGCCGAGCTGACCCCGGCGGCAACGGAACGGCCCGGCGCCTCGTGGCGCCGGGCCGTCGTGTTCGGGGCGCGCGCTCAGCGCGTCGAGGCGAGCGCCGGACCGAGCGGCGCCAGCTCCAGCCAGACGACCTGGAAGCCGTCCGTGGTGGTGCCGCGCCACTCGCGCGTCACGTCGAGATCGAACGTCTTCGCGGCCCCCTCGCGCGCCATGATCTCGCTCCATTCGCCCCATGCGGCGCGGGCGTCACGGAACACGAGCACGACGTGGCGGAACGCGAGCCGGCGCCGGCACGGCGTCACGTCCGACGGCGCGAGCGCGAGGTGCACGACGGGGTGGTTCGTCTGCCACGCGAGCGCGGGGCCGAGGTTGCTCATGATCGGCTCGCCCGCGGGCACCTGGCGCGCGAGCGAGATCGAGAGCCGCGTCAGCGTCTCCGAGGACGGCACGCCGCGCTCGTGCGAGCCCTGCTCGGCCTCCGCGAGGCCCCGCGTCGTGGACCACGCGCCCCAGCCGAGCGCCAGCACGGCGACGAACGCGATCAGGCCGCGACGCAGGGGCGGCGCGATCGCGTGCTCCGGCAGCCGCGTGACGAGCGCCCACGCGGCCAGCATGCCCGCGGGCTCGAGCAGGATCCGCGAGGGGAAGAGGTAGCGCAGCCACGGAATGCTCGCGGCGGCGCTCAGTACCCCGAGCCCGGCACCGAGCAGCGCCACGAGTCCCGCCGCGGCGAGCGGGCGCGGCGGCTTCGTGAGCGCGAGATAGCCGGCGAGCGAGCCGAGCCACAGCCCGCGCGGACCCAGCAGCATCGCCTCGAAGAGCGCGGGCAGGTTGCGCGCGACCTTGGCGGCCAGCAGGCCGTACGCCTGCATGCCGTGTGGCAGCTCGGGGACCGAGGCCTGGTGGTAGAGCGAGAACCAGTTGCGGCCGCCGATGCCGTCCCACACCACGAAGCGCGTGAGGTCCCAGCCCGGCGAGCCAAACTGCTTCCACTTGTAGAGCCACCATGGCGCGAGCGGCACCACGAAACCGAGTGCGACGAGCAGCAGCGTGCGCCGCCGCCGCCCCGGGGGCGCGCACGCCATCGCGCCGAGCGCGAACAGCGGCGCGAGCCACATCATGTTCGCGCGGAAGAGCCCGGTGATCCCGAGCAGCAGCCCGTAAGCGAGCGGCGCGCCCGCCGGCGCCCCCATCGCGAGGCCGAAGAGCGCCAGCAGCAGTCCGAGCGTGAAGGGAAGCTCGGTGAAGCCGCCGATCGCGAAGTGCTGCGCCTCGGGGTCCAGCACGAACGCGAGCCCGGCGGTGACGGCCGCGCCCGCGCGCATCGCCGGGCTGCTGCCGGGTGACCAGCGCCCGAGCATGTGGCGCACCGACAGCGCGAGCGACGCGGCCGCGAGCAGGAAGCACGCGAACGGGATCATCAGCGTCATGCTCGCGCGCTGGTCCGAGCCGGGGTGGATGCCGGCCGCGTAGGCGACCTTGAAGACGAGTCCCTGCGCCAGCACCATGCCCGGCTGCACGGCGGCCAGCGGCCAGGGCGGCGTCGCGTGCTTCTGCAGTTCGATCGGCAGAGCGTACGGCGTCGCCAGCTTGCCGTGCCACGCGAGTTCGCGGGCGGCGAGCGCGTACTGCGCCGTGTCGTAGTTGAGGATCGGCGAGCGGCCACCCAGGTCCCAGGCGCGGGAGTGCAGGTGCCACGTCCACGCCCCGGCCAGCAGCACGACGGGAAGGACCAGCAGTTCGAGCAGGCGGGCCGCGTAACGGTTCATGGCCGTAACTTACGCGGGGCTTCGGGATGGCTCAACCCTCGTCGTCCGAAAAGCCGCGCTCGCCCCCGGCCGGGTTGCGTTCGGCGGGCCCGGGCGGCGAGAGTGCGCGGTCTCGCTCGTCCGCCGACCTTCCCGCCGGAGGTGCCATGTCCCGACGATTCCCGCTCGCGCTGCTCGCGCTCCTCGCGCTCGCCACCCCGGTGCGCGCCGAGGACGGCGCCGACCATCGGCTCGGCCGCGACGTGCGGCCCGTGTTCGAGGCCGTGCGCCTGCACGTCGATCCCGACCAGCACGACTATTCCGGCACGGTGCGCGTCGACCTCGACGTCACGAAGCCCGTCACGAGCTTCGACCTGTACGCCGACGTGCAGACCCTGTCGCGCGTCGTCGTGATCCAGGGGCGCGACACGCTCGGCGCCGAGCAGGAGCCCGACGAGAACGGCCTGCTCACGCTCACGGTCCCGCGCGCGCTCGCCGTGGGTCCGGCGCGGCTCGAGATCGACTTCAAGAACTCGTACGGCACGCGTGCGGTCAGCCTGTATCGCGTGACCAAGGACGGCCGCGGCTACGTGTTCACGCAGTTCGAGTCCGACGACGCCCGCCGCGCGTTCCCGTGCTGGGACGAGCCCGGGTTCAAGATCCCCTGGCAGGTCACGCTCGAGCTCCCGGCCGCCGACGCCGGCGTCTCCAACACGCCGATCGAGAGCGAGCGCACCGCGGGGGCGTGGAAGACGATCGTCTTCAAGCGCACGCGCCCGCTGCCCAGCTACCTGCTCGCGGTGTGCGCGGGTCCGTTCGAGTTCACGCCGGTGGCCGGAACGAAGGTGCCGACGCGCATCGTCACGGTGCAGGGGCAGAAGCGGCTCACGGCCGTCGCGGCGGCGGACACGCCGAAGCTCCTCGCGGCGCTGGAGAAGTGGTTCGGGACGCCGTACCCGTACGAGAAGCTCGACCTGATCGCGGTGCCCGACTTCGCCTACGGGGCCATGGAGAACGCGGGCGCGATCACGTACCGCGACGACGCGCTGCTCATGGACCCGGCCACCGCCACCGTGAGCCAGCGGCGCTCGCTCGCGAACACCAACTGCCACGAGCTTTCGCACATGTGGTTCGGCGACCTCGTGACCATGGAATGGTGGGACGACCTCTGGCTCAACGAGTCGTTCGCGGACTGGATGGCGGCCAAGATCACCGACGAGGTCTTTCCGGAACTGCAGCACGGCCTGAACGACCTGCAGCGCATCCAGCGGGTCAAGTCCGGCGACGCGCTGCCGTCCACGATCCCGATCCGCTCGCACACGAGCAACTCCTCGCTCGGGCTGCAAAACGTCGGGCTCGTCTACAGCAAGGGCAACGCGGTGCTGTCGATGTTCGAGGCGTGGCTCGGGCCCGAGGTGTTCCGCAAGGGCGTGCGCCAGTACCTCGCCGAGCACGCGTGGGGCAACGCGACCGCGGCGGACCTCTGGAAGGCGCTCGACACCGCGAGCGGCACGAACGTCTCGGCGGCCATGTCGACGTTCGTGGACCAGCCGGGCGTGCCCATGCTGCGCGTCGTCCCCACGCCGACCGGCGTGCGGGTCACGCAGCAGCGCTGCTCGCCCGCGGGCGTGTCGCAGCCGCCGCTCACCTGGCGCATCCCCGTGGGCCTGCTCTGGTCGGACGGGCGCGCCACCCGCACGACCCGCGTGCTGCTCGCGCAGGAGTCGCAGGAGTTCCCACTCCCCAGCGGCGCGCCGGCCTGGGTCATGCCGAACGCCGGCGGCCGTGGCTACTACGCGTGGAGCGTGCCGGACACGATGCTGGCCCGCATCGCCGAGCGCGCGCCCCAGACGCTCGCGCCCGCCGAGCGCGTGGCGTTTCTCGGCAATCTCGACCTGCTGACCGACGCCGGCGTCGTCGAGGGTGCGACGACCTTCGACGCGCTCGAGCACTTCGGCGGCGATCCGTCGCCGCAGGTGGTGGCCGCGGTCATGGGACAGCTCGAGGGACTGCGCGCGGCGTTCGTGCCCGATTCGCTGCAGGCTCCGTTCGCCGCGTACGTGCGGCGCACGCTCGGGCCCTCCATGGAGCGGTTCGGCTACGAGCGCCGGCCGGGCGAGGACGAGACGATCGGCACCGTGCGCGGCGAGTTGCTCCGCTGGCTCGCGCGCTGGGGCGACGACCCGAAGGCGCAGGCGTTCGCGATCGAGGCCGCGCGGCGCTACCTCGCGGATTCGAGCTCGGTGGACCCCGGCATCGTGGGCACGGTGCTCGGGCTCGCGGCGCGCCGCGGCGACGACGCGCTGCTCGAGCAGTTCCGCCATCGCTTCGAGAGCAGCCAGGTGCCCGCGACGCGGCGCATGTTCCTCGGCGCGATGGGCGCGATCGGCGACACGACGCTGCTGCAGCGGACGCTCGACTACTCGCTGAGCGACGCGGTGCGCCCGAGCGAGACCGGGCTCGTCTGGATGGGCATGCGCGACCGCAGCGAGTCGGACGGTGCGTGGTTCTTCCGCTGGATCACCACGCACTACGACCAGGTCGCCGCGCACCTGCCGCCGCCGGCGCTGCGGTTCCTGCCGATGATGGGCAGCGGCTGCTCGGAGGAACGGCTCCAGGCCGCGAAGGCGTTCTTCGGCGACCCCATGCGCGGCATCCCCGGCGTGCAGCAGACGCTCGAGCGCGTGAGCGACGGCGTGCACCAGTGCATCTCGCTCCGCGAGCGCGAAGGCGCCGGCGTCGCGCGCTTCCTGCGCGCCCGCGCCGCGAACTGAACGTCACACGCGAAACGCGAACGGGCGCGGGCCACTTCGGCCCGCGCCCGTTCGCGTTTCGTGACGCCCGCTTCAGATCACCGAGAAGTCCGGCGCCTTCGCGATCGCGCCGGCCTTCACCGCGCGGTCGTAGAGGAGCGCGATGCCGGCGCGGCCGCGTTCGCCCATGTCGAGGGTGAGATCGTTGACGTACATGTGCACGAACGTCTTGCCCTGCGGCACGTCGAGGCCGCGCCCGAACTGGAGCGCGTAGCGGATCGCCTCCTCCTCGTGCGCGAACGCGGCGTCGATGCTGCGGCGGAAGCCGACGCTGCAGGCCTTCATCAGTTCCGGCCCGAGATCGCGGCGCACCACGTCGAGGCCGAGCGGCACCGGCAGGTTGTCGCGCTCCTTCCACAGCTCGCCGAAGTCCACGACCTTCTCCAGGCCTTCCTCGCGATACGTGAGCTGGCTCTCGTGGATGATGACGCCGGCGTCCACGCGGCCTTCGAGCACGGCCTGCGGGATCTGGTCGAACATCACCTCGACCGTCTCGCACTCGGGGCACTCGGTCCGCAGCAGCAGGGCCGCGGTCGTGAGCGGGCCCGGGATCGCGACGCGCTTGCCGCGCAGTTCTTCGATCGTCATCGGGCGCTTGGAGACGACGACGGGGCCGTAGCCCCAGCCGAACGACGCGCCGCACGCGAGCACCGCGTAGCGGTCGGCGATCTTCGCATAGGCGTGAGCGGAGACGGCGGTGATCTCGAGGTCGCCCTTCTCGATCGCGCGGACATTGAGCGACTGGATGTCCTGCAGCACGTGCTCGACGTGGCAGCCCTCGATGACGGCTTCACCGGTGTGGAAGCCGTAGAACATGTAGGCGTCGTCGGCGTCGGGGCTGTGGCCGAAGCGGATCGTGCGCAGCGAAGCGGAAGAAGAGGTCATGGGATCGGTCGTTGGGAGGAAAGGTTCGGATCCGCGGCCGGTCAGGCGCGGACGGGGGAATCGTGAACGGGCGAAAGATAGTGCTCGAGGCGGCCCAGCGCGCGCGGCCAGTCGTCGCGGAAGGCGCGGGCGAACGGCTCGTACTCCGGCGTGTCGGGCAGCGTGTGCACGACGGCGAGCCGGGTGACGTCGGCGGCGGCCGTCACGCGGAACGTGATGTCGCCGGCGTCGCGGCCGGGGTAGCCGTCGTGGCCGCCGCGGCACGTGCAGTGGCTCGGCGGTGCGAACGAGGTCCACGTGGCTTCGAACGGCCACACCTGCCGGCGGCGCCGGTGCCAGCGCATGGTCAACCGGCCGCCTTCCTCGGGCTCGCTCTCGCACGCGTCGCAGAACCAGCGTTCGAGGTGGCGGCCCTCGGTCACGGCGGCGAACACGCGCGCGGGAGGCGCGGGGATCACGATCTCGAACGCCAGTTCCATCGCTCCTCCTACGAGGCCCGGGCCCCGCGGCGGCTGGCCGCACGGCCGAAGAGGTCGCGGCGCAGCGTCGCGAGTCCCGCGCCGGTGCGCGCGGACACGATCGCGCAGCCGTCGAACTCCGCACGGAGCGCGGCGATCGCGTCGTCGTCCAGCAGGTCGCACTTGTTGAAGACGAGCAGCCGTGGCGGGCGCGGCTCGCGCAGGATGTCGTCGAGCACGTCGTCCACGGCGCTGATCTGGCGGCGGAAATCGGGATCCGCCGCGTCGATCACGTGGATCAGCAGGTCCGCCTCGATCGCCTCCACCAGCGTGCTGTGGAACGAGGCGACGAGATGGTGGGGCAGTTTGCGGATGAATCCGACGGTATCGGTGAGCAGGAGGATCTCGCGGTCCGCGTTCACCATCTGGCGCGTCGTGGAATCGAGCGTGGCGAACAGCCGGTTCTCGACGAACACGTCGGCGCGCGTGAGGGCGTTGAAGAGCGTGCTCTTGCCCGCGTTGGTGTAGCCCGCGAGCGCGGTGCGGAACTCGCGCCGGCGGCGCGCGCGCTGCGTCTCGCGTTCCTTCTCCACGCTCTCGAGTGCCGCCTTGAGGCGCGCGATGCGTTCGCGCACGAGCCGGCGGTCGGTCTCGAGCTGCGTTTCGCCGGGACCGCGGGTGCCGATGCCGCCCGCCTGCCGCTCGAGATGCTTCCACATGCCCGTCAGCCGTGGCAGCGTGTACTCGAGCTGCGCCAGCTCGACCTGCAGCCGCGACTCCCGCGTGCGGGCGCGGCGCGCGAAGATGTCGAGGATCAGCTCGGAGCGGTCGATCACCTTGCGCTGCGCCGCCTTCTCGAGGTTGCGCACCTGCGCGGGCGAGAGATCGTCGTCGAAGATCACGAGCTCGGCCTTGCTCTGCTCGACCAGCTCGCGCAGCTCCTCGAGCTTGCCCTTGCCCACGAACGTCGCGGGATGGATCGAGCCGCGTCGCTGCACGAGCGTGGCGACGACCTTCGCGCCGGCCGTGTCGGCGAGCAGCGCGAGCTCCTCGAGCGAACGCTCGAGGTGCTCCTTGTCGCGGCCCGCATGGCCCACGAGAACGGCGTTCTCGGAGCGCGGCGGGCGCGTGACTTCGTACGAAGTCGCCTTCACGCGCGGGGGCCCACCTCGAGGTCGTACGGGAACGGCGTCAGGTTCTCCATGCTGCCGTCGGCACGCACCGCGACCAGGTCCTCGATCCGCACGCCCATGCCGCGCGACGGGTAGTAGAGGCCCGGCTCGACCGAGATCACGTGGCCGGGCGCGAGCAGCGCGGTGTTCGCTTCGCCGCCGCCCAGGCGCGGGCCCTCGTGCACCGCGAGCCCGACGCCGTGGCCGAGGCTGTGGACGTAGCCTTCCTGCGCGCCCGGCTGCGTGCGCAGCGTGGCGTGGCCCTGGGCCTCGAACACGTCGCACGTCAGGTCCTGGAACGAGCGGCAGGGCTCGCCCACCTTGAGCGCGCCCATCGCCGTGTCGAACGCGGCGCGGCACTGCGCGTAGATCTCCTGCAGCCCGGCGGGCGCCGGGCCGACGCAGAACGTGCGCGTCATGTCGGTGTGGTAGCCGCCGCCGGCCTCGCCGGGGAAGATGTCGACGATGATCGATTCGCCCGCGCGCACGGGTTCGGCGTCGTTGCCGCGGTTGTGCGGCACGCCGGCGTCGCGGCCCTGCGCGACGATGCTCTCGCCGTCCTCGGCGAGCCCGTGCTCGGCGAACGCGCGGTGGATGATCGCGCGCAGGTGGCCGAGCGTGACCACGTCGAGCGTGCCGTCGGTGAGCGCGCCGTTCTTCGGGCGCAGCGACGAGAGCTTGTCGCGCACGCGGCCCATCGCGTCCATGGCGCCCCGCGAGGCGCGGCGGATCGGCTCGAGCTCGCTCTCGTCCTTGGTCGACATCGCCGTCGCGAGCACGTCGGGCTGGCGCGCGTCGACGGTGATCGCCGGCGCGAGCTCGCGCAGCTTGCTCAGCAGCGCGTACGAGTAGCCGAGCGGCGCGTCGCCCGTGAAGGCGATCGGGCCTTCGAGCCGCATCGTGCCGGCGACCTGCGCGATCAGCTGCGCGAGCGCGTGCGCCTGCGACTCGGCGCTCTTCACCATCGCGAGGAAGCCGTGCTGCGCGTACGTCGACCACTCGCAGCCCGCGTTCGCGGCCTGGTCGCGCTCCATGGGATCGGCGACCAGGTGCGCGCGGCCGTCGGCGCCGCGGAAGTAGACGCCGTGGTGGATCTTCTGTCCGGTGCACCAGTACATCGCCGGGCAGTAGCGATCGGCGGCCAGCACGACGAGGCCGGCGAGGTTCCGCTGCTGCATCAGGCGGTCGAGATCGGAGCGCATGCGTCCCTCCGGGAGCGTGGGGTGCCCTTCGGGCGCGGCCCGGCGGGCCGCCGCCGGCGGGGCGAGCCGGGGAATGCTACGGCACGGGCGCGATCGTTGCCACAGCGGCCGCGGGCCCCGTGAACCGGCCCGCGCGGCCCGCCGGCGCGGTCAGTCGTCGACCCAGGCCCGCGAGGAACGGTCGCCGCGGCTCGCGATCGCCGCGGCCAGGCCGAACAGGAAGCCGCCGATGTGCGCCCACCACGCGACGCCACCGTTCGCGCCGCCGATCGCCAGCGCCGCCGAGAAGAACTGGAGCACGAACCAGAGCCCCAGCACGAGCAGCGCGGGCAGCTGGACGATCTGCAGGAAGAAGACGATCGGCACCAGCGTCACGACGCGCGCCCGCGGGTAGAGCACCGCGTAGGCGCCGAGCACGCCGGCGATCGCGCCGCTCGCCCCGACGGTGGGAATGGGCGAGGCCGGGTTGATGGCGACGTGGAGCACGGCGGAGGCGAACCCGCTCGCGAGATAGAAGCCGAGGAACCCGACGTGGCCGAAGTGATCCTCGACGTTGTCGCCGAAGATCCACAGGTACCACATGTTCCCGATCAGGTGCAGCCAGCCCGCATGCAGGAACATCGACGAGAGCAGCGTGACGAAGCCCGGCCCCGGCAATTCCATCCCGGCGAACACGCCGAGCACGCGCGCGGGGATCAGTCCCCAGCTCGCGACGAACACGCCACGGCCGTCGCCGAGCGCGAGCTCGAACAGGAACGTGAGCGCGTTCGCGAGGATCAGCGCGCGTGTCACGATCGGGGTGGTGCGAGAGGGATTCTCGTCGCGAAGCGGGATCAAGCGGGCTCCGGAAGGCCGTGGGGGTGCGTCCGGCGCGGCCGAAACGCCGCTGGGGCGCAGGGGTTTGACGCTTTCTTGTGACGTTCCTATCTTGGGCGCCGAGAATTCGCCGTGCATCGGCGGGCGCCCGGCCGACATCTACTGGGGTGCGTGAAACCGCCTTCCGACTTCATCGCCGTGGGGATCCGACATGAGCAACTCTCTCTCCGTCAACGACCAGACGTTCGACACCGAAGTCCTGCAGTCCGCCACGCCCGTCCTCGTGGACTTCTGGGCGCCCTGGTGCGGACCGTGTCGTGCGGTGGCCCCGACCGTCGACGCGATCGCGCAGGAGTTCAGCGGCCGCCTCAAGGTGGTCAAGCTGAACACCGACGAGTCCGGCGAAGTCGCCATGAAGTACGGCGTCACCTCGATCCCGACGCTCATGGTGTTCAAGGGCGGCAACATGGTCGAGCGCGTGCTCGGCAATCGCCCGAAGGCCGACCTCGTCAACATGGTGTCGCGTCACCTCGACGCTCGCGCCCAAGCATAGCGCAAGCATAACGCAAGCGGCCCGCGCGGCGATCGCGCGGGCCGTTCGCGTTCTCCGTCACGAGGGTCGTGTGGTGAGCGCCCGCAGCGCGGCGGGCATGCGTTCGGCGACGTCGCCCGCCACCAGCCCGACGGGACCGATCTCCGCCGCGGCGCGGTCGCCCGCGACGCCGTGCGCGAAGACGCCGAGCCGCGCGGCGTCCCACGGCGCGAGTCCCTGCGCGAGCAGCGCCCCGATCACGCCCGTGAGCACGTCGCCCATGCCGGCCGTCGCCATGCCCGGGTTGCCGGTGGGATTGAGGCTCGCCGCACCGTCGGCGCGCGCGACGATCGTGGGCGCGCCCTTGAGCACGAGCACGCAGCCCCAGCGCTTCGCCCACTCGATCGCGACGTCGACGCGGCGCGCCTCGATCGCTTCGGCGGTCTCGCCGGTCAGCCGCGCCATCTCGCCGACGTGCGGCGTCAGCACGCGCGGCGCCGGTGCCGCGCGCAGCGCCGCGGCGAGGTCCGCCTGCTCCGGCGCGAACGCGGCGAGCGCGTCGGCGTCGAGCACGAGCGGGCGATCCACGCGGGCGACGAGCGTGCGCGCGAGCGCGAGCGCGTCGGCGTGCCGCGAGAAGCCCGGGCCGACCGCGACGGCGTGCGCGCGCGCGGCCTCGGCGAGCAGCGCGGGCGCCGCGGCCTCGGACAGCGTGCGCTCGGCGCTCTCGGCGCACGGCACCGGCATCGCCTCGAGCAGTTGCGCCGCGAGCACGTCCACGAGGCTCGCCGGCGCGGCGACGCGCACGTAGCCCGCGCCCGTGCGGCACGCGGCGCGCGCGGCGAGGATCGCGGCGCCGGCCATGCCCACGGCGCCGCCCACGACGAGCAGCCGGCCCGCGGTGCCCTTGTGCGCGCGGTGGTCGCGCGGGCGCAGCGCGCGGCCGAGCTCGAAGCCGTCCGCGACCTCGACGCCGGTCACGCCCGCGGCGGCCGCGGGCACGAGGCCGATGTCGACGAGCTCGAGCGCGCCGCAGTGCGCGCGGCCGGGAAAGAGCAGCTGGCCGCGCTTGAGCTCGGCGAACGTCACGGTGAGGTCCGCGGCGACCGCGCCGGGTGCGGCGGCGCCGTCGTCGGCGGAGACGCCGGTCGGCAGGTCCACCGCGACGACGCGCGTACCGCGCGCGCGCAGGCGGCGGAGCGCCTGGGACGCGGCCGCGATCGCGCCCTGCAGCGGGCCGCTGGCGCCGGTACCGAGCAGTGCGTCGAACGCCCAGTCCCAGCGGTCCGGGACGTCGGCGAGCGCCGCGATCGCGGCGGGATCCTCGACGAACTCCGCGCGCAGCCCCGCGCCCTCCAGCAGGCCGAGGTGCGCGAGCGCATCGCCGCGCACCTTCGCGCGCGGGGCGGCGACCACCACCCGCACGCGCGCGCCCGCCGCGTGCAGGTGGCGCGCGGCGACGTAGCCGTCGCCACCGTTGTTGCCCGGGCCGCAGAGCACGAGCGCGCGCAGCGCGAGCGGCGAGCCGAAGTGCTTCGCGGCACCGTGCGCGACGCCGCGGCCGGCGCGCTCCATGAGCTCCTCGCCGGGCACGTGGCCGCCGTCGATCGTCGCGCGGTCGAGCGCGCGCATCTCGGCGGCCGTCAACGCGAGCACGGGTCCTCCGCGGGGTTCAGCGCCGGCGGCCGCGACCGCGTGCGTCCGAGCCCAGGTCGCGGACGAGGATGCGCTTGTATTCCGGATCGCGCTCCACGCGCGCGACCAGGTCCGGATCCGAGGACAGGAACGGCAGGTCGAAGAGTGCCGGCTCGGCTTCCTGCTCGGTGTAGATGCGCTCCTGCTCGTGCCGCTGGTGCTGGACGGCGCGCTCGATGTTGTCGAACGCCTTGCCCGGGTGGAACGTGCCGTTGAAGACGTCGAACACGTAGACGTGGATCTTCTCGTCCGCCTTCACGCCCTCCGGGGGCGCGTACACCTTGGCGCGAGCCGCGCGGATCTTCCCTCCGGACATCAGCCCTCCTTTGCCGTCGCGCTTCCGCCGGAAGCGCCGTGGATGCGATCGACGATCGTGACCAGCTCCAGCAGGTCGTCGATATCGTGATCGGCGCCCGAGACCTTCGTGTCGAAGGTGTCTCCGTAGCGCGCGAACACCGTGGTCATGCCCAGGCTCCTGCCGCCGACGACGTCGCGTTCCGCCCAGTCGCCGATCATCATCGCTTCGGCCGGCTCGACGCCGAGCCGCCGCAGCACTTCACGGAACGGCGCAGCGGCCGGCTTGCGCTCGCCCGTGTCGTCGAACGTGACGACCGCGTCGAACACGTGCTGCAGCCCGAGCGCGCAGAGGCGCATCCAGACCTGCAGCCGCGGGGCGTCCGAGACGACGCCCAGCTTGATGCCACGCTTCACCAGCTCCAGCAGCACGAGCTGTGCGTGCGGGTACAGCACCAGCTCCGACTCGCGCGCGCGCCGGTAGGCGACGATGCCCGACGCGAGGATCTTCGGGTCCACTTCGCCGAACTCGCGCTGCAGAAGCTCGTCGAAGACGCGCTGGAACTCGAGCCCCTGCTCGCGGTAGATGGCATCCACGCGCTCGCGCACCTGCGCCCGCGGGAGGCGGAAGCCGGCGTCGATCATGCCGTCGATGGCGGCGTTGATCGCGGCTTCCTTCATCTTCATGAAGTCCGTGAGCGTGTTGTCCAGGTCGAAGACGATCGCCCGGATCTTGCGCGTCGCGCTCGTTCCGCTCACTTGGTCGAGGGCCCCACGGTCCGGCCCAGGCTGATCTCGCCGTTGTCGATGCGCAGGTTGAACCCGCAACTCGGGTTGTTGCACACCCAGGCCTTGTAGGTGATCGGCGCACCGTCCCGACCGTAATCCGACAGCGGCAGCAACACGCCTTTACCGCACTTGGCGCACGCCGGATACGCTTCCATCCCAATCCCCTCCCCGTGACGCGACCGCGGGGCGCGATCGCTCGACGCTATTCTCGCGAGCCGGCGCCGGAACTGTCCAGCGGATTTCCGGCGGCCGATTCCCCCTCCGGCGCATCCGCCGTCGCACCGGTTTTCGGCCGCGGACGGCGCCGCCTGCAGCACACCCGGGAGCTTCGATCCGCGGGGGAGGAGATGACAAGCGGGCGTGATCTCTGGCCGGCGTTCCGGATTCGCGCTTGACCGGAACCGTGCCGCTGCACGACAAATCGCGCGCATGTCCCTTCCGATCGCCTTCTCGCCGCTCCGTCGCGGGGCCGCCCTCGCGGTGCTGGGGATCGCGTGCGCGCTCGTCGCCCTGTCCGCGGTTTCCGCCGGGGCGCAGGTGCTCAAGCCGTGGTCGCCCCCGGGTGACACGCTCTCGCCGCTCGCCCGTTCCGCCCGCCTGCGCTTCGAGCGCCAGCAGGGCGACTCGGTGACCGGCCCCAACTACGACGGCTACCAGATCGTCGGCGACCTCGGGCAGCGCCTGCTCGCGGCGCTCGGCCGCGCGCACTTCTCGCAGGCGAAGGCGGTCGAGGCGACGCTCGATTCGCTCGGCCTCGACGTGCAGGTGGCGACCGATCCCGACCTGCCGCACATCGTGTTCATGCTGGTCCGCAATCCCTTCCACCGCACGGGGCAGGCGGTCGGCTACTTCTACTGGGTGGCGAACAAGGACGTGCGCATGCAGGGCGTGACGTTCCCGCCCGCGCACGACGTCCGCCTGCGCGCGTGGAACACCGGCCGCGCCCAGACGCCCTATGCGGCGATGCTGCTCTACCAGCGCGAGGGCGAAAAGCCCGCGCTCGCGATGCGCCTCCTCCGCATGGATCCGAGCGCGCAGTTCTGGGACCTGGTCCAGTACGACGGCCACGGACCGGAGTTCGCTCCCGGTGCGCGCGCGAGCTTCGTGGACGTCAACACCGACGGCGCGCCGGAGCTGGCCGTGTTCGAGCGCATGGATCCCGATTCGTTCCTCGTGATCCGCGCGGGCATGCCGCCGATCGTGCGCGAGTACCTCTACACCGAGCGCCCCGAGGGCTTCGTGCTCCACGACCTGCGCTCGGTGCCCGGTCCCATGGAGACGCTGCGGCTCTTCACGCTGTTGCTCGCCGACAAGCAGTACGATCGCGCGCGCCGGCTGCTGGTGCGGCCCGCGTCGCTCGACACGCTGCTCCAGCTCGGCTGGGGCAAGCACACCGAGCGCGGCGCGTGGACGGTGGAGTACGGCGAACCGGAACAGCAGTGGCCCGAGTGGGTCGAGCTGCGCGTGCACGAGGACGCCGGGATCAAGCGCTGGATCGTGCACTTCTGGATCGAGGACGGCCGCTGGGTGATCAAGAACTGGATCCCGGTGCAGCCCCGACGCAACCCGGTGCGGGTCGAGGTGCCGCCCGCCGACACCACCCGGACGGAGAAGCGATGACGCCCCCGCGCCGCGTTCCCACCCGCCTCGTCACGTTCGTCCTCGCCTGCGCCTGCGCGGCCGCGGGCTGCCAGCGCCGGCCGCACCTCGTGCCCGCCGGCGCCGACTCCACGCAGGCCGTGGCGGATTCGTTCACGGTCAGCGCGCGCGCCGCGACGGACCGCTGGGAGAGCGGCATGAACGAGGAAGCCGCGCCCTTCACGGCGCGCGCGCTGCGCGAGGTGCTGCAGGTGCGCCCGAACGCGCCGTGGGCGGACCGCATGCGCGGCGTGCTCGATTCGCTCGGCATCGCGGCCGAGGTCGCGGGCGACGAACGCGCGGCGGCGGCCAACCTGTTCTCGCGCGCCGAGCCCGAGGGCGACTCGTGGCCCTGGCTCTTCTGGCGCGAGAAGGACGGCGTGCACTTCCAGGCCGTCGAGGGCCACGGCATGCATCTCGAGCAGCTCGTCACGCGCGGCTTCGGCGCGGCGAGCCAGCCGTCCGACACCGCGCGCGCCGCGGGTCTGTTCGCGAAGCGCGTCGGCGGCGGCCGGCAGCCGGTGCTCGTGACGTGGAAGTACGCGCACGGCCGCTGGGACCTGGCGCAGACGCTGGGACCGGATTCGCTCGGTGGCACGGGCTCGGGCGAGTTCGTGCTCGTGGACAGCAGCCTCGCGCTCACCGTGCGCACCTACCGGCCGACGCCCTTCTTCGACGAGTGCGCGACCTGCCCGCACGTCTTCCACGAGCGCGAGTACCGCTGGACGCTCGCCGGGTTCAAGCTCGCGGACGACCAGACGGTGCCGTCGCCCTACACGACGTTCACGTCGTTCATCGCGGCGCTGGTCGCCGACGATCGCGACCGGGCCAGCGGCCTCGTCACCGACCACTCGCTCGTGGACTTCGCGCGCCGCTTCGCCTGGCAGGACGCCGGCCGTGGCCGCTGGCGCATCGCGCCCTCGAGCGACGAGGGCGGCATGGAACTGGTGTTCCTGCGCGGCGCCACGGACGCCTACCGCGTGCGCTTCGAGCCGCGCGACGGCGACTGGGTGATCGCGGGCTTCGAGCCCACCACGCGCGCGCTGGAATAGCGGTTCCCGCGCCGCGCGCGGCGCCCCGGATCGGGTGTGGACTCCGGCCGCCTGCCCGGGCATACTGCCCATCCGTGCAGTAGCCCGCCGCGGCCCGACCCGCGGCACCCCGAACTCACCCTGGCCCGCCGCGTCACGCCCGGCGATCCGGAGCGCTCCGCATGCAGGTGACTCCCGCCCGCTTCCTCGCCCCCGACGACACGCCGCCGCGCTCGCTCGCGCACTGGCTCGCCGCGTTCGCGAACCGCCCCGAGAACCGCGGCGCGCTCGTCCACTGGCAGACGCTCCCCGCGCGGCCCGCGCGCCACGGTGAGCTGCTGCCCGAGCTGCCGCGCGCGCTGGTGACCGCGCTCGGCGCGCGCGGCATCGAGCGGCTCTACACGCACCAGGTGCGCGCCGTGGAATCGCTGCGCGCCGGGCACGACACGGTGATCGTCACCGGCACCGCGAGCGGCAAGAGCCTCTGCTTCCACGTGCCCGTGCTCGAGCGGCTGCTCGAGGAACCGGACGCGACCGCGCTCTACCTGTTCCCGACCAAGGCGCTCGCGCAGGACCAGCTCAAGAGCGTCACGCGCCTCGCGGCCGGCGATCTCGAACTCGCGGGCGTGCTGCACGCGGGTGTGTACGACGGCGATACGGCGACGGGCACGCGGCGCAAGCTGCGCGAGCAGGCGAACCTGATCCTCTCGAACCCCGACATGCTGCACGCGGGGATCCTGCCGCAGCACCCCAAGTGGGCGCGCTTCCTGCGTTCGCTGCGCTACGTGGTGATCGACGAGATGCACGCGTACCGCGGCATCTTCGGCAGTCACGTCGCCAACGTGCTGCGCCGGCTCGAGCGGCTCGTGCGCCACTACGGCGGCGACTTCCGCTACGTGCTCTGCAGCGCCACGATCCGCAATCCGGGCCCGCTCGCCGCGGCGCTCACGGGGCGGGAGGTCGAGGTCGTCGACGACGACGGCGCGCCGCGCGGCGAGAAGCACTTCGTGTTCTGGAACCCGCCGTGGCGCGACGACACGCGCGTCGAACGGCGCTCGTCCAACGTCGAGGGCTGCCAGCTGCTCGCGGGGCTGATCGAGGAGGGCGCGCAGGCGATCGCGTTCACCAAGTCGCGCGTCTCGGCCGAGCTCGTCTACCGCTACACGCGCGAACAGCTCGAACGCGCGCGGCCGCGGCGCGGCGCGGTGCCCGCGGACCTCGCGGGCGCGCCGCTGCACGAGCGGCTCAAGCCCTATCGCGGCGGCTACCTGCCCGAGGAGCGGCGCGCGATCGAGCAGGCGCTGTTCTCGGGCGAGCTGCGCGGCGTCGTCTCCACCAACGCGCTCGAGCTGGGGATCGACGTCGGCGGGCTCGACGCCGCGGTGCTGATCGGCGCGGCGCCGACGCTCGCGAGCATCTGGCAGCAGGCCGGGCGCGCCGGGCGGAGCGGCACGCCGAGCGTGGTGATCCTGGTGGCGTACAACGACACCGTGGACCAGTACCTCATGCGCCGGCCCGGCTACTTCTTCGACCGCTCGCCGGAGGCCGCGTGCGTGGACCCGCACAACCCCTACATCCTCGCGCAGCAGCTCGCGTGCGCCGCCTACGAGCTGCCGATCGCGCCCGAGGACGCGGAGGCGTTCGGGCCGCAGGTGTCCGACGTGCTCGCCGCGCTCGAGGAAGCGGGGGAGACGCGCACGATCGACGAGCGCGCCTACTGGGCGAAGAGCGACTTCCCAGGCGCGAAGGTGTCCCTGCGCACCATGGGCGACAACACGTTCACGATCCAGGACGCGCACCGCAATCACGCCGTGATCGGCACCGTGGACGCGATCAGCGGCCTCGAACTGGTCTACCCCGAGGCGATCTACCTGCACGAGGGCGAGAGCTACTTCGTGAAATCGCTCGACCTCGAGCAGAAGATCGCGACCGTCGAGCCGCGCGAGGTGGACTACTACACGCAGCCCGTGCTCGACACGAACATCCGCGTGCGCGGCGAGCTGCACGCGCGCGACTGGGCGGGCGAGCGGACGAGCTTCGGCGAGGTCACGTACTCGTGGCAGGTGATCGCCATGAAGAAGATCCGCTACCGCTCGCTGGACGCGATCGGCTACCACCCGCTCGAACTGCCGCGGCTCACGCTCGACACCGCCGGCTTCTGGCTCGCGCCGCGCGAGGAGACGTGGCGGGCGCTCGCGGTGGCGGGCCACAACCCGTGGGAGGCGCTCTCGGGCGTGCGCAACCTGTTCGTCACATTGTTGCCGCTCATGGCGATGTGCGACCCGTCCGACCTGGGTGGCATGATCGACTCGTCGAACCTCGGCCGGCCGGGGATCTTCCTCTTCGATCGCTATCCCGGCGGCCTCGGCTTCGCCGAGCAGGGCTGGGCGCGCCTGGACGAACTGGCCGCCGCGGCGCTCTCGCACCTCGTCGGCTGCCCGTGCGGCGACGGCTGCCCCGCGTGCGTGGGCACGCCCATCTACCGGCCCGCGCAGCAGCAGGACCTCGACGCGATGAAGCACGCGCGCGAGATCCCGGGCAAGGCGGCGACGCGGTGGCTGCTGGAACGCTGGACGGGAGAGGCCGGGCGGTGAGCACCCGGCCGGGCGTGCCGGCGGCCGCTCCGGGCGGGCGGTGCCGAAACCGGGAAAGTTCCCTAGACTGTCCGGCCTCGCGCGCGCGCCGGCGTTCCGCCATGGCCGCCGCGCCCTCCCGAACGATCCGAGGAAAGGCATGACCACCGAGCACGATTGGCCCGTCGCGTTCTTCGACGACGACTACCTCCGCATCTACCGCCCCACGTTCACGCCCGAGCGCACGACCGCCGAGGTGGACTTCATCCAGGACTCGCTTGCGCTCCCGAGCGGCGCCGCCGTTCTCGACCTCGCCTGCGGCGTCGGCCGCCACGCGATCGGCATGGCCGGCCGCGGCTACCGCGTGACGGGTGTCGACTTCAACGCGCAGTACCTCGCGATCGGCGCCGCCGAGGCGAAGACCGCGGGCGTCGACGTGACGTGGGCCGCGGGCGACATGCGCGCCCTGGCGTTCGACGGCACGTTCGACGGCGCGTACTCCTACTTCACGTCGTTCGGCTACTACGACGACGAGGACAACGAGAAGGTGCTCGCCGGCATCGCGCGCGCGCTCAAGCCGGGCGGCCGCTTCCTCGTGGACGTCGTGAACCGCGACCACATCCTCGTGCACCCGAACCTGCGCACGTGGGCGCAGCGCGAGGACGGCGCACTGTTCATGGAGGAAGTGACGATCGACCTTCCGGGCTCGCGGGTCGTGAGCCGGCAGCAGCTGATCGACCCGAAGGGCGGGCCGCAGGTCTCGAAGGAGTACTCGCTGCGCGCGTACACGTGCGCGGAGCTGACGTCGCTGCTGCGGCGACACGGGCTGGTCGTGCGCGAGACGTGGGGCGGACCCGCGCGCGAGCCCTACGGCACCGAGAGCCGGCGGCTCGTGCTGGTGAGCGAGCGGCGCGCATGACCGACGGCGCCGGCGACGGGCTGCGCGACCGGCTCGGCGAGCTGGTGCGCCGGCGCCGCGCCGGCGTGCTCGCGCCCGTGCCGACGGCGGCATCCGTGGCCGATGCGGCCGAGCCGGCCGCGCCGAAGCGCGCCGCGGCGCGCGCGCATCGCGGCGCGGCCGCGGGCGTCGAGGCGTTCCTGCCCGGCGGCGAGTGGCGCGACGCGCAGGGCCGCACGGTCTACGTGCACGAGCGGCTGCGCTCCGAGGTCGAGAAGCCGTACGCGCACTGGGGCCGGCTGCCCGAGCCGCCGCCGGGCCAGCCCGAGCTCGCGGCGATCGCGGCGCGGGGCCTCGAGCGCATGCTGTTCCTCGACCTCGAGACCTGCGGGCTGTCGTCGAGCCCGGTGTTCCTCGCGGGGACCATGCACTGGAACGGCGAGGATTTCGTGCTGCGGCAGTACTTCGCGCGCCACTACGGCGAGGAACCGGGGCTGCTCGCGGCCGTGCACGAGCAGGCGCGCGGCTTCGACATGCTCGTCACCTTCAACGGCAAGTCGTACGACGCGCCGTTCCTGCGCGCGCGCGCCCTCGTGCACGGCGTGCCGCTCGAGCTGCCGCGCCAGCACCTCGACCTGCTGCACCTCTCGCGCCGGCGCTGGAAGGGACTGCTGCGCGACTGCAAGCTGCAGACGCTCGAGTACCACGTGTGCCGCCGCCGCCGCGTAGGCGACGTGCCGGGCGAGCAGGTGCCGGGCATCTACCACGAGTACGTGAAGCGCGCCGATCCCTACGCGCTGGTGCCGGTCTTCCACCACAACCTGCTCGACGTGATCACCATGGCGGAGATCCTGCACGCGCTCTGCCTCCCGGCGCGCGACGAGCGCGTGGACGACTTCGGCGCCTGAGCGGGCCGGGCACGAACGCGTTCGCCCGCCCGTCTCGCCTTCCGCCGCGCCGAATCGGGCAACCCGCCCGGCGGTGGCCGATTTCGGGCCGTTTCCCGCGGTTTTCGCGGGAGAACCTGCCATCTCGGCCGTTGACACGGTCTTTCCGGGCACGGGATACTTCGGCCAGCCGTCCAGTCAGTCCGTGGGTCTTTCGTCGAGTGTGGTACGCCAGTGACCGTCGTGATCCGCAGTACCGAGACGTCGCCCGGTTCGCCGACCCCGCCTCGTCGCCTGAGTCGCCTCAGCAGGTGCGCCTGCTGGGGCATTCGTGTTTGACCCACCCACCATCACCCGTTTCGCGAGACGCTCGGAGAAGCCATGAGTACCGGGGACAAGAGCATCACCTGCGTGGACTGCGGCGAGGAGTTCATCTTCACCGCGGGTGAGCAGGCCTTCTATCGCGAGCGCGGACTGCCGAACGAGCCCACGCGTTGCAAGCGCTGTCGTGACGCCCGCAAGGCGCAGCGCGGCGACGGCGGTCACGGAGGCGGCGGTGGCTACGGCGGTGGTGGCGGCTACGGTGGTGGTGGTGGGTACGGCGGACGTGGCGGCGGTGGCGACAAGACGATGTACGCGGCGACGTGCTCCAACTGCGGCCGCGACACGCAGGTGCCCTTCCAGCCGACCGCGGGCCGGCCCGTGCTCTGCCGCGACTGCTTCCAGGCGTCCAAGGGTGGCCCGCCGCAGCGCTCGGGCGGTCACGGGGGCCACGGTGGTCACGGCGTCGGCGGTGGCGGCTCGCGCCCTCCGCGCGAGCCCGTCGGCCCGACCGAAGGCCACATGACCGGTGCGGTCAAGTGGTTCAACGACTCCAAGGGCTTCGGCTTCATCCAGGCCGATTCCGGTGAGGACGTGTTCGTGCACTTCTCCGCCATCTCCGGCGACGGCTTCAAGTCGCTGGCGGAAGGCGATCGTGTCGAGTTCGACGTCGTTTCCGGGCCCAAGGGCAAGCAGGCCGCCAACGTCGTTCGTGCCTGAAGCCCGCGCGGCCGCGCGCCGATAATCCTTCCGGGCCTCCGCGCCCGGGCCGTCCTGCCCGGGCGGCTCGCGGAGGCCCGGACGTCATCCCCTCGGAAACGTCTCGTGATGCTCGAAACCCTGAAAGCCTTCACGGCGCTCAGTGAGGAGTTCGTCGAACTCTTCATGAAGCACCACCCCGTGGCCGCCACCGAGGCGGGCATCCACGACTACGACCACCTCCTGCCGAACGATTCCCCGGACGGCATGAAGGAACGGGCGGCGTGGCTGCGCGATCTCGAGCAGCGGCTGGTGGCATCCGTGCCGTGGGACGAACTGCCGCTCGAAGCGCGCGTGGACTTCGCACTGCTGCGCTCGCGCATCTCCGCGCTCCGCTGCGAGCTCGAGGAGATCAAGGCGCCACAGCGCACGCCGTCACTCTTCCTGATGCGCGCGTTCCGCAGCGTGCACCTGCTGCTCTCGCGGTCGTTCGCGCCGCTCGACGAGCGCAAGGAGGCGGTGGTCGCGCGGCTCATGGCGATCCCCGACTACCTCGAGGGCGCGCAGGCGAACCTCGTCGGCGTGCCGCCGGAGCTGCTCGAGGCCGGCATCGGCCTCGCGGCGCGCGGTCCCGCGTTCGTCGACGACGTCGTGCGCCGGCTGCTGCGCCAGTTCCCGGGCGAGGCCGAGCGCCTCGAGCACGCGGGCAGCCGCGCGCGCTCGGGATTCCTGCGCCTGCACGACCACCTCGAGAAGGAACGCAGCACCGACCGCCGCATTTCGTTCGCGCTGAGCGAGCGCTGGATCAACTACAAGCTCGACCGCGAGCACCTGCTGGGCACCACCGCGCCGCAGGTCGAGCAGCTCGCCCGCGACCGCATGGAGATCTCGCTCCGCCAGATGGAGGACGAGGCGCGCCGCGCGGCGCCCGGCCGCTCGTGGCGGGAGCTGGTCGCCGAAGGGCGCGAGCGCCGGCCGGAAGCGGGCTGGCTGCGCGAGGTCTACGCGGCCGAGATCGAGCGCGCGAAACGCTTCGCGCTGGAGCACCGGCTGGTGCCCGTGCCCGAGCGCGACCGGCTCGAAGTCGCCGAAACGCCGCTCTACACGCGCGACTTCTCGCCGCAGTCCAGCTACCAGGGCCCCGCGCCGTTCGACAACGACGCGCAGGCGCTGTTCCAGTTCACGCCGATCGATCCGCGCCGCGACAAGGAAGCCCAGACCCAGCAGCTCGCCGGGCACTGCCTGCCGATGCTGCCGATCATCGCGTTGCGCGAGACGTGGCCCGGCCTGCACGTGCTGCACACGCACGCGGCGAACGCCGGCACCCGGCTGCGCCGCATGGCGCGCAGCGACGCCATGATGGGTGGCTGGGCCGCCTACGCCGAGGACCTCATGAGCGAGACCGGGTTCCTCGACTCCGATCCGCTCGCACCGCTCTTCTCGCGCCTGGTTTCGTACCGGCGCGCGTACGCCGCCATGCTCGACATCGCGCTGCACTGCGGCCGCATCACGCCGCCGGAGGCCGAACAGCAGCTCGTCACCGAGACGCTGCTCGAGCCCGAGGACGCCGCGGCGGTCGTCCGCGAATGCTGCGTCGCGCCGACGCGCGCCGCGGCCGCGTTCATGGGCCGGCTGGTGCTGCTCGATCTGCGCGACGAGGCGCGGCGCCGTGCCGGGGACCGGTTCGACCACGCGAAGCTGCACGCTGCGATCTGTGCGGGCGGGATCCTGCCGCCGGCGCTGGTGGGCGAGGAGCTGTGGGAAAGGCTGGGCGCGTCCTGATCCGTTTCCCCCGACTCGCGGCGGCGCTCGCGTTCGTCGGCCTGCTGGGCGCCGTGCCGGCGTTCGCCGTCGAGCCCTCGACCCGCTACGCCATCGACCCGAAGCGGACCGGGCTGGTGTTCGAGGACGTGAACTTCCCGGCGGCCATGGACAGCGCGCGGATCCACGGCTGGTGGTTCCGTGCCGCCGCGCCGGGTCCTGTCGTGGTGCTGTGCCCGCGCGGCAAGGGCAACATGGCCGACCTGCTGCCGGCCGTCGTCGAGTTCGCGCGCCGCGGCTTCACGGTCATGACGTTCGACTACCGCGACTTCGGCCCCGGCGGCGCCGGCGCGACCGACACGCTGCGCAACGTGATCTTCGCGTCGCGCTGGGTGGACGACGCCGAGGGCGCGTTCCGCTTCGCGCGATCGCGCGCGGAGGGGCAGCCCGTTTTCGGCTGGGGACAGGACCTCGGCGCCACCGTCGCGCTCACGGTCACCGGGCGCGAGCGGCGCCTCGTCGACGGCATCGCGATCGAAGGCGTCTTCCGCAGCACCGAGGAGCAGCTCGCGTACCTCGGGCTCTCGCAGGACCCCAACGTGATGCGCCGCCATCGCGAACTCGTCCGCCCGATGGACGAACCCAACGTCGTGGTGAGCCGCGCCTACGTCGGGCTCCTCCTGGTGCTCGCGGGCAAGGACGATGTGACGCCGCAGGCGACCACGCTCGAACTGCTCGGCACCGCGCGGCCGGGGCCGGTGCGCTACCTGCTGCCCGAGGCGGGCCACGACGGCGCGGAGAAGACGCCGGGCTACTTCGACCGCGTCGCGGAGTGGATCCGGCTCAAGACCCGCATGCTCACGCGCCCCGGGCGTTGACGCCGCGGAAGAACGAACGGGGGCGGGACCCGGCTGGGTCCCGCCCCCGCGCTTCTTGCCGCGAGCGTCAGTGCGCCGGGAACAGCTGGCGCAGCGCCGGCTGCAGGCCTTCGATCTTCAGGCCGACGAACGCGTCCACCGCGTCGTCACCGGCGATCGCCGGGCGGGCCGCCGAGCTCGTGGTCGAGGCCACGTCGGCCGGATTCACGTGCGGGATCGTGGCGCCGAAGCGGGTGTTCACCGCGTCGATCATCGTGTTGGCGATGAGCGCGTGGCCGAGATCGGTCGGGTGCACGCCGTCGAGGCTGAAGAGCCCGCCGGTCACGAACGCCGTCGTGTAGTGCGTCGCACCGAGCGTGTAGCCCTCGGTCGCGATGCGCGACAGCAGCCCGTTCAGGTCCACCTTCACGACCCACGGACGCAGCGCGACCGAGTCGACCGCCGCGTTCATCTGCGAGATCGCCAGGTTGAGTGCGTCCTGCTCGGACGCCGACAGCACGACCGCGTCCGGCAGGCCCACGCCCGTGCCCGGCGCCGCCGGGTTGATGTAGTTGTAGCTGCCGACCGGGAAGCCAGCGCCCGTCGCGAGCAGGCCCTGCGCGGTGAGCAGCACCAGGTCCTTGGTCGGGTCCAGCGGGCCCGAGGGACCGATGAGCGGCACGACGAGCCCGGTGGTGAGGCTCTTCGTGTACGGCTTGAACGTGGTGCAGAACGGGATCGCGGTCACGGGCGGCACGTTGAAGATCGCGAGCTTCGCGTTCGGCACCGCGGCGTGGATCGCGTTCATCGAGCCCGTGACGATCGCGGCGTACTGCGCGGGCGGCACCGGGAGCGTGCTCACGCCGGCGGTCGCCGAGCCGAGCACCTCGTTGGCGCCGTATTCCCACGAAATGAACGTCGGGCCCTGCCGCAGCATCTGCTGCGCGATCGTGCCCTGGTGCCGGCCGACGAGCGCGAAGAACGGGTTCGTCGGATAGCGGGTCGAGTCGCCGAAGTCGAAGGCGATCGCACCGGGCACGCCGAGGTTCTGGTAGTCGTGCGCCCAGAGCGCGTTGATGGGATTGCCCGGCGAGAGGCCGCTGTTCGAGATGATCGGCGGCGAGATCGACCGGAGCTGCAGCAGCGGGTTGATGCCGTTGCCGTCGACGGCGGGGAACGAGAACGTCCCCTGGCCGCTCGCGAGCACGGTGTAGCCCACCTGCTGCGCGAACAGGGCCGGGAACGAGGTCACCTGGTGCCGGTTGACGACACCGCTCGACTGGTAGCCGGCCGAGATGCTGGTGCCGGCGGCGACGTAGCGCGTGAAGTCCGCCGTGCCGCTCGTCAGCTCGGGCGCGTTGATGGCGTCGATCTTGTCGCAGGGTCCCTGGCAGCCGGCGATGAACGCGGCGAGCACCAGGACCGGCGCGAAGCGAATGTACTTCTTCATGGTCGTCAGGTCCTCCCGGATCACCAGTGGTAGCCGAGGCTCGCGCCGAAGCCGTTCACGTAGCTCTTGTACGTTCCGTTGTAGCCGTCACGCTCGGCTCCGTTCGTGCTGCGGTCCTCGACGAAGAGCGCGAGGTTGTAGGCGTCGAGCTGCCAGGCCTTGTTCTTGCCGAACGGCTTGCCGATGCCGACGGTGACGCCGTGGCGGTTGGCGTCCGGAAGCAGCGGCGTGACGGACTCGGAGGGCGCGGCCTCCTGATCGAAGTAGTAGCCGAAGCGGTACGTCCAGTTCGGCAGCCGGTGCTCTGCACCGAAGTTGAAGCGCCAGGAATCGTTGTAGTCCTCGGGGATCGCCGTGCTCTTTTCGGGCGACTTGGAGAACGAGAGCGGCAGTTCGTCGAAGAACGACCACTTGGTCTGGTTCGCGTCCACTTCCCACGTCCAATCGGGCGTCGGGTTCCACGCCGCGCCGATGGAGAGGATCGAGGGGAACATCAGCCACGCCGTGGCCTTCTGGTTCGGCGGGATCTGCGCCGCGGCGGCGTTGTCGAAGGCCGTGTTGCCCGTCAGGATCTGCGTGAACGTCGCGTCGCCGTCGTCGATCTTCACGTGCACGCGCGCGCGGTAGTTCAAGCCGAACTTCCATTCCGGCTCGGGCGTCCAGAGCGCGCCCGCGTTCCACGTGTAGTTGGGCGTATAGCCGCCTTTCAGGTTCACGTGTGCCACGTTGACCTGGCCGCCGCCACCGCCCGGCACGAGCGCCAGCGTGACGTTGTTCAGCTCGACGCCGGCGAAGAGCGCATCGAAGCCGGCCCCGAGGCTCCACTGGTCGTTGACCGCGTACGACGCGCACAGGCTGGCGTTGATCGTGCGCAGCGTCGCCTTGGTCACGCGGCTGCGGCCCGTGAACGTGTCCGGGTTCTTCCAGTCGACGCCCAGGCCGAACGGCGCGTTCACGCCGACGCCGTACGCCCACTTCTTCGACAGCCGGTTCGTCCAGTAGACCGTCGGCGGGAAGAAGTTGCCCGGGTTCATCTCCTCCTGGACGCCGAAGCCCGGCGCCGGGTCGATGCCCGCGAAGCTCGTGCGCGTCGACAGCCACGTGTCGCCGACCGAGATCTGGTGGCCGTCGAGGCGGACGATCGCGGCCGGGTTGAAGAACACGGCCGACGGATCGCTGACCGACGCGGTGTGGGCGCCGGCCATGCCGAGCGCGGCGGCACCTTGCTCGAAGATGCCGTAGCCCGCGCCCCACGCGAGGCCGGGCGTCACGATGGCCGCCGCGAGCGCGGCCGCGAGCACGGATCGATGGAGGTTCATGAGACCCCTTCCTGGATTGTGTGCCGGCGGGGGTGCCGGCGGGAATGGCGCCCGGACGTCAGGCGCCTTCGGCGTAAAGCGATTCGATGAGGCTCTCGAACTTCTGGGTGACGATCCGCCGCCGCACCTTGAGCGTGGGCGTGAGTTCGCCGGCGTCCTGGCTGAGGTCGCGATCGAGCAGCGCGAAGCGCTTGATCGTCTCGAACTGGGCGAGGTCCGCGTTGAGCTTGTCGATCTGGTGCTGGATGCGCCCCACGACCTCCGGATGCCGCAGCAGCTCCTGGCGCGAACCGTACGCCCAACCGCGTTCCTTCGCTCGCTGCTCGAGCAGCGCGAAGTTCGGTACGATGAGGCAGATGCAGTACGGGCGGTGGTCGCCGAGCATGACGGCTTCGGAGATCCACTTGGAGCGCTTGAGCCGCCCCTCGAGCGGCTGCGGCGCGACCTTCTTGCCGCCCGCCGTCACGAGCAGGTCCTTGAGCCGGTCGGTGATCACGAGGAAGCCGTCGGCGTCGAGGTGGCCGACGTCGCCGGTGTGGAACCAGCCGTCCACGATCGCCGCCTTCGTCGCCTCGTCGTTGCGGAAGTAGCCGCGCATCACGTGCGGCCCGCGCGTGAGGATCTCGCCCTCGTCGCCGATCCGCACCTCGATCCCGGGCAGCGCCGGACCCACGGCGCCGGGCTTCTCGCGCCCGGGCGGGTTCAGGCAGATGACGGGCGAGGTCTCGGTGAGGCCGTAGCCTTCGAGCACGGGGATCCCGACGGCGAAGAAGAACTCCATGATCTTGGGAGCGAGCGGCGCGCCGCCGGACACGCAGAGCCGGAGCTTGCCGCCGACGCGCTCGCGGATCTTGGCCCCGACGAGGTGGTCGGCGATCCCCGCCTGCAGCGCGAGCAGCCCGGACGGCTGGCGGCCGGCGAAGCGCTCCTGCGCGGCCTTCGTGCCCACGCGCACGCCCCAGTTGAAGATCACGCGCCGGATCATCGGCTGCGTGCGCGCGTTGTCCATCACGCGGGCGTAGACCTTCTCGAAGAACCGCGGCACGCCGATCAGCACGGTCGGGTGCACGTCCATCGAGTCCGCGGCCACCGTCTCGAGGCTCTGGGCGTAGGCGATCGTGACGCCCGCCTGCAGCATGCAGAACTGGCCGGCCATGCGTTCGAGGATGTGGCAGAGGGGCAGGAACGAGATGCAGCGCTCGTGCGAGGCCAGGTCGATCACCTTCAGGCCCGCCTCCACGTTCGAGCAGACGTTGCCGTGCGTCAGCATGGCGCCCTTGGGCTCGCCCGTGGTGCCCGACGTGTAGATGATGGTCGCGATGTCGTCGCGCTTCACGGCGAGCGCGCCCCGGCGGAACGCCTCCGGGTCGGCGGCGCGCCGGCGGGCGCCCTCGGCAAGCAGGTCGGCGAACGAGCGCGAGCGGCCGCGCGTGGGCGGGGCCGGCTCCATGGCGACGATCGCCTCCAGCTTCGGGAGCGAGTCGGCGAGCTGGGCGAGCTTGTCGAGCTGCGCCGGCGTGGACACGATCGCCACGCGCGCCTCGGAGTTCTCGAGGATGTGGCGCACCTGCTGCGCCGTCAGCGTGGGGTAGATCGGCACGGTGATCGCGCCCAGGCCGAGGATGGCGAGGTCGCTCACGGCCCACTCGTAGCGGTTTTCCGACAGCAGCGCGACACGGTCGCCGGCGCCGATGCCCATCGAGGCCAGGCCGAGCGCGAAGCTCTCGACGTCGGCGTGCGCCTGCGACGCGCCGATCGACTCCCAGCCCACCGCGTTCTTGCGCATGAAAAGCGCGCGCGGTCCGCCTCTCTCGATCCGTTCGAGGAAGATCCGGATCAGCGTCTCGGGCATGAGGCCTCCTGCCTCGATCATGTGGGGGGCGCGCGATGAAACGCTTCGGAAACCCGCGATTCCTAACACCGTGCTCTTGCGTTTGACAATGCCGAAAAGGTTGCCGCAAGGTGGCAGTTGGCGGCGCATGGAGCGCCGCGACCGTGTGGAGGTACCCCGATGCCGCGAGCCCTGCAGGCCCGCACCGCCCGGTGCCTGGCCGCCCTTCTCGTCGCTCTGGCCGCGCTGGTCGCCGTTCCCGCCGCACGTGCCCGTTCGGCCGACGAATGGCTCGCGGACGGCGATCGCGAGTACGCCGCGGCCCGGCTACCCGAAGCTCAGCGCGCCTACGCCGCAGCGGTGCAGGCCTCCCCGACGCATTTCGCGGCCCTCTGCCGGCTCTCGCGCACCGAATCCGAGCTCGGGGAGCTCCAGAAAGGCGACGTCCAGCGCCGCACCCGCGCCTCCGCGGCCGATCACGCCCGCGCGGCGATCAAGGTCGCGCCGGACTCGGCCGGCGGGCACGTCTGCCTCGCCGTGGCCCTCGGGCGCCAGGCGCTCTCCGAAGGCCCGCGCACCAAGCTGGCGATGTCGCGCGAGATCAAGTCCGAGGTCGACCGCGCGCTCGAGCTGGATCCCAACGTCGGCCGGGCGTGGCACGTGCTCGCGATGTGGAACGTGAAGCTCGCCGACCTGAGCGCGATCGAGCGCATGGCGGCCAACGCGGTTCTCGGCGGCGTCCCGAAGGGCGCCTCGCACGAGAACGCCGAGAACGCGTTCCGCAAGGCGATCGCGCTCGAACCCGCTTACGTGAACCACCGGCTCGAGTATGGCCGGTTCCTGCACGACCAGCATCGCGACGCCGACGCGCGGCGCGAGCTGGAAAAGGCGGTCTCGCTGCCGCCGACGAGCGATGCGCTCGACGCCCAGTACCAGGCGGAGGCGCGCGCGCTGCTCGGCAAGCTGAAGAAGTGATGGCGACCTCGGGCTGGATCCTGGGCGGCGTGCGGACGCCGTTCGCCAAGGCCGGCGGGCCGTTCCGCCGCGTGCCCTCGTACGAGCTGGGCCGGCTGGCCGCGGCCGAGGCGATCGCGCGCGCCGAGCTGGATCCGGGCCGGATCGACGAGGTGATCTTCGGTCACTGCGCCATGCCGTCCGAGGCGGCCAACTCCAGCCGCATCGTCGCCCTGCGCGCGGGGATCCCCGAGCGCGTGCCCGCGTTCACGGTGCACCGCAACTGCGCCTCCGGCATGGAATCGGTCGCGAGCGCGCTCTACCGCGTGGCGGCCGGCGACGCGCACCTCGTGCTGGCGGGCGGCATGGAGAACATGACCCAGATTCCGCTGCACTTCTCCACGAAGTACGCGGAATGGCTCGAAGGCCTGATGCGCGCGAAGACGCCGGTGCAGAAGTTCGGCGCGTTCGCGCGTTTCCGGCCCGCCATGCTGGCGCCGCGCATCGCACTGGCCGAGGGACTCACGGACCTGGTCTGCGGCCTCAACATGGGCCAGACCGCCGAGGTGCTGGCACGCGAGTTCCGCATCACGCGCGAGGAACAGGACGCCTTCGCGTTGCGCAGCCACCAGCGCGCGATCGCCGCGCGCGAGCGGCTCCGCGACGAGATCGTGCCCGTGTTCGCCGCGCCCGGCTACGAGGCCGTGCGCGACGACGTCGGGCCACGCGACGGCCAGACGATCGAGGCACTGGCGAAGCTCAAGCCCTACTTCGACCGCCGCAACGGCACCGTCACGGTCGGCAACGCCTGCTCCGTGACGGACGGCGCGGTCGCGCTGCTCGTCGGCGACGACGAGACCGCGCGGAACTGGCCGGCGCCGCCGCTCGGGCGCGTGGTCGCGTTCGCGTTCGCGGGGCTCGCGCCCTCGCGCATGGGCCTCGGGCCGGTGTACGCCAGCGCGAAGGCGCTGGCGCGCGCGGGGCTGACGCTCGCCGACATGGAGCGCGTCGAGATCAACGAGGCGTTCGCCGCGCAGGTGCTCGTCTGCGTCGCCGCCATGAAATCGCCGGCGTTCGCGCGCGACGAGCTGGGGCTGGACCGCGCGCTGGGCGAGATCCCCGACGAGATCCTCAACGTGAACGGCGGCGCCATCGCGCTCGGCCATCCGGTGGGCTCGAGCGGCGGGCGGCTGATCCTGACGCTGCTGCACGAGCTCAAGCGGCGCGGACTCAAGCGCGGGCTCGCGACGCTCTGCGTCGGCGGCGGCCAGGGCGCGGCGTTCGTGCTGGAGGCGGCATGAGCGAGGTGTTCCGGATCGAGCCTGCGGCGAACGGCGTCGTCCACCTCGTGATGGACGACCCGGAGCGAAAGGTCAACGTCCTCGACGAACCGGCGATCGCCGCGCTCGAGGGCGCCCTCACGCAGCTCGAATCGCGTTCCGACGTGGCCGGCGTGGTGCTGCGCAGCGGCAAGAAGGGCTCGTTCATCGCGGGCGCCGACATCACCGCGATCGGCTCGCTCACCGACCCCGAGCGCGTGCGCGCGCTCGTCCATCGCGGGCACGTCGCGTTCTCGCGGCTCGCGGCCCTGCGCGTCCCGACCGTCGCGGCCATCGAGGGCCCGTGCCTCGGCGGCGGCCTGGAGATCGCGCTCGCGTGCGACTCGCGCGTCGCCGCGGAGGAGAAGTCGCAGATCGGCCTGCCCGAGGTGATGCTCGGGATCTTCCCGGGCTTCGGTGGAACCACGCGCCTGCCGCGGCTCGTGGGCCTGTCCGCCGCGCTCGACCTGATCCTCACCGGCCGCACGCTCGACGCGAAGCGGGCCGAGAAGATGGGCGTCGTCGCGAAGGCCGTCCCCGCGGCGTGGCTCGTCGAAGGCGCGGAGCGCCGGCTCGCCGAGATCGCGAAGCGTCCCGCGGCCACGCGCCGCGACGCGTTCCGGCCGCGGAACACGATGCAGCAGCTGCTCGACGCGAATCCGTTCGGCCGCGCGCTCGTGTTCCAGCAGGCGCGCGCCGGTGTGCTGCGCAAGACGGGCGGGCACTATCCCGCGCCGCTCGCCGCGATCGAGGCGATGCAGCGGGGCCTCGGCGAGCCGATCGAGCGTGCGCTGCAGTTCGAGGAGCTGGGCGTCGTGCCGCTCGTCGTCGGGCCCGTGTGCAAGAACCTCGTGCGCATCTTCCAGCTCTCCGAGGACGCCAAGCGCCGCTCGCCGGTCGCCGACGCGTCGATCGCGCCGGCGCCGATCGAGCGGCTCGCGCTGGCCGGCGCCGGCGTGATGGGCGGCGGCATCGCCGAGCTCGCGTCGCGCTTCGGGATCGAAGTCCGCCTGCGCGACGTGAAGCCGGAGTCGCTGCAGAAGGGGCTCGCGACCGTGCGCGCCGTGCTCGACGAGCGCGGCCGCAAGCGCCGCACGCCGTCGCGCGAGAAGGACGGACAGATGGCGCGCATCCTGCCGACGCTCGAGCTGACGGGCGTGCGCCACGCCGACGCCGCGATCGAGGCGGTGGTCGAGGACCTGGACGTGAAGCGCCGCGTGTTCGCCGAACTCGAGGTGCGCCTGCCCGAGACGGCGCTGCTGGCCACCAACACGTCGTCGCTGCGTGTGGACGCGCTGGCGGAGGGGCTGCAGCATCCCGGCCGGTTCGTGGGTTTCCACTTCTTCAACCCCGTGCACAAGATGCCGCTCGTCGAGGTCGTGCGCGGCGCGAAGACGACCGATGCGGCGCTCGTGACCGCGGTGGCGCTCGCGCGCCGGCTCGGCAAGACGCCGGTCGTCGTCAACGACTCGCCGGGCTTCGTCGTGAACCGGCTGCTCATGCCGTACCTGCGCGAGGCGATGCACCTCGTGGAGGAGGGCCACGACGTCGAGTTCGTGGACCGCGCGATGCGCCGGTTCGGCATGCCCATGGGACCGTTCGAAGTCGTGGACGAGGTCGGCCTCGACGTCGCGAACAAGGTCGCGGGCGTGCTGTCGGCCGCGTTCCCGGAGCGCATGAAGCCCGCGCCGCTGCTCGAGAAGATGCTCGCGGCGGGCCGCCTGGGCCGCAAGAGCGGGCTCGGCTTCTACCGCCATGCGGGGCGCAAGCGCACGCCGGATCCGGCGGTGCGCGGACTGCTCGCGCTGCCCGCGGTGCGGTCGGGCGCGAGCGAGGCGCAGGCGACCGAGCGCATGGTGCTGGCGATGATCAACGAGGGCGCGCGCTGCCTCGAGGAGCACGTGGTCGCCGATGCCGGTGCGGTGGACGTGGCGATGATCTTCGGCGCCGGCTTCCCGCCCTTCCGCGGCGGCGTGATGCGCCACGCGGACACGCTCGGACTCGCGAACGTGGTCGCGCGGCTGCGCGCGCTGCGCGCCGAGAAGGGCGTGCGCTTCGAGCCCTGCACGCTGCTCGTCCGCACCGCCGAATCGGGCGCGACGTTCACGTCGCCGGCCGGGGCATGATCGAACCGGAGCGCCTCGAGACGCCGCGACTCCACCTCCGCGCGATCGTGGAGTCGGACGCGGCGTTCGCGTTCGAGCTCGTCAACGAACCGGACTGGAAGCGCTTCATCGGCGACCGCCAGGTGCACTCGGTGGAGGACGCCCGGGCGATGATCGCGTCCCGTTGGCGGGCCGCGTACGAGCGGCCCGGCTACGGGTTCCTGCTGGTCGAGCGCCGCGAGGACGCCGAGCCGCTGGGCATCTGCGGGATCATCCATCGCGACGGCCTCGACGCGCCCGACCTCGGGTTCGCGCTGCTCGCCCGCCACGCCGGGCACGGATACGCGCGCGAGGCGGCCGAGCGCTTCCTGCGTCATGCGCGCGAAACGCTGCAGCTGCCGCGGCTGCTCGCGATCACGCTGGCGGAGAACACGCGCTCCGTCGCGCTTCTCGAGCGGATCGGGATGCGCGACGCGGGCACGGTGCGGCTTCCCGGCGAGGACGTCGACCTGCGGCTCTTCGCGCTCGACCTGCCATCCGCGGGCTGAGCCGGGGGACGCCCGGCCGCCCGTCGCCGCGCCGGGCACTCGGCGCTTGCGCCGGTTCGGACGCATCGGGGAGAGTGCCGCCGTTCGCGCGCACCTCCGTGCGCGGCTCTCGCCCTCATTCGCCCGGAGCCTCCCGTGAAGCGCCTCGCATTCGCCTCTGCCCTCGCCGTACTCGCCGTCCTCGCGCTGCCCACCGCTCCCGCGCGGGCGGCCTCCGCGATCCAGGAGCGGGCCGACCGCTTCCTCGCGCTGGTCAACTCGACCTACCAGGCGCTCTACACCGTCGAGCAGAAGACGCAGTGGGACGCCGCCACGGACGTGAGCGCCGAGCACGACGCGGCCGCCGCAGCGGCCGGCAAGGCGCGCGCGGCGTTCACGGGCAACGCGGCCGTCATCACCGAGGCGCGGGCGCTGCTCGAGCACGCCTCCGAACTGGATTCGCTCTCCGTGCGCCAGTTGCGCCGGTTGCTGCTCAATGCGGCCGAGGGCCCGATGACCAATCCCGGCCTGGTGGCGGCACGCATCGACGCCGAGACGAAGCAGGCGTCGACCATGAATGGCTTCACGTTCCAGCTGGACGGCAAGACCGTCACCGCGAACCAGATCGACGACCAGCTCGTCTCGCTCACCGATCTCGCGCAGCGGCGCAAGGTCTGGGAGGCCTCCAAGGCGATCGGGCCGGCGTTGCGCCCCGGCATGGTCGAGCTGCAGGGCCTGCGCAACCGGGTTGCGCGCGAGCTCGGTTACCCCGACTACTTCACGCTGCAGGCGGCCAGCCACGACATGACCACGCCCGAGATGCTGGAGATGCAGGAGAACTTCCTGCGAGAGCTGCGACCGCTCTACCTGCAGCTCTACACGTGGACCAAGTACGAACTCGCGAAGCGCTACCACCAGCCGGTGCCCGGACGCATCCCGGCGGACTGGCTGCCGAACCGCTGGGCGCAGGAGTGGGAGGCGCTGGTCGAGGTGCCGGGCCTGGACGCGGCGCTCAAGACCCACGACGCGGAATGGATCGTGAAGACCGGCGAGCGCTTCTACACGAGCCTCGGGCGCCAGCCGCTGCCGGAATCGTTCTGGCGCGACTCCGATCTCTACCCGGTCGCGCCGCCGTCCACGCGCCACAAGAACACGCACGCGTCGTGCTGGGACATGGACCTCGAGCACGACATCCGCTCGCTCATGAGCGTCGAGAGCGACGAGCAGTGGTTCACGACGGTCCATCACGAGCTCGGGCACGCCTACTACGACATGGCCTACACGCGACCCGAGATCCCGTACCTGCTGCGCACGGGCGCGAGCCCGGCGTTCCACGAGGGCTTCGCGGGCGTGGCCGAGGTGGCCTCGCGGCAGACGCCGTACCTGCAGTCGCTCGGCCTGCTGCCCGCCGGCCAGGCGCCCGACGAGGTGCGCACGCTGCTGCACGACGCGCTCGCGACGGTACCGTTCATGTTCTTCGCTTCCGGTCCCATGACGCACTGGGAAGCGGATGTCTACGCTCACGAACTGCCGCAGGACCAGTGGAACGCGCGGTGGTGGAAGTACGTGGAGCAGTACCAGGGTGTGGTGCCGCCGTCGGCGCGTGGCGAGGAGTTCTGCGATCCCGTGACCAAGACGCACATCAACGACAACCCGGCCTACTACTACTCGTACGCGGTCGCGACCGTGTTCCAGTACCAGATCTACTGCCATCTCGCGAAGAACGTGCTGCACCAGGACCCGCACCACTGCAACCTCGCGGGGCACCCGGAGGTCGGGGCGTTCCTCGACGGCATGCAGAAGTGGGGTGCCGCGCGGGACTGGCGCGTGCTGCTGCGCGAGTCGACGGGCGAGGATCTCTCGACGCGGGCGATGGTCGACTACTACGCCCCGCTCATGAAGTGGCTGCAGAAGCAGAATCGCGGCCGCAAGCTCGGCTGGGACTGAAGTTCCGGACGTGGGGGCGCGGCGCCCGCTTGGACCTCGCGGGCGCCGCGTGCAGCCGCTCTCGCCCGCGAGCCGATGCACCGGCGCGCAGGGCTGCGAGCGTCCCCCGTCCGGCCGGACGATCCGCGGGCCCGCTCCCCTCGGCGGGTGATCCGCGAACCGCCCGGCGTCAGCGAATCACGACCACCTTCCGCGTCGCGCTCTCGCGGCCGAAGTCCAGCCGCGCGAAGTACGCGCCCGCTTCCAGAGTCTGGCCGAGCAGCGGCACGTCGTGCGGTCCCGCGGTCATCGTCTCGCGTTCCACCAGTGTCGCGACGCGGCGGCCCGAGACGTCGTAGAGCGCGAGGCTCACCGGTCCCGCCGCCGGCAGGTCGAAGTGCACCAGGGCACGGGTGCGCACCGGGTTCGGCGCGCTGCGCAGTTCGAAGCGCGAGGCGACCGGCCCGGGCGTCACGTCGAGCACGCTGGAGAGGATGGACAGGTTCGCGGCGTAGTAGACCGGATTGCGTCCGCCGATCGCCGAGAACGCTCCGCCGACGTAGAGGTTCGCGCCGCTCGCGGCCAGGGCGTAGACGAAGTTGTTGGGACCGGCGTCCCAGGTCGTCGCCGCGCCGGTCGCGAGCGAAAGGCCGGCGATCCGGTTGCGCGTCTGGCCGCCCACGAAGGTGAACTGCCCGCCCACGTAGAGCGCGTTGCCCCCGATCGCGAGTGCGCTGACCACGTTGTTGGAGTTGGGATCCCAGGTGGTCGCGACTCCGCTGGTGAGGTCGAGTGCGGCGAGCCGGTTGCGGGTCTGCCCGCCGAACGTCGTGAAGGCGCCCCCCGCGAACACCGTGTTCCCGGAGATCGCCAGGGAGTACACGATGTTGTTGGCGCCCGCGTCCCACGCGTCCGGCAGGCCGGTCGTGGGATCGATCGCGACCAGTCCGGCGTGCGCGATCGTTCCGACGGTCGCGAAGGCGCCGCCCGCCACGACTCGCGATCCGGTCAGCGCCAGTGCGAACACCGTGTTGTTCAGGTTGGGGTTCCACGCCGTCGCCGAGCCGGTGGTGGCGTCGAGGGCCGCGAGCCGGTTGCGGGCCTGGCCGGCGATCGTGTTGAACGCGCCACCGGCGTAGATCTTGTTCCCGTCGACCGCGAGGGCGTAGACGATCCCGTTCGCATTGGGGTTCCACGAGAACACCGCCGCGCCGGTCGCCGGATCGAGGGCCGCGATGCGGTTGCGGGCCTGGCCGCCGATCGTGGTGAAGGCCCCGCCGGCGATCACGGACGAGCCCGAGATGGCCAGCGAGTACACCTGGTTGTTCGCGTTCGGGTTCCAGTCGGTCGCCGCGCCGGTCGTCGCGTCGAACGCAGCGATGTAGTTCCGCGCGAGCGTTCCCATGGTCGTGAATGCGCCGCCGGCCCACAGGTGCGAGCCGTCGTACGCGGCGGTGTAGACGAACCCGTTGGCGTCGGGATCCCATGCCGTCGCGACCGGCGTGGCCGTGGTCGTGTCCAGCTGCGCCATGCGGTTCCGCGCGGCGCCGCCGATGTTCGTGAACTCGCCCATCGCGACGAGCGTCGCCCCGAACGGGAGCAGGCCGTAGACGTAGTTGTTGGCGTTCGCGTTCCACGCGGTCGCGGCGCCGGTGGCGTCGTCGAGCGCGGCGATGCGGTTGCGGACCTGGCCGCCGATCGAGGTGAACTGCCCGGAAGCGTAGACGGCGTTCGCCGCGGGCACGATCGCGTAGACGGTCGAGTTCGCGTTCGGGTTCCACGCCGTCGCGAGCCCGGTCGCGAGGTCGAGTGCCGCGATGCGGTTCCGGCTCTGGCCTCCCACCGAGGTGAAGACGCCCCCGACGTACATCGTGCTGCCGGAGATCGCCATCGTGCGCACGATGTTGTTCGCGGTCGGGTTCCAGGTGCCCGCGGCACCGGTCGACAGGTCGAGCGCGGCGAGGCCGCTGCGGTTCTGGCCCCCGATCACCGAGAACTGTCCCGATGCGTAGAGCGTCGAGCCGTCCAGCAGCAGGTCGTAGACGGCGAAGTTCGCGTTCGGGTTCCAGGAGAAGACCGCGAGCCCCGTGTTCACGTCGAGCGCGGCAACGTGGTTGCGCGTCTGCCCGCCCGCCGACGTGAACTCGCCGCCGGCGTACAGCGTCGAGCCATTGCGGACCAGTGTGTAGACTTGGTTGTTCACGTTCGCGTTCCACGACGCGAGGGTGCCGTCGGCGAGGATGTGCGCGAGGTGCGTCCGCGATGCCAGGCCCACGGTGGTGAAGTTGCCGCCGACGAACCAGCCCCCGCTGCCGTCCGGCACGACGGCGTACACCGTGCCGTTCACGACCGGGAAGACGCCCGTGGGCAGGCCCGAGCCCGGATCGAGCAGGGCGCCGCCTCCTGTCACGCGCTGCACGGCCGTGAAGTTCCCGCCCCAGTAGACGGTGTTCCCGGAGCGCATGACGACGTTCACGGCGCCGTTCGTCGACCACATCGTGGTGTCGGCCTGCTGCGCTCGTGCCGACGTGGCGCCCATCGCGAGAACGAGCGCGAGGCTCGCCAGACTCGCCACGATCGGCTTCGGAAAACGATTGCGCGTTCTCGACGCTGCCAGCCTCGGGATGGGTGGGACGAGACGCGTCGTGTGTTCGAACGAAGTTCCGTGCATGGAAACCCTCCTTCTCGCGCCTCAACCGCGAGTGGTCGACGTATACTCGTGTGCTCCCCGACCTCGGCCTTCTCCCCTCATTGCGCACGACGCGCGGAGAAACCGTCATGGATCTCTCCGAAGGGTCCACGCCGCCCTGGGCGGTGGACCTCGCGCCCGCGACGGCCGAGGCCCGGCGCGAACTGGACGCGGTCTTCAGCGCCGCCTACGAGGAACTCCGGCGGCTGGCCGGCTCCGTGAAGCGGAACGATCCGAGCGTGACGCTCAATCCCACGGCGCTCGTCAACGAGGCCTGGATCAAGCTGTCGGCGACCCCGGCGGTGGCGAACACCTCGCAGCTGCACTTCCGGCGGATCGCCGCGCGGGCGATGCGGCAGGTGCTCGTCGACGCCGCGCGGCGCCGCAAGGCGCACAAGCGCGGCGGTCCCGACGCGATCTTCGTCACGCTGGACGAGTCCACCGACCGCCCCGCGGCGTGGGCCGAGGACCTGATCGGGCTCGACGCCGCGCTCGAGCAGCTCGCGCGCCTGCACCCGCGCCAGGCGGCCATGGTGGAGAGCCGCTTCTTCGGCGGACTCGACGTGCCCGAGACGGCCGCATTGCTCGGCGTTTCGGAGGCCACGGTACTGCGCGACTGGCGCGCCGCGCGGGCCTGGCTCGCCAAGGAACTCCGAGCCGCCGGCTGAGCGGCTCCGTCCCGCTCGCACCCGGGAAATCCCGCATGGACCCGCAACGCTGGGAAGCGATCCAGGACGTCTTCCACGAGCTCGCCGACCGGCCCGTGGACGAGCAGCGCGCGCGCCTCGACGCGCTCGCGGCGCAGGATCCGGAAATGGCCGCCGAGGTTCGCCAGCTGCTGGAGGCGGACGCCGACGCCGCGGGCGTACTCGATCGCCCACTCGCCGCCGTCGCGGGCGAGATGCTCGACGACGACGCCATGGGCGCGATCCCGCGCCGGCTCGGGCCCTACCGGCTCGGCCGGCTGCTCGGCGAAGGCGGCATGGGCGTCGTCTACCTCGGCGAACGCGAGGACGTGGGGCAGAAGGTGGCCATCAAGATCCTGCGCGATGCCTGGCTCTCGCCGGCGCGGCGCGAACGGTTCGCCGCGGAACAGCGCGTGCTCGCGCGGCTCGACCATCCGGCGATCGCGCGGCTCCACGACGCCGACGTGCTCCCCGGCGGCACGCCGTGGTTCGCGATGGAGTACGTGGACGGCCTCTCGATCACGCGCTGGTGCGCGACCCGCGAGTGCCCGGTGCCGCGCGTGCTCGCGCTCTTCCGCGACGTCTGCGAGGCGGTGCTGCACGCCCACCAGCACGCGGTGATCCATCGGGACCTGAAACCGTCGAACATCCTCGTCACGGCCGAAGGACGCGTGAAGCTGCTCGACTTCGGCATCGCGCGCACGCTCGACGACACCGGCGCTCCCGCCGAGCGCACGCGCACCGAGATGCGGCTCATGACCCCGGCGTACGCCGCGCCCGAGCAGGTGAGCGGGGGAGAGCTCGGCGTCTACACCGACGTCTACTCGCTGGGCGTGCTGCTCTACGAGCTGCTCGCGGGGCGGCCGCCGTTCGAGTTCGCCGACCGCACGCCGACCGAAATCGAGCGCATCGTGAGCACGCGCGAGCCGCAGCGGCCCTCGGCCGTGGCCCTGGCGCGGACCGGCGCGCCGCACCTGCGCGCCGACGAATGGGCCGATCTCGACGTGCTCTGCCTCACCGCGATGCAGAAGGAGCCCGCGCGCCGCTACCGCAGCGTGGACGCGCTGATCCGCGACGTGGACCGCCTGCAGACCGGGGAACCGCTCGAGGCGCGCGCGCCCACGGTGGGGTATCGCGTCGGCAAGTTCGTGCGCCGGAACGCGCGCCCGGTCGCCGCCGTCGCGGCCGGGCTGCTCGTCGTGGTCGCGCTCGTCGCGTTCTACACGTTGCGGCTCGCCGCCGCGCGCAACACCGCCGTCGCGGAGACCGCCCGCACCCATCGCATCCAGGAGTTCATGAACAGCCTCTTCGAGGGCGGCGACGAAGACGCGGGACCCTCGGACACGCTGCGCGTCACCACGCTGCTCGCGCGCGGCGTGCGCGAAGCGCGTGCGCTGGACGCGGATCCGGCCGTGCAGGCGGAGCTGTTCCAGACGCTGGGCGGGATCTACGAAGCGCTCGGGGACCTGCCGCGCGCGGACTCGCTGCAGTCGGCCGCGCTCGCGGTGCGACGCGGTCGATCGGGGGGCGCCTCCCCGGACGTCGCCCGCAGCCTCGTCGCGCTCGGCCTCGTGCGCATGATGCAGTCGGATCACGATGCCGCGGAGCGCCTCGTCCGCGAGGGGCTCGCCACGGCGAAGCGCGCGCGCCGCAGCGACCCGGCTTCGGTCGCGATCGCCACGCGCGCGCTGGGCACGGTGCTGGAGAACCGCGGGCGGTACGACGACGCGGTCGCCACGCTGACGGAGGCGGCCCGCCTCGGCGAGCGCGCCGGACTCGGGGACCGCGAGCGCTCGCAGACGCTCACCGAGCTCGCCAACAGCCACTACTACGCCGGCCGCTACGCCGCGAGCGAATCGCTGAACCTCGAGGTTCTCGCGCTCGACCGGCGCCTGCACGGGCCGCGGCACCCGCAGGTCGCGTGCGACCTCGTGAACCTGGCGGCGATCGCGTTCCAGCTCGGGAGCTACGTCCGGGCGGAGTCCATCGGCCGCGAGGCGCTCGCGATCTACCGGGGCTGGTACGGCGACGAGCACTTCGAGACGGCGGCGACACTCACCACCGTGGGCCGCGCGCTCGTGAGCCAGGGCCGCGAGGCGGAAGCCGAGCCGCTCCTGCGCCAGGCGCTCGCGATCCGGGAACACGTCTACGGCCCGGACCACCCGAACGTCGCCGCGACGCTCAACGAGATCGCCCGCATCGAGGATACGCGCGGCCGCTACGACGGAGCCGAGGCGGACTACCGGCGGATGCTGCACATCTACCAGGTCGCCTACGGCGGCCGGCACTTCTCGGTCGCGATCGCGCTCGCGAACCTCGGCACGCTCGAAATGCACCGCGGCCGCTTCCCGCGCGCGGAGGCTCACCTGCGTGAGGCGCTCGCCGTACTGCGCGCGACGCTGGCCCCCGATCACCTCGAGGTCGGCATCACGCGCATCAAGCTCGGGCGAGCGCTGCTGCGCCAGGGCCGTTTCGGCGACGCCGAGCGCGAGTCGGGGGCGGGGCTCGCGATCGTGCGGAAGCAGGCGGATCCGTCCTCGCACTGGATCGCCGACGCCGAAGGCGACCTGGCGGCGGCGCGCGCCCGGCGCGCGGGTCCGGAGCCCGCCCGGCCGCGCGTGCCCTCGGGAAGCTCCCGAACCGCCGCCACCGCCTCGCGTTGAAGCGCCGCGCCGAGGCCGCGAATCCTCGACCGGCCCGGACGCGTCCAAAAGCCACGCTCCGGTCCGCCGGTGCGCTCCGCGCCGGGATCCTCCCGCGCGACAAGACCCCGGGGCGAGCGACTCGCCCTCCGGAGGAATCGCATGTCGCCCCTCGCCCTGCTGTCCGGCGGCGCCGAGCCGCTGCCCGTGTCCGTCGAACCCGACGGCGCGCCCACCCCGAACGACTCGATGCTGCTCGACGCGTACTCCGAAGCGGTGATGTCCGCCGTCGACCGGGTCGCGCCGTCCGTGGTGCGACTCGAGATCGAGCATGCGCGAGGCCGCGGCAGCTCCGGCTCGGGATTCGTGTTCACGCCCGACGGCTTCGTGATGACTAACAGCCACGTCGTGCATGGCGCGCGTACGATCCACGCGACGCTCGCCGACGGCCGGCGCGTGCCCGCGACGCTCGTGGGCGACGATCCGGACACCGACGTCGCCGTGGTGCGCATCGCCGCCGACGGCCTCGTGCCCGCGGCGCTCGGCGATTCGAAGGCGCTCCGCGTGGGCCAGGTCGCGATCGCGATCGGGAGTCCGTTCGGCTTCCACGCCACCGTCACCGCGGGCGTGGTGAGCGCGCTCGGCCGCTCGCTGCGCGCGCAGTCGGGACGGCTGATCGACGACGTGCTGCAGACCGACGCGGCCTTGAACCCGGGCAACTCGGGCGGTCCGCTCGTCAACTCGCGCGGTGAGGTGATCGGCGTCTGCACGGCGATGATCCTGCCGGCGCAGAACATCTGCTTCGCGATCGCGATCGACCTCGCGCGCTTCGTCGCGACGACGCTCATGCACGAGGGGCGCGTGACGCGCGGCTGGCTCGGGATCGCCGGGCAGAACGCGCGCCTGCGGCGGCCGCTGGTGCGCCGGTTCGATCTGGCGCACGAGTCGGGCGTGCTCGTGCTGTCGGTCGAGAAGGGGAGCCCGGCGGAGCGCGTGGGCCTGCGCGAGGGCGACGTGATCGTGGCGCTCGCGGGCGAGCCCGTGGCCGGCGTCGACGAACTGCACCGGCTGCTCACGGGCAACCGGATCGGCGTCCCGCTGCCGCTGGTGGTCCTGCGCAACCACGAGCGGCTCGACGTGGTGGTCGCGCCCGCACCCGCTCCGGGGCACGAGACGGATCGCTGAGGCCCGGAGCGCCGGCGCTCCCCCGAGCACACGAATGGCGTCCATCGATTCGGTGATGGACGCCATTTCCCGTTGCCGGCGGGCTGCCGCACCGCCGGGTCCAGCCGATCCATCTCTGGAAGACCCGCCGCCTCGTTGTTCGGAGGGTCCCTCGCCCGATCCCCTGCGGGCGTCTATTGCTTAGAACGCTCCAGCAGGGAAGAAAGTTGCAAAGGCGCTCAAAAGACTGCCGGCCCGGCGGGTTTCCCCACCGGGCCGGCTGCGTTTCCGCCGCGTCTCAGGCGCCCGCGGGCCGCGGGGCCGGGCCGCCGAAGGCGTCCATCTGACCGCCCTCGTCGTTCGCGGTGGGCGCCGGGGTCACCGGGGCATCCGCGCTCGGACCGCCCGAATCCACGCGCGGCAGCGGCTCGAGCTTCTCGCCGCGCAGCACGCGATCCATCTCGTCGCCGTCGAGCGTCTCGCGCTCGAGCAGCGTGTTGGCGAGCAGGCTCAGCTTGTCCATGTTGCCCTTGAGCAGGCTCACGGCCTTTTCGTGCGCACGCTCGATGATGCCGCGCACCTCCTGGTCGATCAGCACCGCGGTCTGCTCGCTGTAGTCCTTGTGCGAGGCGATCTCGCGGCCCAGGAAGACCATCTCTTCCTTCTTGCCGAACGTGAGCGGGCCCAGCTTGTCGCTCATGCCGAAGCGCGTGACCATGCTGCGGGCGATGTTGGTCGCCTGCTCGAGGTCGTTTGCGGCGCCGGTCGTGAGGTGGTCGAAGATCAGGATCTCGGCCGCGCGTCCGCCCATGGCGTGGCAGAGCCGGTCCTCGAGCTGCTTCTTCGAGTGGTTGTGGCGCTCTTCCTGCGGCGTGTAGAACGTCACGCCCAGCGCGCGCCCGCGCGGGATGATCGTCACCTTGGTGACGGGATCCGAACCCGGCAGCAGCCACGCGACCAGCGCGTGGCCGGCCTCGTGGTAGGCCGTGGTCTTCCGCTCTTCCTCGGTCATCACGAGGCTGCGGCGCTCGGCGCCCATCATCACCTTGTCCTTGGCGTCCTCGAGGTCGCGGTCGCTCACCTTCTTGTGGTTGCGCCGCGCGGCCAGCAGCGCCGCCTCGTTGACGATGTTCGCGAGCTCCGCGCCGGCCATGCCGGGCGTCGAACGCGCGATCGCCTTGAGATCGACGTCCTCGGCGAGCGGGATCTTGCGCGTGTGCACCTTGAGGATGCCCTCGCGGCCGCGCACGTCCGGCCAGTCCACGACGACCTGGCGGTCGAAGCGGCCCGGGCGCAGCAGCGCGGGATCGAGCACGTCGGGGCGGTTGGTCGCCGCGATCATGATGACGCCTTCGTTGGACTCGAAGCCGTCCATCTCGACGAGCAGCTGGTTCAGCGTCTGTTCGCGCTCGTCGTGACCGCCGCCGAGGCCGGCGCCGCGATGGCGGCCGACCGCGTCGATCTCGTCCACGAACACGATGCACGGCGCGTTGCGCTTGGCCTGCTCGAACAGGTCGCGCACGCGGCTGGCGCCGACGCCGACGAACATCTCGACGAAGTCCGAACCGCTCATGCTGAAGAACGGCACGCCGGCCTCGCCCGCGACGGCACGCGCGAGCAGGGTCTTGCCCGAGCCGGGAGGCCCGAGGAGCAGCGCACCCTTGGGGATGCGGCCGCCGAGGCGCTGGAACTTCTGCGGCTCCTTCAGGAACTCGATGATCTCCTGCAGTTCCTGCTTGGCCTCGTCACAGCCGGCGACGTCCTTGAACGTCACCTTGGTCTGCGACTCCATGAGCACGCGCGCCTTGCTCTTGCCGAAGCGCAGCGCCGCGCTGCCGCCGCTCTGCATCTGGCGCAGCACGAACATCCACGCGACGAGGAACAGCACGAGCGGCAGCCAGCTGAACAGCATGTTCAGCCAGTCCACGCCCGGCGCGTTCACCGACACGCGCGCACCCGCCGCGCGCACCTTGTCGGCGAGCGCCGCGCCGTCGCCCAGGAAGTTCGTCTTGAACGCCTTCACGGCCATCGTCTTGCCGCCCGCGACGGGGACCTTGATCTCGGTCTTGAAGTCCCCCGTGATGGTGCGGGTCTGCTCGGCGAAGCTGGCGTTGTCGACGTTCCCGCGCTCGACTTCCTGCAGCAGGACCGAGTTGTCGACCATCGCCCGCTGCGGCACCAGCAGGTTCCCCGAGTACATCTTGAACGCCACCATGGCGAGCAGGATGACGAGGCCCCACAGCATCGCGGTGCGGAACGGCCGCCCCGTGGGCGGCAACTGGGGACCGCGTCCGCCCGACGGGCCACGCCCGCCGCCGCGGCGACCGTCGTCTCGACGGTCGTCGTCACGATCCCGATGGAAGTTCGTCACGGACTACGCCTCCTCGAGCACGCCCACGAAGGGCAGGTTGCGATAACGCTCACCGGCATCCATCCCATATCCAATCACGAACTCGGAGCCGATCGTCCAGCCTTTGTAATCCACCGGCACGGGGATCTTCCGGCAGGGCGCCTTGTCCAGCAGCGTCGCCACTTTGATGCTCGCCGCGCCACGCGATTTCAGCAGATCGAGTATGAACGAAACACTCATGCCCGAATCCACGACACCTTCACAAAGCACCACGTGCCGTCCCCGGATGTCGCTGCGCAAGTCCATGATCAGCTGGACCTTGCCGCTGGAGGTCGTGCCCGAGCCGTAGGACGACACGGCGAGGAAGTCCAGCTCCAGGTCGACCGGAGTCGCCCGGGCGATGTCGCACTGGAACATGCAGGCGCCCTTCAAGACCGCCACGAAGAGCGGCCGCTTGCCGTCGTAGTCGCGGGCGAGCTCGAGCCCCATCTCGCGAACGCGCTCCTGGATCTGTTCGGCGCTGAAGAGGACCCGCATGGCGGAGTCGGACTGCACGGCAGGGTGGTGTTCGGTCATGACACTCCCGTCGGGGTGCGGCGGGCACCCGCGTCGCGATGGGGGATCGTTCGGGGTTCGGCCGCGGCGTCCCGGCGCCGCGTGGGCCGGCGGGGGCCCGTTCCGGCCACCCGCAGGATAGCATTGGCGGCACCGCGCGTGCCTGCCCCGGCGCCGATGCGCAGGTGGCCGCGTTCGACGCGTGCCGCGCGGCCGCCCGGCAGCGCGAGCACGCG
>JBGAML010000032.1:0-13751 GCA_044223005.1 Candidatus Eiseniibacteriota bacterium
TTCGTCGTCGGCGCCGACCGCGGGCGTACCCGGATCGAGCGGCGCAAGCGCCCGCGGGTCCGCGGCGTCGAGCACCGCGGCGCCGCGCGCGGCGAGCGGCTCCAGCACGTCGGCGAGCGCGCGCCGCGCGGCGCGGCCGCCCGGCACGATCTCGAACGCCGCGAGCGAACCGTCCGCGGGCGTGGCCGCGAGCGCCCGCAGTTCGTCGTCGGTCGCGAACGGTCCGACGCGCACGCGCTCGGGCGCGGCCGCGCCGCGCCGCACGCGCGCGAGGTCGAAGGTGATCGTGCGCTCGAACCCGTGCCCGTCCCCTTCCAGCCGCCGCCAGTCGGCGTCGCGGTCGAACGCGGCGAGCATCGCGCGGGTCACGTCGTCCGACGGCATCACCGCCGCGAGAGCACCCAGCCGCACGGGAGCGAGCGAGGCGAGCGCGATGCGCTCGGGACCGCGCAGCGCGTGGAGCGGCTCACCGAAGAACTCGAGCACGGCGCCGCGCGCGGACTGCTCGAGCGCGCGGACCAGCGACTCCGCGATCTCGGCGCCGCCCGCGCCCGCGGGCAGCTCGCCCACGAGCCGCACGCCGATCGAGACGGGCCGCGCGAGCCACAGCGGTTCGCCCGCCAGCACGGCTGCGGTCTCCGTGGCGCTGGCCGAGAGCGCGAGCATCGCGAACGCGCCCGCACCGCCCGCGCCGGGCGCCGAACAGAGCAGCGTGCGCCCCGGGCGCGCGAACGCCCGCCGGTGCACGGCCGCGACCGGACCGGTGCCCGGGCGCACGAACGTCGCGCCGATCGCGGCGGCGCATTCCTGCAGGTAGCGCTGGTCGTCGAGCGCGTCGGGGCCGCTCGCTTCGCGCGCCGGCACCACCGCCGCGATCTCGGCGCCGTGCCGCGCGCGGCCGAGCGACTCGAACGCGAGCAGCGCGACGAGGCCGTCCTCCTCCTCGAGCAGCACCTGGTCCATGCGCAGGCGGACGGGCCGGCCCGCCTCGGGCCAGCCCGCTCCGTGCGATTCGAACAGTTGCGCCGTCAGGTGCGCGGCCACGCGTTCGCTCACTCCTTGCCGCCGCCGGAACCCGACGACGATCCACCGCCCGAACCGCCACCGGAACCGCCGCCCGAGCCGCCGGACTTCTCGGCCTTCGCGCGCTCCTTGTAGGACTTGCTCCGGTAGTCGGTGATGTAGAAGCCCGAGCCCTTGAACAGGAACCCACTCCCACCCGCGGGAACACGCTTCGCCGGCGTGCCGCATTCGGGGCACGTCTTGGGCGACTCGTCCGTGATGCTGTGGAAGAGCTCGAAGCGGTGCTCGTTCTCGCAGAGATAGTCGTAGGTCGGCATGTGTCTTCCTCCGGTGTCGCCTAGTCCACGCCCGCCGCCATCGCGCAGGCGACGGTCGCCGTGTCCACCACGTCTTCGGTGCTGCAGCCGCGCGAGAGATCGTTCGCCTGCTTCGCGAGCCCCTGCAGCATCGGGCCGATCGCGGCGGCGCCGCCCAGGCGCTGCGCCAGCTTGTAGCCGATGTTGCCCGCGTCGAGATCCGGGAACACCAGCACGTTCGCGTGTCCCGCCACCACCGAATCCGGCGCCTTGCGCTGGCCCACCGACGGCACGATCGCCGCGTCGAGCTGCAGTTCGCCGTCGATGTGCAGGTCGGGCCGGCGCTCCTTCGCGATCCTGACCGCCGCCTTCACCTTGTCCACGTGCGGGTGCGTCGCGCTGCCGCGGGTCGAGAACGACAACATGGCGACGTGCGGTACCTCCTGCACGAGCCGGCGGTGGTTCTCGGCCGACAGGATCGCGATCTCCGCGAGCTGCTCCGGCGTCGGGTCCGGCAGCACGGCGCAGTCGGCGAACGTCAGCACGCGCTCCTTCCCCGCCTCGGCGGGCATCACCATGAGGAAGAACGACGACACGCTCTTCACGTCCTTGCGCAGCCCGATCAGCCACAGCGCCGCGCGCAGCACGTCGGCCGTCGTGCGCGAGGCCCCGGCCACGTAGCAGTCGGCGAGCCCGTCGCGCACGCGCGCGGCGGCCTGGAACACCGGGTCGGCCGCGTACTTCGCCGCGTCGGGCGCCGTGACGCGCTCGCCGCGCGCGGCCACGATCGCGGCGCGCGTGCGCTCGATCGCGTCCGCGGCCGCGGAATCCAGCAGCTCGACGCCGTTCAGGTTCACGTCGGCCTTGCGCGCGGTCGCGCGCGCTTCCTCGATCGGGCCCACCAGCGCCACGTCCGCCAGCCGGTCCCGCGCCACCTTCGCCGCCGCGCGCACGATGCGCTCGTCGTTCGCCTCGGCGAACACCAGGCGCTGCCGCCGCGTGGCGGCGATGCGCCGGATCCGTTCCATCGTCGAACTCATGACCTTCTCCTGGCGGCACGCGGAACGCGCCGCCCGTATTTCGTGAGCAGGGCCTTCTCCACGGGAACGGGCACCAGCCCGTGCACGCGGCCGCCGTGCTTCGCGACTTCCTTCACCAGGGTCGAGTTCAGGTAGACGTACTCCTGGCTCGGCATGAGAAACGCGATCTCGAGCCCGGGCGACAGGCGGCGGTTCATCAGCGCCATCTGGAACTCGAACTCGAAATCACTCACCGCGCGCAATCCGCGGATGATCGCCTGCGCGCCGACCCGCTGCGCGCAGTCCACCACGAGACCGCCGAAGTGCATCGCGGTCACGTTGCTGCAGCTCTTCGCCGACGCGAGGATCAACTCGACGCGTTCCTCGGGCGTGAAGAGCGACGTCTTGGCCGGGTTGTGCGCCACCGCCACCACCACGCGATCGAACAGCGCCGCGGCGCGGCGTGCGAGGTCGAGGTGGCCGTTCGTGAACGGATCGAAGCTGCCCGGGAACAGGGCGATGCGCTCGTGGCGGGGCTTCATGTGCGGTCGGCCTCCGGCGGAGCCTGCGGCCCCACCTCGTAGGAATCCACCGTCGTCTCGCCGTAGCGCCGCTCGCGTGTCCGCGCGAGGGCCCCGGCCGTGTCCGGGAGCTCGTCCTTCTGATGCCGTTCCACCACCACGATCGCGCCTGCCGCCAGCACGCCCGGCGCCCCGAGCGCCGCGAGCACCGCGCGCGCGTCCTGCCCGCCGTACGGCGGATCGGCCAGCACGAGATCCGCCCGCGCGAGCGCGTCCGCGAGCCGCGACAATCCGCGAGGGAGCGTGAGCGGCCAGACCCGCGCCCGCTCCGTCGCGCCGACCGCCGCGAGGTTGCGCTCGAGCACCTCGCGCGCGTGCCGGTCCGAATCCACGAAATCGACGAACGCCGCCCCGCGCGAGAGCGCTTCGATGCCGAGCGCACCGCTGCCGGCGAACAGGTCCACCACGCGCGAGCCCGCGAGCGAGCCGAGCGACATGAAGAGGGCCTCCCGCACACGGTCGGACGTCGGACGCGTCCGCAGGCCCCGCGGCGCTTCCAGGCGACGGCCACCGAACTCGCCCGCGATGACACGCATGATCGGCCGCGGAGCATCCCCCGTCGGCGCGGGGGTGTCAAGCGGCGACGAGGGGCTTTCCCCCTCGCGGGCAATCACTTGCGCGCCTCGCCGCAAGGCGGGCGTGAACCGCTCCGGGCGCCCTAGGGGGCGTCGACGACCTCGACGCCGCGGGGCGCCGTGAGCCGGAACGCGGTGGCGCCGCGGGCGCGGCCGAAGCGCCAGCCCGAGAGCCGGTACACGGACGCCTCGGGATCGCCAGCGGGCACGACCAGCCGCGAGGGCAGCCCGCGCGGATCGAGCCAGACCTCGGCGCTGTCCACCGGGGCGCCGCGTTCGCCGAGCAGCGTGACGACCCAGCGGCCCTCGCCCACCTTGCGCTCGCGCGCAGAGCCCTCGGCGCCGAGGAGCACGCGCCACCAGCGCAGGGCGCCGGCGGACTGTCGCGCGGCGAAACGGATCAGCTGCCGCGTCGAGGGCTGCAGCCACTCGCCGCCGTCGGAGCGCGCGACGAGCTTCTCGCCGGTCGCAGTGACGTCGATCCGCGCGCGGTCGGGAGGCTCCAGCGCAAGCGTCGCATGTACGGCGCGCGTGGCGCCGGTCGCGGTGGGCACCGCGTAGCGCAGCGACGCTTCCGCGCGGCCGCCGGTGCCGATCGCGCGCGCGAGCGCCGTCGCGGCCCGCAGCGGTGCGGCGTGCGGCGCGGGCGCCGCGAGCGCCAGCGCCAGCAGCGTGGACCCGAACATCCGCTTCATCGCACTCCCCCCCGTTCGAGCAGCGACTTGAGATCGTCCCAGCCGAGCCAGCGCACGTCGCCACGGCGCCGCGGCGTGAACCACGCGCTGTCGGGCTGCTCCGCCGCCGTCACCTCGTCGATCCGTACGCGCACGCGCGCCCAGCCGGTGTCGTCGGCGAGTTCGCAGCGCGCCGGGAACGCCTCGCCGCGTACGCGGCTCCAGTCCTCGTAGCGCGCCCGTACGCCGCGGCCTTCGCGGCCGAGCCACGCTTCGCGCGGCCGCGCGTCGGCGTCGACCACCAGCGCGAGCGAATCCGCACCTTCCCGCCACGCGAGCCGCCAGCCCGCGCTGTCCGACGCGGCCGCGCGCCACGCCGCCGCCGGCGGGTCCCACGTCGCGCCCAGCACGCGGCCGGCCAGCGCCGCGGGGTCGCCCACGCCCAGCGATTCGCTCGCGGCCCGGAACGCCACGCGCTCGGACGGCACCCACGCCCACAGCGAATCGCGGCGCACGAGCAGGTCGAGCGCCACGCCGATCAGGCCGCTCGCCTGCAGCCGCACGCGCCCGGGCGCGGCGAGCGCGAGCGTGGTCGGCAGCGCGGGCAGGCGCCCGGTGGCGCGGCCATCGACGCGCACGACGAGGTCGGCGGTCAGCGCGTGGAGGAGCGCCTCGCGCCGGTCGCGCGCGGCGGCATAGCGGCCGCGCAGGCCATCGAGCGCGCCCCCGGGACGCGGCGGCGGCGTGCACGCGGCGAGCGTGAGCGCGGCGAGGGCCGCCGCGACCACGAGCGCGCGCCGCCGGAACGTCACGCCGCGGCGCTCCTCGGCTCGAGGATGCGGGCGACGACCTCGTCCGGGGAGAGGCCGTCGGTGCGCACGCGCACGTGCGCGACCTGTTCGTAGAGCGGCGTGCGGCTCTCGAGCAGCGCTTCGAGGCGCGACTCGGCGTTGCCGCCCGCGAGCAGGGGCCGCACGCGGCCGGGGTCCACGCCCCCGCGCGAGACGCGGCGCGCGGCTTCGGCCGGCGAGACCTCGAGCCACACGACACGGCAGCGCTCGCGCAGCACGCGGCGGCGCTCCGGGTCCACGACGATGCCGCCACCGCACGCGAGCACACGCACGCCGGCCGCGATCACCTGGGCGAGCAGTTCGCCCTCGCGACGGCGGAAGTGCGCTTCGCCGGCCCGCTCGAAGAGTTCCGTCACGCTGCAGCCCTCGAGCGCCTCGATCATCGCGTCGAGATCGGCGACCGAAGTGCCGAGGCGTTCGCCCAGCGCGCGCGCGACGGCGCTCTTGCCCGCGCCCATGAGACCGATCAGTGCGATCGGGCGTTCCGATTCCCGTTCCATTCCGGCCTCCAGACTAGCATGCCTGCGCCCGGCCCCCGAACGACGACCGCCGGACCCCCGAAGAGGGCCCGGCGGCGGCGACGGCGGGAAGGACGCGGAAGGTCAGTTGCTGGCGAGCGAGTTCACGAGCCGCGGGGTCACGAAGATGACCAGTTCGCGGTTCTGCTTCGTCACGGTGTTCGAGCTGAAGAGCATGCCCAGCAGCGGGATGTCCTTCAGGCCCGGAACGCCGCGGTTCTGCGTGTTCGTGTTCGTGCGCAGCAGGCCACCGATCACCGCCGTCTGGCCATCGTCGACCATGACGCGCGTGTCGGCTTCCGTCGTGTTGATGATGATGCCGCCCTGGACCGTCGAGCCCGACGCGAGGTCGGAGACTTCGGGGTGCAGGTCCATGACGATCTTCTTGTCCTGCGTCAGGTGCGGCGTCACGCGCAGCTGGATGCCGATCGTCTGCAGCTGCGACACCGGGTTGCCGGCGACGTCCTGCACGATGAGCGGAATCTTCTGGCCGACCACGATCTTGGCTTCGCGGTTGTCGACCGTCGTGATGCGCGGGTTGGAGATGATGTTCGCCTTGTGCTGCTCGGCGAGCGACTGGATCTGGCCTTCGATCGACGCCCAGCTCTTGAAGATGCCGAACGTGAACGTACCGGCCGGGTCCGAGATCGGGCTGTTGACGTTCGGGAAGCCGTTCAGCTGCCCGTCGTTCGTGTGGAACGGCGAGCCCGGGCCACCGTTCGGGCCGGGCAGCACCTTGTTGCCCGCACCGTCGTCGACGCCCGAGATGAACTTCGTCTTCGCCGGGTTCGTGTACCACTCGATGCCGAGCGCGTTGGTCGCGCCGGCGTCGACGTCGACGAGCTTCGCCGTGATCTCGATCTGCGGCGTCGTCGAGTCGAGGTCGAGCGCCATCTTCACGATCTGGTCGAGGTTCGACGCGAGGTCGGTGACGATGAGCGAGTTGGTGCGCTTCTCGACCTGGATCGTGCCGCGCTTCGACAGCGCGGGCGCCAGCGGCGCCTGCATTTCGGCGGCGTTGGCGTAGTTCAGCTTCACGATGCGCGTCTCGAGCGGCACCAGTTCCTGCGTGCGGGCGTTCGCCGTCTCGCGCTCGACCTTCTCGGCGTTGAGCTTCGACGCCTCGTCGACGCGGATCACCGAACCGTCCTCGACGTAGTCCAGCCCGTTCGCGCGCAGCACCGCCTTGAGGGCGTCCTGCCACGCGACGTTGCGCAGGCTGATCTTGACCGTCGCCTTGACGTTCTGGCCGAGCACGATGTTGCGGCCGCTGAACTCCGAGATGGCGCGGAGCACGGTGCGCAGGTCCGCACCCTCCACGTCGATGCTGAAGCTGCCGCTCCCCGTGCGCACGAGGCCGACCTGCGAGCTCGCCGGGGCCTGGCCGGTCTGCGCGACGGCCGGCGCCGAGGTGGCGGCCAGCACCACGCTGGCCGTCAAGAGGAGGCCGAAGAGGCCCTTGCTAGCGAACATTCTGATCTCCCTTCCGCACGAGTGGGATCACCACCGACTGGGTCTGCCCTTCCGCCGTGATGTTCACGATCACGCCATCGCGCTTCAGGCCCTCGACGTAGCCGTTCTGGACCTTGTCACCCTTGCGAAGCACGAAGCTGTTCCCGCGTACGTCCTCGACCAGCGCGAACTGGTCGGTCGGACCCCACACGATGCCCACGACCTTGATGCCGCCCGGGTCCGGGGGCGCGTCGCCGCCGACGTCGGCGCCGACGAACTGGCCGTCCACGAGGGACTGGAACGGATCGCGGCGGCCGAGCGCGTTGTACTGGTACGTCAGGTGATCGTCGAGATGGACACCGGGCGCCGGAGCGGACGACACCTGCGAGACGGGCTGGGTGATCGGCGCACCGGAGCCGTTCACCGACGCCGCGTGCACCGTGTTGTTCGCCGCATTCGCGGCCACGGCGTTCGCGTTCGCCGGGTTGCCCTTGGCGTTCGCCTTGTTGTTGAGGTTGTTGTTGTTCGCATTCGCCACGTTGGCCGCGTTCGCCGGAGCGTTCGGCTGTGCGTTCGCCGCCGGAGCGGCGTTCGCGTTCGCCGGAGCGGCGGGACGCACCGGGGCCGCCGTCGTGACGGCGACGCCGTTGTCGTTCGACGCGTTCGGGTGCGTCAGCATCTTGAAGCCCGCGAACGCGCCCGCGACGGCCAGTACGACCAGGAACCCGATCACGCGACCGATGACGGTACGCATGATCGACTGGCCGATCTTCGCGAGGAAATCGTTACCGGCCATTGGCGGCTCCCTTCTTCGTGTCCGGCGCCGGCGCGACAGGCGTCGTGTTGAGGCTGTAGGCCGACGCGACGAACTCGGCGGAGGTCGTTCCGTCGTCCTGCTTGTTGTTGGTCGCGAGGTGCAGGTTGGACACCGTCACGATCCGGCGCAGGTTGGCCAGTTCCGCGAGGAACGAGCCGACGTTGTGGTACGGGCCCGTCACCGAGATCTGCACCGGCAACTCGGTGTGGTACTGCTGCGTGACCTGGCCGCCGGGCTTGAACATCACGAACTGCACGCCCGACTGCTGGCCGGCCAGCGTGATCTTGCGGAGCAGCGTCGACAGCTGCCGATCCGTCGGCAGCAGTTCGGCGGCCAGCTCCCAGCGCTGGTGCAGCTGCTCGTACTCGGCCTCGAAGCGCGGCAGGTCCGCCACCGACGCGCGGGCGCGCGCCAGCTCCGAGGACTTCTTCTCGTAGTCCGCGCGCAGCGTGCTGATCTGCTCGCGTCCGTTCGGGAACCCGAACGGCATCAGGTGCGTGAAATAGAAGACGCCCAGCGCCGAGGCCGCGACGAGGATCGCGAGACTCAGCTTCTGCACCGCCGGGCTCTTGATGTCGATGTTCGCCATGTCCGCTGCCTCCTAGTTGGCGCTTTCGTCCGGCGTCACCTGGCAGGTGAGGCGGAACTTGACGACTGACTTGTCGGTCACGGCGCCCTTCTCCGCGACCTCCAGCTCGACCTTCGCGAACATCGGGGAGCGCTCGAGGCGCGCCATGAAGTCCGAGACGACGAGGTTGGAATAGGTGACCCCCTCCAGCGAGAGGGCACCCGACGCATCCTGCGTCGCTCCCGTCAGCCAGAGGTGGTCCGGAACGCACTTGGCGAGCTCATCCATGAGTCGAACGCTCTGGGTGCGTCCCTTTTCGAGCTTCCCGATGATGCCCATGCGCAGGTCGAGCTCGGCGCGTTCCTGCGCGAGCTGGTTGACGCGGGCGATCTGCGGCGCGAGCGCGCGGGCTTCGTTGTCCACCTGCGCGATCGAGCCCTGCAGTCCGTGGATCGCGGACCGCTGCGAAACGACCGTGCCCGCGATGACCAGTGCCGCGAGTCCGACGACCGTGACCGGGAGGACCATGTCCCCCAGCTTGAAGTCGATCGAGACCGCCTTGCGCTGGGACTTTTCCTCGCGCGGCAGGAGATTGACGCGAATCATTTCTTGTCCCCCTGTCGGCGCAACGCCAGCCCGATACCCACCGTGAGAAGGGGCGCCACCTTCATCACGTCCTGGCCCGCGAACAGGGCCGGGTCGTACTGCACGCGCTGGAGCGGATTGACGATCTCCGTCGGCACGTTGAAACGCTTCCCGAGGAACTCGGGCAGCCCCGGCGTCAGAGAGCTGCCGCCGCAGAGCATGATCCGGCTGATCGCGCCCGCCTCGCCCGCCGTGCGCAGGTACGCCTGCGCGCGCTCGAGGGCGGTCGCGACGCCTTCGCAGGCCTGCTCGATGACGGGCGTCACCTCGAGCCCCGGTCCGGACTCGCCGCGCACCGCGGCGGCGGCCTCCGACTGGCTCAGGTTGAACTTGCGCTGCACCGCCTCGGTGAAGGTGTTGCCGCCGACCTGGAGGTCCTTGGTGAAGTACGGCACACCCGCCTGCACGATGTTGATGTTGGTCATCTCCGATCCGACGTTCAGGATCGCGATGACCTCGTCGGAGCCGAAGTCGTAGTTGGCTTCGATCGCGTTCTGGGCCGCGAAGGAGTCGACGTCCACGATGCTCGGCTGCAGGCCGGCCTCGCGGATCAGGTCGCTGAAGGACATCACCATGTCCTTCTTCGCCGCGACCAGGAGCACCTGCATCTGCTTCGGGTCGGCGGGCGCGGTGCCCAGGATCTCGAAGTCGAGCGACACGTCGTTGATGTCGTACGGGACGTGCTGCTCGGCTTCCCAGTAGATCGCCTGCTCCGCGTCGTCCGCGGAGAGCTTGTTCATGATGATCTTCTTCACGATCACGGCGCGCCCGCTGACCGCGGCCACCACGTTGCGCGACCGGATGCCGCGCGACTCGAGGAGGTTCGAGATCGCGTCCGTCACCAGCTGACGGTCCATGATTTCGCCGTCCACGATCGCTTCGGCGAGGGGCTGCGAGACGCCCCAGTTCGTGAGTCGGTAGGTCTTGTTGGCCTGAGCCTCGAGCTCCACCACCTTGACGCTGTGGCTGCCGATGTCCAGGCCGACGAGCGACTGCTTCTTGCCGAAGAGCATGGGGTTCACTCCGTGAATGCGGTGCGGGTCCTGGATGCCGTTCCCGATGCTCCCGGCATCGGCACGTTCGTCCTCGACCATGTGTGCGTGGGGACGGGGCACGCCCCGCTCCGCCTGCCTCTAGTTCTTTCGACCCTTCGTCGGGTTTCCTGAAGTGCGTTCTTCACGGGGGATTGCATTCCGAATCCGTGGGGTCCCGCCTACCGGGCGGGGCGGACGATCACGACCGGGGTGCTCAGGCGATCCCGGGCCAGTTCGGCCCGGCCCGTCTCGATGGCCTTCTGGATGCGATCCAGTTCCCGTTCCGCCATTTCCCGCATGTAGGCGTTCGGGGACGACTGCAGGACGCCCCGCCACAGGACCCACGCCAGGGCGAGGTCGCCGGAGTTCTGGCGACAGAAGGCGGCGAACCGGCGGGCCACGTCCGGGTGCCCCGGCAGGTGGGCGGCGCGCTCGAAGTACTCGGCCGCGTGCGGCAGGTCCCGGCCGCCGGGCTTGACGTAATAGAGAAAGCCGAGTTCGAACGCGAGACGGCCGCTGGCCGGGTTCCGGTCGAGCCCCTTCATCATGAGCTTCTCGGCGAGCGGGAAGTCCGCCCCCTCCTGCGCCAGCGCGAACGCCCCGAAGACGTAGGCGCTCTCGAAGCGGGGCGCGAGCGACGTCAGGATGTCGAACACGTGGTAGAGGTGGACGAACTGGTTGTCCGTGTGGCGGTGCTCGCCGTAGTACTGCACCGCACGCAGCCACGCGAGGTCGGCGACCGTCTCCGCGTGACCGAGCGTCGCCGGCCCGAGCGAGCGGCCGGACGGGTAGTACGCGAGCTCCTGGAACGGCGCGGGGCGCGGCAGCGAGCGTGCCGACCACGCCGCGAGCTCGCAGGCCCCGGCGCCCAGCACCAGCGCCACCGCCCACGCCGCGAGCATGCGCACGCGCACGGGCCGCAGGCCGAGCACGGTGTCGCTCACTTGAAGTCCCTCGACTCGAACGCCGCCGTCGCCAGCGCGAGCACGCCGCCGCAGTAGAGCAGCGCGTACGCCGTCGCCACGCCGAGGTGCACGGCCGTGGTGGGATCGCCCGCCGCCGCGAGCGCGCGCATGTTGAAGAGCGGCAGGTTCGGCAGCAGGTTCGCGAATGTCTCGAGCATGACCTTGAGCGTGCCCGGCGCCTTCGCCGCGAACATCCGCAGGTCGTCGCACCACTGCCCCGCGAGGAACACGCCGAGCGTGTAGAGCGCCGACAACACCGGCGTCGACAGTGCCGAGAACATGACCGCGAGCGCCGTGACCACCGTCAGCTCGAGGCCCGCGAGGTACACGGCCTGCGCGAGCGAGAGCCACTGCCCGCCGTGCCCGAGCACGGTGACGACCAGCCCGAGCGCCACGCCGAGCACGGCCGCGACCGTCCACAGCGCGAGCGAGAGCCCGGCCCACTTGCCGAGCAGGTAGACCGGCCGCGCGATCGGGCGCGAAAGCAGGTTGAAGATCGTGCGCCGCTCGATCTCCTTGGCGACGAGGCTCGTGCCCACCATCAGCACCACGAGCAGGCCCAGGAACGTGATCGAGGAGAGCCCGAGGTCCACGGTGAGCCGCAGCCCCTCGCCCATCGCCAGCGGCCGCGCCACTTGCGTGAGCGCGAGCAGCACGAGCCCGGCGACGACCATGCCGGCGAGCACGCGGTCGCGGATCGCCTCGCGGAACGTGTTCTGCGCGATCAGGGCCGCGTTCATGCCGACCTCCGTTCCTTCGGCGCCGTGTAGGCGGAGCCCTCCGCCGCGGCCATGAACAGTTCCTCGAGCGTGTTGCGCTGCGGCGTGACCGCGCGCACTTCGATCCGCTGCTGCACGAAGTGCGCGAGCACCTCCTGCAGGCGCGACTCGTCGGTGAGCGTGAAGACGGCGCCCTCGGGGCGCTGCGTGCGCTGGAGCACGCCCTGCCACGCGACGGGCAGCTCGACGAGCGGCGAACCGGAGACGCGGATCTCGACCGCGCGCGCGCGGCCGTTCACCAGCTCGCCCACGGTCGCCACGCGCTCGAGCTTGCCGCGCAGCACGATCGCGACGCGGTCGCACAGCGCCTCGACGTCCGGCAGGATGTGCGACGAGAACATCACCGTGACGCCGCGCTCGCGCTGCTCGAGGATCAGGTCGCGCACGTCGCGACGGCCGAACGGGTCGAGCCCGCTCATGGGCTCGTCCAGGATCACCAGCTTCGGCGCGTGCACCAGCGCGGCCGCGAGGCCGAGCCGCTGCAGCATGCCCTTGGAGTACTTGCGCAGCAGCTGCCGCGAGCGCTCGCCCAGGCCGACGCGGCCGAACCACTCGCGCGCGGCCTTCGTCGCGTCGTGGCCCGGCAGGCCCGAGAGGCGTGCGACGAACTCCAGGTATTCGACGCCCGTCAGGTAGTCGTAGAAGTAGGGCTGTTCCGGCAGGAAGCCGAGCGACCGCCGGCTCTCGACGCGGTCGATCGGTTCGCCCATCAGCCATGCGCGGCCGCTCGTGGGCTTGAGCAGGCCGGTCAGGATCTTGAGCGTCGTCGTCTTGCCCGCACCGTTCGGCCCGAGATAGCCGAACACTTCGCCCCGCCGCACGGCGAGGTCGAGATGGTCGAGTCCGACCGTGGTCTTCAGCGACCAGTTGCCGCGATAGACCTTGGTCAGTCCCTCGATGCGGACGGCGTCCCTGTCGGTCCGGGCGTCCTGCACGCCTTCCGAACCGCTCACCGGCTGGTTTGCAACCGGAGCGGCAGAAGACTGCACGGCGTCCCGGGAAGGCGACTCAGCGGTCATGGATGGGATCTTCCTGTGGGGCTTGCGATTGGGCCGTTGGGGTCCGGCCGGCATCAGGCCGCGCGTGCCGGATTGCAATGGCCGTGCCGCGAAGCGGGAGATCTCACGCTTGCGGGCATTTCGGCGCCGCGGGGGCTGCGGCGCGGTCTCGCGCCGGGGACCGGCGCGAGCGAGGAGGCCTAGTTGCCGTTCGAGAGGATGATGTAGCCGAAGTCGGTGGCCTTGCCGTGGCCGACGATCTGGTAGCGCTGGCTCGCCGAATCACCGTACGCGACGATCCCGGGCTTGCCGGAGGTCGCCAGCGGGACGGCCCACGTGCCCTGGTACTCGAACGCGTTGCCGTCGCCCGTGGTGCGATCGAACGGGTTCTTGAACAGCGTGGCGTTCATCGGCAGGCGCGACGCGATCGATGCGACCGAGTTCGGGTACACGCCGTCGTTGAGCACCGAGTAGTCCTCGGCGGCGAGCTGGAACGTGTGCATGTTCGACTTGGTCGCGCCTTCCTTGGCCCGGTCCTGCATCGCGATGAAGTTGGGGATCGCGATGGCGGCCAGGATGCCGATGATCACGACCACGATCATCAGCTCGATCAGCGTGAAACCTCGATCGGTGCGCTTCATCGAACACGCTCCTCGCTTCGTTGGAACCGTCCGCCGCCGGTGGGGATCGCCGGCTCGAGCCCGGTTCCGGGCACGGCGTTCTGCTCGTGGGGGGAACTGCGAGACGAGGGGGCGGGGCCGGAGCCCCGCCCGCTCCTGTGCGTACTACTGGCCGCTCGAGAGCACCAGCGTCAGCTCGCCGGCCTTGCCGCGACCCGCGACCTGGTACTTCAGGTTGGCCGAGTCGCCGTACGCCGTGATGCCGGCCTTCGTCGAGCCGGTCTGCATCGTCGCCGTCCACGTGGCCTGGTCCACCCACGCGTTGCCCGTGCCGGT
>JBGAML010000019.1:0-101500 GCA_044223005.1 Candidatus Eiseniibacteriota bacterium
CGGCACCGCCGCAGCGTCGACCGCGACCGTCACCGTGAACGCGGACGAACCGCTCGGCGCGAGGACCGCGGAGGTCGTCGCGGTGACGATGTTGCCGACCGCCGAGACCGTCCAGCCATTGCCCGCGCCGCTCACGTACGTGAGCCCGGCAGGCAGCGTGTCGCGCACGGTGATCGTGCCCGAGCTCGCCAGCGTGCCGACGTTGGACACCGTGATCGTGTACGTGCCATTCGAGCCGACCACGAACGGCGCGGCGTGCGTCTTGGCGATCGTGAGATCGGTCACCTGCGGATGCACGACGGGCGTGTCGTCGCAGTCGCGGTTGTTCGCGGGCGAGCAGTCGCCGCCGCCGGAGACGGTCGCGCAGTTCGTGACGCCCGGGGAGGCGGCCTCCGCCACGGCGACGACGATCGAGAACGACGTGCTCGCGCCGGCGGCGAGGACGCCGCTCGAGGTCGCGGTGACGACGTTGCCGCTCGCCGTGATCGTCCAGCCCGCGCCCGAGCCGCTCACGTACGTGAGGCCGGCGGGCAGCGTGTCGCGGACGGTGACGGTGCCGGAGGTGGGATCGCTGCCCACGTTCCGCACGGTGATCGTGTAGGTGCCCTGGCCGCCGACGACGAAGCTGCCGACGTGGGTCTTCTCGAGCGTGAGGTCGGGCGCGCCGCAGATCGATACCTGGTCCGAGTCCCGGTTGTTGGTCGGATCGGCGTCGTCGCCACCGCTCACGGTGGCCGAGTTGGTGACCTGCGGGAAGGTCGATGCGGCGACCGCCACGACGAGGTCGAAGGCGTCGGTCCCGCCGCCCGGAATCACGGCGTCGGTGCTCGCGGTGACGATGTTCCCGGCGGCGGTCACGGTCCAGCCCGCGCCCGATCCGCTCACGAACGTGAGGCCGGCGGGCAGCGTGTCGCGGACGGTGATCCGGCCCACCGTTGGGCCCGTCGTGAGGTTGCTCAGGCGGACCGAGAACGTGCCCGTCTGGCCGACCGTGAAGCACCCCCGGTGCGAGACGTCGATCGTCAGGTCGGGGCGGATGCAGAGGTCGACGTGGTCGTAGTCGCGGTTGTTGTCGAGCACCGAGTCGGAACCGCCCTCGACCGAGACGTAGCTGTCGATCGGGGGACGGGCGCCGGCGGCGACGTGTACGGTGAGCGTGAACTCGGCTGCTCCGCTGGGCGGGATCGAGCCGTCGTAGCGGGCGGTGAGCACCTGCCCGGAGACCGAGAAGGTCCAGCCGGAGCCGGACGCGGCGACGTAGGTCAGCCCGGCCGGGAGGGTGTCCCGGACGAAGATCGAACCCGAGCTCGCCGTGGCGCCGGTGTTGCGGACGATGATCGTGAAGTCCCCGTTCGAGCCGGGGGTGAAACAACCTACGTGCTTCTCTTCGATCCGCAGGTCCACGCCTTCGCACAGGACCGAGGTCGGCGAGAGCCCGGCCCGCGGGAACGACTGGGCCGAGGAGGACGAGGCCAGAGGGGCCACCGCACCGGAGGAGCCGGCGGGCGCGATCGGGGGGGAGACCTCGCGAACGGAAACGGACGACTCGAACGTGGCGCTCGCGACTCCGTCGTCGATCGCCTGACCCGGGAGCCCGGTCGGCACCGGGATCGCGCGGGACTCGAGGGCGTTCCATCCGGGGACGCTCGCAGCGAACGGATCGGGGACGGTCGTGACCCCGGCGGCGTCGACTTCCCACCTGTCGCTCGACGATTCGGTGGCGGCGACTCCGGCACGTTGGCTGATCGAAGCGGGCTCGCCGGTCGGCATCACAGGCACGGCGGAGCCGGCTCGCGAGGTCGAGTGAGTGGCGAGAAGCGCAGCGATCGACAGCACAGCACGGAGCGCGCACGCGCGCGCGAAGCGGCCGAGGGTGGACATGGAGGGAAGCAATCCTCATCGCCTTGTGCGCGAATCCCGGGGAGGGATCCCTGCAGCACGAGACGAGGGCTCGAGTTAGCCGAGGCCGCCCCATCCATGGATCAGCCGATGTGAGGACTACTACTCCGCTTCGCTGAGAATTAAGTTACCCGATCAAGTCCGGGCGCACAAGTCGCGGCGTCACGGAACCGCCCCGGTGAGAGCCGCTTGTGGGGCACGCTTGCGGTGCCGGATGAGCGTGGGCGAGCCTGCCGGAATGGCCGGTTCGCGAGCTTGCCGGAGGCCCGGAAGCGGCGCTTCGCGGGCCGTCGGTGGCCGGCCCCGGAGGCGAGATCGGGACGTCAGCGACCCGGCCGGAACACCCGCCGGTCGACTGCGGTGCGCTCGATCGCCGACCACTCGAGGCGCAGGGGAACGTATCCGTGGTCGGCCCACCGCGACCGCAGGTCGGAACCTTCACGACCGGCGGGCTCGCTGTTCCACGGTGCGACGACGACCCAGGATCGGGTCGAGTCCCCCAGGTCGACGACGTGCCGGTACACCGGTCCGTGGGTGACCTGAAGGTCGTAGGGAGCGCGGGCCGGCCCGACGCACACCGTGCTCCCATCGCCGTCCTCGGGAGTGAGCGGCGGCTCGAACCGGGCAGCGGGGAACCGGCCGGCGAGTTCGTGGACGAACCGGGCGCGGTGGATCCGGCCCCAGCGCCAGGTCCCCGGGTCAGGGCCGAGCAGCCGCGTGAGCGAGTCGACCGCGGTGACCAGCGAGCCGGTCGCGGCGTCGGCCGGAGACTCCGGCCGGCCGCCGGGAGAGTGCAGCACACCGGTGGCCTCGCCCGTGAGCGCGGCGAGTCCGAGACCCGGGAGCCCCTCGCACCCCGCGCGTTTCAGGAACACGTTCCACCACGACCGCGCGATCGCCGGAGCGACCCTGTCCCGGCGGCAGGTGAAGTCCCAAGTCCGGAGCGAGTCGAGCGCCTGGCGGACCCGGGGCGCCAGCGTCCGCTCGCGACCCGAGACCGCCGCGAGGAGGGCCGGGACCTGCCGGGCGGATCCGCGGGAGACGACGTCGTTCTGGACGCTCGCGAGGTCAGCCCGCGTGATCGACCGGTCGCCGGCGAGTCGCTGGCTCATTCGCGCCGCCCGATCGTGCGCCCACTCGTACCTCGGCCAGACGGTCGGTCGGGTCGAGGCGGTCGGGCGGTTGTTGCCGCTCACGGCGAACCCGTCGTCGGGAACACGCCACGCCGGCATCGAGTCGGCGGGGACGTAGCCGGTCCACTCGTGCCGGCCGTCGGCGGCGAGCACGCCGGGTCCGGGGTCGGTCGCGCGTTCGGGGACGAGGCCCACGGACTGGTAGAGCGCACGGCCGTCGACGTCGGCGGCGACCACGTTGAGCGTCGGCGTGACCATGGTGCGGTAACGCGCCACGAGTTCGTCGGCGTCGCGCGAGCGCTCGAGCCCGAGCATGCGGCGGAGGGTGATGCGCTCGTCCTCCATCGCGCTCCACTTCACCGAGATCGCGCGGCGGCGTTTCGCGTCCCAGACGATCACGGGACCGCGCGGGGAGTAACGGCGCTTCATCCACGGCAGCGGCACGTCGACGCCGAGCACGCGGTACGCGAGATCGAACGGCTTCTCGAGCACGCGCGCGGTGCCCCACGGTCCGCGCAGGGTGTGTCCGTCGGCGAGGATCGTGTCGGCCCAGGCGTCGATCACGTCGGCGCCGAGCGCCGTGATGCCCCACGCGACGCGCGTGTTCCGGCCGCTCACGATCGCCGGCAGGCCGGGCACCTCGGCGCCCGCCGCCTCGACCACGCCGGGGACCGACACGTGGATCACGTGCAGCGGACCGGGAGCGGTGAGCGGCAGGTGCGGATCGTTGGCGACCAGCGGCCGCCCGCTCGCGCTCCGGCGCGCACCGACGACCATCGCGTTGCTCGCGCGCGTCGCGCCCTCGGCATCGGGCGCCGGAAAGTCGGCCGCGAGCGCCGCGGCCGCGCGCGACGTCGCCGCGGGAAGCGATGCGTGTGCGTCGATCGTCGAGGCACCCGGCGCCGAAGCGGTACCGCTGCCGGGCACGGTGTCGAAGATCCAGCGGCCCTCGAAGCGATGCCGCGCGGTGAACCACGCCGCGCCGTGTACGCGGAGCGATTCGGATTCTGCGAACTCGGGCAGGCCGAGATCGAGCGTGACGCCGAGGCCGAGCATCAGCGCGACGCTGTCCTCGGGCCGCCAGTCGTCGGGGCGGGCGTGCAGTTCCGCGAGTTCGCGCGGCCACGGGCGCGTGCCGCGGCGGCATTCGGCGAGGTAGGCGTTCACGCCGTCGCTGAAGCGCTCGGCGGCCATGCGCGTCGCGGGATCGCGCCGGTCGCGCGCCCAGATCGCCTCCGCGCGCTCGCGCAGCGCGAACAGCTGCGCGCCGCCGTCGCGGCGGAGCTCGGAGTTCCCGAGCCAGCGGTGGCGCTCGCCCCGCGCCGACGCGCGGGTGAGCGCGAGTTGCGCGAGCCGGTCGCGCGCGGTCACCCAGCCCCACGCGCAGTAGAGGTCGGACAGATCGGTCGCGCGGACGTGCGGGATGCCCCAGCGATCGGTGTCGATCCGCACCTCGCCGTGCAGGCCCGGCAGCGACGGCACGGCGCTCTCGCCGGCGCGCGAGCGCGCGTCCGGCGGCACGAGGCAGGCGAGCAGGAGCAGGGGGACGAACCGAAGAGCCCGCATGCTCCGCATCGTGGCGCGGTGAGCGCGCCGAGTCCAGAGGAACTCGCACGAAGCGGACCTGCTGCGGGCCTCGCGTGTGGCTCCGGGGTTTCACGTCCAACGCGGATCGGCTAGCGTGCGCGCATGCACGACGCTCCGTACGCCATCGCGCTCGATCTCGGCGGCACCGACCTCAAGGCGGCGCGCGTCTCCGCGACGGGAGACGTGCTCGAGTTCGCCTGCGTGCCCTCTCGCGCCGGCGAGAGCACCGACGCGCTCATGGACACGCTCGTCGACACGGCACGCGCGTGGCGCGCGGGTGCCGTCGCGCTCGGGGTCGGCTGTCCCGGCGTGATCCATCCGGTGACCGGTGCGCTCGTCGACGAGACGCCGCACCTCGCGCTCTCCCGCGATTTCCCGTTCCGCGACGCACTCGCGGGCGCGCTGGCGCTGCCGGTGGTCGCGGACAACGACGCCAACTGTGCCGCGTTCGGCGAGGCGAGCGTCGGCGCGGCGCGCGGTGCGACGTGCGCCGTGGTCATCACCGTCGGTACGGGAGTCGGCTGCGGGATCGTGATCGAGGGCCGCGTGCTGCGCGGCGCGTGGGGCGGCGCCGGCGAGATCGGTCACATGGCGCAGCGCAGCCCGGGGCCGCGGTGCGCGTGCGGCGTCGAGGGCTGCGCCGAGCCCGTCTCGGGCGGCGAGGGCATCACGCGGCGCGCGCTCGCGGCCGGAGTCGAGGCGCGCGGCGCCGCGGACGTGTTCGCCGCGGCGGCCGAAGGCGACGCGGCGGCGCAGGGCCTCGTGCGCGAGATGGCCGATGCGCTCGGGCTCCAGGTCGCGTGCGCGGTGCAGACGGTGAATCCCGAAATCGTGGTGATCGGCGGCGGCGTGGCCGCCGCCGGCGAGCCGCTGCTCGCGCCGGTCCGCGAGGCGATCGCGCGCTACGCGCAACCCTCGCACGTGCGCGCGCTGCGAATCGTGCCGGCCCTGCTCGGCAATCGCGCCGGTGTCGTGGGCGCGGGGCTGCTCGCGTGGGAACGCGCGCAGGGCGTGTGACGCGGCGGCTCAGCCGCCGATGCGGACGAGCGCGGGCGGGCGCGGCGTCTCGAGCGATTCCGCGATCAGCGTGACCGGCGTGGCGCCGATCACGCGCACGCGCCGCAGCGATCCCGGCGCGGCGCCGTCGTCGGCGAAGACCACGGTCTTGAAGTCGCGACTCTTGCCGTGCAGCTGCGAGTCGCCCTTGCGGCTGCGGCCCTCGACCAGCACTTCGACTTCGCGGCCGAGCATCGCGTCGTTCACCTCGCCCGAGATGGCGAGCTGCAGGTCGATCAGTTCGGTGAGGCGGCGGCCCTTCTCCTCCTCGCTCACGGTCTCGGGCCACTTGAACGCCTTCGTGTCCGGTCGCGCGGAATACTTGAAGAGGAAGGCCGAGTCGAAGCGGACCTCGCGGTAGACATCGAGCGTCGCGCGGTAGTCGTCCTCGGTTTCGCCGGGGAAGCCCACGATCACGTCGGTGCTGAGCGCGATGTCCGGCACGACGGCGCGCAGCCGCGCCGCCACGTCGAGAAACTGCGCGCGCGTGTACGTGCGCTGCATCGCCGCGAGGATGCGGTCCGAGCCCGACTGCAGCGGCAGGTGCACGTGCGGCATGATGCGGCCGCCCTCGCCCATGGCGGCGATCACGCGCTCGCTCATGTCGCTCGGGTGCGGCGAGGTGAAGCGCACGCGCAAGATGCCGTCGACGTTCGCCGCGGCGCGCAGCAGGTCGGCGAAGTCGTGCTCGCCGTGGCGCCACGAGTTGACCGTCTGGCCGAGCAGCACGATCTCGCGGTAACCCTGCGCGGCCGCCTGCTCGATCTGCCGCACGAGGTCGGCGAGCGGCAGGCTGCGCTCGCGTCCGCGCGTGTACGGCACCACGCAGTAGGTGCAGAATTTGTCGCAGCCGCGCTGCACGGTGACCCAGGCTCGCACGCCGGCGTCGCGCTTCGGCTCGAGGTCGCCGTAGGTCTCGTCGCGATCCAGCCGCACCTCGGCGACCGGTTCGCCCGCCGCGCGCCGCAGCAGTTCGGGGAGCGCGCGGTAGCCGTCGGGGCCCACCACGAGGTCGAGGACGCGCTTCTTGTCGAGCAGCTTGCGACGCAGGTGCTGCGCCATGCAGCCGGCCACGCCCACCACGAGTGCGGGGTTCGACTGCTTGAGCCGCGCGAAGTCGCCGAGCCGGCCCAGCACGCGCTGCTCCGCGGCCTCGCGGATCGCGCAGGTGTTGAGGATGACCGCGTCGGCGTCCTCGGGACGCTCGACGAGCGTCATGCCGGCGCGCTGGAGCACGCCGGCCATGAGCTCGCTGTCCGCCACGTTCATCTGGCAGCCGTAGGTTTCGAGGAACACGCGCGTCATCGGGCCGGGGACGGTATCACGCCCCGGCGGCGCGCGGCCACTGCGGACGCGGAATCAGCTGCCCGGAGCGAAGCGGATCGCGAGGACGCTCAGGTCCTCGGTCGGCACCGGCCGCCCGGTCCAGCCGAGCACGGCCTGCACGATGCTCTCGGTGAGCGAGTCGAGCGGTTGGCGCCGGCGCTCGGCGATGCACTCGGCGAGTCGCGACGGCCCGAACGGCTGGCCCGTCACGTTGCGCGCCCCGAGCACGCCGCTGCTCACGGCGACGACCATGTCGCCGGGGAGCAGGCGGACCTGCTCCTCCTCCCAGCGCGCGCGAGAGTCGGCGCCGACCAGCGCACCGCCGCTGCCGAGGAACGTCACCGGGCTGTCGTCGGAGGGCACCCACATCGGCGCCGGGTAGCCGGCGGAGCAGGACGTGAGCTGGCCGCTCGGGGAGAGCTGGCCGATCCATGCGCCCATCTCGCCCTTGCCCGAGAGCCGCGTGCAGAGCTCGCTGTTCAGCCGCGCCGCGATCGCGGCCGCGGAACGCTCCGCGGGGGCGAGCGTGGCGAACACGCCCTGCGCGAACGCCGACGCGAGCAGCGCCTCGACGCCGGTCGCGCGCGGATCGAGCGCGAGCAGCACGTGGCCACCGTTCGGCAGCGGCACGCGTTCGGACATCGCACCGCCCTCGTGCGTGCACGAGAGGCGCGAGAAGCCCAGCTCGTAGTTGCGCGCTTCGTAGCGCCCGGGCGCGAGAAGCGTGCGGCCGGCGAGTCCGCGCACGCCGAGCAGCTGGCCCGTGTTGCGGCTGCAGAGATTCGCGAGCTGCGCGCGGTCGACCGCCGCCGTCACCGGCGGCAGCAGTTCGCGCACGGCACGCATCTCGAGGTCCGTGAAGGCGGGACCCGTGCCCGTACAGGCGATGTTGAGCACGCCGATCGGACCGTGATCGGTCTCGAGCGGTACGCAGAGCGCCGAGTCGATCAGGTCCTGCCCGATGCCGACGAGGCCTTCCTGGCGGACGTTGCCGTTCAGGATGAGTCCCTCGCGCTTGCGGAACACCCATTCCGCGATGCTGTGCGGGCGCCATTCGACGTCGCGCCCGATCCACTCGGGCGTCAGGCCGAAGCCGGCGACGATGCGCAGCTTGCCCGTCTCGGGATTGACGAGCATGAGCGACGCGCGCCGCGCTCCGGTCGCACGCACGAGCGGCGCGAGTAGTCGCGCACCGACGTCGCGCAGGTCCACCGTGGGCGCGATGCGCAGGCTCTCCTCGAGCAGCTCGGCGGCCAGCGACGCGGGCAGGCGCGACGTTTCCGCGGATGTGCCGATCGGAGCCTCGGGGCGGTCGTTCACGCGGCCTCCCGGTACGGTCGGGGAGTCGTCATGCCGCACGCGCCTGCAGGCCGAGGATGTGCTCGAGGTCCGGCACCGAGAACGGCTTCACGAGGATGCCGTGGATGCCCTCGGGCAGGGCGTCGAGTGTGTCGGCCCACGCGGCGTCGCCGGTCATTAGCTCCACGCGGACGTCGTCCGCGATCTCGCGGAGCTCCGCGGCGAGCGTGACGCCGTCGCGCACGGGGAGGTGCAGGTCCACCAGGACGTGGTGGATGTCACGCGCGTGCTCGCGAAAGAGCTCCAGCGCGTGGTCCGCGGTGTTCGCGAGCAGGGGCTGGTAACCCAGCATGCCGGCCATCACGCGGGTGACGTCGAGGACGACGGGTTCGTCGTCGACGATGAGCAGATAGGGATCGGTGGGACGCGCCTGGGGAAAACGCACGACGAGGCCTCCTCCGGAGAGGTGCGTGAGACGGAGGGGCCGTCGTCGCAGGGAGTTGTCGGCCGGGCCGGGCGCGCGCTTGAGCACGGAGTTGGAGCGCTTCGCCGGCCGCCCGGCGCGGGCTTGACCGCGGGTGGGGGCTCGCGGAGACTCGCGCGACCGAATCCCACCACATGAGGAGGCGTCCCCATGGCCACGCGGCCCGCCCGCAACCTGGTCACCTTCAAGAACCCCAATCCCGGCCGCGAGTACTGGATCCGGCACGAGTGCCCCGAATACACCGCCAACTGTCCCGTGACCGGGCAGCCCGACTTCGGCACGATCATCGTGCTCTACGTGCCCGACAAGCTCTGCGTCGAGCTCAAGTCGCTCAAGCTCTACATCTGGTCGTTCCGCGACGAGGGGCACTATTTCGAGCAGGTCACCAACCAGGTGCTCGATGACCTCGTCCAAGCCATCAAGCCCCGCAAGATGACCGTCATCGGGCGATTCAACGTGCGCGGCGGGATCACCACGCAGGTGGTCGCACGGCACGTTCAGGCGCCGGCGCGGCGCGCGCGACGCCGCTGACGGACCGGCCGGACCGTTCACCCGGCCGAAACGGCCGCCCGGCGGACGGTGCTTGACGGTCACGGGCGCGGCCGAAACACTCACCGGTGCGGCGAAAGGGGAGTCCGGGCAACCCCGGCCCCCCCGGAAGGCGTAGGGAAGGCGGATCCCACGGGAGGATGCGGCCGGGCCCATGACGAACTTCACTCACCTGCTGGCGAGCGTGAACCTCGTGCTCGGCGGGCTCGTGTTCCTCCTCGGGCTCGTCATCCTGCGCGAGAACCCGCGCCAGCGCCTGAACCGCATCGTGTCGCTGCTGCTGTTCTTCGGTGGCTTCGGCGCGGTGCTGGCGGCGCTCGCGGTGCTCCGCCCCGAAGGCAAGGGAGCGATGGCGCCGCAGAACGCGGCGTTCCTCTGGGAACTCTTCTTCCCGACCACGTTCCTGCTCGCGAGCATCTTCCCCGAGGAACGGCCGTTCCTGCGGATCGTGCGCGCGCCCGACGGCCTGCGCTGGACCCTGTTCATGGCGCTGGTCTTCACGCCGCACTTCTTCCACTTCGCGATCCTCATCAGTCAGGGCCTGGGCGGCGGCCACGCCCCGCAGCTGTCGGCGACCGGCATCCTGCGCAGCGCGCTCGCCGTGATCGGCGTGTTCACGCGCATCTTCCTCGGCGTGCACAAGGCGCTCTTCTCGCTCGTCGACCTCTGCTTCGGCGGCGCGGCGGTGGCCCTGCTGCTCTCGAGCTGGCGCGCGAACCGCGTGCGACGCGTGCGCCAGCAGCTCGGCGCGATCGCGATCGGGCTTGCGGGCTGCCTCGTGCTCTACGCGGGTTCGACGCTGGTGCCCACCTTGATCGGCGCGCAGATCGACCGCACGGTGCAGTTCGCGCTCACGACTGCCGCGCTGCTCCTGGGCTCGGGAGCGATCGCGTACGCGATGGTGCGGCACAAGTTTCTCGATGCCGAGCTGCTCGCGCGCCGCGGCATCCTCTATGCGCTCGCGACAGCGGTCGTGATCGGCGTCTACCTGTTCGTCGTCAACCGGCTCAACCACTACGTCACGAGTGCGTTCGGGCTCGACGCCCGCGTGGTCGAGCCCGTCTTCATGATCATGGCGCTGACGCTGTTCCAGCCGGTGCTGGGCCGGCTGGAGGAACTGCTCGACCAGCTCTTCCTGCGCGATCCCTCGGACTACCGCAACGTGCTCCGGCAGCTCGGGCGCGACTTGCAGACGACCATCGACCTCGACGACCTGATGGAGCGTTCCATCCGCACGATCACGGACGCGCTCCTGCTGCGCTCGGCGTACCTCGTGGCGTTCACGCCACAGGGCCCCGTCGCGCGGGCCGGCGCGGGGCCGGAACTGCTGCAGGAAACGCTGGAGCACATCGCGGCGCTGCCGTCGCGGCTGCCGGTCGATGCGACCAGTTTCCGGCTCACCGACCCGATCGATGGGCTGCGCCGGCCCGATCGCGAGCTGCTCGTGCACCGGCTCGGGATCGCGGTACTGGTGCCGATCCGGCTGCGCGGCGAGATGCTCGGCCTGCTGATGCTGGGCGAGAAACTCACCGCCACCGAGCATACCGGCGAGGACGTGAACCTGATCGCCACGCTCGCGAGCCAGATGGGCATCTCGATGCAGAACGCGCTCCTGCTGCGCGATCGACTGGCCGTGGCGCGGCTCGAGGAAGAGTTGCACCTCGCGCACCAGATCCAGCAGACGTTCCTGCGCAACGACTTCCCGCGCCTGCCGCGCTGCGAGGTGCACGCGGTCAATCTGCCGTCGCGGCAGGTGGGCGGCGACTACTACGACGTGGTGCCGTGCGATGACGGCTCGTTCCTGCTCGCGATCGCCGACGTCGCGGGCAAGGGCGTGCCGGCGGCGCTGCTGTCGAGCATGCTGCAGGCGGCGATCCGCACGCAGGCCGCCAGCTCCACGGCCGTGAGTGACATCCTGCGCAACGTGAACGCGCTCGTCTACCGCAGCACCAACGTCCAGCAGTTCGCCACGTTCTTCCTCGCGCGCGTGCACGACAGCGGCCGCCGGCTCACGTATTGCAATGCCGGCCACAACTGGCCCGTACTGCTGCGCCGCAGCGGCGAGACCTTGCGGCTCGACCGTGGCGGCCTGCTGCTCGGCGTGCTCGAGGACATCACGCTGGAACACGCGACGGTCACGCTCGACCCCGACGACATCCTCGTCCTCTATACGGACGGCATCAGCGAGGCCACCAACGCGCACGGCGAGCTCTTCGGCGAGGACCGAGTCGGCGAGTTCGTGCGCTCCCTGCCGCCGTCGCTCGACGCACGGGCGATCGGCGAGCGCGTCCTGGCCGAGGTCGAGCACCACCTCGGCCAGGTCGAGGCGCAGGACGATCGCACGCTGGTGGTCCTGCGCGTCTGCGAGAGCGCCCGCAGTCCCGAGACCGACGACCCCGAGCGCGTCGAAGCGTTCGTGAACTGAGCGCGGGTTCAGTTCGAGCGTTCGAGCCGGAGCAGCCGGCCCTGCTGCGTGGTCACGTACACCTCGCCACGCGCGTCGGTGCCGAAGCTCGTGACGGAACCGAGCGACCCCACGTCCCAGTGTCGGCGGTCGGTCGCCGCGCGGCCGTTCCAGCGGAACGAGCGCAGCCAGCCCTCGCACCAGTCCGAGTAGAAGTAGGTGCCGGCGAGGTCGGGCATCGCGCTGCCGCGGTAGACGGCGCCGCCGATCACGCAGCAGCCCTCGCGATGCGAGTACTCGAGCACGGGGTCCACGAGCCGCGTCGCGACCCGCGGCCCGCGCGGACGATAGTCGTGCGCACCCTCGCGGCGATTCCAGCCGTAGTCGAGACCCGGCGCGTCGGCGCGCGCGACGTCGATCTCCTCCCAGTCGGACTGGCCGACATCGCCGATGTAGAGGAAGCCGGCGTCGAAGCCGAAGCGCCACGGGTTGCGCAGGCCGGCCGCCCAGATCTCCGGACGCACGCCGGGCGTGGCGGGCCAGGGGTTGTCACGCGGGATCGCATAGGGCGAGCCGCGGTCGACGTCGATCCGCAGCAGCTTGCCGAGCAGCGTCGCGCGCGACTGCCCGTTGTCGTGCGGATCTCCGGCCGATCCGCCGTCGCCCATGCCGATCCAGAGCATGCCGTCGGGCCCGAACGCGATCATGCCGCCGTTGTGGTTGGCGTAGGGCTGTTCGACGTGGAGGATCTCGCGAGCGCTCGCCGCGTCCGCGCGGGCGGAGGCGGGATCCGCGTGGAACCGCACGATCCGCGTGTCGCCCTGCCGGTCGGTGTAGTCGACGACGAACACGCCGTTCTCGTGGAAGCGCGGATGGAACGCCAGGCCCAGCAGGCCGCGTTCGCCGCCATTGCGGAGGCGGTCGCGCAGGTCGAGCCAGGGCTCGGCGAGCAGGACGCCGTCACGCACGATGCGGATGCGCCCCGTCTGCTCGACCACGAAGAGCCGCGCATCGGCCGGCGGCGAGGTCACGAAGAGCGGCGCCGACAGGCCCTCCGCCACGACTGCGGCCCGCAGGCCGTGCGACGGGACGTCGGTGCCCGCGGCGGGTGCTTCCGCGAGCAGCGCCGCCGTGAGGACGGCGGCCAGCCATGCGATGGGGGCGAGCATGCGCGCAGCATACTCGCCCCCACGGGGGACCGGGTCCGCGTTTCGTCAGAACTGGTGCTTCTCGGTCGAGCCCTCGAGCGCTCGCGTCGCGCTCTGGCCGCCCGAGATGACTTCCTGCAGCGCGTCGAACCAGCCCGTGCCCACGAAGCGCTGGTGCGTCACCGCGCCGTAGCCGGCGCTCTTCTGCAGCGCGAACTCGCGGTCCTGCAGCTTCGAGTACGCGCTCATCGCCTCGTCGCGGTAGCCGCAGGCGAGCTCGAACATGGACAGGTTCAAGGCGTGGAAGCCGGCCAGCGTGACGAACTGGAACGCGTAACCCATCGCGCCCAGCTCGCGCTGGAACTTCGCGATCGTCGCCGCGTCCAGCTTGCCGGACCAGTTGAACGACGGCGAGCAGTTGTACGCGAGCTTCTTGCCGGGGAACTTCGCGTGGATACCCTCGGCGAACTGCTTCGCCTCGGCGAGATCCGGCGTGCTGGTCTCGCACCAGATCAGGTCGGCCACGGGTGCGTAGGCGAGGCCGCGGGCGATCGCGGCCTCGACGCTACCCGTGAATTTCCAGAAGCCCTCCACCGTGCGCTCGCGCACGAGGAACGGCACGTCGCGCTCGTCCGCGTCGCTGGTGATGAGCGTGGCGCTATGCGCGTCGGTCCGGGCGACGAGGATCGTCGGCACGTCGAGCACGTCGGCCGCGAAGCGCGCCGCCTGCAGCTTCTGCACGAACTCGCGCGTCGGCACGAGCACCTTGCCGCCCATGTGCCCGCACTTCTTGGCGGAGGCGAGCTGGTCCTCGAAGTGCACGCCCGCCGCGCCCGCGTCGATCAGCGCGCGCATGAGTTCGTAGGCGTTCAGGTCGCCACCGAAGCCGGCCTCGGCGTCGGCGACGATCGGCGCGAACCAGTGCGTCTGGCCGTCACGGCCCTCGAGGTGCGCGATCTGGTCCGCGCGCGTGAGCGCGTGGTTGATCCGGCGCACCACGTTGGGGACCGAATCGACGGGGTAGAGGCTCTGGTCGGGGTACATCTGCCCGGCCGTGTTCGCGTCGGCGGCGACCTGCCAGCCGGAGAGGTAGATGGCCTTGAGACCCGCAGCGACCTGCTGGACGGCCTGGTTGCCGGTGAGCGCGCCCAGCGCGCGCACGGGCGGCTCCTGCTGCATGAGCGCCCAGAGCCGCGTCGCGCCGAGCCGCGCGAGCGTGTGCTCGACGTGCACGGTGCCGCGCAGCTTCACGACGTCGTCCGCGGTGTAGCCGCGGCGAATGCCCTGCCAGCGCGCGTCCTGCTCCCAGGCACGCGCGATCTCGGTGGCGCTGCGACCCTGTGACATCGTCGTCTCCTCGCGTTCCCGGCGCGGGGCCGGATCAGATGGGATTGAACCAGCCCCGTTCGATCATCGCCTGCCCGATGCGCCGTGCGTCGCGCATCGTCGCTTCCGTTCCCACGTCGCGGCCCGACGCGATCTGCCCCGCCAGCGCCGCGAGCGCCTCGTCGAACGTGCGCGTGACCAGCGCCTCGTCGTGCAGCACCGGCTGGCCGTCGTCACCCGGCACCGGCACGGTGGCGCGGTGCCGCATACGCTGCGCGAGCATGAGCCGGTAGATGCGGTCGGTCGCGAGGTCCTCCATGTAGCCGTCCAGCAGGCTCGCGCCGTTGCCGTTCAGGACGCCGTTCCGGTAGCGGATCACCGTGCGCGCCGCGGCGCGCGTACCCGCGATCGTGCGCGCGCCGACGCCGGTGGGCGCGGGGCGCAGGTCGGGGTAGCGCTCGACGTTCGGGGGCCGGCGGTCGAGCTGGTTCGGCACCGGGAACTGCGCGACCGCGATCGCGTTCTGGTCCGGGTGGCCGGTCCACGCGCCGTCCATGAAACACGCGGCCTCGTTCTTCTTGTCCTGCTCCAGCACCGCCAGCGCGCGCGCGTTGAGCTCGGCGTCCGTGCGGCTCGGGTAGAGCGCGGTCATGCCCCCGATCGCGAGCGCGCCGCGGCGGTGGCAGATGTCGCAGAGCAGGTGGCGCAGGCGCTGGAAGAACGGCACGTCGTGCGGGATCGTGTTGCGATCCGGCAGCACCCACGCGGGGTTCTCGAAGTTCCAGTGGATCAGGCTCGCCATGTAGTCCCAGCGCCCGAGGTTCAGGCCCAGGATGTGGTCGCGGAGGTGGAAGAGGAACTCCTCCATCTCGTACGCGAGTGGGTGCGACTCGACGAGCGCCATGCACTTCACGTAGTCGCGCGGCCAGCCGCGCGCGTCGGCGACGGCTTGGAACACGTCGCGCCACCAGAGCGCTTCCTCGCTCGATTCCGACTTGGGGATGTAGATCGCGAGCGGGTGCTCGAGCTTCGCCGGGTCCACCGCCCACGCGAGGCGGGCGAAGTCCCACAGTGACGCGCTGGTGATCGCGCCATCGGCGAGCGCGCCGGCCTGCGAGAGGTGCAGCCCGCGCACACGGTTCCAGATCACCACCGGGCCCGGCTCGATGCCGACGCGGCGGCCGCGCTTGGCGTCGTCGTAGGCGAGCGTGCCCTCGAGCGCCGCGACGATGTTGGCGATGCCGCGCTCGAGGTTCGGCCACGCGTTGGCCATCGAGTCCTCGAGGTCGAGCATCACGCCGGGCGCGCCGGAGTTGAGCATCTTCACGACGAGTTCGGCGTCGTCCGCGGGACCGGTCATCTGGTTGCGCTGATCGCGGCACCAGTCGGGCAGCGGGATGCCCCATTCCGACGTGGTCGCCGCCGACGGCGGCAGGTGATCGGGCAGCGCGCCCTGCGCGTGCGCCGCGGCGAGCCGCTCGATGCGGCGGCGCGCGAGCGCCTGCTGGCGCGGCGTGAACTCGGCGTGGAGCTTCGCGTGGAACGCCGCGAATCCCTGCGGCAGGTCGCGATCGGCCCGGAATCCCGCCGGCGCGGTGTTCATCGGTTGCGTTTCGGCTGCGCTCATCCGTGATCTCCCCGGATCCGTTGGGGTGTCGGTGGTCGCCCGTCGGGACACCGGGTTATCGGCACCCGGTCCCACCGGACTTGAACGGGGTCCGGCAACGCATTCGATGCCCGTGGCCGGCCGCCGGGGCCGCATGATAGCGTGCATTCATGGATTCCGACCGCACGGATGCGCAGGCCCTCCAGGCCGCCGATCTCGGCCCGTTCGTGGAGATGGCGCTGGCCGCCATCCAGCGTGAATACCCCTACCACCTGAGCCTGATCCTCCAGGACGACCGCGAGCTGGCGTTGCCACGCGCGCTGACGCCGGCTTTCCGGGGTGCGTTCGACTGGCATTCGAGCGTCCACGGTCACTGGACGCTCGCCCGCGCGACGCGGTGCTTTCCCGACGCGCCGTGGGCCATGCGGGCACGGACCGCACTGGCGGTGAGCTTCGCGCCACCGCGCATCGAGGGCGAGCTCGCGTTCCTCCGCGCGCCCGGGCGCGAAGGCTGGGAGCGGCCGTATGGGTTGGCGTGGCTGCTGCAGCTGATGGCCGAACTCCGGCGCTGGCCCGATCCCGCCGCCGAGCACTGGCGAGAGCTGATGGAGCCGCTCGAGCAGCTCGCGTCCAGCCGGCTCGTCGGCTGGCTCGATCGCCTGCCGGTGCCCGTGCGCTCGGGAGAACACTCGCAGAGTGCGTTCGCGCTGGGGCTCTTCCACGACTGGGCGCGCGAGGCGGGGCAGGTCCAGCTGGCCGCGCGCATCGTCGAGCGGTCGGTGCGGCTCTTCGGCGGCGATCGCGACGCGCCGGTGCGGTACGAGCCGTCGGCGCACGACTTTCTCTCGCCGCTGCTCGCCGAAGCGGACCTGCTCCGGCGCACGATGCCGGGGGACGCGTTCGGGCACTGGCTGCGGAACTTCCTGCCCGCGGCCGACTCGCCCGACCTCGCCGCATGGTTGCAGCCGGCGCGCTCGCCGGATCCCACCGACGGCAAGCTCTCGCACCTCGACGGGCTGAACCTCACGCGGGCCTGGATGCTCGAGGGCATCGTGTCCGCGCTGCCGGCCGCGCATCCGCTGCGCGAGCGGCTCGCTGCTGCCGCGGCGATGCATCGCGAGGCCGGGCTCTCCGGGGCGCGCACGACGCACTGGGCCGGCTCGCACTGGCTCGGTTCGTTCGCCGTCTACCTGCTCACGCGGCGCGGAATCGCGAGCTGAGCGGCGGGGGGGGGGGGGGGGCCCCCCCCCCCCCCCCCCCCACTGCCAGCGCGCGAAGTAGGTGCCCGCCGGCACCCGTCGTCCCGCGTGGTCGAGCCCGTCCCACGCCAACGTCGTCCGCGAGGCGGCCGGTGTCGCGCGGATCATGCGCACGATGCGACCCTGCGCGTCGTAGACGAGCAGCCGGCCGTCGCTGCCCGGCGTCGCGTTGATCGCGAACGTCGCCGACTCGCGCATGGGATTCGGCCATGCCCGAAGCGCGCCGGTACCGCGCAGCAGGCCGTCCTCCACCGAGGTGGCCGCGCCCTGGTGTGCACCGCCGGTCGCCGGCGTGACGCCGTGGCAGACGGTGCAGTCGGAGAGCACGCCCGCATGGCCCTGCAGCGCGACGTTGTTCGCGTTGTCGGCCGCCTCGCGGCTCGGAAAGTCCGCGTGCGTGCTGCCGTGGCACGCCTCGCACGCGACGCCGCCGTGCCCGGTGCTGAATCGGAAGAGCTTCCCGGGCTGCTCGGCGTAGACGGGGCCATGGCAGGTGCCGCACGACGGCTCGTTGAGCCACGGCACGCGGCCGGCGGAGATGCTGCTCGCCATCGTGCCCATGTTGCCGTGGCAGTCCTGGCACACGAGCCCGTGCTGCTGGCTCATCGCACCGCGCAGGCAGCCGACCTTGGGGCCCGGGTGGCACTTGTAGCAGAGGGCCGTACCGCTCATCGAGTTGTCGAGGAAGCGGTGGACGTTGTGGATCCGGTACGAGAAGTAGTTCGCCTCACGGATGCCCGTGGTGCCGAGCGCGGGGGAGGCGTGGCACTTCGCGCACAGGATCGGGCGCACGTTGGGATCGAAGCCGGCCTCGCGTTCGTGGCTGTTGAGGATCGCGTTGACGCTCGAGTGGCAACCCGAGCTGACGCAGTTCACCTCGACCGAGACGGGAATGACGGGCGTGCTGCGCGCGAGTTCGGCGCCATTGCCGTCCCGCGCGATGACCAGCGCCTTCTGGTACGCGTTCTCGACGGTGGGCGCGGCGTCGGTGAACGGCGTCACCGGGATGCCCTTCGCCTCGAACAGCGTGCCCGCCGGATCGAACGTGCCGGTCAGGCCCTTGCCGGTGAGGCCGACGTCTGGCGGCAGCGTCACGCCGAACAGCGCGGGCGCGTAGGTCCAGAAATCGGTCTTGCCCACGGAGTAGGTATTGCCGGGGATCGAGTACTCGATCGTGACCCCGGTGGCGAGCACGACCGGCGGGTGCTGGGCGTCGCCCCGCTGGATCACCTGCGCCTGCAGTGTGTTGAACGGCGGCAGGACCTCGAAGTCGGCGTGCCACTGGTTCATGCAGTGCATGCCGAGGTCGTTCCACGACAGCACGACGTGCGTGCCGAGCGGATCGGCCGCGGCGTCGGCGGCCGTGGGGAGGAGCCGGACGGCCGGGATGGACAGCGCGAGCGATGCGGCGAGTGCGGCGGCGAGGATGCGGGACGGGCGCGGCATGGGCTCCTCCAAGTCCGAGGTCGCGTGGGGTGCCCGATAGGTGGGCGATCCCCCGCGAGAGGATTCGCAGGCGCAAAAAGGAATCGCCGCCGCGCGAGTGCGAGATCAGTGTGTGCAAACACGTATTGGCTCCATGCGCCGCTCACCGGTGGTTCCACCGCCGCTTTCCCTTTGGCGTGGAATGACCTAGCCTCCCGCGCGCGGTGCGCTGACCGACACTCCAACGCAGGACTCCCGGCCCGTCCAGAACCTCCGCGGGCCTCGTACGGGGGACGACGCATGACGACCACCCAGGACCGCCCGGCCGCCGCGGGCGAAGCCACGCACGAACTGGACGCTCTTCCCATCGCCGGTTTCCAGGGCACTCCCGAGGAGATCGAGCGCCAGTGGTACGAGAAGGTCTATGTCGGGCGCGGCGACTCGATGAAGCAGCTGACGCTGCGGGCCGTGCTGATGGGCTCGCTGCTGGGCGGGCTGCTGTCGCTCACCAACCTCTACATCGGGCTCAAGGCCGGTTGGGCGTTCGGGGTCGCGATCACGGCCTGCATCCTGTCCTATTCGATCTGGACGGGCCTGCTGAAGATCCGGGTCGCTCGGACGCCGATGACGATCCTCGAGAACAACTGCATGCAGTCCACCGCCAGTGCCGCCGGTTACTCGACCGGCGGCACGCTCATTTCAGCCTTCGCCGCCTACATGGTGATCAACAACGCCACCATGGACGTCGGGCTGATGATGGCGTGGGTATTCTTCCTCGCGGTCATCGGCGTCACGATGGCGATCCCGATGAAGCGGCAGATGATCAATATCGAGCAGCTGCGCTTCCCGAGCGGCGTCGCCGCAGCCGAGACGCTGCGCGCGCTGCACTCGACGGGTGAGAAGGGCATGCGCGCCGCGCGGGCGCTGGCATGGGCCGGGCTCGGTGCGGCGGCCGGCAAGTTCTGGTCCGAAGGCCTGGTGCTGATCGGCTCGAAGCCCGATCTCGCGAAGGGCGACACGATCCTCAACGAGTCGCTCGACAAGTTCCAGATCGGGAACTGGGTGAACGCCCTCAACGAGAAGGTGTTCGGCGAGACCTGGATGCACCGCACGGTCATGCTCTCGTACGAGCCCATGTTCATCGCCGCCGGCATGATCACCGGCTGGAAGGTGTGCTGGAGCACGATGCTCGGCAGCATCCTCGGGTGGATGGTCATGGCGCCGTGGCTGCAGGCGCACGGCTACGTGCCGGAAACCGGTGGCTACCGCGCGATCGTGACCTGGCTGCTCTGGGGCGGCGTCGCCTGCATGGTGTCGTCGAGCCTCCTGTCGTTCGCGATGCAGTGGAAGACGGCGATGCGCGCGTTCACCGACCTCGGCAGCATGTTCGGCGGCCGCAAGAGCGACGACGATCCCGTCGCGGCGATCGAGACGCCGTCCGCGTGGTTCGTGTGGGGACAGCTCGTCGGCTTCGCCGGGCTGGCCTACCTGGGCCACGTCACGTTCGGGATGCCCGTGTGGCAGACCGCCATCGCGGTGCTGCTGTCGTTCGCGCTCTCGCTCGTGGCGAGCCGCGTGACGGGCGAGACGGACACGACGCCCGTCGGCTCGATGGGCAAGATCACGCAGCTGACGTTCGGCCTGCTGAGCCCGGGCAACATGAACGTGAACCTGATGAGCGCGAACGTCACCGCGAACAGCGCGAGCTGCAGCGCGGACCTGCTCACGGATCTCAAGAGCGGCTACCTTCTGGGCGCCAACCCGCGCAAGCAGTTCATCGCGCAGTTCGCCGGCATCTTCATGGGCACGGTGGTCACGGTGCTCTCGTTCCGGCTGCTCGTCCCGAACGCCAGCGTGCTCGGCGGCGACCAGTTCCCCGCACCCGCGATGCAGACGTGGCGCGCCGTCGCGATCGCGCTTTCGAAGGGCCTCTCCGGCCTCGAGGACGTGAAGCGCATGTTCATCCTCTGGGGCGCGATCGTCGGCGTGGTGCTGACCGTGCTGCCGATGGTGTTCCCGAAGCACAAGAAGTTCATCCCGTCGCCCGCGGGCGTGGGCCTCGCGTGGACGTTCCACTGGTACTACGGGTTCCTGATGTTCGTGGGCGGCGCACTCGGCCTCTTCCTCGAGAAGAAGGCGCCCAAGTGGTCCGAGGAATACACGTTCCCGGTCGCCTCGGGCTGGATCGCGGGCGAGAGCCTGATGGGCGTCGTCAATACGATCTGGCAGAACTGGCCGGGGCTCGCGAAGGCGATGTTCATGCGCTGACCGGCGATCGCACCGGAGACGCTGCGGGGCCCGTGCCGATGGCACGGGCCCCGCTCGCGTCCGGCGGGCGGCTTCAGCTCTTCAGTGCGGCCTCGATGCGTTCGAGCACCTTCGGGTCGAGCGGATCGACGTTGGGTTCGAAGCGCGCGATCACGTGCCCCTGTCGGTCCACGAGGAACTTGGTGAAGTTCCAGCGGATGTCGCCGGGGTACGGCGACTCCTTCGTGAGCCACGTGTAGAGCGGGGCCTGCGTCTTGCCCTTCACGTCGATCTTGGCGAACAGCGGGAACGTGACGTGGTAGTTCAGCGTGCAGAACGAGCGGATCTCCGCGTCGTCGCCCGGCTCCTGGCCCATGAAGTTGTTGGCGGGGAACGCGAGGATCTCGAAGCCGCGCGCGTGCTCGCGCTGGTAGAGCGATTCCAGCGATTCGTACTGCGGCGTGAAGCCGCAGCGCGAGGCGGTGTTCACGACCAGCACGACCTTGCCGCGGAAGTCGGCGAGCGAGCGATCGGCGCCCTCGTTCGTGCGCACCCGGAAATCGTGCAGCGAGCGGACGCGGCCGGGCGACGGCGTCGTACCCGAAGCGGCGAGACCCGCGGTCGGCGCGAGCGGTGCACCGAGTGTGACGAACGCGGCAGCGGCCGCGGCGGCGCGGCGGAGCGTGGAACGGAACGGGTTCATCCGAGGACCCTCGCGATCACGGCGTGACGGTGGCGAAAGATGCGCTCGAGCAGCGGGCGCACGGCGAGTGCGTGTATGGGCTCCGAGAGCGGCGCGAACGGGAGCGCGTACTCGACGCGATCGCGGACGCGCGTGCCACCACGCTCGGGGGTGAAGGTGTGCCGGTGCACCCAGCGGGCGTACGGCCCGCGCAGCTGCACGTCGACGAACTCGCGGCCGGGAACCCAGCGTTCGATCCGGGTCCGCCACCGCACGGGGAGGACGCCGAGCCGCAGCTGGTAGTCGATGAGCGCGCCGTCCCGCATCGCGATGGGGAGCGGCGTGAGGATCCGGAAGCCCAGGAACTCCGGCGTGATCGCCTCCAGGTTCGCCGCGTCGGCGAAGAACGCGAACGTGTCGCCGACCGGCGCGGGCACCCACTGGTCCGTCTGGAGCACGTGCGTCCCCGCGGCGGAGCGGAACGCCAGTGCGGGGGCCGGCGATTCCTGCGTGGTGACGGCGTGCATGCGTGAACCCCCGGGGGCGAGGGGCCGGCGCCCGCGGCGCCGGCCCCGCCCGTTCAGTTGTTGACGATGATCTGCGCGCCGAGCGCCTGGGCGCCCGTGCCGCCGACGAATCCCTTCGCGAACACCGTATAGATGCGGCCGGCCTGCAGGGAGATGCCTGGCAGCGGCAGCACGACGGTCGAGGTGCCCGCGAGCCTCACTTCCAGGTCGTACGTGCCGGAGGCCACCGGTGTGAACGCCGAGTAGCCCTTGAACGGCGTGTTTCCGAAGAGCACGGGGCCGTTCTTGACCGCGACGTCGACCGCCGGGGCGTTGGGCGAGAGGTGCACGAAGCGCACGTGCGCCATGCCCGAGGCGGGCGCAGCGAGGTTGTCGGTGAGCACGACCAGTCCGAGCTTCGCCACCGAATCGCACGCGAACACGCTGTACGTCGCTCCCGGTGCAGTCGGCAGGCTGGCGGTCAGCACCGTCGTCGACGTGCCCGCGAGGTTGAGCTTCACGGATCGCACGCCGCTCGGGACGCCGAGGTAGGGCGTGTTGTTCGGGAATGCGAGACCGCTCCCGGCGACGGCGCCGTCCACGATCAGGTCGACGGCAGGGGCATCCGGGGACGCGTGGATCGCCATCACGCGGGCCGGGATCGCGGGCGGGTTGGTGACGCTCTTGCGGCAGCCCGTCACGGCGGTGACGGCGAGGAGCGTGAGCAGGGCGTACGAGGCGACGCGGAAGAGGCGCATGGGAGTCTCTCCTTCTCGGTTCCGGCCGCGTGTGGATACGCGCGCCGACGGCAGGTGGGGTGCGCCGGATCATCCGACGCTGGCCCTCGGATGGGCGCGCAGGGAAGGAGGTGCAGTAATTGAATAGCTAGTGAATAGGTTTTGCAATCACCGAACCCGCGGGGATCCCGGGCGGGCGGGTCGTGAAGGCGCCGCGCGTCAGGCGTCGGCTTCGGCGGCGATCGTGTCCTCGACGCGCTGGGGCCAGCGCGCGGGCCACCAGCGGCGAACGGCCGCGAGGAAGCCGAGGAAGAGCACCAGGCCCGCCATGCCGACGGCGGCCTCGGTGAACAGCATGCCGGCCGCGCCCCAGCGTTCGTGCGCGCCGCCGTCGATCGTCGTCATGTACAGGATGGGCAGGTTCGAGAGCGAGGCGAACAGGCTGAACTTGGTCGCGGCAGCGCCGGCACCCATCGCTTCGAGCACGAACGCGGTGAAGCCGGCGTAGGTGAGACCGGTGACGAACGCGTAGACCGACGTCCAGACGACGTACATGCGCTCGTCGTGGGGCGCGACCGCCATGCCGATCGCGCACAGCGCCTGGAGCACGCCGTACGCCGCGTAGGCGGCCTTGCGGTTCATGCGATCGCAGATCCAGCCGCCGGCGAGCGAGCCCACGGCCATGATGACTCCGCCGAGGACGCCCGTGACGAGCGCCACGGCGTCGGCGGACGCCTTCCAGTCGCCCGCGACGGCGGACCAGAGGCCCGAGGCGGCGCCCGAGCCGATCGGCATGAAGCAGAGCACGAGCGCGACGAAGCCCATGCGCGCGCGCGCGAGGTTCCAGACGTCGCGGCCCACGAACGCGATGCCCTTGAGCACGCCGTGGCGGTGCTCGATGTGCGGATCCTTCACCCAGATCAGTGGAATCGCGCACAGCAGGCAGAGTACGGCAAGGATCGCGGCCGACATCCACGGCGCCGGCAGGCGCTGCGCGAGCAGCAGGCCGATGCCGCCGCCGATGCCGCCACCGCCGAGGTTGCCCGCCTGGAACCAGCCGCCGGCGCGGCCCTTCTGGTCCTCGGGGACGTCGTACGCCATGAGCGACTGCGTGGCCATGCCGAGCACCGAGCAGGCGACGTTGGCCACGATCGTGATCGTGGTGAGCAGCGGCAGGCTCGCCGCCGTCATCGGCAGCGCGCCGGTCGCGAAGACGCCGAGCGCGGTGACGACCGCGCTGATCATGTACCAGGTCTTGGGCGTCAGCGTGGTGTCGGCGACGGGCGCCCAGAGAAACTTCCAGACGTTCGGCGCGAGGCTCGCCGCGATGAGCCCGGCGATGGGGCCCACGCCGACGTGGTTCTTCGCGAGCAGGAAGGCCACCGCGACGGTCAGGTAACCGCTCAGCACCCCGAACGGCGTGATGAGGAACATGAACACGGACGGGTGCGGCGGACGGTGGTCGGCCATGAGCGCGCGAGCCTAGCAGAAGTACGGGCCCGGGTTGAGACGTTCGCTCGCCGATGTCACGATGCGCCGCCGCCGCGGCCGCACACCATCCCACCGAGGCGCCCCGACTCCATGCCCGATTCCCCGACGGCGCCGTTCGCCGCGCTCCGCCACCGCAACTTCCGCCTGCTCTGGTCCGGCCAGCTGGTGTCGATGGCCGGCTCGATGATGCAGAGCGCCGCGATCCTCTGGCACGTGTCGCTGCTGGTGCCGGCGGAGCGGCGCGGCGTGGCGCTCGGGCTCGTCGGCCTCGTGCGCGTCGTGCCGATCGTGGCGTTCTCACTCGTGGCGGGCGTCGTGGCCGACGCGCACGATCGCCGCCGTACGATGCTGGTCACGCAGGCGGGCATGGCGCTCTGCGCGGGCGCGCTCGCGGCGCTGTCGTTCGGCCACCTGGCGTCGCCCTGGCCGGTCTACCTGCTCGCGGCCGCGGGCGCGGGGTTCGGCGCGTTCGACGGGCCCGCGCGGCAGTCGCTGATCCCGAACCTGGTGCCGCGCGAGGACCTCCCGAACGCGATCAGCCTCAACACGATCATGTTCCAGACCGCGTCCGTGATCGGGCCCGCGCTCGGCGGCCTCGTGATCGGCGTCTGGGGCGTCGCGTGGGCCTACGCGTTCAACGCCGTGTCGTTCTTCTGCGTCATCGTCGCGCTGCTGCTCATGCGTGACGTACCCGAACGCGCGCCGGGGGCCGGATCGGACGTCTCGCTGGGCGCGGCGCGCGAGGGCCTCGCGTTCGTCTTCCGCACGCCGCTCATCCGCTCGACGATGCTGCTCGACTTCTTCGCCACGTTCTTCGCGTCCGCGACCGCGCTGCTGCCGATCTTCGCGCAGGACGTCCTGCACGTGGGCGCGCACGGTTACGGTGTGCTGTCGGCCGCACCGTCGATCGGCGCGATCGCCGCGAGCCTCTACATGGTGCGTCATGCGGACCGGATCCAGCGCCGCGGCGCCGTGCTGCTCTGGGCCGTCGCGGCCTACGGGCTCGCGACGGTCGCGTTCGGCGTGTCGAACGCGTTCGCGCTCACGTTCCTCTGCCTGGCGCTCACGGGCGCCGCCGACACGGTGAGCATGGTGATCCGCAATCTCGTGCGCCAGCTCGCGACACCCGATCACCTGCGCGGGCGCATGACGAGCGTCAACATGGTGTTCTTCATGGGCGGCCCGCAGCTCGGCGAGATGGAAGCCGGCCTCGTCGCCAGTCTCTGGGGCGCACCGCTCTCGGTCGTCACCGGCGGCATCGGCTGCCTGCTCGCCGTGGCGTGGGTGGCCGCGAGCACTCCCGAATTGCGCCGCTACCGGCGCGACACGCCGGTCGTCCCGGGCGATTGAGGGGGCATCGAGCCGGGTGCTACGGTCGCGCACACGCGGCGCCGCCGATCGCCGGCCGCGCATCGCCCCGTGCGTCCCACGTCCCGGAGTCCCGCGATGGCTCATCCCGTGAAGGATCCGCTCACCTGGCTCTACCCGGCGATCGAGCCGTACCGCACCGGGCGGCTGCGTGTCTCCGAAGTGCACGAGCTGCATTTCGAGGAGTGCGGACGGCCGGACGGGAAGCCGGTCGTGTTCGTGCACGGCGGCCCCGGCGGCGGCACGAATCCGTCGCAGCGGCGGTTCTTCCATCCCGATCGCCACCGGATCGTGCTCGTCGACCAGCGCGGCTGTGGCCGCAGCACGCCGCATGCGTCGCTCGACGCCAACACGACGTGGGACCTCGTCGCCGACCTCGAACGCCTGCGCGAGCACCTCGGGATCGAACGCTGGCAGGTGTTCGGCGGCAGCTGGGGCTCGACGCTGGCGCTGGCGTACGCGCAGAAGCACCCCGACCGCGTCACGGAGCTGGTGCTGCGCGGCATCTTCCTGCTGCGGCGGTGCGAGATCGAGTGGTTCTACCAGTCCGGCGCCTCGATCCTGTTCCCGGATGCCTGGGAAGCCTATCGCGATCACATCCCGGCCGCGGAGCGCGGCGATCTGGTCGCCGCCTACCACCGCCGGCTGACGCACGACGATCCGCGCGTGCGCCTCGAGGCGGCCCGTCGCTGGAGCGGGTGGGAGGGCGCGACGAGCAAGCTGCTCCCGGATGCCGAGTTCATCGGCCACATGGAGGAGGACGCCGTCGCGCTGGCGATGGCGCGGATCGAGTGCCACTACTTCGTGCATCGCGGCTGGTTCGAGACGGACGACCAGCTGCTGCGCGACGTGCCTCGCATTCGCCACATTCCCGCGACGATCGTGCAGGGCCGCTACGACGTCGTGTGCCCGATCGACAGCGCATGGGCGTTGCACCGCGCGTGGCCGGAGGCCGACTTCGTCGTCTCGCCCGACGCGGGGCACAGCGCCTTCGAGCCCGCGAACTCGCGTGCGCTCGTGGCGGCCACCGACCGCTACGCGGGCGTGCTCCGCACCCTATGAGAAGAGTGGCGCGCGGACGCGGCGCGGGGCATTTGCCCCGCGCCGCGCGCATCTGGGGGGAATTCCCCGCGGCGTCAGGGAGTCGTGCGGCCCCTGGGTCTCCGTGCCCTTTGCGCACAAGGCGATGGGCGACACGCCCTTGAGACGATCCCGCGGGTGAGCGCGCGAGTGGCACGGCCGCTGCATTACTGGAAAGCGAGCAAGTTGCACCGCCGTCTTTTCACCCTTCCCCGGAGGTCCCTCGTGAACACTCGCCACGCGCACGGCTTCACGCTGATCGAGCTGATGATCGTCGTCGTCGTCATCGGCGTCCTCGCGGCGATCGCGATCCCGAACTTCGTGGCGGCGCAGGACCGGGCGAAGGAAGGCAGCATCAAGTCCAACATGCACACGTTCCAGCTGGCCGCCGAGGACTACGCCGTCGCCAACAGCGGTGACTTCGGTTCGGCGACCGACGTGGCCGAGAACCTTCCCGCCGACTTCCGCAATCCCTACGACGGCTCGAGCGGGGACGGCAACGCGTTCATGACCGCGCCCACCTGGTCGACGCCGCTCGAAACCGGTTCCACGACCCCGGGCGTGATCGCGTACGCCGACTCGGCCGGGATCGTCTACCAGATCGCGGGCCGCGGGAAGCAGGGCGACCTCGCGCTCGTGCTCGACAGCGGACTCTGATCTCCGGGACGCAAGACCACGGGCCCCGCTCGCGATCGCGAGCGGGAGACGTTGCGGTAGCCGTAGCTGTAGAGCGCGATGAACGTCGAGAGGTTGAGCGACGCCGTGGGGAGCTTGGACGGGAACGGGCCCTCGGCGTTGCGGAAGTTGTTGTTGCAGTAGATGAGGATGCGCGTCGACTTGTCGGGAATCGCGCGCGCCAGCGTCGCCACCGCGATGTCCGGGAACGCGAGGTGCAGTGCGCCCTTCACGTGCAGCTCGGCGTACTTCTCGTCGCCGCGTGCATCGAGCACGACCGTGCCGGGCTCGCGGCTCATGCGGACGAACTCCGCCTCGCTCACGCGGTGCGATTCCCGCCAGCGGGCGGCGTCTCCCGCCACGCGCAGGTAGCCCGGCATGTCGATCGCCGGGTTGAGCGGGACCCGTTCGTTCGTGGCCCCCGGAGTCTCGGCGACGAGCGCCGAGTCGGATTCGGCGGACACTTCGCCCTGCGATGTCCCCGCGCGAGCGACGCGCGGCACGACGAGGACCAGCGAGAAGAGCACGAGGACGGCCAGGTTCGTTCGCATCGAGCCTCCAGGGAGCGGGGGTGTGCCCGTGATTCTCCCGCACGGCGCACCTCCGTGCGTCAGGAAGTCGTCCGCTCGCCGGCCGCCGGAGCCGGCGCGGGGGTCAGGCCGCGTGCAGGGCCGGAGCGTCATCCTCGGCCGCGAGCGGGAGTTCGACCACGAATCCGGTCGCGCGCCGCGGCTGGGGCACGATGCGCAGCGTGGCGCCGTGCGCGTCCAGCACCTCGCGGGCCACGGCGACGCCGAGACCGAGCGTGTCGGGGTGCACGTGCACGACGTCCCCGAGTTCGAGCGGCTCCGCGCCCTCGCGGATCACGACGCGCAGGCGATCGTCCGCGACCGTGCTTTCCACGACGACCGTCGAGCCCGCCGTGGCGCCGCGCAGGGTCTGCTCCACGAGCTGGGCGAGCGCCTTGGGGAGCCGCATCTCGTCGGCGGGGAGCGACGTGTCGCCGACGTCCCCAAGCGTCTCGAGCTTCACGTCCTCGCGCGCCCGGCGCGCGATCACCTCGCCGGTGACGAGTTCGAGCAGCTTGCGGGCCGGCGTCCACGCGCGCTCCAGCAGGTGCCGTTCGCCCTGGATCTGGCTCGTGTGCGTGGCGTCGTCGGCGACGCGCGTCAGGCGTCCCAGCGCCTCGCGCATGCCGTCGAGCGCGCGCTTCTGGTCCGCGCTCACCGCGCCGAACTGTCCCTCGGCGAGCAGGTCGCGCAGGCTGACGAGGCTGCTGATCGGCGAGCGCAGTTCCTGCGAGGCGATGCGGATGAAGTCGCTCTTGAGTCGCGCGGCGCGCTCGAGCCCTTCGACGTAGCCGGCCTCGCGCTTGCGCATCACGTTGAAGCGGGTCGCGAGGTAGCCGAGTTCGTCGCGCCGGCGCACGTCCAGCGGATGGTCGTAGTCGCCGGCCTCCATCGCCTTCGCGGCCTGGACGAGCGCGCGCAGCGGGCGCAGCAACTGGTCGCTGAAGAGCCAGCCCATGAGGATCGCAGCCAGCACGGCGACCGCGGAGAGCGCGACGAGGTCGGACTGCATGTGGCCCTGGAAGACGGCCTCGGGGTCGAACGCGCGCTGCAGCACGTAGAACTGCTGGGCCTCGGGCGGCGCGCCGGGCATGCGACGGACGATCGTCAGCTGCGTTCCGGACGGCCCGTCGACATGCAGCACGGGCAGCGTGCGCAGGTCCGCGGCGGGGGAGCGGTCGATCTTCGCGAGCGTGGTCATGAGCGCGGTGCGGTCGACGGGATCGCCGAGCGTCGTGCCGGTGACGTGCATCCCGGAGAGGAACGTGACGTCGCAACGCATCTCCGAGCGCAGCTGCCGCGCCAGCACGTTGCCGATCCGTGCGCCCAGCATCAACGCGCCCACGATGCGGCCGTCGGCCCGCACCGGGACCACGGCCACCTGGTCGTGACCGCCGGACTCGACGAGGACGCCGGTGACGACGCGGCCGTGCAGCGCCGGGGCGACGAGCGTGTCGCGCGTTCCGGCGAGCGAGCGGGCCTCGCCGACCGACGCGAGGAGCCGGCCGTTGCGGTCGAACACCTCGAACAGGTCGGCCTCGGTGATGCGGTTGAAGTCGTCCGCCATGCTGCGGACGGTCGCCTGGAAGCGCGAGTCGCGCTGGGCGCCCGAGAGCATGAGCAGCGAGAAGAAGCGCGGATCGCGCGCGATCACCTGCGCGCCGCCGTCGAGCACGCGCGACCGCGTCGCGAGCATGCCCTCGAACACCGACTCCGAGTGCGTGAGGCTCTCGTGGATGCTCGTCGAATCCACGTGCGCACGCACGCGGTGCTGCACGGTCACGTAGGTGACGACGCCCAGCAGCAGCGGCGCCATCACCGTCACGAGCAGGACGCGTCCCCGCAGGCCGAAGCGCATGGCTCAGTAGACCAGGTCGAGCGTGGCGTCGCCCTTCTTCGGGACGGCCACGACGCGCTTGAGTTCGCCGTGCTCGGGGCTCCACGCGTGCAGCGTGTAGCGGCCCTCGGGCAGCTTCGGCAGTTCGAAGTGCCCGGTCGAATCGGGCCGGACCACGGCGTGGTTCGGCACCACCACGACGAACGCGGTCTCCTGCGGATGGATGTCGCAATGCACGTTGACGATGCCCGTGCGCGTGAACGCGACCGTGTCCGCGGACCCTGGCGCGTGCTTGCCGACGTCGAAGCGGCGCGCAGGCGAGACGCTGAAGGCATTGTGGTAGACGCGGTCGATGTTCACGAACGCGACGGACTGGCCGGCGACCGCAGCCAGCACGCGCGGACGGAAGCGTTCGTTCGCCTGCACCATGCGCAGCGGGCGCGGGGGAGGTGCCGGCTTGTGGAAGAAGAGGAAGCCGTGGGCGCCGGCGAGCTTCTGCTCGACCTTGTCCGGGATCGCTTCGAGCCACACGACCGTCTCGCCCACGCCCGGCTGCTTCTTCGCGGCGGCGGCCGCGACGGACCAGGCGCGCGAGAGCGCGACGTGGCCACGAATGACCCCGGCGGACGCGCTCCGCGCGAGGACGACGATCGCCATCATGGCGAGGAACCGGGACATGGGGCGCTCCAGGGGACCGGATGGACGAGCCGCTGCGATCGGGCTCGGGTCCTGCGCGTTATCGGCGTCGCGGGGCCGGTTCTGCACGTGAGTGGGGCCGCATCGCGTGGGATGAAACGTCGCCGAAAATCCCCGGGACATCGGCGTTTGCGGCAACGAGATGCGTTCGGGGCACCATCCGGTGGCCATCCGCGAGTGCCCGGCAGCCCAGCGCCACTGCGACCATTGGCCCAATAGACATGTATACAATCACGTATAACATCGGCTAAGCGAATGTCCCATAGCGGCTTGCCTAGTCCGATGGAGGCGGCACGTGCAGCAGGTCCAGGTCCGCAAGGACGCCTATTTCGATTCCGTCGTCCTGATGCTCCTCAGTAAAGAGCTGAAAGGCCACGCGGGCGTGCGCGACGCCGTCGTCGCCATGGGCACGCCCATGAACGTCGACCTGCTGCGGTCGAGCGGGTACCCCGCCGCGGACCTGGACGGCGTGACCCCCAACGACCTCGTCCTCGCGGTCGACGCGGACTCGGCGGAAGCCGCCGCCGCGACGCTCGCCGCCGCGGCCGCGTCGCTGGGCCGCCGGCAGGCGCCCGCGAGCGGTCCCGCCGGCGTCGCCGAGCCCGCGACGCTCGAGGCCGCGAAGCGCGCGCACCCCGAGGCCAACGTCGTCGTGATCTCGCTGCCCGGCGCGCACGCCGCGCGTGAAGCGAGGCGCGCCCTCGATCTCGGCCTGCACGTGATGCTGTTCTCCGACAACGTCGCGCTCGAGGACGAGATCGCGCTCAAGCGGCACGCGCGCGCGCGCGGGCTGCTGCTGATGGGACCCGATTGCGGCACGGCGATCCTCAACGGCAAGCCGCTCGGCTTCGCCAACGTCGTCGCGCGCGGGCCGGTCGGGATCGTCGCGGCGTCGGGCACCGGGCTGCAGGAGGCGAGCGTCCTCGTCGACCGGCTCGGTTCGGGCCTGAGCCAGGGCATCGGGACGGGCGGCCGCGACCTGAAGAACGAGGCGGTCGGCGGCGCCACCATGCTCATGGGCATCGAAGCGCTCGCCGCCGATCCGGCGACGCGCGTGATCGTCGTGATCTCCAAGCCGCCGGCGGCCGAGGTCGCGGCGAAGGTCGTGGCGGCGCTGGAAGCGACCGGCAAGGATGCGATCGTCCACTTCATCGGCCTCGCGCAGGATCCGCCCACGCGCTCGCCGCGCGTGCGCTTCGCGCGCGACCTCGAGGCGGCGGCGGGCATGGCGGTCGCCGCCGCGGGCGGCACGCCGTGGGCGCCCCGCGCGTTCGACCGGCCCGAGACCGAGATCGCGGCGCTCGTCGCGCGCGAGACCGCGGGCGTGGCGCCGGATCAGCGCCACGTCCGCGGCTACTTCACGGGAGGCACGCTCGCCGACGAGGCGTGGATCCTCCTGCACGGGCTCACGGGTGCGGTGCACTCGAACAACCAGACGAATCCGGCGTTCGTGCTGGCGGATCCGAAGGTTTCGGTCGGGCACACGGTGGTGGATCTCGGCGACGACGTCTTCACCGTCGGCCGCCCGCACCCGATGATCGACCCGAGCACGCGCACCGAGCGCATCGACGCCGAGGCCGGCGATCCCTCGATCGCGGTGATGCTCGTCGACGTGGTGCTCGGCTACGGCTCGCACCCCGATCCGGCGGGCGCGCTCGTGCCCTCGCTCGAAGCCGCGAAGCGGGCCGCGGCCGCACGCGGCGGCCGGCTGGCGGTCGTCGCGTCGGTGACTGGGACGCCCGCGGATCCGCAGGGCCTCGCCGCCCAGGTCGCGACGCTGGAACGTGCCGGCGTGGTCGTGATGCCGTCCAACGCGCAGGCGTCCCGCTTCGCGGTGCGCGTGCTCGAGGGCCTCGTGGCCCGCAGCGGAGGTGCCCGATGAGCACGCCCAACGCCACGACGCCGCTCGCGACGCTGTTCGGCTCGGAGCTGTCGGTGATCAACATGGGCCTCGAGTCGTTCGCGGAGAACCTGCGCGACTGCGGCGTGCCCGCCACGCAGGTGCGCTGGAAGCCGCCGGCGGGCGGCGACGCGCGGCTGCTCGCGATCCTCGACCGCCTCGCGCGCGACGCCACGGTCGACATCGAGGCCGCGAATCGCCTGGCCGCCGAGCGCATCCTCGCGGGCCGTCCCACGCTGGTCGGTGTCGGGACCGCGGCCGACGTGGTGCCCGGCATGCGTCGCGATCTCGTGCTGCACGCGGGCCCGCCGATCACGTGGGAACGCATGTGCGGACCGATGCGCGGCGCGGTGATCGGTGGCCTGCTCTACGAAGGACTCGCGAAGACGCGCGAGGAGGCCGAGTCGCTGGCGGCGTCCGGGAAGATCACGTTCGAGCCGTGCCATCACCACGACGCCGTGGGCCCGATGGCCGGTGTCATGACGTCGCGCATGCCGGTCTGGATCTTCGAGAACACGGCGTTCGGCAACCGCGCGTACTGCACGTTCAACGAAGGTCTCGGCAAGGTGCTGCGATACGGCGCCTTCTCCGACGAGGTGCTCGAGCGGCTCCGCTGGATGGAGACCGAGCTCGCGCCGCTCATGGCGCGCGCACTCGCCGCGCACGGCCCGATCGACATGCGCAGCCTGATCGCACAGCTGCTGCAGATGGGCGACGAGGGCCACAACCGCAATCGCGCCGGCACGTCGCTCGTGATCCGCGAGCTCGCACCGCACCTCGTGCGGCTCGACGCGCCGCGGGAGCAGGTCGCGCGCGTGCTCGACTTCCTGAACGCCAACGACCACTTCTTCCTCAACCTCTCGATGCCGGCGAGCAAGTGCACCGTCGACGCCGCGCGCGGCATCGCGGGCAGCTCGGTGGTCGTCACCATGGCGCGCAACGGTACCGACTTCGGCATCCGGCTCGCGGGCACGGGAGATCGCTGGTTCACGGGGCCCGCGGGCATCGTCGACGGGCTCTACCTGCCCGGCTTCGGCCCGCAGGACGCGGCGCCGGACATCGGCGACTCGGTGATCACGGAGACCGCCGGCATCGGCGGGTTCGCGATGGCGGCCGCGCCCGCGATCGTGAAGTTCGTCGGCGGCACGCCCGCCGACGCGATCGACGTCACGCACCGCATGTACGAGATCACGGTGGCGGAGCACGACGCCTACCGGATTCCTGCGCTCGACTTCCGCGGCACGCCGACGGCGATCGACGTCCGGCGCGTGGTCGAGACCGGGATCCTGCCGGCCATCAACACGGGCATCGCGCACCGGGAGCCCGGGATCGGCATGGTCGGCGCCGGGCTCGTGAAGCCGCCCCAGAATTGCTTCGAGGACGCCCTGGCCGCATTCGCCGACACGGTGTGCGCGCTGGGGACACGATGACGGAGGATCCGCGATGAAGATGATCGACCTGACGATTCCGCTCGGCATCGGCACGCCGCCGTGGCCGACGTACATCCCGCTCCAGGTGCAGTACTTCAAGCGACTCGCGCCCAACGGCGCCAACGGCCAGGTGGTGACGCACTCCAACCACGTCGGCACGCACCTCGACGGCGAGATCCACTTCTACACGCCGGGCAAGGACATGGCGAGCCTCGACATGGACTTCCTCGTTCACGAGGGCGCCATCGTCGACCTGTCGGACGTCTGCGGCGACTACGACGTCTACACGTCCAAGATGGTCGAGGAGCGCGTGGAGGTGAAGGAAGGCGACATCCTGATCATCCATACCGGCTACCACCACTACGGGTGGGACCAGCCGACCGCGGACGAGGTGCGCTACATGATCAAGCACCCCGGCCCGGACCGCGAGTTCGCGGTGTGGGCGAAGAAGAAGAAGCTGCGCTGGATCGGCGTGGACTGCGGCAGCGCGGACCATCCGATGAACACCAAGATCCGCGAGTGGATGCCGGTGCAGGCCAAGGAGTGCGACGAGCACTTCCGCGCCAAGTACGGCAAGAGCCTCGAGCAGGTGTTCACGCCCGACAAGTACCAGCTCATGCACATCGAGATGTTCGACAAGGGCCTGATCCACGCCGAGTGCGTGGGCGGCGACATCGACCTGCTCCTCAACCAGCGCGCGACGATCGGCTGCTTCCCGTGGCGGTTCGTGGACGGCGAGGCGAGCATCTCGCGCATCGTGGCCATGGTCGAGGACAAGCGCTACGACCAGCTCATGGCGAAGAAGAAGAAGGCCAAGCTCACGAAGTTCGGCGACGTCGCGGGAGCGCGCAACGCGTGGCTCCACGAGGAAGCGCGCCGCAAGCGCAAGTAATCCCCGTCACGAAACCCCGTGCCGGCCCGCGGTCGCGGGCCGGCCCCACCGATACACGAGGAGAAGACGATGGCGATCGACCAGCTGGAAATGAAGCTCCGTCCCCCGGTGGACGAACTCGCGGCCTACCCGCCCAAGCTCATCACGCTCGCGTCGGGCGAGAAGATGGTCGTGCGCGAGTGCACGCACAAGGACGTCGGTCCGCTGCTCGCGACCGTGCATCCGCTGCTCGCGGTGGCGAAGGACTACTACGACATCGTCGCGGCGCGCATGTACAGCGAGATCCTGGGCTGGTTCCGCCACCGCGTGGCCAACGAGTTCGTGATCGTGGGCGCGATCGACGGCGTGATCGCCGGCATCGTGACGAGCCGCCACGTCCAGAAGGGGCTCGGCATGAGCCTGCACACGCTGACGATCAAGCGTGGCCTGCGCGTCGGCGCCCAGCTGTTCGCCGCCAAGATGGAGCACCACATCGACTATCTGGGCGAGGACGAGGTCCACATCGTCGCGGAGAGCCCGATCGGCTTCAAGCGCTGGATGATCGAGTACGAGCTCGAGGACCGCTCGGCGCAGTACCCCGGCCTGCGTCACGAGCTGGGCGGCGTGCCGACGTTCACGCTCACCCGCAAGCTCTGGGACGGCCTGCGCGCGGTCAAGTGCACGGGCACGCGCCCGATCGATCCCGCCCTGCTCGCGACCGCGGACAAGCTGATCCCGCCGTCGGAGTACGTGCAGCTTCCCGGCTGGAAGCGGGGCCAGAGCTGATGGCCGCGAGAGTCGGCATCGTCGGGATCGGCCATTGCCGGTTCGGCAACTCCAGCGAGTACGACCTCGTGGACGTCATCGCGTACTCCGCGAACGACGCGCTCCGCGACGCGGGAGGGCTGAAGCTGCGCAAGGAAGTCGACCAGGTCTTCGTCGGCAACATGGCGGGCGGGCTGTTCAACCGCCAGACCTCCGTCGCGTCCGCGCTCGTGAGCCGGCTCGACATGGAACCGTGCCCGGCGGAGCTCGTCGAGAACGGGCCCGCCTCGGGCGCCAGCGCGATCCGCATGGGTTACATGGCGATCGCGGCCGGCATGGCGGACGTGGTGCTGGTGGCGGCGGGCGAGGTCATGCGCACGGTGTCGGGCTGGGAAGCGACGGACATCGTCGCGACCATGGCCCACCACGACGCCGAGTACAACATGGGCCTCACGCTGCCGGGGTTCGCGGGCATGTTCACGCGGCTCTACATGCAGAAGTACGGGCTCACCGAACGCGACCTGGCGCTCGTCGCGGTGAAGAACCACGCCAACGGCGCCAAGAACACCTACTCGCACGTGCAGATCCCGGTGACGATCGAGGCCATCGCGGACGGTCCCGAGGCGAACGTGGTGAACAACTACGTCGCCGAGCCGCTGCGCATGTACTCGACGTGCCCGATCACGGACGGTTCGGCGGCGCTGATCCTCGTGAACATGGATTCGCCCAAGGCGAAGCTGTTCGCGAAGAAGCCCATCCGGATCGCCGGCATGGGCGCGGCCACGGACACGCACTGCGTGCACAACCGCAAGGATCCGCTGGTCCTCGACGCCGTGCGCCTGTCGTCGCAGAAGGCGTACGAGATGGCGGGCGTCGGCCCGAAGGACATCTCGGTCGCCGAACTGCACGACGCGTTCGTGATCTTCGAGCTGCTGAACAGCGAGGAGGTCGGGTTCTTCGAGCGCGGCACGTCGTTCCTCGGCGTGCGCAAGGGCGAGACCGAGATCGGCGGCCGCATCCCGATCAACACCTCGGGCGGGCTCAAGGCCAAGGGGCATCCCGTGGGCGCCACGGGCGTCTCGCAGGTCTACGAGCTCTGCCGGCAGCTGCGCGGCGAGGCCGAGGAGGGCCGCCAGGTGAAGGATGCGAAGTACGGCCTCGCGGTCAACTTCGGCGGCTTCGGCAACAACGTGATCACCACCATCCTCGCGAAGGACTGAGGGCGAGCCATGACAGTCGATTTCAGTGCCTACGGCGAGCAGTCGCCCGAGATCCACGCGTTCAAGTGCCTCAAGTGCGGGGCGATCTACTACCCGGCTCCCATGATCTGCGGCAAGTGCGACGGACACCGCGATCCGGTCACGGGCAAGCACTGGGAGGAGTTCCCGCTCGAGGGGCCGTGCAAGCTGCTGACGTGGACGCGCGTGTGGAACCTGCCGGAAGGGTTCAACCGCAAGTTCATGATGTTCGGCATGGTGGAGTTCCCGAACGGCCTGAAGGCCTCGGGCCGCCTGGAGTGCACGGGCGACCCGGTGATCGGTGCGACGATGACGGCGACGGTCGAAGAGGCCGACGAGCGTCCGGGTCCGCCGGTCAAGGTGTTCGTGTTCCGCTGATCGGAGGCAGGCGATGGCCGAGGACAACCTGAGCCGGCGCATCCACGCCACGCTGAGTGCGCGCATCCTGGGGCTGCAGTACCCCCCGGGGCACCGCCTCACCGAGGAAGGGCTCTGCGCCGAGTTCGGGGTGAGCCGCAGCCCGGTGCGCGAAGCGCTCGGACAGCTCGTCGAAGGCGGGCTGGTCGACAAGCGCGCGCGCGCCGGGTACTCGGTCCGCCGCCTCGACCTGCGCGAGGTGGAGGAGCTCTACGACGTCCGGCTGGTGCTCGAACAGGCCGTCGTGGAGCGCGTCTGCCAGCAGGGCATGGACCCCGCCGAGCTCGACCGGCTCGAGCGGGACTGGCGCGAGCGCTACGAGAACCTGCCGGCGATGGGCGAGCACCTCGCGGACTCCGACGAGGCGTTCCACGCGGTGCTCGCGCGCGCGGCCGGCAACCGGACGCTCGAACGGCTGCTGCAGGACGTCGATCGCCGCATCCACGTCGTCCGCGCCGCCGACATCACGAATCCCGAGCGGCTCAAGACCACGTGTCTCGACCACCTCGAGATCCTCGCGGGGATCCGCGATCGCGACGCCGCGCGCGCCGTGGCCGCGGTGAGGCGCAACATCGACTGGGGCCGCCGGAACGTCGAGGCGGCGCTGAAGGACGCGCTCTTCCGTGCGTACGCCTCGGCATAGGCCGCATCGCGCCGCCGCGACGAGCGTCGGCCCGTGCGTGCCCGCGGGCGACTTCGCCTTCGCGGTGCACAGCGCATTCCGCGCCGCGCTCAACCTGTGCGTCCCCGGACGGCGGAGCCTCGTGACGTTGCTCGCGCCCGACGCGGAGGACCAGCCCAACGCCGTCCGGCTCGCGGGTCCCGTCCGGTTCGACGAGTGGCCCGTCGCTCCCGGCGACTCGGGGCGCCGCGAGGGCGACCGGATCGTGTTCGACGGACCGCCGGGGGAAGGCGTCACGAGCGTCGACCTCGCACCGGCGACGCACACGCGCGAGCGCTCACTGGCCCCGCTCGCGCCGGGCGATCCGGCGTGGCGCGCCTCGTGGCGCGCGTGCGCGCGGGCGCTCGAGGCGCTGCAGGCCGCCGCGGGTACGGAACTGCGCCTCGCGGAGGTGCTCGGCACCGTGGCGGCGTCCTCGGCGATCGGCCGGCGGATGGCCTCCGCCGCGCGCGACCTCGAGGACGGCATCCGCGCGGTGAACGCCGCGAGCGCCGCCCGGGCGGCGTCGCGCATCCTCGGGCTCGGAGGCGGACTGACGCCCGCCGGCGACGACTTCCTCTGCGGCCTCGGCGCGGCGCTGCACTGCACGAGCGCCGGGCACGGGACGGACGCGGAGTTCCTGCGCGCGTGGGGCGAGGACGTTTCGTCGCGCCTCGACGCGACGAACGCGGTGAGCGCGACGTTCCTCGAGTGCGCGATCGCCGGCTCGTTCGGGGCCGCGATGTGCGATTGGACGTGGGAGATGGCGCGGGGCGTCACGGGCGGAACGAGCCCCGGACTCGCCGCGGCGATGGGCAGGGTGTGTGCGATGGGACACAGCTCCGGTACGGACACGGCCACGGGATTCCTGTTCGGCCTCGCCGTGCGGAACGACCCGGAAATGAGGCGATATGCTGCATCGATTTGAATATCTCGCACCCCGCGGACGGGCCGAGTTGCTCGACGTGCTCGCCGCGCGCGGGGCGTCGGCGATACTGCTCGCGGGCGGCACCGACGTGCTCGTGAACATCCGCGCGGGCTCTGCCACGCCGAAGACCGTCGTCGACGTGAAGCGCGTCGACGGCTGGAGCGGACTCGGCTGGGATCCGGCCACGGGGCTGGAGATCCGGCCCGGCACGACCGTCAACCAGCTGCTCGCCGAACCGATCGTGCGCGAGAAGTTCCCACTGCTCGTGGCCTGCGCGCGCGACCTCGCGTCCTACCAGATCCGCAACCGCGCGACGGTGATCGGCAACATCGTGAACGCGTCCCCCTGTGCCGACATGGCCCCGGCGCTGCTCTGCCTGGACGCGACGGCGCACGTCGCGTCGGCGCGGGGAACGCGCGAGATCGCGATGCGCGAGTTCTTCACCGGCGTCAAGCGCACGCAGCTGGCGCCGGACGAAGTGCTCGAACGTGTGGTGGTGCCTGCCGCCTCGGCCGGCGCACGCGGCGACTATCGCAAGCTCAAGCGCATCCACGGCCACGACCTCGGCATCGTCGGCGTCGCGGTGATGAAGCACCGCGGCGAGCTGCGGCTGGGCATCAGCTCCGCGGCGCCGAAGCCGGTACTCGTCGATGGCCTCGCCGAATCGGCGACCGTCGACGAGGTCGCCGCCGCGGCGCGCAAGGCCATCTCGCCGATCAGCGACGTGCGGTGCACGAAGGAATACCGGGAGCACATGGTCGAGATCTTCGCCCGTCGGCTCCACCAGGAGGTGGCGTGATGACGATCCGGTTCACGCTCAACGGCCAGGCCTACGAACGCGACGTGGAGGGGCATCGCACGCTGCTCCACTTCCTGCGCGAGGACCTCGGCTACACCGGCACCAAGGAAGGCTGCGGCGCCGGCGAGTGCGGCGCGTGCACGATCCTCGTCGACGGTGAGGCCGTCAACGCCTGCATGATGCTCGCGCCCGAGGCCGACGGCCACGCGCTCGAGACGATCGAGGGCGAGGCGAAGCACGGCCAGCTCACGGCGATCCAGAAGGCGTTCGAGGACAACCATGCCGTGCAGTGCGGTTTCTGCACCGGGGGCCTCGTGATGGCAGTGCGCGATCTCCTGCGCCGGCACCCGCAGCCCACGCGCGAGCAGATCCAGGAAGGCATCGAGGGCAACTTCTGCCGGTGCACCGGCTACCAGCAGATCCTCGAGGCCGTGTTCGAGGCCTCCGGCCAGTCCGCCGAGAAGGGAGGGCTGCGCCGTGCTTGAGCACCTGGACCCGAAGGACATGAAGTTCGTCGGCAACGACGCGAAGCGCTCCGAGGTGACCAGCAAGGTCACCGGGGACGCGATCTACGCGAGCGACATGGCGTTTCCGGGCATGCTGCACGCGCAGGTGAAGAAGAGCCCGCACGCGCGGGCGAAGATCCTGCGTATCGACACCGCGAAGGCCGAGGCGTTGCCCGGCGTGCGCGCGGTCCTGACCGGGCGCGAGCTCGACTACCGGCTCGGGCTCTACATCGTGGACAAGCACATCCTCGCCAAGAACGAGGTGCGTCACTACGGTGAGGCCGTGGCGGCGGTCGCGGCCGACACGCTCGAGATCGCGAAGCGGGCCGTGGACCTGATCGAAGTCGAGTACGAGGTCCTGCCCGCCGTGCTCAGCCACATGGACGCGCTGAAGGATGGTGCGCCGCTCGTGCACCCGGATCTCGGCTCGTACGACTACGTGGCGGCCGCGTTCACGCCGGTGCCGAACACGAACATCGCCAACCTCACCAAGCTCCGCAAGGGCGACGTCGAGCAGGGCTTCGCCGAGGCGGAGTGGACGATCGAGCGCGAGTACACGAATCCCTCGGTGCAGCACGTGCCGATGGAGACGCACGTCACGATCGTGGAATGGAAGACCGGCGACCAGGTCACGATCTGGTCGAGCGCGCAGTCTCCGTTCACGGTGCGCAACCTGTTCTGCTACGCGTTCAAGCTCCCGCTCAACCAGGTACGCGTGATCGTACCGCACGTGGGCGGCGGGTTCGGCGGCAAGGCCGGCATCCACCTCGAGCCGCTGTGCGCGTGCCTGTCGCGCAAGTCGGGGGGCCGCCCCGTCAAGTTCCAGGCGACGCGCGAAGAGGAGTTCAGCCTGCTGCCGTGCCGCAGCGCGCTCACGTACCGCATCAAGACGGGCGTGCGTGCCGGCGGCCGGATCGTCGCGCAGAAGATGACGATGTACTGGGACGCGGGCGCCTACGCCGACTACGCGGTCAACGTCACGCGTGCGTCGGGCTACTCCGCCGCCGGCCCGTACGAAATCCCGAACGCGTGGCTCGACGCGTACACGCTCTACACGAACAAGCCGTACGGCACCGCGTACCGCGGCTTCGGGCACGTCGAGTTCTTCTGGGGCCTCGAGCGCCACATGGAGCTCGTGGCCTCGGTGATCGGGATGGATCCGCTCGAGTTCCGGCGCCTGAACGCGCTCAAGCCCGGCGGTCGCACGCTCACCGGAGAGGTCATTACCGAGCACACCGGAGACGTCGTGAAATGCCTCGACGAGGTCTCGCGCTCGATCGGCTACGGCTCGCTGTCCGCGGCGGAGAAGGCGCGCCAGGAAAAGACGGGCAAGCGCATCGGCAAGGGCGTCGCCACACTGCACAAGGCGCCGGCGATGCCGCCGTTCACGGCCACGGCCGTGATCGTGAAGATGAACTCCGACGGCAGCGTGAACGTGAATCTCGGGCTCACGGAGATCGGCCAGGGCTCGACGACCGTGATCCAGCAGATCGTCGCCGAACGGCTCGGGTTCCCGCTCGAGAAGGTCCTGGTCATGGTCGACAAGGACACGTCGCGCGATCCCTACGACTGGCAGACCGTCGCCTCCAAGGGAATCATCCTCAGCGGCAATGCGGCGATCCTCGCCTGCGAGGACCTGCTGCGGACCGCGTACGAGGTGGCGGGACAGGTGCTGCGCGCGCAGGCCTGCGACCTCGGGCACGACGGCGAGAAGATCTTCGTCCGCCACCGGCCGGACCAGTCGGTCACGTTCGCGCAGCTGTCGGTGGGCTACGCGTTCCCAAACGGGAACGCCATCGGCGGCCCACTGATCGGCGTCGGCCGCTACGTCGCCCAGGGCCTGTCGAACCTCGACAAGGAGACCGGCCAGGGTAATCCCGCGCTCGACTGGACCTACGGCGCCCACGGCATCGTGGCCGAGGTCGATCCCGAGACCGGCGAGTACCGGATCCTCAAGATCGCGTCGGCATTCGACGTCGGCCGCGTCATCAATCCCGGCATCGTGCGCGGTCAGTGCATCGGCGGCATGATCCAGGGGCTCGGGACGGCGGTCTGCGAGGGCTACATCTACGACGAACAGGGCCACCTGCTGAACCCGTCGTTCACGGACAACAAGATCCCGACCGCCCGCGATCTCCCGGACGAGATCGAGAGCATCGCGGTGGAGACGCCGCAGCTCGACGGCCCGTACGGAGCGCGCGGTGTGGGCGAGCACCCGATGATCTCGGTGGCGCCCGCACTCGGGAACGCGATCCTGCACGCGGTGGGAGCGGAGCTGACGCACATGCCGATCCGCGCCGAGGACGTCTGGCGCGCGATGGGCCGCAAGGAGTCGATCGACAACTGGATCACGAAGACGCCGGTCAAGTCGTGTAAGGTCTGACGCGCCGGCGCCGGAACGCGCGGGCCGCCACCGGGACTCCCGGTGGCGGCCCGTCGCCGTTCGCGCGGCGCCGCGACACGTCCCGGAGATCCCCGATGCGCCGTCCGATCCTCGCGCTCCTGCTGCTCGCGACGCTGCTGCCCGCGCCGGCCTTCGCCGCGTCGCGCGATTCGCTCGTCGTCGTCACGCTCAACCTGTGGCACGACCAGCACGACTGGCCCGCCCGCCGCGGCCGCATCCTCGAGGCGATCCGTGCGATCCGGCCGGACGTGCTCTGCCTCCAGGAGGTGCTGCAACACGCGACGCTGCCCAACCAGGCGATCGCGCTGGCGGAGAGCCTCGGCTGGCACGCGAACTTCGTCTCCGTCGACAGCGTCACGCGCGTCAAGCGCTACGGCAACGCGATCCTGACGCCGCACCGTGTGCGCCGCGAGGACGGCGTGTTCCTGAAGCCGCTCGACGACTGGCGCGTGGCGGCGCACGTGCGGATCCGCGTGCGCGGCCACGACGTGGACGTGTACGACACGCACCTCTGCTATACGGACGACGGCGGCCCGATCCGGGCGAAGCAGGTCGAGGACCTGCTCGCGTTCGTCGCGCGCACGCGCGGGAAGGGGCCGGTCGTGCTCGCCGGCGACTTCAACACGACGCTGGGCACGAGCGAGCTGGCGTCGATCGAAGCGAACTGGATGGACGCCTTCGCGACGGCGCACCCCGGAGTCACGGGGGCGGACGCCGTGACGATGAACCCGCGGTTCGACGATCACCCGCGCGCGATCGATCACATCTTCGCGACGCGGGACGGTTCCGCGGCGGTCCGCTCGTGCGAGATCCTGTTCCGCGAGGCGCGCCCCGACAGCGTCTGGGCCTCCGACCACTTCGGCGTGCGCGCGACACTGGAGCTGCGCGGGCGCTGAACCCCGCGTCGGGCCCTCACTCGCGGCGCGCGTGCACTTCGATGAAGCCGCCGTGCCCGGTGCAGGCCGCGGCGGTCGTCGCGACCAGGCTCGCCGGGGCGAGCAACGGCGCCAGCAGCGCCAGCGCGCCGAGGTTCCACGTCCATTCCGCGGCGCTCGTGTCCGCGGGCACCTGCTGCTTGGCCAGGTTGGAGAGGAAGTGGCGGCGCGTGAAGGCCCAGTCCAGCGTGCTGTGGAAGAGCGCGTACGGGTCGTACTGGAACGAGCGGTGCCGGATCTCGATCACGTGCATTCCCGCGCGCTCGAGCGTCCGGCGGAGCGTCGCGGGGGTGTAGTGCGCGAGGTGGCGCGGCACGTCGAGCCCCCACCAGCGTTCGCCGGTCAGCCGCGCGGAGAGCCCCTCGAGGTTCGGGACCGATGCGACCAGCACGCCGCCCGGCCGCAGCATGTGCCGGCAACGGAGCAGCAACGGCATCGGCTCGCCCACGTGTTCGAGTACCTGCCACATCGTGATCGCATCGAGCGATCCGCGGCCGAAATCGAAGGCCTCGAGCGAGCCGCAGGCGAAGCGCCCGTGCGCGTGGCGGCGCACGATCGCGAACGCGGCCGGTGAGGGGTCGATTCCGGTCGCCTCCCAGCCGTGCCGTGCCATGTGTTCGACGAAGCGTCCATCTCCCGACCCGATGTCGAGCAGGCGCCCGCGCGGCACGAGTCGCTCGATGCGGCGACGGCGGCTCGACTGGATGGCCGCGAGGACCGCGCGCGCGAGTGCGCCTCCGGGCCCGGCCGCCGGGTAGTAGAACGCGCCGTCGTAGAGCGCATCGATCGCATCGGGATCCGGCCGCGGCGTGAGGTAGGTGAGGTCGCAGGCGGCGCAGCGGAGGAGCTCGAACGGCTCCGCGAGCCGCGGATCGGCGGCTCGCACGCGCCCTACGCACTGCGCGCGTGACGAGCGGCACGCAGGACACTGCGGCGCGGGACGAGGGATGGGCGCCGGCGCGGTCTCGGCGGTCTCGAAGGCGATGCTGGACATGGGGCTCATGGCGGACTCCTCGAGCGGTCGCACGGGGGAGCGGTGGGCCGCGATGGGTCGTCATCGCAAGCCGCAGGCCGCGTGTTCGGCTGTGAAGCGCTTCGCGCAGCGGCATCACTCAGGCGGTTGCGGGGCAGGGACTTGAACAAGACACCTGACGCGACGCGCGAAGCGCCACGCCGGTCCGCCCGCCCGTATTGCCCGGCTTGGGCTGTCCCTCCGTGGAGCCGTCTCGCGGAACATGGAGCGCACGGGCGCCGCCGTTTCCCCGCGGGTTCGTGCCGCGTGGACGTGCGCCGCGCAGGGCGCGGACGATGGGCCGCCACCGCCGATGCACGTACTCCGCGCCTGAACGATCGACCTTCCCGAGGAACCCACCATGACCGATCGCCCGCTGCTCTATCCCGAGGATCGCATTCCGCTCGGCCGCCTGGTGCCCATGGGACTGCAGCACGTGGTCGCCATGTTCGGCGCCACGGTGCTGGCCCCGGTGATCATGGGTTTCGATCCGCAGACCGCCATCTTCTTCTCGGGGGTGGGCACACTCATCTTCCTCGCCTCGACGCGCATGCGAGTGCCCAGCTACCTCGGCTCGTCGTTCTCGTTCATCGGCCCCGTGCTCGCGGTGACGGCGGGGGACTCCGCGCGGATCCCGGACGCGCTCTGCGGCATCGCCGCGGCGGCGGTGCTCTACGCAATCGCAGCGTGGATCACGATCCGTCGCGGGCCCGGCTGGATCGACGCCCTCATGCCGCCGATCGTGACGGGAACGGTCGTCGCGATCATCGGCCTGAACCTCGCGGGCTCGGCGGTGGCCAACGCGATCAACGCGGACTTCGCGATCCGCGACCGGCACGACCTGCTCGTGGTCCTGGTGGCGGTCGTGACGTTCCTCACCGCCGCGCTCGTCTCCATTCACGCGCGTGGCTTCCTGCGGCTGCTGCCGGTGCTCGTCGGCGTCGTCGTGGGCTACGCGTTCGCCGCCGCGGTGGGGCTCGTCGACGCGCAGGCGTTGGACGCGATGCGCCACGCACCATGGATCGGCCTGCCGGCGTTCCGTACGCCGCGCTGGAGCCCGCACGCGATCCTCGCGATCGCGCCGGTGTTCGTGGTGCTCGTCGCGGAGAACAAGGGCCACATCGCCGCGATCTCGGCGTACCTGCATCGCGACCTCGATCGCTGGCTCGGGCGCGCGTACCTCGGCGATTCCATCGCCACGTTCGTGTCGGCCATGGGCGGCGGCACGCCCCAGACGACCTACGCCGAGAACATGGGCGTCATGGCGATCACGCGCGTCTTTTCGTCGTGGAACTTCCTCGCGGCCGCGGCGATGGCCGTGCTGCTGGGGCTCTGCCCGCGCTTCGGGCTGCTGATCCGTACGATTCCCGCACCGGTGCTGGGCGGGGTGACGCTGATTCTCTACGGCCTCATCGCGCTCATGGGCGTGAAGATCTGGCTCGACGCGAAGGTCGACTTCGCCGACCACCGCAACATGGTGATCGCGGGCACGTCGCTGATCGTGTCCACGGGGCTGGGAGTCAAGGGCGTCACGGTCGGGGGGACGAACATCGCGGGCATCGCTCTCGGGACCGTGCTGGCGCTGGTGATCCACCTGCTTCTCCGGCCCGGGGCGAAGGGGAGCGTGCCGACCGCTGGATGACGCGTTCCTCGGGCGTCGCGAGCCGGACCGCGATTTCCCGTTGACGCTGGACGCGCGCCGCGTTTTCCTCCGTCTCGTACCGGGCGGGACCGGACGGGGGAGTTCACCGCATGCGGCCGTGGCTGCGGATCGTCTCGCTCATTCCCATCCTCCTTGCGTTCGTGGCGACCCCCGTGGCCGCAGGCGACGCGCGCCTCGAGCGTGCGGACCAACTCTTCTCCACCGCGCGGCGGCGATTCGCCGAGGGAACGCACGAGCAGCGCCAGTTCGCGTTCGGCGAGCTCGAGGAGGCCGCGCGGCTCGCTCCGGAGCGCCCCGAGATCGCGCTCACGCTCGCGCGGCTCGATCTCGAGGCGGGTTTCGTCGCTCGGGCGCGGCACGTCGCGCTGCACGTCGTCCGGCGGGACAGCACCTGCTCCGACGCGTGGCGCCTGCTCGGCGAGGCGGAGGCCCGCGGGTGGCTCTTGGATCCGGACCCCGACACTCGCGACCGCGCGATCGGCGACTACATGCGAGCGGCTTCGCTGGCACAACAGGACTCGCGCACGTACGCGAGGATGGTGCCGCTCCTGCTCGATGCGGGCGAACCGGTCCTCGCGCGCCAGGCGGCCGAGCTGGGATCGCAATTCGCGCGCGGTGATCCCGTGGCCGACGTGATGCGGGCCGAGGTGGAACAGGAGCAGGGCGAGCTCGTCGCCGCGGACCGTGACTTCCGCGAAGCCATTCCCCGATTGCCGAGGGAATGGCGGGAGCACTACGACGATCTGCGCACACTGCTGCCGCCGCGTGCCGTCGAGGCATGGACGGCGATGCGTGAATCGCGCGCGGCCTGGGCCGAGCGGTTCTGGGCGTCGGCGGACCCGGATCCGGTCACTTCGATCAACGAGGCCCGGGTCGAGTTCTGGGCGCGCGTGACGCAGGCCCTCGCATTGTACGGGCCGGGCCGTGCGGGCGTTTGGGACATGCGTGCGCAGTACCTCGTGCGGTTCGGCCGGCCGGATCACGCCGAGCTGAATCCGGTCTCGCCGGTGACGCGCGATTGGAAGCAGGACTTCGTCCACTGGTCGTACCGCGACTTCGGGATACGACTGCCGATGGCCATCTCCGCGGCGTTGCCGAACTTCGATCGGCCACTCGGGCAACCGAGTGTGTGGGCCACGGCGTCGCGCGATTCGCTGCGCGAGCATCCCGAGTACGCGGGACTCGCGTCGGGATGGGCCGTGTTCCACCGTCTGCCGCCGGGCACCGATCGACTCGAAACGAAGCTCGCGCTCGCGCGGTTTCCCGCGGATGGCGACGCGCGCGTGCTCGCTCAGGTCGAGGTGCCCGGCCGCTGGGAATCGCGATGGACCGCCCAGTGGGCCGTGCGCGACTCGGACGGCACCGTCGTCGACCGGCAATCGCAGCGGCTCGCGGCATCGGCCTGCCGGCCGGGCGAGGCGCGCGCGGCCGGCTTCACGACGCGGTTGCACCCCGGGCGCTACCAGGTCGGCGTCCACGTCTCGGACGGCATGAACCGCATCGGCCTCGCGACGCGCGATCTGGTGATCCCGCTGGACACGAGCGGTGTGGTGCTCTCCGACGTCGTGATCACCTGCAGCCCGCCCGAGCAGAGCGTGGGGGAGGGTCCGAGCATCCGGCTGGAACCGGAGACGGGGCTCTTCGAGGAACGCGGCGACCGGCTCGACGCGTACTTCGAGATCTCGTCGCTCTCACGCGACGATGGCGGAGTCGCGCGATTCGCGTACGCGTGCGCACTGCGTCCGCGGATCGAGGACGCCCGCGGGTGGGTCAGCCGCTGGCTCGCACCGCGCACGAACGCGACCGTGGTGCAGGTGCACCGCGAGGAGGAGTTCGCGGGCCCGGTGCGACGGCAGTTCCTCGTCATCCCGATCGCCGAGGTCCCGGCGGGCCACTGGCAACTCGAGGTGCGGGTGAAGGACCGGGTGACCGGGGAAGAAGCGATCTCGACCGTGCCATTCGATCGCGGGAGGTGACCGCCGCGGAGTTTCCGCAGCGGTCGCTCGCGCCACGGCCGCGGGCGCGCTACGTTTGCGGCGCCGCACGCCACGCCGCGAGCCCGGCCGACGGAGCCATCCCCGTCCGGTCCCGCGCGCTCCCGGGAGTTGCCATGGATCGTGACGTTCCGCCGCGCGCCCACGGGCGGGCCTCGTGAAGCCCGGCGCCGCCACGACCGCGCCGCTCACCGCGCTCGCGCTCGCCTGCTTCGCCGCGAACTCGGTGCTCTGCCGGCTCGCGCTCGGGACCCACGCGATCGACGCCGCGGGGTTCACCGCGGTGCGGCTCGCGTCCGGTGCGCTGCTGCTCGTCGCGTTGCGCGCCGCGTCGCGCCGTGACGCCGCGCCACGCCCCGACCGGCTCTCGCCCGCGCTGCTGTTCGCGTATGCCGCGGCGTTCTCGTTCGCGTACCTCGACCTGCCCGCGGGCACCGGCGCGCTGCTGCTCTTCGGCAGCGTGCAGGCCACGATGCTGCTCGCGGCGCTGCGCGGCGGCGAGCGGTTCCGCGCGGCCGAGGGCGTCGGACTCGCGCTGGCGCTCGCGGGGCTCGCCTGGCTCGTCGCTCCCGGGCTCGCGGCGCCGTCGCCGCGCGGCTCGGCGTTGATGGTGACGGCGGGCGTCGCGTGGGGGCTCTACTCGATCCGCGGCCGCGGTACCGCGGACCCGCTCACGGCGACGGCACGCAACTTCGCGTGGGCGACGCCGCTCGCGCTCGCGGTCGCGCTGCTCGCGTGGGGGCGGGGGCACGCCTCGCCGCGTGGCCTCGCGCTCGCGATCGCGTCGGGCGCGCTCACTTCGGGGCTCGGCTACGTGACCTGGTTCGCGGCGCTGCGCGGGCTCACGGCCATCCGTGCGGCCGTCGTCCAGCTGGCGGTGCCGGCACTCGCGGCGATGGGGGGTGTCCTCGTATTGTCGGAACGCCTCACGCTCCGGCTGGTCGTCGCGGCGGTGGCGATCCTCGGCGGCGTCGCCATCGCCATCGCGAGCCACCGCCCGCGGCGGAGCTGAGCCAGGGGCCCGATTCGGTATTGACCGGGCGCTCTCGCCTGGGGGAGGCTCGGCAACCTGGACATGCGCCTCGCCCTTCGGCATTCGTTCCGGTCTGTGCTGGTCACCGGCCTGCTCGCAGCCGTTCCGGGATCCGCCGGGGCGGCGGCGAAGAGTCCGATCGACCTGCCGGTCTTCGCGCGCATCGATCGCCAGTACCAGTCCGGCGCGGTGGCCGCGGGTCTGGGCCGGGCGGACACCGTGTTGACGGCGGCGAGGGCCGCGCGCGATGCGCGGCTCGAATCGGCGGCGCTCGTCTACCGCGCGATCGGGCTCAACTGGAGCCGGGACTACCGCGGTGCGCTCGCACTGGTCGACGCCCGCATGCCGACCCTGCGCGCGCAGCGCGACGGCGGTGTGCTGGCGACGGCGCAGCTCACCCGAGGCTACGCGCTGGACCTGCTCGGGCGCCCCGACGAAGCGGCGACGGCGTTCACACGCGCGGCCACGCTCGCTGCGGCCGCCGGGCGCGAGCGGGAAGTTGCGTACGCGCGGCTGCGCCTGGGTTTCCACTGGCTGCAGATGGGGCGGGCTTCCGACGCTGCCCGGGAGTACCGGTTCGCATTGGCGGCCGCCACGGCCCCGGCACTCGCGGGGGTCTCCGCGACCGCACACGTCGGGCTCGGCAACGCGCTCAGCGAACAGGGCGACGTGGCCGGCGCGCAGCGCGAATACTACGCGGCCATCAGCCGGTCGCGCGCGGCCGGCGATCTCGTCGACGAAGCGGATGCGCTCTTCAACCTGGGTACCCTGCAGTTCGTATCCGGGGACGAGTCGAAATGTCTTCCCCTCCTTCGGGGCGCGCGCGAACTCTATCGTCGATTGCGGCGCCCGGAAAAGCTGGTGAGCGCCGCGCGCACCCTGGCGATCGCGGAGCTCTCGCTGGGTCATGGGAACGTGGCGGATTCGCTGCTCGAGGCGACGCGGCGCGAGCTCGGGAACAACATCGACCCGGCATCGCGCGGGCGCCTGTTGGCGCAGCAGGGAGTCACGCGGCTCCAGCTGGGTCGCGTCTCGGAAGCCCGCGCCGCCGTCCGTCAGGCCCTTCGGTTCGCGGACTCGGCCTCGGTTTCGGTGCGGTGCGAGATCGCGTTCGCCGCGTCCAACGTCTTCGGGTCCAGCGGATCTCCGGATTCGGCCCTGGCGATCGTCGAGGCCCAGCTCGCGCTTCCGGAGGTTCAACGCTCGGGTCGGCCGAGGCGCCAGATGGAACTCGCGCGCGCGGGCGATCTCGCCGGACTCGGGCGCGTCAAGGAAAGCGCCGACGCGTTGCGAGCGTGCCTCGCGAGCGACGACGCGGTGGGGTTTCGGACGGTCGGAATGGCCGGCATCGCGGCCGCGCTCGGGCGGGTGCAGCGTACCCTCGGTCACCCCGACAGTGCGGCCACCTACTTCGAGATCGCCCTGGATCGCTGGGAGGCGGGACGCCAGACGGCGACCGGGCCCGATTGGCGCGAGGCGCTCGATACCGAGGCGGTCGCGCTCGCGTTCGACTACGTCGGGCTGCTGCTGGCGGAACCGAGCTTCGGGACGCGAACCGCGCGGGTCGGCCGGGCATTCGACGTCGTGCAGCGTTTTCGTTCGCGCGCGCTCATGGACCGGCGGACGGCGCGTGCGGGCCCCCGCGCCCCGATCGGTTGCGGGGAGTTCCGCCGGAAGACGCTGCGACCCGGCGAAGTCTTCCTGGAGATCCTGCACACAGCCGATTCCAGCTACGTGTTCGCGATCAGTCGCGATTCGGTTTCCGCCTGGGGAGGGCCCGGGAGGAACGTGTTCTTCGACCGGATGCTCCGTCTTCGCGCGGCACTCGCGGGCGCGAACGGGCGCGACGTCCTGGTCGGCCTTTCCGCCGGCACCGAACTGGGACGGTCCCTGCTCGGGCCCGGTGCGCGACGGATCGCCCAAGCGCACACCGTGATCGTCAGCGCGGGTGGGTCCAACAACCTTCCCTGGGGCGCGCTCGTGCTTCCGGGGGAGACCGAGCCGCTGACGCAGGGCCACGTGATGTCGACATGCCCTTCGGCCACGCTGCTCGACGAACTCCGGCACGATGCCGGGGCCGGCCGCGGCACGCTCGTCGCCGCCTGTGCGCACGATGCCGACGAGCGGTCTCTGCCGGGCGTCATCCGCGAGGCACGCTCGATCGTCGGAGTGTGGTCCGGCGCACGGCTGATCCGCGATCGGCAGATCGGCGGGGGAGCGGGCCTGCTCGCGCGCGCGAGGGACGCGGACATCGTGCACATCGCGGCCCATGCGCGCTCCGACAACTACCAGGGCTGGACGCAAGCGCTGCTGGTGGGGGATCCGAACCGCGAATCGGACTGGCTGGATGCCATGGCCGTGGCGAAGTCACACACGCGCGCCCGGCTCTGCGTGCTTTCGGCGTGCGGCTCGATCGGTTCCAAATGGGGCGAGTCCGTTCATGGTCTCGCGGCCGCCTGGTTGATCGCCGGCGCTCGCTGTGTCGTCGCGACGCAATGGAGCATCGACGACGAGTCCACTCCCGAGCTCATGACCCGCTTCCACCGGGGAATGGCCGCGGGCCTGACGGCCGGCGAGGCCCTGCGCCGGGCGCAGGGCGAAATGCGAGCGATTCCGCGGTATGCTGGCCCGGCACACTGGGCGGGCGTCGTGTTGGTCGGCGACCCGGCCGTCCGGGTGGCTGCTCCGCGCGTGGCCGCGGCCGGCCGCCCCTGAGATTCGTCCTGCCCCGTGACGCGGGCGCCTTCCGGGGATTCCATGGTCGAGAGCACGCCGAACGGGGAAGTCCCGGACGAGGAACTGGTCGCCCAGTTCCAGGCCGACCCGCGCGGGGTGCGAGGTCTCGGGGCGCTCGACCGGCTGGTCGAGCGCTGGCGGGGCCGGGTGTACCTGTGGGCGTACCGCACGCTCGGGGAACGGGAGGCGTCGCTCGACGCGGCGCAGGATGCGCTGCTGCAGATGATGCAGGCGCTGCCGCGTTACCAGTCGCAGGGCCGGTTCTCGGCCTGGCTCTTCACGATCGTGCGCAACCGCTGCCTGAAGAGCGTGCGCCGGCGGAAGCTGGTTCGTGATCCGGAAGTCGACTTGGATTCGCTGCTCGCCGACGCCAAGGCCCCGGACGACGCGCTCGAGACGGATCGCGAACGCGAGCGGCTGTTCCGCCTCATGAACGAGGTGCTCGAACCCACGGAGCGAGCGGCGGTCTGGATGCGCGCCTTCGAGGAGGTCAGCGTGGAAGACATCACGAAGATGCTCGACATCGCCGGCGCATCGGGAGCGCGCGGCGTCCTGCAGTCCGCGCGCCGCAAGCTGCGCGCGGCGTTCGCGCGCACGGACGAAGCCCCGCCCGGGAGGAGCGCATGAGCCCCGAGCCCTGGACTCCCGAGGAGTTCGCACGCCTGATGGCGCTGCCCGAGGGCCACCCCGAGCGCGAACGCGCGAAGGCCTCGCCCGCGTTCGAGGCGTGGTGCCGCATGCACGAGGTGTTCTCCGCGCCCACGCCCACCGCGGCCGAAACCGCCGAACTCGCGGCCACCGACGCGGAGCTCGCGCGCCGGCTCGCCGCGGCGCGCCCGGCGCCGGCGGAGGTGCGATCGCTCGTGCGCGAACGCGCGGCCCGGCGCGGGTGGGACGCGCCGGCGATTCGTTTCGCCGTCGCGGCCGCGCTCCTGGTGGTCGTCGGCACCACCGCCTGGCTCGGAACGCAAGGGCCCGGCGATCGCCGCCTGCGCGGCGACGGCCAGCAGCCGGGTGCGTTCGAACTGGCGGTCCCGCGCCTCACTTCCGAGGGCGAAGTCCTGGAGTGGGCCCCGTCCGCCAGGGCCGAGAGCTACCGCATCGTCTTCTACGGTCACGCACTCGAGGAGATCGCCCACGTGGACGTCGCGAGCGGCACGCGTTACGTCCTGCGCCCGGGTGCGCTCGTGCCGGGCCTGGTCGCGGGGGACACCGTGCGAGCGGTCGTGCAGGCCGTGCATGCGGAGGCGGTGCTCGAGACGAGCCCGATGCGCGAGTTGCGCGTCCCCTGACGTGGCGGCTGCGACCGCAACTCGCGGCGCGACGTCGGCGTATGTGATTCGCCGCCGCGCGGTGCGTTTCATGGAATGACGTCCCACGCACCCGTCGCGGGCCGCGACCCACCGGAGGCCACCATGAAAAAATTGCTCACCCTGTTCGCACTCTTCACTCTCGCCGCGGCCGGACCGGTTCTCGCCCGGCCCGTCGCCCCCGGCGGGCACGAGATCCTGCGGCTCGCACGGTCGGCGATCGTGGTGCCCGCGCAGTGGGACGGAATCTGGACGACCCTGGATTCGACCTACACGTGCGAGGGCGCATTCGACGAGACGAGCACCGGCAGCGACACGATCTGCGGGGGCAAGGACTACGACTACGGCGCCGCCGACACCGGGTTCACGCTCAACTGCACCGGCAGTGCGACCGCGACGACGTTCGACATGACGTGTTCGGGTTCGGGAAACGTGTTCACCGACTGCGATGCGAACTACCAGATGGTCGTGCACGGCACGTTGTCGGGCAGCTCGTACCATGTCGTGAGCACCTTCTCGATATCGTACGTCGGCACGGGAACGGGTTGCGAGTTCCTGCCCGCCACCTGCTTCCAGACCAACAGCTGGGGGACGCGGGTCGCTCCTGCTCCACCGAGCTATTGCGCGACACCGGTCCGGAGTTCGACCTGGGGCCAGCTCAAGTCGATCTACCGTTGAGTCGCCGGGGGGCGTCGGAATAGAGAAGGCGGGCCGCGTCGCGGCCCGCCTTCATCGTTGACCGCCGCGTGCCGTTCCGTCGCGGGCGGCCCGCTGTCGCGTGCCATCGTGTCGCACCACGCGATCGGCGGCGCGATCTGATCCTCACGCATCGCGCCAATGCGTTGTGTTCGAACGCGGGTTCTCGCGACGACGCCCCCGCGGGCGTGGCACGACGATTGCCCCCGCGTTCGCGGCCGCGATCCCCTCCGCACACCGGCGCTCCCTCCCGGACACTCGATCCGCATCGGCTCGCGAGAGCCGTGACGCGTTACGTGCATGCCGCGTGCACGGCAGGGATGCCTCATGCCTCGACTTCACCGTTCCCGCGCCGCGGCGCTCGGCCCCGCGCTCGCGCTCGGATGCGCGCTGCTCGCACCCCATGTGTCCCGTGCCGGAGCCATGCTCTACTGGACTGCGCCCGGCGACGACGGCAGTCTCGGTACCGCCGCGCGCTACGACATCCGGCGCTCGACGCAGCCGCTCACGGCGGCGAACTTCGCCCTCGGCGACACGGTCGCCGGCGTGCCCGCGCCTGCGGTCGCCGGGACGGCCCAGTCCTGCGCGGTCGCGCTGCCGTCGCCGGGCGTCACCTACTACTTCGCGATGCGGACGGTCGACGAGTGCGGAAACTGGTCCGTCCTCTCGAACGTCGTTTCGCGTTCGAGCGGGACGGCGGGCGTCGACGCCAGTCCGCTCGCGGGCGCTCGGTTCGACCCGCCGTGGCCGAATCCCGCGGCCGGCGTGGTGCGCCTGCCGTTCGCGCTGTCCGCCACCGGTGACGTGCGCATGGAGATCTTCGATGCCGCCGGGCGCCGGGTCCGCGTGCTGCGATCGCAGCGCGCGCTCGCGGGCGCAGGCGAGATCACGTGGGACCGTCGCGATGCCCGCGGCGTACCCGTCGCCCGCGGCACGTACTTCGTGCGGGCCGATCTCGGTGGCGAGTTCCGCGTCCGGCCGGTCACGGTGAACTGACCGGCGGACCATTCCGATCGCGGGATTGCGGGGAGGCGCGGCGGTCACGATTCCGCACCCGGCCGCGCTTGCGGCCGGGACGGCACTCGCGCAGATTCGCGCGCATGGCCATCCACATCCGTCCCGACGACCTCAGCGGCACCGCCGTCCGCCAGTTGCTCGCGCAGCACCTGCAGGGCATGACCCTGCACTCGCCGCCGGAGAGCATCCACGCACTCGACGTGGAAGGACTGCGGCACCCGAGCGTGACCTTCTGGTCGGCGTGGGACGGCGAGGAACTCCTGGGCTGCGGCGCGCTCAAGGAACTGGATCCGACCCACGCGGAGATCAAGTCCATGCGCACCTCGCCCGCGCACCTGCGCCAGGGGGTCGCGCGCGCCATGCTCGAGCACATCCTCGCCGAGGCCGCGCGGCGCGGCTACGGCCGCATCAGCCTCGAGACGGGCTCCGCCGCGGCCTTCGAGCCCGCGCGGCGACTGTACGCCGCGTTCGGCTTCGCGCCCTGTGGCCCGTTTCCGCCCTACGTCGAGGACCCCTACAGCGTGTTCATGACCCGGGTGCCCTGACGTCCGAGTGCGTCGCCCGGCGGTGCCCGGGTGGCGTCCGGCGAAGAACTTTCGCTTCACGGTAAGCGTTTCGGCCCCTAGGCTCGACCTGTACGGTGAGCCGGGAGAATCGAAGGGGCCGATGCCGAACGATCTCCACACCGACCGAGAGTTGAGCGAACGGGCCAGGAACGGGGACGCCGCCGCCTGGCGAACGATCTACGAGTCCACCTGCGACCGCCTGTTCGCCTTCCTCTGCTGGCAGGTCGGGGACCGCGACGACGCGAAGGACATCCTGCAGGAGACCTACCTGCAGGCGTTCCGCAAGCTCGCGACGTATCGCGGTGAAGCGCCGCTCGAGGTGTGGCTGCGCGCCATCGCCCTCGGGCGCTCGATCGATTGGAAGCGCGTCTTCCTCCGCCGGATCAAGCGGACCGTGCCGCTCGACGAGACGAGCGCCCGCGTGGAAGCCGGCGGCGACGACGTGCGATTCGAGTCCGAGGAGGGCGCGCTGCGCCGTGCCCTCGCGAAGCTCTCCCACCACCAGCGCGCGGCGCTGCTGATGCGCGAGTGGGAGGGACGCAGCTTCCAGGAGATCGCGGCGCTGCTCGCCTGCGCCGAGAGCACCGCCCGAGTCCACCACACGCGTGCACGCGAACACATGCGCGCGCTCCTCGACGGCGCCGAAGGCGCCCGGGTGTCGCGCGACTGGGAAGGACAGCAGACATGAAGACGATCTTCGATCGGCACGTGCAGCAGATGACGACGACGGAACGCGGCGAGATCTGGTCGCGCGTCGCGAACGCCTCGCGCGCGGCGGAACGCGCGCATGCCCTGCGGACCTGGGGGCTGGCCGGGGCGTTCGCGACGGCGGCGCTGGTGGCGGTGGTCGCGTTCGGTGTCGGGCGCCGGGACGCGCTCGCGCCACGGGGGGACGCGACCCCGCCCGCGCCGCGGCTCGCGGAGAACGTGCGCCGCGAGGCGCCGGTGACGACCGGCCCGAAGGGCGGAGCGGTGACGGCGCCGGTGCCCGCCGGCGCGGCCGCGATGAAGCGTGCACCGGGCGTCGCGGCGCACGCGAGCGCGCGGGCCACCGCCGAATCGATCGGCGCTGCCTTTCCCGCGACGCCCGCACTCGCGCTGCGGCCCGTCGAGCCTTCGCCGGCGGGCGGCGCGACTCCGGTGCCCGCGGGGCTACTGCGAGCTCCTGCGCCCGGGACCGGAGCCATCGCCGGGCGCGTCGTGGATGAGCGGCACCGGCCGGTCGGCTACGCGAACGTCCTCATTCCGGGGCAGAAGCTGGGCGCGATGACGGACGCGGAGGGTTTCTACCGCATCGACCACGTGTCGGCGGCGAAGGTCGCCCCCCGGGCTCACGTCATCGGGTACGCCCCCGTGACGGCGGACAGCGTCGAAGTGCGAGCCGACCAGGTCGCGGTCGTCGACCTCCGGATGGGCGCACCGCTCACCGTGCGGACTGTCGAAGAGATTGAGGTCGGCGCGCGGCGCACGATCGACACGAAGTCTTCGACCACGAAGCAGAGCATCTCGTCCGAGCGCCTGCGCGAGATCCCCGTCGACAACCTGAGCCAGGCGGTGGGCAACAAGGCGGGCGTCGTCGTGCAGGGCGGCGAACTGCACTTCCGCGGCGGACGGGGCGGCGAGGTGAAGTACCTCTACGACGGCAAGCCGGCCCGGCCGCCGGTCGTGCCGACCACGGGCGGGACGAAGCTGCCCAACGACGAGGCGTTCGACTCGATGTTCTTCCGCACCTACGGCGTCAACCCGTTCGTCGCGACGGACGAGGACGCGCTTTCCACGTTCGCGGTCGACGTCGACAACGGCTCCTACACCCTCGTGCGCCGCTACCTCGAACTCGGCGAGCTGCCGCCCGCGGACGCGGTGCGGGTGGAGGAGTGCGTCAACTTCTTCACCCAGGGGTATCCGCGCCCGGCGAACGACGATTTCGGCATCACCGTCGACGGCGCGCCCGCGCCGTTCGGTCCGGGTTGCCAGCTGCTGCGCGTCGGCCTGCACGGCCGCGACGTGGCCGGGTCCGAACACCGGCCGGCGCAGCTCACGTTCGTGATCGACGTATCGGGATCGATGGCGCGCGAGGATCGGCTGGGACTCGTGAAGCAGGCGCTGCGCCTGCTCGTCGCCGAACTGCATGCCGACGATCAGGTGGGCATCGTGGTGTTCGGCACCAGCGCGCGCGTGCTGCTCGAGCCCGAAGCGCTCGGTGGCGAGTCGGCGGTGCCGCGGGACATGCGATTCCGCTGGGACGAGCGAATCGACTGGCGTGGACCCGCGTCGCAGGCGGGGCGGGAGCACGTGCTGGAGGCGATCGAACGCCTGCAGCCCGAGGGCAGCACGAACACCGAGGAAGGACTGCGCCTCGCCTACGAGATGGCGCGCCGCGCGTACCGCCCGAACGCGGTCAACCGCATCCTGCTCTGCTCCGACGGTGTCGCCAACGTCGGGCACACGGGACCGGAGTCGATCCTCGCGAGTGTGCGCCGGCCCTCCGATCGCGGCATCCACCTGAGCACGATCGGATTCGGCATGGGCAACTACAACGACGCGCTCATGGAACAGCTCGCCGACCAGGGCGACGGCGCCCACTACTACGTGGACGACCTGCGGGAAGCGAAGCGAGTGCTGGTCGAGAACCTCACCGGCACACTGCAGGCGATCGCCCGCGACGCGAAGGTCCAGGTGGAGTTCGACTCCACGCGCGTGCTCCGCTGGCGACTGCTCGGCTTCGAGAACCGCGACGTGGCCGATCGCGACTTCCGCAACGACAAGGTCGACGCGGGCGAGATCGGCTCGGGGCACGAGGTGACTGCGCTCTACGAGGTGAAGCTCGTTCCGAACGCTCCTCCGGGTCCGCTCGGAACGGTGCGGCTGCGTTGGGCGCGGCCCGAGTCGGAGGGTGCGGGCGCTCCGTACGTGCGCGAGATCGCGCGCGTCTTCACCGCGGCGGATCTGGCGGCGCGGTTCGAGAGCGCCCCGGCCCGGTTCCGCCTCGATGCGGCCGTGGCGGAGTACGCCGAGATCCTGCGCGGCAGCTACTGGGCCCGCGAGGAGCGGATGGAGGACGTGCTGCCGATCGCCCGGCTCGCCGCGCACGAACTGCACGACGCCGCGGCGGCGGAGTTCGTGACGCTCGTCGAGAGGGCCACGGGCCTCCGCGCGCGCGCGAAGGCCACGGGAGCGCCGGGGCGCTGACACGCACCGCGCGGCGCCCGGCGACGGGCGCCGCGCGGACCGGTGGGCGAGCGATCTTCCGGCGACGCGGATTCGGGGTGGCGCTCGGAGCGCGGATGCGTAGACTGCGTTCGCGCTCACCCCGGGGCCCCACGCCGGTGGGGAACGGGACCGGGCGCGCCGTTCCGCATCCGCCCGCGCCGTCGGAGGCCGCATGAGCTCGCACGGGAACGCCCGGTTCCTGCCCGGAGTGCTGATCAGCGACCGCTGGCGCGTCGTCGCGCGCCTCGGCGCCGGTGGCATGGGCGAAGTCTACCGCGCGGACGACCTGCGGCTGGGCGAGGCGGTGGCGCTCAAGTTCCTGCCCGAGCGGCTCGAGCGCGACCCGGCGCTCCGGGAGCGCTTCCTCGGCGAGGCCAAGCTCGCCCGCAAGGTGTCGCACCCGAACGTGTGCCGCGTGTTCGATCTCGGCGAGGTCGACGGCCGCCCGTTCCTGTCCATGGAGTACGTGGACGGCGAGGATCTCGGCACGCTGCTGTCGCGCATCGGGCGGCTGCCGCCCGACAAGGCGGTCCAGGTGGCGCGCGAGATCTGCGCCGGGCTCGCGGCGGCGCACGCGCAGGGCATCCTGCACCGGGACCTCAAGCCGACGAACGTGATGCTCGACGGCCGCGGGCACGCGCGGATCACCGATTTCGGGCTGGCGACGATCGCGGATGCGACCGACGCGAAGGACGCGTTCGCGGGCACGCCGGCCTACATGGCGCCGGAGCAGCTGCGCGGGGAACTGCCCTCGCGGGCGAGCGACGTCTACGCTCTGGGGCTCGTGCTCTACGAGATCTTCACGGGCCATCGCGCGTTCGATGCGGCGACGCCCGCGGAGCAGTCGCGCCTCAAGTCCACCACGACGCCCAACCGCCCGTCGTCACTCGCGCCGGGGATCGATCCCGCGACCGAGCGGGTGATCCTGCGCTGCCTCGCGCCCGATCCCGCGCAGCGGCCGCCGAGCGTCGGTGCGATCGCCGCGGGCCTGCCGGGCGGCGACCCGCTCGCCGCCGCGCTCGCGGCAGGCGAGACGCCGTCGCCCGAACTCGTCGCCGCGGGCGTCGGCGGCGACACGATCCCCGCCCGCGCCGCGAACGCGTGGCTCGCGCTCGGCGTGCTCATGATCGTCGCGCTCGTCTCCTGGGTGCCGACGCGTCAGCTCCTGACGCGCGCGCCGTTGGAGAAGCCGCCCGCGGTGCTGCTCGATCGCGCCCGCGCCATCTGCGATTCGCTCGGATGGACGGCGCGGAAGGACGACTATTCCCGGCTCGTCTACCGGCAGGCCGTCGCCGCCGGCGTCGCGGCCAGTCTCGGCCTGCACGACGTGTCCCAGGCCGACCCGAAGGAGTTCCAGCGCGTCTTCGGCCTCGCGTACTGGTCGTCGCCGACGGTGCTCCGGCCGCTTTCGAACGAGGACTGGACACCCATCTTCGGCGATCCCGCGCCCTCGGGCGGGTTCGTCACGCTCATGATCGACGGCGCGGGGAACCTGTCCCAGTTCCAGGCGATCCCGTTCGCGATGGACAGTGCCAACGGGCCCGATCGCACGCTCGACCTGGCGGCGGTGCTGCGGCTGGTCGGGTTCGCGGACACCAGCAGAGTCGTCCGGGCGACCCCGCTGCTCGCGGTGCCGGCGGCGTTCGATCGCCGTGATGCCTGGCGCCTCGTCACGGCCGGCAGCGGCCGCGACACGATCCATGCGGAACTCGCGTCGTATCGCGGCCGCGTGGTGAACCTCGTCGCCGCGACCGTGGAGGGCATCCGGGACGGGGCGATCCGCCAGCTCGACGCGCCCCAGCCGCTTCCCGTCCCGACCGTCGTCTTCGACTGGACGATGGTCCTGCTCGTGCTCGTGTCCGCGTGGCGGGCGTTCGTGAACCTCCGCACCGGGCGCGCCGATGCACGCGGGGCCGTCCGCGTGGCGGTGGCGATCACCTCGGTGGCCATGGGCGCGAACCTCCTCGTGTTCCACCGCAACGAGGGCTGGGACACGTTCCCGAAGGTCGTGCTCCTGCTGCTCGATTCGATCGGCCGCCCGATGCTCGCCTGCTTCGTGCTCTATGCAGCCTTCGAACCCGTGCTGCGAAACACCTGGCCGCACCTGATGGTCGCGTGGGCGCGCGTCCTCGACGGTCGCTGGCGCGACACCCGCGTCGGCGCGGACGTGCTGGTCGGGACGAGCGCGTCGGTGGCGCTTTTCGTGGCCGGCTACGGCCTGCAGTACGCCTGGGGGACGGCGACGCACACGTTCATGCTGCCGGGGATGCTCGACAGCCCCGCGGACTCCACGGACACGCTCATGGGAGGTGGCTGGCCGTTCGCCCAGATCCTGCTCTCGGTCGCGACCGCAGGCTACGCCACGCTCACGTACGCGGGCGCGCTCGCGCTCGTGACCAGCTGGACGCGCCAGCGCTGGGTGGGAAGCCTCGTCGGGGCCGCGTGCTCATGCGCGCTGCTCCTCGGGCACGGGGCCAACGGACCGTTCGATGCGGTCATGATGCTGCTCCTGTTGGGGGTGTGGACGCTCGTCATGGTGCGTCTCGGCCTCGTGGGCGGCGCGGCTTTCCTCAGCACCTGGCAGGTGCTGCGCTTCTTCCCGATGGTGACGCCGGGCGCGTCCTGGTACTGGCCCGTCACGGCTGTCGGACTCGCGGCGATCGCCGTCCTGCTGGTCGGCGGCTACCTGCTCGCGCGCGGAACGGGACGCGTGCGGGCACCGAGCGAGCTCGCACCCGCGCCGGCACCCGTCGACGTCACGTCGCCCGCGCGGCCCCGGGGCGACACGCCTTCGTCCGCCGCGACCGTGCTGCACGACCGCGACGGCGGCGCCTGAGCGCGGAGCGGGAACCCTCCGCGCCGCGCTCGCGCCGCCCGCGAGTCCTCAGCTCGTCTTCGCGAGTTCCGCCAGCAACGCCGAAAGCTGCTCCAGCGTTTCGCGCATGCCGCGCTCCATGCCCGACGCGAGGACGCCATCGAGCACGGCCTTGGACGGGTAGAGCTCGTTCGAGACGAACCGGGTCTCGCCGCCGTGTTCCTCCAGCACCGTCGTGATGAGGCCTTCGCCGGCCTCGGGCATCGGTTCGAAGACCTGCGTGTAGACGAGCCGCCGCGGACGGTCGACCTCGCGGTAGATCCCGTTGAAGGCCATGGCCGGCTTGCCACCCTTGCCGAACACCCAGCGATAGGCGCCGCCCACGCGCAGGTCGATCGTGACGTCGAGGAGCTCCACGCCGAGCGCGCGCGGTGCCCACCAGCGCCGCATCAACTCGGGGCGGGTGAGGCAGTCGAAGACGAGTTCGGCCTTCGCTCGGAAGGTTCGCCGGATCACGAGTTCGCGATCCGAAGCACGGTCCATCTGCGTCGTGTAGTCAGCGGCGTCGTTTGCGGACATGCGTTCCTGCCTTCCGGGGTGGTTGGAGTTCGTCGAGCAACTCGTCCAGTGCCTCGAATCGCGCCTCCCACAGCATGCGGTAGCGCTCGAGCCAGTCGTGGATCTCGCGCAGGGGCTCGGGGCGCAGCCCGTAGAGCCGGTGCTGTGCGCGGGGCTGCACCGAGACGAGCCGGGCGCCGCGGAGCACGCGGAGGTGCTTGGAGACCTGCGGCTGGGGCATACCCAGCCGAGTCCCGATCTCGTTGACGGATCGCGGTCCCTGCCGGAGCAATTCCACGATCCGGAAGCGGTTGGGCTCGCCGAGGGCGGAGAACATCGCGTTCATGGATCGAATATGCATTTGTGCGTATATACGTGTCAAGGGATATTCCAACGATCGCGCCACGTGTCCGGGAGGGTCGCGTCCGGAGTGCGCTCCAGCTTGCCGGATCGCGAGGCGCTTTCCCGTTGGTGGGCCGGGTTCGAATCGCTAGAGTCCTCCTGCATCCTTGTTCGCACACGCAGTCGATGTGGGCCGCACCGGCGACCGGACTCGCGTGCCCGCGCCCCCGCGCACGCCCGGGCCGAGGAGATCCTCATGAGCGAACGGGGGGCGGGACGCGCGGCCCGGGTGTCAGCGCCGCTGATCGCGGTCCCGGCGAACCGCCCGATGCCGGTGACGTGGGTCCGGCTCGTGGGCCACGTGTCGCTCGCGCTCGCATGCGCCGTCGCGGACGTGCGCCTCTTCACGCTGCTCATGCCGGCGGCCTTCGCGCGCTCGGCGTCGGTGCTCGAAGGCGTCGTCCATCGCGAGCCTCTCTGGCGCGTGTACCAGAGCCGCCTGCTCGGCCCGTGGCTCGTGCACGAGGGAGCGGCGCTGGCCGGCGTCGATGCCTCGGTGGCCTACGCGTGGTTCGCGCTCGCGACCCTGTTCGTGGCAGGCCTGGTCGTGCTGCTCGCGACCGATCACGCGCGCGACGTGCGGCGCTCGCCCTACGTCGCGATGTTCCTGTTCCATCTCGGCATCGTGCTGCTGCTTCCGTGCCTGTGGATCTACGCGTGGGACCTGGTCTCGCTCGTGGTGTTCGCCACGTTCAACGCCCTGGTGCTCGCTCGCGCGCGCCGGCGCTGGTTCGTGGTGCTGTACGCGTGGGCGCTGCTCAATCACGAGCTCGCGTTCTTCATCGCCGGCTGGCTCGCTCTCGACCCGATCGTGCGCGCACTCGCGGCGCGCCGGCGCGGTGGGCACGCGCGCATCGACTGGAGCGCGGCGGCCGTGGGTGCCGTGCTGCTGGGCGCCGGAATCGCGCTCGTGGAGTTCCTGCGTTCGAAGCTGATGATCCGCGAGATGCAGCCCGGGCTCGAACTGCCGCCGGCGGTCGTCTACGGCCGCAGCTTCCATTTCACGCTGTTCTTCAACCTGCGTTCGCTCGTGGGCAGCGCGGACTCGCTCATGGCGGGTGGCTTCGCCGTCGTGGTGCCCGTGTTCCTGCTGCTCGTGCTCATCGTCGCGGTGGGCCTGTGGCTCACCGACGCCGAGCGCTCGGGGGCACTGGCGCTGGTCACGATCGGGATGGTGGTCGCGCTCTGCTGCTTCGGGCTGCTGCTCGAGACACGCGTGCTGCTGCCGCTCGTGCAGTTCGTGGCGTTCCACGGCGCACGGTGGCTGGCACCGCTGGCCGGCACGGCGCGGCCGGCCGCGGCGTAGCGGGGTGCCGCGAGGCCGGGGCGACGCCGCCCGCCGTCGCCGGCACGAGGATCGCCGTGCCGCTCGCCGGCCTCGCGATCGGGTACTCGGCGCGGGGCGGCGGAAGCGCGGTCAGTCGGCGAGCACGCGGCCGCGGGTCTCGATCACGAACGGAATCAGGAGCAGCCCCGCGAGCGGCACGGCGCCGACCCAGAACAGCACCTGCAGCGCCGAATCGAGGCCCGCGGCGCCGCGCGCGGCGATCGTCCCGACGACGATCGGGCCGGCCGCCGCGACGATGCGGCCCGCGTTGTAGCAGAAGCCCGAACCGGTACCTCGCAGGCGCGTGGGGTAGAGCTCCGGCAGGTAGTAGGTGAAACTGCCGAATACGCCGAACACCGTGAGCCCGATGAAGAAGTACATGTAGAGCCGCGTGTGGTCCGGCATCGCGAGACCGAACGTCGCCATCACCGCCACGCCGGACGCGAGGTAGTAGAGGGCGTACATGGGCCGGCGGCCGAGCCGCTTCGCGACCGGCACGGTGAGCAGCGTGCCGAGCAGGCCGCCGAGGTTGAAGCAGTTGGTCGCGAGCGCCTTCCAGGATTCTGCGAGCGTGCGCGCCGCGGCCGGCTCCAACCGGTGCGCCGTGGCCGTGGCGGCCGCGAGACCGCCGGCGACCACGGGAAGGAACGCATTGCAGCTCCACCAGGTGACGAGGGCGACGATCGACATCGCGAGGCCCGAGAGCGTGGTGGCGCGCCAGCGCGGGGTGAACAGTTCGGCGATGCGCGGTGGCGCGGACTCCGCGTGCGCGTGCCGCCAGCGCTCCGGCTCGCGCACGAAGATCCGCACGGCGAACGCCGCGGCCGCCGGGATCAGGCCGGTGAGGAAGACGTAGCGCCAGGCCGTCTCGGGGTGAGCGTTCAGGTGGACGCCCTGGATCTGCCAGGTCACGAACGTCGCGAGGAAGAGCCCGAAGGGCGACGACGTGTACAGCAGCGCGCCGGCCTCGGTGCGCCGGTGCTCGGGAACGACCTCGGCGACCATCGCGGCGCCCGCGGCCCACTCGCCACCGATCCCGAGGCTCGCGACGAGCCGGCAGAGCGCGAGGACCGCGAGGTTGGGCGCGAACGCGCACGCAGCAGTACCGAGCGAGTAGAGGAGCATCGTGAGCAGGAGCGTGCGCGTGCGGCCGATCCGGTCGGCGATCCGCCCGAACACGATGCCGCCGATCGCCCAGCCGACGAGCAGCAGCGACGTCAGCAGTCCCGTCCACTGCAGCGTGGCCGCCTTCGCCGCCGCCGAGCCGAGCGGCAGGTGCAGCAACGTGGGCACGCAGTTCGGGGCGACGAAGTTGAAGAGCAGCCCGTCGAAGACGTCGAAGCCCCAGCCGAGCCAGGCGGCGAACAGCACGGTCCACTGGTAGCCCGTCATGTCGAGCGGGCCCGTGCGGGGCGCGGTGATTCGGGTCGTCATGGCGGCGGGCTCCCCGGGACACGATCCGCCGCGGAGCGGCTCCCCGCGGCGACGGGGCGGCACGCTAGCATCCGTCGCGGCGGTGTCCAACCCGAAAGGGCGCAGGTCGAACGTGCGGCCGAATGCGCTCGCGGCCACGCTCGAATGGACGCGTGGCCGCGATCCGCCGATGGGTCAGTTGGCCACGACCACCCGCTCCACGGCTCGATGTGAGCCCTGGGTGAGCCTCAGGAAGTAGAGGCCCGGGGCGAGTCCGGTGCGGTTCCAGGCGACGGCGTGTGGACCGGCGCCGAGAACGCCGACGTCGCGCGTCGCGATGCGGCGGCCGCCGACATCGACCAGTTCGAGTTGCGCGGCGGACGCGTCGGGCAGCGAGAACGCGACGTGGAACTGGCCGTCCCGCACGGGGTGAGGCGACACGGGCGCGAGCGCGAAGCCGGCCGGGGCGTCGGCGTCGACGCCGGCGGTGCCGAGCGGCACGATCGTGAGCGCGGTACTCTCGTTTCCGTGGACATCCAGCGCGGTGAGCTTGTAGACCCACGGCGCTCCGGCCGCGTCGACGAAGCCGAGCCCCGCGACCGTCGCGAGACGGTTCGCCGGTGCGGGCACGAATGCGGGGTTCGCCCCGCGGTAGACGCGGTAGCCCGCAAGGTCGGCATCCGGGTTCGCGTGCCACGCGAGCGTCGTCGTGCCCTGTTCGTAGTGCGAGGACGCGAGCGCGGGGATCGCGGGTGGCAGGTTGTCCACGGACCAGCCGCTGTCCGGGGCCGAATCCCAGGTGCGCCCGAGCGTGCCGACGCCGCGCACCATGAACTGGGTCCTGGGATTGCCCGTCGCGCTGGAGTCGCCGAGCGTCGCCAGCACGGCGCTGTACGCCGCGAGCCGGAAGGCATCCTGGGAGCCGACGTACTCCCACGCGATGACCGTACCCTCGAGTTCGGTGAGGAGCAGCACGTGGTCGGTCGGCGTGCCGAGTTCGTCGGGCGAACGCACGACCCGCACGCCCTGTTCGATCCATTTGGATGCGAGGGCGGTGGGAACGGAGCGGAACAGCTGGTAGCCGGTCACGGCGGCGTCCACGGCATTGTCCAGCAGCGCCGCGCCCCAACTCAACTTGACCACGCCGCCCTGGTCGTTCGGAACGTCCCGGACCGAGAGGATCACCGGCGAATAGGTCGTCGCGATGCGGTGCGGCCGGTCCGGGGACATGCGGCCGAGGTAGCGGGTATCGCCGTCGTAGACGGCCTGGTAGGTGTGGCGTCCCGCGATCCCGCCCCAGACCGGGAGCATGGCGACACCGCCCACGATGTTCGCGGTTCCGAGCGGGGTGCTGCCGTCCCAGAAGCGAACCGAGCCGCCGGTCGCAGCAGTGTGCGGCGCGACCGGCGAGACCGTCGCGGTGAGGGTGACCGGTGCGCCGGTGAGTGAGGGCTCGGGCGAACTGGAGACGGCGATGCTCGAAGTGCCGCGAGCGAGCAGGATCGAAGCCGCCTGCGAACCCTGGCGCCCCGCGGCGACGTCCAGCCGTCCGTCGTGGTCGAAGTCGCCGAGCGCGATGGCCATTCCCGCCGCCACGAGCGGGTAGGGTGTGCGCGTCGTGAAGGTGCCGGAGCCGCCGTTCAAGTACACGGAAACGGCGGCGGGGAAGCTGTGGTCCGCCTCCACGAGGTCGACTCGGCCGTCACCGTTCATGTCGCCAGCCACGAGCCCGTAGGGCGCCGGGCCCGCCGGGTGGTCCACCCGGGACAGGAGTGTTCCGAAACCCTGGTTCAACCACACGGAGGTCGTGTTGCCGCCGGAGTTGCATGCGGCGACGTCCACGGCGTCGTCGCCGTTCAGGTCCGCTGCGACGACGCCTCGCGGCGCGGTACCCGCCGCGTAGTCGACCTTCGCCTGGAAGTTGCCGGCGTACAGCCCGAAGAGTACCGAGACCGAGTTCGCGTCGCGGTTGGCACTGACGATGTCGAGTGCGCCATTGCGATCGACGTCGGCGATCGCGATCGCCACCGGGCCGGCGCCGGTGGTGAGGTCCTTGCGCCGTGGGAATGCACCGTGGCCATCGCCGAAGCGGATCGTCAGCGACGCGGAATCCGTGTTGGCGGTGACCACGTCCCTCGCGCCGTCTCCATCGAGGTCGGCGACCGCGATCGCCGTGGGGTTCGCGCCGACCATCACGTCCGTGCGCGCCCCGAACGTGCCGTTCCCCACGCCGGAGAACAGCGAGAGCTGCTTGGTGCCCGACGCGGCCGCGAGCACGTCGAGGTGTCCGTCACCGTCCATGTCGGCGAGGGCCACCGCGCGGCACTGCGCTCCGTCCGGCAGCGAGAGATTCGCGGACGCCGTGAAGCCGCCCGTGCCGTCCGAGATCCGAACCGCGAGCAGGCTGTTCACGTAGTCCGGGAACACGGCGTCCGAGTCCCCGTCGCCGTCGAAGTCGCCGCAGGCCACGGCGTACTGGTCGTTCCCGATCGGCACGTCGGTCCGGTCGCCCAGGTCGCCGGCGCCCGCCGCGAGATCGATGGTCACCGACATCGACTGGTAGTTCACGGCGGCGATATCCAGGTGGCCGTCCTGGTTCAGGTCGGCCACGGCCAGGTTCCACGGGTAGTTGCCCGTCGGCAGGTCGGTACGGCTTCCGAACGTTCCGTCGCCGTTGCCCGGCAGGACGGACACCAGGAAGTCCTGCCAGTCGCACACGACGAGATCGGTTCGCCCGTCGCGACTGACGTCTCCCGCGACGACCGAGCGGGGGCCGTTGCCCGTCGCGTAGTCGACGTGGCCGGCGAACCCGCCTTGGCCATTGCCGATCAGGACGGACACATTGTTCGTCGCCAGGTTCGCGGTGGCGAGGTCGGCACGTCCATCCTCGTCGAGGTCCGCGGTGACCACGGATTGCGGCTGGTCGCCGACCGTGAAGTCGACGCGCGCACCGAGGCTGCCGCCGCCCGTTCCCAGGCGGACGGACACGGTGTTCAGTGCGCCGTGCGCGATCGCGACGTCCTGCAGGCCGTTGCCGTCGAAATCCGCGACGGCGATGGCGTTGGGTTGGCCACCGGTCGCGTAACGGGTCGGAGCCGACATCGTGCCGTCGCCGTGGTTGAGCAGGACGGAGAGCGAGTCCACCGCGTTGTCGGCCACGAGCAGGTCGAGCGCTCCGTCCGAGTCCAGGTCCGCGATCGTGACCGCGGCCGGCGAGGTGCCGCACGGGAGATCCAGTCGAGGCCCGAATGCCCCGGTGCCGGTCCCGAGCAGGAGCGAGACCGTCGTGGCTCCCGCATTGGCGACGGCGAGATCGAGGCGGCCGTCGCCATTCAGGTCGCCGAGTGCGACCGAAAAGGGGAGCGATCCCGTCGAGAACGTCGCCGGAGTGCCGAGGCGGCCACCGGGGAGCCCGGGAAACACGGCCACGAGGGAGGCGCCGCGCAGCGCCGTGACGAGATCCAGCCGGCCATCTCCGTCCAGGTCGCCGATCGCGATTCCATTCGGATTGGAGGGCGCCGGGTAGTCGATCCGCGAGGCGAGCGGGAAGCTCTGCGCTCGCGAACTCGTCACGGTCAGGAGCAGCACCGCGAGGACGGTGAAGAACTTCGTGATGGGCGCGGGGTTCGGGAACCCGCAGGCGCGTTGCGGCATGGCACGCCTCCTTGCGCGCGTGAGCCGGCACGACGGGCCGTCCCACGTCGTGAGTGGGGTGACGACACGCGCCGAGGAACGCGGCCGCCCGATCCCGCCGGGCGGCAGCAGGAAGATAGCGCACGGGTCCGCAGCCGGGGCGGCCGGTGTCCCGGCGGGAAACGCGGCCGGGAGGGATTCGACTGGACAGCGGTTGAACGATCGTTCAAGATGCTTGAACGTTCGTTCAAGTGGAGGTTTCGTGACCCCTCGTTCCGTGCCCGCCCGCAGGCGAAAGGCGTCGCCGCCGCCGGCGGCGCCTCCGCCGCCGTCACCCGACACGCGCACGCGCATCCTCGACACCGCGTTCCAGCTCTTCCACGAGCAGGGCTATCACGCGACGGGGGTGTCGACGCTCCTGCGCGAGGCGGAGGTCAACTCCGGAAGCCTCTACCACTTCTTCCCGAGCAAGGACGCGCTGCTGGTCGGCGTGCTCGAGCACGCGCTGGAACTGCTGCGGCCGCGCGTCATGGCGCCCGCCGAAGCGCGTACGGACGATCCGATCGAGCGCGTGTTCGCGCTTCTGGCCCAGTACCGCGAAGGCATGCACGCGTGGGGCTGCCGCATGGGCTGTCCGATCGGCAACCTCGCGCTGGAGGTGGCCGACGATCACGCCGACGCGCGGGCGCTCGTGCACCGCAACTTCGAGAACTGGACCGCCGTGGTGCGGAGCTGGCTCGACGATGCGGGCGACCGGCTGCCGCGCACGGTCGATCGCGGGCAACTCGCACGGTTCGTCCTGACCGTCATGGAGGGCGGCATCATGCAGGCTCGCGCCGCCGGCACCCTGAAGCCGTTCGACGATTGCGTGGCGCAGTTGCGCGCCTACTTCGATTCTCTCCAGGCCCTCGCGAACGCCGGGGCCCCCCACCGCCGGAGGAGCCGATGATCACCCGTTTGCGCCATTCGTTCGCCGGACCCACTGCCCTCGTCGTGCTCGCGTGCGTGCTCGCCGCGCCGTCGCGCGCGGCCGCCCCGGACGTCTCGCCCCAGGTGAGCGAGGGCGTCGTCCGCACGTCGCCGGCGGAACTCTGGAAGGTGTTCACCACGCCGGAGGGGCATCGCAAGCTGGGGGTCGCCCGCTGCGAGCTCGACCTGCGCGTCGGCGGCATCATCCGCACCGCGTACGACGCGACGACCGACCTGCACGGGGAAGGCGCGATCCAGAACGAGATCCTCGCCTATGAACCGGAACGCATGTTCGCGTTCCGGATCCACCAGCCACCGAAGGGATTCCCGTTCCCGAGCGCATGGCGTAACACGTGGACCGTCGCGACCCTGACTGACCTCGGTGACGGCTCGACGTTCCTGCGCGTGACCGGCATGGGGTACGACACGACGGCGGAGTCGCAGCGCATGCGCGCCTTCTTCCGCACGGGCAACGACTGGACCCTCAAGACGCTGCAGGCGGCGTTCGACTCCACCGCGCCCGCTCCGGCGGGACCGGCGCACGCCGCGAAGCCACTCGACCCGATCGCGAAGACGCAGGTGCTGCCGGTGAGCCGCGACGAGGCGTGGGCGCTGTTCGCGACACGCGAGGGCTGGAAGCGTGTCATCGCGCAGGATGCCGAGATCGAGCCCTGGCCCGGCGGGAAGTTCGAGATCCACTTCGACCTGTCCGCACCGAAGGGCGACCAGGGCTCGGAGGGCTGCACCGTCCTGAGCCTGGTGCCGGGCGAGATGCTGTCGTGGTCGTGGAACGCGCCGCCCAAGCTGCCGTTCGCGCGCAGCCAGCGCACATGGGTCGTGCTGCGGCTCGAGGAACTGGGGCCGCGCCTCACGCGCGTGCGCCTCGAGCATCTCGGCTTCGCCGAACTCGCGGCCCGCTTCCCCGAGCATCGCGGGGAGTTCGAGCAGACGCGGGCCTACTTCGACCGCGCGTGGGGGATGGTGCTACAGGCCGCGAACGCGGCCGCCGCGAAGTCCTGAGCGCCGGGGGGCTGGCCCCCCGGCCCCGGTGTTCGCGCTCGTGCGTTGGGACGTAGGGAGGGTGATCCCGTCCATCCTCCACGTCCCGCCCACGAGGTGTTCATGAACCGGGTCCAGGTGCTGCTGGTGATGACGTCGGTGTTTTCGCTCACGCTCCCGGCGGTGACGCACGCCGGCGTCCGCCGCGCGCCGATGGCACTCCACGCCGAAGCCTCGGGCTCGGGCCGCGGATTCGCTCCGGCGTCTCCGGCGGGACTCGAATCCGTCCCGGACGGTACGGGTGGCTTCTACATCGCGTGGAGCGACAGCCGCGACGGCGAGAACGACATCTTCCTGCTGCGCCTCGCGGCAACGGGCGATCCGGCTCCGGGCTGGCCCACGACGGGGCTGGGCGTGTGCACCGCGCCCGGCGACCAGCGACTCGTGGGCGTCCTGCCGGATGGCGCGAACGGCGTGGTGGTCGCATGGACCGACACGCGTTCGGCGGAGATCTCGGGGGACGTCTACGCCCAGCGGGTGAGCAGCGCGGGGATTCCGGCGTGGACACCGGACGGCGCACTCGTCGCGGCACGCCCGCGGCGCTTCTCCTCGCCGTTCGTCGCCGCCGACGGCAGCGGCGGACTGGTATGCATGTGGCGCGTCGGGAACGCGGAGACCGACGTGTTCGCGTCGCGCGTCGATGGCGCCGGAAACGTCCCCGCGGGCTGGGCCGTCGACGGCAACTCCGTGTGCGAGGCGCCCGGTTCGCAGGAACCGTCGGCGATCGTCGGGGACGGCGCCGGCGGGGCGTACGTCTTCTGGTCCGATTCCCGGCCGGGCGCGCCCGGCGCGTACGCGCAGCATCTCACGGCCGCGGGCGCTCCCGGGTGGACGGTGGACGGCGTGCTCATCGACGGCGGTCGCGTGGGCGAGTACCCGGTGGCGTGCTCCGACGGTTCGGGCGGCGCGCTCGTGGTGTGGGGTGATTCGGGAGCGCTGCGCGGCCAGCGGCTCGACGCGACCGGGGCCGAGCACTGGACCGCCGGCGGTGTCCTGTTCGTCGCTTCAGGGCCGAGCTACGGCTGGACTCTCGAGCCCGCGCCGGCGGGTGGAGCCTTCCTCGCGTGGACGGACGGCGTGACCGACTGGTCGGTGCGTGTGCAGCTCCTGACCGCGGCGGGCGCACGCGCGTGGGACACGACGGCCGTGCTCGTCGCGCAGACCGGGAGCGCCTACACGTACGGGCAGTCCGCAGTGACCGACGGACAGGGGGGCGCGATCGTGACCTGGCTCGACGGTCGCAATGCCGTCGACGGAGCGAGCTCGATCTGGGCGCAGCGTCTCGATGCCGTCGGCGCCCCACAGTGGGCGGCGAATGGCGTGCTCGTCGCGGGTGCCCCGGGCCTGCCGTCGGTGCCGGAGGTCGTCGGCGACGGCGGTGGCGGCGCACGCATGGCGTGGTACGACTTCCGGTCGATCGGTGCGATCGTGGTGCAGCATCTCGATGGCGCAGGCGGGGCGCTGTTCGCGGCCGGCGGCCGGATCGTGTTCGACGACGAGGCCTCGCAGTACGGAGGTCGCCCGGTCGCCGACGGTGCGGGCGGCACCTGGCTGGTGTGGGAAGCAGTCTCCGGCCTGCAGACCGACGTGTTCGCCCGGCACCTCGCGGCGAACGGCCAGCCCGCCGGTGCGACGGTGACCGTCTGCGACGCGCCGGGCAGCCAGTCGGTCGAGAAGGTCACCGGCGATGGTTCCGGCGGGGTGATCGTGGCGTGGGCCGACGCCCGGCCGGGCGGCTCGGGGCGCGACTTCTACGTGCAGCGCGTCACCTCGGCCGGGACACCCGCGTGGACGGCGAACGGGCTGCGGATCGCGGGCGGCGCCCAGAGTGTCTTCACGCTGGCCGTCGACGCCGACGGCACCGGTGGCGCGTACGCGGGCTGGTCCAACTACAGCTTCGATGTCCGGCTGCAGCACGTCGACGCGGCGGGAACGCTCGCGTGGGGAGCGGGCGGAATCGCCGTCTGCAACGACGCAGCGACGCAGTATTGGATCCAGGTCCGCCAGGACGGTGCCGGAGGTGTGATCGCGGCCTGGGCCGACGGACGGGACGCGAACGACTTCGGGGTGTTCGCGCAGCGGCTGAGTGGCGCCGGCGCGCCGCTCTGGACCGCCAACGGCGTTCGGGTCGCCTCGTACGGGCACCGACAGGGCATCCCGATCGACCTGGTGTCCGACGGCTCCAACGGCGCGGTCATCATCTCGTATTCGAGCACCTACGACCTCCTCACGACGTCGTCGCTCGACACGCTGCGTGCCCAGCGCATCGACGCGGGCGGCGTGCCGCAGTGGGTTTCGCCGGGGACGGTCGTGGCGTCCCCCGGGGCGCAGATCGACGACATCGCCGTCTCGGCGGATGGAGCCGGCGGCGTCGTCGTGGCGTGGTCCGACGAACGCACGGCGCTCGCGCGGGTGTGGGCGCAGCGCGTGAACGCGAGCGGATCCGCGCAGTGGACGGCCGGCGGCGCCGCGATCGGGAACTCCGCGGCGAGCCAGGCGCTCACGGGAATCGCCCCGGACGGTTCGGGCGGAGCGATCGTCGCGTGGAGCGAGGACTCCGCGGGCGATCGCGACCTGTTCGCGCAGCGGATCGCGGGCAACGGCTCGCTTCCCTGGGGCGCGGGCGGCATCGCGGTGGTGGGTGCCGCGGGGGGCCAGTACCGTGGCGGCCTCGCGGCCGACGGCGCGGGCGGAGCGTTCGTGGGCTGGACCGACAATCGCGCGGGAACGGTGCGCCACGTCTTCGCGCAGCGCGTCGGCGCCGGCGGGACGGTCGCGTGGGGCGCCGATGGCGCCACGTCCACGCTCGCCTCCCTGCTGGCGGCGACACTGGACGCGCGCGGCGCGCGCCTCGAGTGGCGGCTCGCGGACGCCGTACCGGTCACGCTGGAGAGGGCCACGAGCGGCGGTGCGTGGGAGGTGCTCGCCGAACTCGTCCCGGACGCGGACCACCGGGTGCGCTTCACGGACGAGATGCTCGACCCGGGCGTGAGCCGCGGCTACCGGTTGCGGGCCGCGAACGGCGCCGTCCTCGGCGACGCGGTGTGGCTGGCGCCCGTGGACGCGCCGTCCTTCGCGCTCGGTGTCGCCGGCGTGAATCCCACCCGCGGGGCGTTCCGCCTCGCGTTCTCGCTGGCCGACGCGCGGGGCGCGCGGCTCGAACTCTTCGACGTCGCGGGACGGCGGCTCGAGCAGCGCGCGCTCGACGCGCTGGGTTCCGGGCGGCACACGCTGGACGTCGGGCAGGATGCCGACGGCGCCGGGGTCTACTTCGCGCGCCTCACGCAGGGCGACCGCACGGCGCGGTTGCGGCTCGTGCGGGTCGACTGAATGTGCGCGCCGCCGCGCGGCCCTTTCAGGAGGGCCGCACGGCGCGCACGAACTGCGCGAGATCCCGGCCGAGCGCGGCCAGCGAGGGCTGGTGCACGTACATCATGTGCCCGGCTTCGTAGTAGCTCATGCTCACGTTGGCCGCCAGGTCGTCGGGCAGGCCGAGGTGGCGGAACGTGTGCTCGGTCGCGAAGTAGGGCGTGGCGAGATCGAAGTAGCCGTTGGCGACGAACACGCGCAGGTGCGGATTCTGCGTCATCGCACGGCGCAGGGCTTCCACCACCTCGACGTAGCGATTCGAGTGCTCGTCCCACTTCCATGCTTCGTTGGTGCGGAAGCTGAGGATCTCGTAGGGCAGGTCGCTCTCGAAGCCGAGCTCACCACGAACGTAGTCGTTCAGCGTCGCCGCGTACGGTCCCATGACGGCGTCGAAGCTCGGGTCGAACGTCATCTCGCCGCCGACGGCGTCGCGATCGACGCTCTTGTACCGGCTGTCGAGGCGCCCGACCACGCGACGCTGGTCGCGCAGCAGCTCGCGGCAGAAATGTCCGATCTCCGGCCGCATGTTCGCGCGTTCGACGTAGTCCGCGGAGAGACCCGTGAAGCGCGCGACCTTCGCCGCGACGGTCGCGCGCGCCGCGGCGTCCAGGCCGGAGCCCATGAGCAGCGCGGTGGCGTACTCGCCGATCGCGAACGTCTCGGCCTGCTCCAGCGTGCGCGCGAGGTCCTCCTGCAGCGCCGGCTCGAGTCGTCGGTGATACCAGGCCGTGGCGGTGTAGGCGGGCAGGTAGACGATGCTCGGCAGGTCGTTGGTCGGCAGGAACTCCAGCGTCTGGAAGTCCAGCACGCAGGAAACCAGCATCAGACCGTTGAGGTACATGCCGTGGCGGTCCTGCAGGTACGACGCGAGCCCGGCCGAGCGCGTCGTGCCGTAGCTCTCGCCTGCGAGGTACTTGGGGCTCGACCAGCGGCGCTGCCGTGAACACCAGAGGCGGATGAAATCGCCGACGGACTCGATGTCCTTGCGGAACGTGTGGAAGTCCTTCGCCTTCTCGCCGGTGACGGGACGCGAGAAACCCGTGCTCACTGGATCGATGAAGACGAGGTCGCTCTCCGCGAGCAGCGTGTGCTCGTTGTCCGTCAGCCGGTAGGGCGGCGCCTGCAGCGTGCCGTCGGCGTCGCCGACGACGCGGCGCGGCCCCAGCGCCCCGAGGTGCAGCCAGACCGAGGAGGAGCCGGGGCCGCCGTTGAACGCGAACGTCACCGGTCGCGCCCCCGCGTCGGTCACGCCGTCGAGCGTGTACGCGACGAAGAACACCACCGCGCGCGCCTTTTCGCCCTCGGCGACGCCTTCCTGCTCACCCTTCTTCTCGCGTTCCTCCTTGAGGACGATCGTCCCCGCGGTGGCGGTGTAGGCGAGGTCCTTGCCGCCGATCCGGACGGTGTGCTTCGTGACGACGATGCGATCGACGGGCTCGGGCGTGGGCGCGGGCGTGGCTTCGGGCTTCTCGGACATGGCGGGCTCCAGAATGGCGAAAGGAGATGCGGACGCGCCAGCATGCCACGTCCGCGAACGTCCCGCCCGCGCGAGGCGCACCAGCGCCGCGCGGCGGCGCACGAGCGCCGCTCGGCGCTTCGCTCGACCACGCCGATCCCGTTCGTGGCGCGCGTCCCAGCATCGCCGGGGCCGGGAGCGCGATGCCCGGGCCGCGAATGCCGAAGGGCCCGCGGCGCATCGCCGCGGGCCCCCGGTTGCGAAACGGTGCAGCGTCAGTTCGGCTGGAAGTCGAAGTCCGCGAAGCCCGAGATGTAGGTGGCGTCGACGTTGGTGGGGAACACCGGGGAGGCGGTGCCGTTGGAGATCCACTGGTAGCCCGTGAGCTGCACGCTGCCGCTCGTGAGCGGGTAGGGCAGCGCGCCGCCACCCTGGCGCCGGATCTCGTACCACTGGCCCGACGAGTGGATCGCGATCAGGTACGTCTGCCCGGTGGCGAGCGCGACGGGCGTGATCGTCTTGTACGCGATCTGCCCGGCACCGGCCTGCACGATATCGGCGGACGCGAGCACGGAAGGCGTCGTGGCGAGGTTGCCCCACAGCGTCACCTTGTACGTGCCGGCTGCGGGCATCTTGCACGCGAGGCGCGTGACATTCCCGGCGCGCGAGACCGTGAACGTCGGACCGTAGTCGTAGTTGCCGCTGCCGGCGCTGGTGCTCGTGAGCAGCGTGTCCAGCGTGATCGCCTTGATCACCGGCGTCTTCTCGAGCGCCGGCGTCGAGGGCGCGACCGGGTTGTCGTCCTTCTTGGAGCACGAGGCCAGCGGGAGCGCGACGAGGGCGATGGCGAGAGCGAGCAGCCAGCGGAGCTTGTGGGTGCGAAGCACGTTCACGGGCATTCCTCCGATCACGAGTGGGAGCGACTCCCGTCCGGGTGGAAGCGGCCAGCCGGGAAGCGACCCTCCGTCATCGGAAGAATGCGGAATCGACTGAAGGGGAGGATTCACTCTCGCCCGCCCGCTGGGGTGGGCGGGTGGGGGGCGTCGCCCCGGGCAAGTTCCGAATCCGTGTTCGCACATGCGGTTGCCGCCCGCGATTCGCGTGCTCCCGGAGCGGGTCCCGGGGCTCCGCCGGTCGCGGAAGTCCGTGGCGCTCGCGCCCGGCATGCGCGATGTTCCGCGGATGCGCCCTCTCCAGTCACGGCCGCTCCGCCGCCTCGCCGTCATGCCGATCGCGCTGTGCGCGCTCGCCGTGGCCGCCCACGCGGCCTCGCCGCCCGCACCGGGGCCGTTCGAGCGCGCGCTCGCGGCGGGGGACGCGACACTCGCCGCGCACGTCGCCGACTCGCTGGTGCGCGCACGCGAGGTGCGGGATCGCTGGGTGCCCGAACGCGCGGCTTCGGCGCTCGACAGTCTCGGCCGGAAGCTCTTCATGACCGGAACGCCCGAAGCCATGGCCGCGGCGGAGCCGCTGTTCCGTGGCGGACTCGCGCGCCGCGAGCGCGCGTACGGCTCGGATGACCCGCGCGTGGCCGGCAGCCTCGCGAACCTGGCGACGTTGCTCGACTACCTCGGCCGCTTCACCGACGCGCTGCCGCTCGCCGAACGCGCGGTCGCGCTGCGCACGCGGGGATCCGCAGCCGCCACGGCCGAGGCCGCGGCGAGCCTGCGCCAGCTGGGCATGCTGCGTTTCGAGCTGGGCGACTACGCGGGCGCCGGCGAGCCCATGGAGCGCGCGCTCGCGATCCTCACCGCTCTGCCGGGAGTGGATCCCTCGCGGCTCGCCGACGCGCACAACAACCTCGGCGAGCTCGAGCGCGTGCGCGATCATCTCGCCGCGGCCGAGGGGCATTTCCGTGCGGGATTGGACCTCGCGCGCGAGCGGCTCGCCGCGGGCGATCCGATGCGGCTCGCGCTCGCGAACAACCTCGCGGGGCTCTACAAGGATCTCGCGCGCTTCGACGAGGCCGAGCCGCTGCTCGAGGACGTGCTCGCGACGCTCCAGCACTCGGACGATCCGGGAGCGCTCGCCACGGCGCGCCTGAATCTCGCCGAGGTTCTGCGGCTCCAGGATCGCCCGGAGGTGGCGGAGCCGCTCTATCGGCTCGCACTGGAGGGCGCGCGCGGGGCGCTGGGCCCGGAGCATCCGGACCTGGTGCCGTTCCTCAACCAGACGGCCGTGTGCGAACAGGTGCTGGGCCGGTTCGCGCGCGCGGATTCGCTCGACGCCGAGACCGGGTCGATCCTCCTCGCCACCCTCGGGCCGGACCATCCGCTGCTCGCTCAGCACCTGCACGATCGTGCGCGCCGCGAGATCGCCGCGGGGCGCGCCGCGGACGCCGACTCGTTGCTGCGCCGGGCGCTGGCGATCCGGGAGGCGCGGCTCGGTCCCCGGCACCCCGAGGTCGCGCTCGTGCTCGTGGACCTCGCGCGCGCACTGCGGCGCGAGCACGCTCGCGGTCACGGGCGCGAAGCGGATTCGCTTCTCGCCCGGTCGCTCGTACTGCTCGAGGCTTCGGGCGCGTACCCCGACGCGCAGCTGGAGGCGCACGCCGACCGCGCGGAGGCGCTCGCGGCGGCCGGCCGTCTCGCGGACGCGACGGCCGAACAGGGCCTCGCGCTCGCGCTGCTCGATTCGCTGCGCGTCGTGCGGGGGGGCGACGAGACGCGCGCGGCGTTCGTCGCGGGCCGGCTCGATCTCTTCGACCGCATGGTGCGCTGGCAGCTCGCGCGGGGGAACGTGGGCGACGCGCTCGCGGCGCACGAGCGGGGCCGGGCGCGCGTGCTGCTCGACGCGCTGGCCGAGAGCGGCGTGGACCTGCTGGCGGGCGTTCCGGATTCGCTCGCGTCGACGCTGGCGAGCGCGGAACGCGACGCGGAGAGCCGGCTCGCCGCGTCGCAGCGCGCGTTGCAGGACGCGCAGCGCGATCCCACGCTCGGCGTGCGCGAGCGGCTGGAGCTCACCGCGCGGCTCGGGGCACGGGCCGACTCGGCCTCCGCGGAACTCGCCCAGGTGCGCCGCCGGATCCGGCACGCGAGTCCGGTCTGGCGAGGCGTGCTCAGCGCCGACGGCCAGCCCGCGTCGACCGAGGCGCTACGGCGCTCGGTCGTGCCGCCCGATGGCCTGCTGCTCGTCTATCACGTCGGCGAGCGGGAGAGTGGCGTGTTCGCGCTCGACGCGCGCGGCCGCGTCGAGTACTTCCCGCTCACGCTCGATGCGATGTCGGCCGCCCGGTTGGGCGAACGCGCGGGTGCCGTGGGCGCCGAGCTGCTCGAACGCGTCGTCACCGGCGCGCCGGACCGCCCTGGGCTCGCCACGCTGCTCGCGGGTACGCCGGCGGGCGGTTACGTCCTGTTGCCGCTGCGGTCGCGCACGGGCCCGGACTCGCTCGAGCTGCGACTCGACGCGCTCGCGCGCATCGCGCTGCCCGCGCGGCTGCGATCGCGCGTCCTGCGCGCGGCCGAAGTGGCGATCGTTCCGGACGGCGCGCTGGGACTGGTGCCGTTCGAGGCGCTGGTCGTCGAGCCCCGCGGCCCGGGTCGCGATCGCACGCGCTACTGGCTCGACGCCGGACCGGCGATCGCGTACGGCGCGTCGGCGACGTCGCTGCGCAATCTCGCGCTCCGGCCCGCACCGCCGCCGCGCACGCCGGGCGTCCCGGACGTGCTCAGCGTGAGCGACGTCGCCTACGGCGCCGCGACCGATTCGGCTCGCGGTGCGTCACGGGCCGCATCGCGGCGCGCGCGGGCATGGCCCACCTTGCCGGGAACGGCGCGCGAGACGGAGGCGATTCGCACCGCGTTCGGACTGGCACGCGTCACGGCGCTCACCGGGGCGGGCGCACAGGAGTTGGCGGTGCGTGCGGCGCTGGACGGACGGCGATTCGTGCACATCGCGACACACGGATTCGCCGAGGACGCGGGCGGGCACGTGCTCGCGGGGCTCGTCCTCGCGCCCTCGGCGGCCACGACAGGCGGCGCCGCGGCCGACGGCATGCTCGATCTCTTCGAGATCCACCGCCTGCACCTGGATTGCGAGATCGCCGTGCTCTCGGCATGTGAAACCGCGAAGGGGCCTCGGGTCGCGGGCGAGGGCGCGATGGCGCTCACCCGTGCATTCCTCGTCGCGGGTGCGCGTCGCGTGGTGGGGAGCCTGTGGGCCGTGAGCGACGAGTCGAGCGCGGTACTCGTCGGCGGGCTCTTCCAGCGGCTCGCGCGCGACGAGCAGGACGGCCGGCCGCTCGAAGCCGCGATCGCGCTGCGTGACGCGCGCCGGGTGGTGCGGGACGACCCGCGCTGGGGCGATCCGTTCTACTGGGCGCCACTCGTGCTCAGCGGGCGCTGAGCACGAGCGGCACCGGTCCTCAGCGCCAGGCGGACTTGAGCGCGCCCCACGAACGCTGCACCACGGGCGTGCCTTCGACCGTCGTGATGCTGATGGTCAGGTAGTTCGTGTCGAACGGAAAGCGTACGAACTGCGCGTCCCACCACGCGCCGAGATCGTAGCTCGCGCCTTCGACCAGCCCGGCCACCGAGATCGAGCTGCTCGCCGTCGCGCCGATCACGGGCGTCGTGGTGCTGGGGCCGATCCCGAGGCTGCCCCCGGTCGCGTCGGTCGCGGTCTCCACGTTCCGGAGTGCCGAGCGCGCCGTGTTGAAGTAGCCGCCGTGCGCGAGGTCCCAGCCGCGACCCGCCGGGTTGGTGTCGAACCGTTCGAGCAGGTCGATGGCGAGGCCCGCGCGGTTGAAGTGGAAATAGGGCGTCGGGAGCGGATCGCCGATGTAGCAGCTCTCGAGGCTGGAGCCGGCCGGTGGCGGGGCGATGTTCGGCGTCACCACCGAGCTCGCCGCGAGGGTCACGTTGTCGATCGACTGTGCCGTCCACGTCGGCACTCCGTGGCCGTCATCGACGTAGACCGTCGCCGTGAAGGTGATCGTGATCGGCGTCGCCGGGGCGGTGAACGTGACCGCGACGGGGAGAGGGCAATAGAAGCCCTGCGGGAAACGCCGCACCAGCGTCTTGGGCGGGAGCACGTCCTGGGCGCGCACGGCGAGGGGTGAAAGCAGCAGCGGGAGCGCGAGAACGCACGCGAGCGATGATCGGCGCAAGGGACACCTCCACGGAGAGGACCCGGCCGGGGGACCGGGAAGGACGAGGTCGGGCCTTCCTTGGGAAACGTCAAGGCTAGCGAAGGGCTCGGGCCAGCGTCTACGATGGAATCGTGGAAAATGCGATTACCGGCGACGCCACGTGTTGCGACACGCTTCTCCCGGTGTATTCGCGGACGTCGCGCCGGACCACTGCCCCGGGGTGGTGCCGAACCGAGTTCCATCCTCCAAGGAAACGTTGCATGTGCCGAAACATTCGTACGCTGCACAATTTCGCTCCCCCCGCCTCGGAGGACGAGATCCGGGCGGCCGCGCTGCAGTACGTCCGCAAGGTGAGCGGCAGTACGCACCCCTCGCGTGCGAACGAGGCGGTTTTCGCGCGGGCCGTCGACGAGGTCACGCACGCGACGCGCGAACTCCTCGCGGGCCTCGTGACGACGGCCCCGCCGCGCGACCGCGACCTCGAGGCGGCCCGGGCGCGGGAGCGCTCGCGCCTGCGCTTCGGCTCTCCGGAAACCCCGCCGAAGGAGTGAACCCGGATGCGCTCGGGCGTCCGACCGGTCGTGCCGATCCGCGAGACGCGGTAGATCGTGGCGCTCCACCTCGACACGCCCTGAGCGAGCGGGCGGACCGTACGTTCCCCCAGGGCGTGGCCGTCTCGAGCCGGGTTCCGGGTGGCCGGGGCCCGCGGGACGGTTGTGATTTCGGCCCCTCCCGTGGATTTGCCTCCAGTAGTGATCCGTCCCGACCGCCCTGGAGGCCCGCCATGCCACACGATCCCACCCGTCGCCCCGGCCGATTCGCCGTCGTCACCGCCGCCGCATCCCTGCTGTCGCTGATGCTGGCGGCGCCCCTCGGTGCCCTCGCGGGACCGCTTTTCGTCCCCGATACGATCGCCGTCACGTACCCCCGGCTGTTGCGCTCGCCGCGACTCGTCGACTTCGATGCGACGGGACTCCTGGGCGTCGTCGACCATTCGAACGGGGGGGCGGCGGCCCAGGTCTGGCGGCGTCCGTTCGGGTCGTGGAGCCTCGCGGGCAGCGTGCCCGTCTCCCCGGGTGCGATGCGGTTCGTGCGGTACCAGGGCGACGCGGGCCCGGTGGATCTCGTCTTCAGCCAGGACGACTTCTCGGTCGGGGGTTCGCTCGGGGTGCTGTACAACGGCGGCGGCAACGCGTTCCAGACCAGCGCGACGCGCCGCGCCGTCGGCGTGGGCCAGGTCTCGGACATGGTCGGCCCCGTGTTCCTCACGACGGCCGTGGGGACGCACTACTACGTGCTGGGCGCGAGCGACCTGCGCTCCTGGCCCGTGCGGACCGGAGACGGCGCGATCGTCTTTGCACCGCTGCCCCTGAATCCCGCGACCCCGCCGGTCGTGGAGGTGCTGCCTCATCCGCTGCTGCAGATCACGAGCGGCGACTTCAACGGCGACGGCCGTCCCGACCTGGCGATCGTCGAACACGATCCGGTGGCCTACACGTTCACCCTCAAGGTGCGGAACGGCACGGCGGGCGGTGGCTGGACCGCGTGGACGACGCTGCTCAGCAACAACAGCGGCATCCGCGATCTCGATCCGGTGGATGTCGATGGCGACGGCCGCACTGATCTCGTGACGAGCCTCTCGGGATTGTCGAACGAAGTGTGGTTCGGCTCGGCGAGCGGCCTCCAGAATCCCACGGCGATTCCGACGGCGTCGCCGTACATCGCGATCACGCGCTCGATCTTCATCGACCTGGACGGCGACAGCCGGCCCGAGCTCATCCGCGCGGGGTACAAGGATCTCTATTCCGCCACCGTGCAGGCGTACGGATTCTGGGTCGCCATGAACGACGGGACTGGCCACTACCTGCCGGACGTGTTCCACGCGCTCGCGCACGACGTCCCTCGCGTGAGCTTCAACTTCGGCCTGTCGGTGAGCGATTACGACGGGGATGGCCACCTGGACGTCGGGTTCAGCGACAACGTGGAGAACCGCGTCACGTTCTTCCCCGGGGACGGCCACGGCCACTTCCGCGACGCGCCCCTGACGTTGGATCTCACCGACGACCTCGCCCGCACCGTCGCGACCGGCGACATCGACGGCGACGGCCGGACCGATCTCGCGGTCGGTTTCGACAGCGACACGACGTCGCTCGCGCTCCTGAGGTCGATCCCCGACGGCGCCTTCGATCCGGCGATCCGGATCGACGCGGGGCAGCACGTCTCGCACGTCGTGATCGGGCGGGTGACCGACGATCCCGAGCCCGACCTCGTGCTGGGACGCGACGCCGAACCGATCGGGCTGATGTTCGGCGGCGTCGGCATGGCCCTCAATCCGATGCAGCTGATGGACCCGTTCGACACCAGCCTCGGCCCGGTCACCCTCGCCGGGCTCGGCGCCAGCCAGCTCGCGCCCGGTTCGACGCCCGCAATCGTCGCCGCGATCGACAGCCCGACGGACCCGCACCTGGAGCTGCGGCTGCCGGCACCCTTCGCGTCCTTCGATCCGGAAATCCGCGTTCCGCTGGATGCTCGTCCCGTCGGCCTCGTGCTGAACGGGCCGGGCACGGACGCGCGCTGGGACGCCATCACCGTGACCACGGGGGAGCCCTGGCCGTACTACGGCCGGGTGCAGACGTGTCATTTCGATCCGGCGTCGTACGAGACCACGACGCCGATCACGACGTTCCTGGACTTCCCTCCGCGCGAGCATTCCCCGCATCCGTTCGCCCTGACGCGGTTCGGCGCAGGCACGCCGCGATCGCTTCTGGTGCTCGACGATGGCGGTGTCCTGAACCAGCTCGACGAAGACGGCGGGCTCGGCAACTACTCGTCCATGGGTTGGGTGACATTGCCCGGTGTCGGGCACGCGGTGGCCGCGGGAGATCTCGACGGAGACGGCATGCAGGACGTCGCGATCGCCTGCCCGGCGCAGGACCTCGTCGTCGTGCTTACGAATGCGTTGACGCAGGAGTTCGACTACCCCTGCGCCACGCCCGTGGACGTCCAGATCGCGGACATCAATGGCGACCACCTCAACGATCTCGTCGTGCTCTCGAGCACGGCGTTCTTCAACAGTCCACCGTCACGTCCGGCGAAGGCACGACCGGCCGGCGCGCGCGGTCGCCGGATCGAGCCGGTTCGTGTGAGCGTGTCGCCGGCGTTGCGGGCGAGTGCGGCCGGCAGCCGGCTGTTCGCGCTCGCGGGCTCGGGACTGCCGACGACGCTCGCGGCACCGCCCGCACCGCCGGCGGCGGCGGCGCTCGCATTCGCGGTCTCGCCGAACCCCGCGCGCGGAGCGGCGCATCTCGGCTTCTCGCTGCCGGCCGCACAGCATGCCCGCGTGGAGCTGTTCGACGTCGCCGGGCGCCGGGTCGCGACGCTGTTCGACGGGGTCGCCGCGGCGGGGGCGCATCGCGTGACGTGGGAGGGCAGGAGCGCCGACGGCGCGCCTGTGGCCGACGGCGTGTACATGGCACGGCTCGCGACCGGGACGTCGAGCGTCACGCGCCGCGTCGTGTGGTTGCACTAGTCGTTCGCCGATCGCCCGCGAGGCGACCGGAAACTCTCGCCGCGGCCAACCCGTTCGGGTGGCCGCGGCGATCTCTTTTCCGCAGGCACCCCGAACGCGAGGAGGCACGCGGCCGGCGAGTTTCATGGCGATATCGGTTTCCGCCCGCGCCCTTCGCGCGGGGCCCTTTTCGATTGACCGCCCCGGCCCGCTCTGGTGCACTGCCACGTCGACCCGGACGTCCACTCGATTGACATCCTCCCGAGACGAGGGCTGCCCCCCCATGCGCCGTGCCGCCGTGCTCCTGCTGGTTGTCGCCACCCTGAACTGCGTTCGCGCCGAACTCGCCCGGTCCCAGTCCGCCTCCGACAGCTCGCCGGCAGCCGCCTCGCGCGTCGCCGCGGTCTCGCCGTCGAACCGCGTGCCCACCGGTTCGGACAGCCAGCCGGGCGCCGCCCCGTCGCGCGCCTTCCGGGACGCCGGCGTGTCCGGTGCCGAGGGCGCCGACGCGGCCGGGGACACCACGCTCGTCTACTTCACGCCCCAGGACGAGAACACCAGCACGACGGCACTGTTCCTCTACAACACGAATGCGGTTCCGGAGACGGTGAGTTTCCGGACGTTCTATGTCGACGGCGCACCGACGCTGAACACGACGATCCCGGTGCCTGCGCTGGGAACGGCGCGAGTGTGTGCCGACGCCGTCAGCACGGTCTCGGCGTCGTGGGCGGGGGCCCCGCTCGTCAACATGACCACCTTCAGCGCGTACGCGCGCATGCGCCTTCCCATCGGCGTCCGGGCCAGTGCCTACGTCGCGTGGGACACGACCGGGACGTACGACCCGCTGTCGAGCCTGGAAGTGCTGCCGATCCGCATGAGCCGGCCGTCGACGAAGGCGGACACGCTGACCTTCACGCCCCAGGACGAGAACACGAGCACGAGCGTGCTATTCCTCTACAACACCACGAACGCGCTCGCCACGGTATCGATCCAGACGTTCGCCATCACCGGTGCGATCACGATCAACACCACGGTCGACGTGCCCGCCAACTCGATGGTCCGGATCTGCAGCGACCAGGTCACCACGATCGCTGCCTCCTGGGCCGGGGCCACGCTCGTCAACTTCACGACCTTCAGCGCGTACGCGAAGCTCGGCCTGCCGCCCGGGGTGCTGTGCGAGGGGTACGTCGCGTGGAACACCTCCGGCATCTACGACCCTCTGGCCGTGACCCAGACCCTGCCGCTCGACTTCGTGAGCGGCGCGGCGAGCGTATTCACGCCGCCTCCGGCGCCGGCGTCGGCCCTGGGCACCCTGCGGGCGATGCCGAACCCGTCGGCCACCGGGACGCGCGTCGGGTTCTCGCTGTCCCAGTCCGAGGACGCCGTGCTCTCGGTCTACGACTCCGGTGGTCGCCTCGTCCAGACGCTCGTCCACGGCCGTCTCGGAGCCGGCAACCACGAGTTCGCGTGGGACGGGCGGACCAGCGGAGGCGCCGACGCCGAGAGCGGGATCTACTTCGTCCGGCTGCACACGCCCTCTCGCGACGCGACCGTCAAGATCGCCGCGGTGAAGTGAGCCGGAAACGCCGGCCGGCCGCCGGGTCGGCGTGGTGCGAATGCCGTTGCAACGGTGTTGGCGCCGCGACTAACCTTCGATCCGGCGCGGCCCATTTCGCCGCCCTCTTCACGCCCGACTTCCTGGACCGCCGGAGCCCCCACGTGAGCCGCCGCGCCGCCGTGACCCTGTTGCTCTGCCTCGTGATGCCGTGTGCGGGCGCTCGCGCCTACACGCTCGGCCCCGCGACGTTCGGTTCGGTCGGCGGTGTCGGGGCAGGAGGCGCTCACGTGCTCGGCTTCACCGGCGGCCAGCCGGTCACCGGAACGCGCGGCCTCGCGATCGCCCCGCTCACGCAGGAGGGCGCGGGATTCTGGCGCTGGGCGCACCCGCTCACGCTCGCCACACCGCCGCCGGTCGCGTCGCTGCCGACCTCCTGGGCCGTCGACGCCGCGGCCCCGAATCCGTTCCAGACCCGCACGGCGCTCCGCTTCGCGATCCCCGGGTCGGCGGGCGACGTGCCGGTGCAGCTGCGTGTCTTCGATCTCTCCGGACGCCTCGTGCGCTACGTCGACGCGGGGCTTCGCGGACCCGGCATCCACACGCTGACGTGGGACGGCCGCGACGGTGCGGGACACGCACTCGGTGCCGGAACCTATTTCGCTCGATTGACGGTGGGCTCGTTCGCCGCGACGCGGCGGCTCGTCCACGTTCCCTGATCCCCACTTCGCCGGAGACTCGCGCATGAGCATCCGTCGTTCGATCTCGAGCCTCCGCCGGGCGGTTGTCGCGGCGGGACTGGCCGCGACCCTTTCGTTGCTCGGCCTTGCGACTTCGCACGCGTCGGTGCCCACCTTGATGAACTACCAGGGCTTCCTCGCGGACAACGCCGGCAATCCCGCGAACGGCTCCTACACGCTCCAGTTCACGCTCTATCCGGACTCGTCGACCGGCGCGCCGCTCTGGAGCGAGACGTATTCCGGCGTGACGGTGAGCGCGGGCGTCTTCAACGTGCTGCTGGGTTCGGTCTCGCCGATGTCCGCGACGCTGTTCGACGGGCACAAGCACTGGCTGCTCACCACCGTGAACGGCACCGACGTCCTCCCGCGCCGCCCGATCGTGACGGTCGCCTACGCGTTCCGCGCGGGCGCCGCCGACTCGGCCGTGCGCGCCGGCAGCGTGGGCGGGGAAATCGTCGGGCAGGTGCAGTTGAACTGCGGCTCGGGCCCCGCACTCGTCTACATTCCCGGGCGCTCGTTCGTCGCGTACACGGCGGCGGACGGCACGTTCGACCTGAGCGGCGTCCCGGCCGGTACGTACACCCTGCACGTCGAAGCCCCGGGCTCGGGCGCGACGAACCTCGCGAACGTGGTGGTCGGCGTGCCCGGCATCACGAACGTGGGCGTCGTGGTGCTCGGAGCCAACCTGGCCACCGACCTCAACAACTGCGGTTCCTGCGGGCACGTCTGCTCTTCTGCCAACGGAACGCCGTCGTGCGTGGGCGGCAACTGCCAGATCGCCTGCAACGCTGGCTATCTCGACTGCGACGGCATGCCCAGCGACGGCTGCGAAGTGAACATCCAGACGGACTTCAACAACTGTGGCAGCTGCGGCCACGCATGCCCGGGCGGTCCCAACGCCACGAGCCTGTGCTCGAACGGCGCGTGCACGTTCGCCTGCATGCCGGGATACGGCGATTGCGACGGCCAGCCCGCTTCGGGCTGCGAGGTGTCCCTCTTCACGGATCCGAGCAACTGCGGTGGCTGTGGACATGTTTGCACGCCGGAACCCAATTCGAGCACCTACTGCACCAACGGCCAGTGCGGCTACGTCTGCGCCGCGGGCTACGCGGACTGCGACGGAAACATGGCGGATGGCTGCGAACGCGACCTGCTCACGGACGCCAACAACTGCGGGTTCTGCGGCCACGTGTGTGCTTCCGGGCATGCCTGCGTGGCCGGCGTCTGCCAGTGACGTCGAAAGCGCAGGGCGCCTGCGCGGCGTTGCTGGTGGTGCTGGCGCTGCAGGTCGCGTCCGCGCTGCCGGCGCTCGCGGCGACGGGTGGCGAGACGACCCTCACGCGCGCGCAGGGCGACAGCATCCTCTCGGAGCTCCGTGCGATTCGCCAACTGCTCGAGCGGGGCGTCGCTCCTGCGGCCCGCGCGATCGCACCGGCGGCCGAGCGGACGGTGACGCTGCCACCGACGACGGCCTACCAGCTGGGGCGTGACGACGCACCGCTCACGCTGGTCGAGTTCTCGGACCACGAGTGCCCGTACTGCCGGCAGTTCGAGACCACGGTGTTCGAGCAGCTGCGTTCGCAGTGGATCGACACGGGCAAGCTGCGCTTCATCAGCCGCGACCTGCCGCTCTCTTTCCATCCGCACGCGCTGGCCGCGGCCAGCGCCGCGCGCTGCGCGGGGGAGCAGGGCAAGTACTGGGAGATGCGCCGGGTGCTGCAGGTGAACGACGACCGGCTCGATTCGCTGTCCCTTGTCGTGTACGCGGGCGACCTCGGTCTCGATCCGGCGCGCTTCGGTGCCTGCATGTCCGAGCAGCGCTTCGCCTCCGCGATTCGCAAGGACGCCGCCGACGCCCAGGCCGTCGGCATCACGGGGACGCCGACGTTCGTGCTCGGGCGCACGACGCCGAAAGGCGTCCATGGCACCGTGATCGTCGGCGCGATGCCGTGGGCCGACCTCGAGGCGAGGCTGCGCAAGCTGCTGCCGAAGCCCTGAGCCGCGCGGGCTACGACCGCTCGATCCGGTACGTGAGCAGGTTGTAGTCGAGGTCTGCCGGCGTACCGCCCAGCGCCTTGAGCATGTTCAGCGCCTGTGAGCGGTGATGCACCTCGTGCATCGCGAGCTGCACGAAGATGTCGTGCGCGTTCGCCGTCACGTTCATCCGCTCGCCGTCCTCGTTCGTGGTGTCGTACGTGATCGGAGCGTCCCAGTCGGCGACGGCGCCGATCGCGGCGCGCGTGACGGCGGTCTGCGCCTGCCACAGCGACTCGAGCTCCGCGAGCGCCGGGTGGGCCTCCTCGCGCACGGGCCAATGCTCGTAGGGCGGCACGTCCGCACCGGTGATCCGGCGCACGTAGTACCACTCGCTGATGTAGATGTGCGTCAGCGTCTGGCCGAGGCTGCGACTCCAGCCCGGCAGGTTTCGCGCATACGCCTCTGCGGACAGAGGCCGAGTCCAGTCGAGCACCCGCGCGCGGGAGCGGACCAGGTAGTCGTGGATCCGGAGAGCGTGCATCGACGGAGTGTGGCGGGGAAGCCCGGTCGTGGTCAACGATTCGCTGCGGCCGTCCAGGCTCCGCCGGGGCGAAGTGACGTGACCCAGCGTCGCACGAGCGCCACGGCCTCGGTGTCCGCGATCGCGGTGCCGAGATGCGGCATCTGCGACGACGGCCGGCGAGAGCCGGCCGTCGGCGACGAGCGTGCGCAGCGTGAGCATGCTCGCGCGCAGCGAGTCCGCGTGCGGCGCGAGCGGGTCGCGATCGTCGGAGAGCTGCAGCGCCGTGAAGCCGAGCAGCCGCGTGGGGGCCGCGCCGTGGCAGGCCGCACAATCGGCGCGGCCGGGGATCGCGTGATGGCGGCCGCCAGCCAGGGCGTAGGCGTTCGCGATGCCCTGCTCGGGGGCGAGCACGGCGTCGGTCTGCGCCTCGTTCCACGCGTAGGTCGCGAACGTGGCGCGACCGCCGGCGCCGGGTTCCCGCCCTCGTGATCCCGCCGGGCAGCGGCGCCAGCGGCGTGGGGCCCCCGGACACGCACGGTGTTTCCGGCACTTGCACGGGCCCGCGAGCGCAGGCCCACGGTGACTGGAGATCGCTCGTGAACGGCCGAGACTAGGAATCCCCTCTCGTCTCGAGACTCCACCGGAGAGCGAGTTCGACCATGTCGTCCCGATCGCACGACTCGCGCCCCGAGCCGTCGTCCACGGCTGGCGGGCGTACGCCCCGTCCCCTCGCCGCGCACCAGGCACCGGTCGTGCTCGGGCTCGCGCTCGATCGAGTGAAGGAGCTCGTCTACCTGGTCGACGAGTCCGCCACGATCCTTTACGCGAACGAGTCGGCCTGCGAGTCGCTCGGTTACACGCGTGCGGAAGTCGTCGGCCTGACCGTGCTCGACATCTCCAGCCTCTTCACGGAGCAGACGTGGCGCGAGCACTGGAACGAGGTCGCCCGGGCCGGGAGCATGGTCCGCGTGGCCACGCAGCGCACGCGCGAGGGCCGCGAGTTCCCGGTGGAGATCCGGATCAACTACTTCGAGTACGACGGCCATGGCTACCACCTGACGCTCGTGCGCGATCTCTCCGACGTCCGCCGCGCGGAAACGCTCGCGGATCGGCTGCGCGAGTTCACGACGCTGGCCGAGAACCTGCCGGACAATGTTGCGCGCTACGACCATTCCGGCCGGACCACCTACGTGAACCGGCAGCTCGAGACCACCCTCGGCCGTTCGCGCGACCAACTCCTGGGCACGAAGCCGACCGACCTCAACCCGCCCGGCGTCCCGGCGTTCGACGGATACGAGGCCGGTGTCCGGCTCGCCCTGCGCACCGGAGAGCCGCAGACGGTCGACCTCGATTTCGAGACGCCGGAGGAGCACCAGTACCACCAGATCCGCATGATCGCCGAGCGCGACGCGGAAGGCCGCGTGATCGGCGTGCTCGCGCTGGGACGTGATCTCACCGAGCGCCACCGGCACCTCGAGCAGATCGACCGGGCCCGTCGCGAGGCGGAGGAAGCCGCCGTGGAGCTGGCGAAGGCCCGGGACGTGGCCGTGGAGGCGACACGCATCAAAAGCGAGTTCCTCGCCAACATGAGCCACGAGATCCGCACGCCCATGAACGGTGTGCTGGGCCTCGCCGAGCTCCTGCTCGCGGGCGAGCTGCCCGCCGCCGCGCGCGAGCTGGCGGAGGGCATCCAGCGCAGCGGCGTGGCGTTGCTCACGATCATCAACGACATCCTCGACTTCTCGAAACTCGAAGCCGGCCGCATGACCCTGGAGCACGAACCCTTCGACGCTCGCACGCTCTGCCACGACGTCGTGGGCCTGATGGCCGCCCGCGCGCGCGAGCGTGGCCTCGCGGTCCACGAAGAGATCGCCGCAGACCTGCCCGCACGCTGGGTCGGCGACGGCGGCCGCGTCCGCCAGGTCCTGCTCAACCTGCTCGGGAACGCGATCAAGTTCACGACCGAAGGCGAGGTCGTGCTCGTCGCGCGCGTCGAGTCCGGAACCCAACCGGTGCTCGTGCTCGAAGTGCGCGACACCGGCATCGGTATCCCGGCAGATCGCCTCGATGCGGTCTTCGAGAGCTTCACCCAGGCCGACGGCAGCATCACGCGCCGATTCGGCGGGACGGGCCTCGGGCTCTCGATCTCGCGGCAGCTGGTCGAACTCATGAAGGGAACGATCGGCGTCACGAGCGAGGTCGGCCGCGGCAGCACGTTCACGTGCCGGCTGCCACTGGCCCTCGCGACGGGCGGGGTGGCGGACGCGACGCCGGGCCCGGGGGCGAATGGAACGCTCGCCTCCCTCGACATGGACCTCCTGCTCGTCGAGGACAACGCCATCAACCAGCTCGTCGCGACGCGATTGCTGCGCGACTGGGGCTGCCGCGTCACGGTGGCGGGGGACGGCCGCCAGGCGCTCGATCGCATGAACGCCGGGCGCTACGACGTCGTGCTGATGGACGTCCAGATGCCGGTGATGGACGGCCTGACCGCGATCACCCGCTGGCGCGAGATGGAACGCGTGCGCGGCGGCCACGTGCCGGTCATCGCGCTCACGGCGCACGCGATGGACGGTGATCGCGACAAGTGCCTCGAACTGGGCATGGACGACTACGTCTCCAAGCCGCTCCGCCCCGCGGAGTTGCACGCGGCGATCGTGCGGGCGCGCGGGAAGGCGGTGGACGGGCCCGGCGAGTCGCGCGCGGCCTGAGTTCCCTGCGGGGTCCCCCGGGTTCCTCGGGTCGATGTCCGGGTCGGGGCGGCCGAACGCGTTCTAGGGAGGGAGGCCCCGCGGCGTTCGGTCGCGGTCCCTCCGGCATGGACCACCGGCAGGCCTTGGGTTTCCGCTCCTCGGGGTGCGGCGCCGGGGCCGGCCGTTCGTCCCGCTCGGTCCCGAACTCCCGGAGGATGCATGCGGTCTCTCGGTCTCGTCGTACTCGTCGGCCTGGTGAGCCTCGCCACGATCGTCCCGGTCACTCCGCGGCCCGCGTGGGCGGCGTGGCCCTCGACGCCGTTCCTGAGCGTGCCGCTCACCAACGTGGCGGGCGACCAGTACAACCCGGTCGGGTGCACCGACGGTGCGGGGGGCGCCATCTTCGCGTGGGTGGACTACCGCGGCGCGGACGCGAACGTCTACGCGCAGCGCGTCAGCAGTGCCGGCGTGCCGTTGTGGACCGCGAATGGCGTCGCGGTGTGCACGGCGCCGGGCGACCAGGGCCACCTGCTCAGCGTCCCGCAGTTGAGCGTGGTCTCGGACGGCGCGGGCGGCGCGTTCATCGCGTGGGAGGACCGGCGCAACTCCGGAACGACAGGCATCGACGTCTACATCCAGCGCGTGAGCGCCGCCGGTACGCCGCTCTGGACCGCCAATGGCGTGGCGGTCACGGTGGCGACGGGGAACCAGTACACGCCGGCACTCGCGCCAGCGCCGTCCGGCGGCTGCTTCGTCGCCTGGTACAACTCGAGCGGCTCGGGCTCCATCGTCGCCCAGCGCTTCGCCGCGGACGGGACCCCGCTGGGCACCGCCGGCGGCGTGACGCTGCTGACGGGCAACATCAGCACGTCCCTGTTGGACCTGGGAGGAATCGCTCCGGACGCGGCGGGCGGCTTCTTCATCGTCTACTCGGATTTCGCGTCCTTCTCGTACCCCGAGATCTGGCTCGCGCACGCGAACACGTCGCTCGGCACCACGTGGTCCACGCTGCTCCGCTCCGAATCGGCCTCCGGAGGTTCGATCAGCTTCGACGACGTCGCGGCCGACGGCCAGGGCGGGGTCCTCGTAGCGTACGACCACTACTCCGGCTCGCTCTTCACGCCGAACTCGCTCGAGCTCTCGCGCTACGACGTGAACGGTTCGCAGGTCTTCCGGGTACAGCAGGTCGCCACGGTGGTGTCCGCGGTCTATCAACAGGAGCATGGGTGGATCGTGCCGGACGGCTACGGCGGTGCGTTCCTCGCCTGGCAGGACACGCGCAACACCAGCACATCGGGTATCGACATCTACGGCCAATACGTGGCCGCCAATGGCGTGCTGCTCTGGGGCAGCGCAGGCAAAGCAATCTCCGCGGACCCCGCAGACCAGACGTACCCGCGTGGGTGCACCGACGGCGCCAACGGGGCGATCTTCGTCTGGGAGGATCGCCGCAACGGCAACTCGGACGTCTACTCCGTGCGCGTGACGCGGCCCGGCGTGTGGGGTGGCAACCCGCTGCCGATCGGGTTCCTCGCGGCGGACCAGTACCAGCCGTGGCCCGTCGACGATGGCTTCAGCGGAATCGTATGCGCGTGGGGCGACTCCCGCGGGGGCAGCTACGAAATCGACGCCCAGCGCATGGACCGCACGGGGTGGGTCGGCGACCCGAACCCGGCGATGGCGGGCGTGCGCGACGTGCCCAACGACCAGGGTGGCCAGGTGAAGGTGCAGTGGACACGCTGCTACCTCGATGCCGCGCCGGACTACTCCATCGCGAGCTACGACGTCTGGCGCTCCGTGCCGCCGCTCGCCGCGCAGGCGGCGATCGCGCGCGGTGCGACGCTCGCGCGTTCGGACACGGACCGGTTCTCGGCCGCCGCTCGCGGTGCGGGACGGACGATCGAGCCCGCCACGACCGCAGCGGGAGCGGTGATCTACTGGGAATACGTCGGCACCCAGGTCGCGAACGGCGATCCGGCGTACTCGTACGTCGCGCCGACCACCTCCGATTCGCTCGGCGGCTCGAATCCGCGGACGTACTTCCGCGTGGTGGCCAGTTCGGGAGGCGGAGGGCTGCATTGGACCTCGCAGCCCGATTCGGGCTACTCGGTCGACAACCTGCCGCCGGCGCCGCCGGCACCGTTCCAGGGCGTGTACGCGGGCGGCATCGCGCACCTGTACTGGGGCCCGAACCACGAAGCCGACCTCGCGAACTACCGGCTCTACCGTGGATCGTCGCCTTCGTTCGTTCCCGACGCGGGACACCTCGTTTCGGCCGTCGCGGGAACGAGCTTCGACGACGCCGCGGGGCTGCCGCAGGTCTACAAGCTGACGGCGGTGGACGCGCACGGCAACGAATCGGCTGCCGTCACGCTTTTGCCGCTCGGCGCCACGGGTGTCGAGGACGCCGCGCCGGCCGAACTGGCGCTCGCCGCACCGTCTCCGAATCCGGCGAGTCGCGACTGCACGCTGCGCTACGCGTTGCCCGTCGCGGGCGTCGCGCGGGTGGCCGTCTACGACGCGCAGGGTCGACTCGTGTGCACGCTGGCGGATGGCGCGCAGTCGGCGGGCGCTCACATGACCCGCTGGGATCTGCGCGACGATGCGGGACGCCCGGTCTCGGCGGGGCTCTACTTCGCGCGGCTCGAGACTGCCGCGGGGACGCGGATCCAGCGCCTCGCCGTGACTCGGTAGGAGCCACGAGGGTGGCCGTCCGCGTGTGCGCGGACGGCCACCGTCCGGGTCACGCGCCCTCGGCCACCAGCATGTGGCCGCAGAAGCGGCACTTCTTCGCCGCGGCCTTGATCGTCTCCGCGCACATCGGGCACTCGCGGGTGTCGCCGGCGGACGTCGGCGGCGGCGCGCTCGCCTCGGCGAGGTCGGCACCCGCCGGCGCCGAAGCGCTCGCCGGAATCTGGAACGCGGCGCTCGGGCCTGCCTCGAGCGCGGGGGGTGCGCTCGGGATGCTCGCGGCGGCCTGGCGGTAGGCGAGGTTCGCCTGCGCGAGCTGCTGCAGCCCGCCGTCCGTCGGTTCGAGCGGCCGCACGACGGTCCCCGCGCGCTCGAACTTGTCCAGGGTCTCCACCACGAGGCGCATGGCCTGGTCGGAACGCTCGTCCCGTGTGGCCTCGAGCAGGAAGCGGCGCGACGCGTTCATCGAGCGCATCGCCCGCAGCGTCGTCGTGTAGGTTTCGGTCGCGATGGTGGCGGTGTAGAGCCGCACGGTCGAGTCGCTGCGGACCACGAGGTTCGCCGACTCGAACGAGTCGTTCCAGGCCTTGCCCGCCTTGATCTCGCTGCGGCCGATCGTGCCTTCCGCGAGCAGCAGCGCGATGGTCGAGGTGAAGCGGAAGCGGCCCAGGTAGACCGCCGCGCTCTCGAACAGTCCGTGGCCGATGCGGATCCACACCGCCGCGACCAGTGTGTTCACGAACACGGCGGTCACCGTCTGCTGCAGCGCGCCGACGACGGCGAAGACGGTGCCGGCGAGCACGAGCCCGAGCGCGCTGCCGAGGTAGAGCCAGGTCAGGGCGGGGGGCGGCGTCAGTTCGGGAACGGGTTGCGTCTCGACCCACATGTTGGCGCGGTAGTCGCCCGTGTCCTGCACGGTTCCGCTCCGCGTCCCGAACTCGCGCAGCTCGCGGTTGGGCGTCTCGCCTTCACGCAGGCGCAGCAGGTCCTGCCAGACCAGGGGCTGGAGCGCGGCCGGGTCGCCACCTCCGCGAATCATGCGCGTGTGTTCGTCCCGGTCGGCCGATGGCACGCCGAGCGAGAGCAGCGACGGGATCGCGATACTCCGCACGATCGCCGCGACGAGCAGTCCGAGCACGCCCCAGAGCACGACGCCGCGCAGCGGCGCGGGGAGCGCTTCACGCAGGTTGGGCGGTGTGAAGAAGAGCGCGACGACGGTCACGACGAGCAGCAGCAGGCCGCGCCGGGCCCACGTGAGGCTCTCGCGCACCAGCACGGCCTCGCGTGGCGTCGCGTAGAACACGCGGCCACGCTGGAATCGCTGCAGGTCCGCCAGGACCCCGTCCGACGGCAGCCGGAGATCGTTGAACTCCTGGCGCACGAGGACGTTGGCGACCGTTTCGATGCCCTGCAGGTCGACCGGCGTCCGCGGTGGCACCACGAGCCACGGTCCGATCGACTGACCGCCCATCGCGAGCATGGTCACGCCCCAGGCGAGACCGGCCGCGCTCGCGAACACCAGCAGCAGGATCGTCAGCGGACCGGCCGAGCCGAGCTGCTCCCAGAAGCGCGGGTTCGTGAGATAGGGCTGGGTGCGCGAGAGGCACCACGCCGAGACGCCGGCGACGAGCAGTCCCGCCGCCAGCTGCGCCATGGCCAGGGGGACGAACGGGTTGCGCAGCTTGACGGTCTGGCTGCTGAAACCGACGGTGCTCATGGCGGGGCCTGCCTCGGGGTTCGGAGAGCATTCGGGGCGAAGCGCGGGAGTATACGAGCGCGTTTCGACGCGGGTCCACGGCGGACTGCGACCGACCGACGGCGGTCGCGCCCGGTCGTCCGGAGGCGCCGCTCGATTCGCATTGCGCAATCGGGCGCCCAGAACCGTCACGGGCCGGAGGCCGCGCCGGCGTCGCGGCGATACGGCTCCCGGCCCGGAGGTGCGAGTCGTCGGTCAGGGCGTGATCGCGATACGCCGTGTGACCGCACCGAGCGGCGTCGAGACGCGCAGGAACACGAGCCCGGGCGGGAGCCCCGCCGTTTCGAGCGGCGTGACGTGTTCGCCGGCCGTCACTTCGGCGTCGACGACATGGCGGATCAGCCGGCCCGCGAGGTCGAGCACGTCGATCCGGACCCGGCCCGGCGCCGCGAGCCGCCAGCGCAGCGTCGCCGTGCCGTGTGCCGGGTTCGGCGCCACGGGTGCGAACGCGAACTCCGCTGGCGCCAGGACCGGCGCGACGCCCGCGCTCGCGCCCGGACGCGTGCGGTACGCGACGCCGTGGTAGACCGGGCCGGTGAGCAGTCGCGAGCCCACCACGAGCATGCCGTCGTCGTTGGACGACGAGAGATCGCCGGTGAGGCTGCTCCACGTCGCCGCGCTGTCGGTGCTCCAGTAGATGCCGTTCGAAGTGGCGATGAACAGGTCGCCCCCGTCGCTTGCGAGCTCGCGGGCGAACAGGTTGCCGAGGCCGATGTTGGCATCGGTCCACGTGAGTCCGTCGTCGCTCGAGCGATACACGCCGCCGCCCGACGTACCCACGAAGCGCCAGCGCCCGATCGAGGCGAACGTGAAGCAGTAGGGGTTGGCGGGAGGCGTGGTCGGCGAACTCCAGCTCGCGCCCGAGTTGGTCGAGCGGTAGATGCCGCCGCCCGAGGACGCTGCGAACACCGTGCCGCCGTTCACGTGGATGCCGAACACGTTGAAGTTCGTGATGCCGTTGTTCGCGGCGGCCCACGTGAGGCCGTCGTCGGTCGAGCGGTACACGCCACCCGAGGTGGCCGCCCAGGTGACGCCGCCGCCCTGCGCGAACGCGAGCGAGTAGCGCCCACTGGGGCCCGGGCTCACGTCGCTCCAGTGGGCGCCCGCGTCGGTGGAACGGAAGATGCCGTCATACGTGCCCGCGAGGACGAGCCCGGGCTTCGCGAACAGCCCGAGCACGTTCGGATTGCCGATTGGTCCGAGCGCGTACCACGACGCGCCGAGCGTGCGGGACCCGAAGACACCGGCACCGCTCGTGCCCGCATACAGCGTCGTGCCGTCGGAAGCGAGCGAGAAGATCGCTTCCCCGGCGAGGCCCTGGTTGCGCGCGCTCCACGTGGCGCCGGCGTCGAGCGAGCGCGAGATCCCGCCGCCCTGCGAGCCGGCGAGGACTTCGCCGTTGCCGGTCAGGATCGCGCGCACGCGGCCGTCTCCGATCCCGGAAGTGGAGGGCGTCCAGGTGGCGCCGTTGTCGGTGGAGCCGTAGATCCCGAAGTCGAACGTGGCCACGTAGAACTTCGCGCCGTCCGCGGCGGCGGCCGCCGCGACCGATTGGCCGAATCCCGTGGTCGCGACGAAGCTCGCGCCGTGATCGAGCGAGCGCCAGACGCCGCTGCCGAACGTGGCGGCGACGATCGCGGTGCCGTTGGACGCGAGGCCCTCGACGAGGGTCGACGGCAGGCCCGTCGCCGGCGCGCTCCACGTTCCGGCGCCGTTCGTGAGCCGCTGCACGCCGCTCGCGGTGCCGGCGAGGAGCGTGGTGCCGTCGAGCGCGAGCGACCATACGGCGCGATCGGCGAGGCCTGCGTTGGCCGAGGTCCACGTGAGCCCGCTGTCGGCCGACGCGTACACGCCGGAATCCTGCACCGCCGCGTAGACCACCGCGCCACGCGACACGATCGCGCGGAAGCTCGTGGTCGGGATGCCCGAGGAGGACCACTGCCACGTGATGCCGCCGTCGCCCGAGCGATAGAGGCCCGCACCGGGGCAGCCCGCGTAGTCGTAGGCGCCGAGCGAGCCGAGCGCGTAGATCATCGGCGAACCGGTGCTGCCGCCGGCCTGCCACGACGCGCCGTCGTCGGTCGAGCGCCAGACGCCGGCACCGTGCGTCCCCGCCAGCAGGACGCTGCCGTGGCGCGAGAGCGACTGGACGTGGGCGCCGAACGGGCCGACGGCGGTGGTCCACTGTGCGAACGCGGGCAGCGCCGCCGTGGCGAGCACGGCGAGCACGATCACGATTCGGGTGAAGCGGTTCATCGGCGGCTCCTTCGGAGAAGCTGCGGCGGAAGGAGACCGTGGGGTGTCGGCAGACTACACCGCGCAGGGCCGGGTCGCCGCACGCGACAGGCGGAACGAGGCGCGAGTCCGCCTGCGAGCCGGCACTCCGTGCAGATCGGCGCGCGAATCGGCTGGCGAGGGTGAGAAGACCCTGTGCGGGAGGTCGGGGCTCTGGCATCCTGCCCGGCCGAAGCGGGCGCGGCGTGGGCGGCCCGTCACCCGGAGGAGGGACCCATGGCGAAGCCGGCGTCGAAACCGGTGAAGGATGGTGCGCGTTGCCGCGTCACCGGCGGTACGCACAAGGGCAAGTCGGGCGTCGTCCGCGACCTCAACACGAGCAAGACCGGCGCCGTCACGATCACGGTCGTGCAGGCCGACGGCACGCGGTTCAAGACGCTGGCGAAGAACGTCGAGGTGCAGTAGCGCTCGTCGCCGTCGTCAGGGGATGACGACTACGGTGCGCGCGATCGTCCGGCCTTCCCACTCGAGCCGCACGAATCGCACGCCCGCGGCGGCCGGCCCGTGGCCCGCTTGCGACAGATCGCCCGTGACGACGTAGTCGCCGCGTTCGTAGTGCCCCGACGCGAACGTCAGGAGCCGTCGGCCGGCCACGTCGTACGCGGCCACGGCCGCTCGTCCGGCCGCGGGCAGGCTGAAGCGGACCTGCAGCGGTCCGCGGGTGGGCTGCGGCCATGCGGCCAGCGTCGCGAAGGCCGGCCGGGCGGTGGGGCCGACATCGGTGACGCACGCCGTGAGCGGGGACAGCGCGATGTACGTGAGCGAGCCCGCGGTCGCGACGGCCGCACCGGTGTGACCGTGCCCCGAGTCGTCGACGAGCGATCCCGCGTCGAAACGGTAGTACGCCACCAGTCCCGGTTCGGTACCGGCGAGGCGGCAGTTCATGTCGCCGGCGATCTCGGACGCGGTGCGCGCGTGATCCCAGATCCGGACGTCGTCGATCGAGCCGTCCAGCCGGCGCAGGAAACCCGATCCGAAGTTGCACGCGCCGAGCAGCACATCGTTCGTCGTCACGAGCACCGAGCCGAGGGTCCAGGCCGCGGAGGCCGCGCGTGCGCCGTCGACGTAGAGGTGCACCGAATCCGCGGCGACGACGGCGGCGAGGTGGTGCCGCCCGAGCGGCGTGGAGACGGCGCCGCTCTGCAGCGTGACGCCGTTGACGCCGGAGGTGTGCGTGACGCTGAAGAACGCCTGCCCCGAGTTGTTCCACGTCAGGTACCACGGCCCGAGGAAGCTGCCGACGGTGCCCTCCGCCGGCTTCGCCACGATCGCGCCGCCCACGCCGTCGGCGGTGGCTCCGTAGCCGGTACCCGTTCGCTGGACCCACGCCTCGATCGTGAACTGCTGCAGGTTGAATGCGGTGCTGTTCGGGATCCGCACGTAGGCCGTGTTCACGGCGCTCACGTTGGCCAGGTGGAGCGCCGTGTCGTCGGCGGCGTGCGCCGAAGCCGGGAGGAAGGTCGCGAGCGCGAGCAGCGTGAGCGCGACTTCACCGAGGAGCGCACCCGGACGGTGGGACGCGGGACGGGTGGTGCGGGCGAGGGGCATGGGCGAGTCCTTCCGGTGCGGTCGGGGGCGAGGCGCGGGCATTCGGGGGCGCCCGGACCTCTTCCTACGTCCCAGCGCCACGCTCCGAACACGCGATCGCGGCGACCCGCGAAGGCGGGCCGCCGCGAGGCGCACCGGGGTCGGGGGGATGGCCTACTGGAGCCGCACGATGCGGGCGGTGCGGTGCTCGGTCCCCGCGACGAGGTCGACGAAATAGATGCCGGGCGCACAGACGCGACCGCTCGCTTCGGTCCCGTCCCACTGCAGCGGGTGGCTGCCCGCGGCGTACGGCCCGTCCGCCAGCATGCGGACCTCGCGCCCCTGGAGGTCGCGCACGACGGCGCGGACGCGCGTCTCGGCCGGGAGCGCGAAGTCGAGCCGGACGCGGCCTGCGGTGGGGTTGGGCCACGGCGTGGAGAGCTCGAGTGCGCCGCCGGTGCTGGCGAGCGGCACGTCGTCGGGACCGAGGATCGTGCGCACGTCCCAGTTGCCGCGGCCGTTGGGCTGGGGCGTGAACCACGAGCCGTAGCGGAACCACGGCGAGCGCGAGAGGACGCGCGTGCGCCAGCCGTAGACGCCGTCGGCGCCGAGTCCGCTGACCTGAGGCGTGATGGACTTCGCGCCGGCGAGCGGCGCGGTGGGAGCGTTCATGTTCGCCCACGCGGTGCGCCCCTGGACGCCCGCGCCGGCGCCGACGCGCGGGACGACGCGCCACTCGAGCGCGACGGCGTCACGGCCGCCCGCGCTGCTCGCCCGCGAGGCGAGACCGAACGCGTTCGGGTTCCGGCTGCGGCCGTAGATCGCGAGCGGCGAGGCGCCAGGACCGGCGCGCGTCGCGAACGTGGGGCGCGCGTGGCCCTGGCTCAGGCCGGGCACGATGTTGTTTGCGGTGTTTCCGTAGACCGCCCGCACGGATCCTTCCCAGAACTGGGTGTTCGTGCGCCGCGGCATGCCCATCAACAGGTCGCCGAAGCCGTCCCCGTCGAAGTCGCCGCCGCCCGCGACCGAGTGCCCGAGGTTGTCGCCGTTCGCGACGCCCGTGAACGATGCGATGGGGGCGAGCAGGAAGCTGCTGCCGCCGTGGAACACGTAGGCGGCACCACAACCGGTCAGGCTGGGGCCGTTGCCGAAGACCTCGCCCACGATCAGGTCGGAGTAGCCGTCGCCGTCGACGTCGCCTGCGGGCGCGACCGAACTGCCGAATGCCGCACCGGGCGTGCCACCCTCGTACGTGATCCACGGCGCGGCCTCGGGTCCGCTCGCGCCACCGCGAACGACGTACACCTTGCCGGTGCCGCCGGCCCCGAACGCGCCGATCGCCAGATCGGCGTAGCCATCGGCATCGATGTCGCCCATGCCCGTCACCGCCTGGCCGAAATAGTCGCCCGCGGCCGCGCCGGCCCAGAAGAACCCCGGCAGCGCCGCGGGCCACGTGGACGCGCCGAGCGCGCAGTAGGCCACACCCTGCTCGGCACCGGGAGCGTCGAGCAGGCCGCTGCCGAAGACGAGGTCGGAGTAGCCGTCGGCGTTGACGTCGCCCGCGGCGGCGACGCTGGTGCCGACCTGGCCGTAGTCCTGGTTGTTGCTGAAGGTCCACACCGGGCCGACGAGGCCGTCGTGGGAACCGGCGAAGAGGTAGACCTT
>JBGAML010000020.1:0-92131 GCA_044223005.1 Candidatus Eiseniibacteriota bacterium
GCCGCGGCGCATCGCGCCGGACGCGCAGCACGACCGCGCCGCGCACGAGCAGCGCACCGCCCGCGTCCGGGCGCTCGACCGCGGGCCACCAGGTGGGCGGCACGGCCACGCCACCCGCGGCGCCCTCGGGCGCCGCCAGCGCGGCGTGCAGCGCGACGGCCGGTGCGCCCCGCGCGATCGCCCGCGCGTCGAGCAGCGCCTGCGTCATGCGCGTCGCGGCGTCGAGCGCGGCGATGGGGCGCCAATCGGGCGAGCGGAGTGCGTCCACCATGCGCGCCTCGGCGGCGGCACGCGCGAGCCCGAGCGACTCGAGCCGGCGGCGGAGCGCCAGGCCGTACTCGTCCTGCCCGGCCCAGCGCCGCCACGCGTCGGGAGGCACGAGCTCGTCGTGCGCGTAGAACTCGCGCTGCAGCCGCCGCACGGTCGTCCACCGCCGGCCGATCGCCGGATCCATGATCTGCACGAACGGCCCGACCCGGTTCCACGCGACGACGAAGTGCGGCGCGCCGCCCGCCTGCCGCGTCACGACCAGCGCCGGCAGCACCGGCGTTTCGGGCAGCAGGACGTGGTCGAGCGGCAGCAGCACCTGCTCGGCGTCGAGCCCCAGCGCCCGCGCGACCGCTTCGAGCGTGTCGATCGAGGTTCCGTCGACGCCCGTGCGGCAGGCTTCCCGCAGCCGCGCGTAATCCAGCGCGAGCCCGTGGGCGGCGGCCAGGCACTTCAGGGCGGCGGGCCCGCAGTCCATGCTCGAGGTCTGCACGACCTCGGGAGCGAGGAACGGGCGGCGGAGTTCGGGGCTCGGCATGCGGTCCGGGTTCCGGTCGAGGAGGGGGAATCGATCGCCGCGCAGGGTGGCCACGTCCGGGGCCGAGTGCAAGCGCGGCGGTGTGCATCGTTCGCGCTATCACCCCGGCGGACCGCCGGGATACCCTCTTCGCATGGTGCCTCCAGGTCTCCCTCCCCCCCGGTGGCCGCTGCACGTTCGCGACGCCGCGATCGCCCTGCGCGAGGCCATCGCGCCGGAGCGCACCGCCGCACGCGCCGCGCTCTGGCCGTCGCTGCACGCGGGCCTCTTCGCGTCGCTGCGGGCGCAGGCAGGCCGGATCACGTGGGCGAGCCTCGAGGACCTGGAGGACCTGGCCTCGCAGAAGGCGTTAGAACTGCTGCTCCGCGCCGAAGAAGGAACGTGGGATCCGGCCGGTCGGCCGGAACACGAGGTGGCGGGCTACCTCGCGGGCGTCGCCCGGCACGCGCTGGTCGACCTGGCGCGCCGGCGCGGCCGCGAGTGCGCTGCGCCCGCCGAATCCGACGCCTGGAGTGCCGCATGGCCCGAAGCACGACCAGAACCGCCCCGACCCGAGGATCGGCTCGCCGCGCGCGAGTTCGCGCGGGCGCTGAGCGCGTGTGTCGAAGCGCTCGACGCGCGAGCGCGGCAGGCGTGGTTCCGGCGCGTGTTCCTCGAGCGGCCGAGCCGCGAGATCGCCGCGAGCCTCGGCGTCACCGCGGCGCACGTCGACGTGATCGTGCAGCGCGCGCGGGCGTCGCTGCGCGCGTGCATGGGCAGCAAGGGACACCGCGACGCCGAACTGCGGCCGGGCGCGTTCGCCGAGATCTGGGCGCGGTTCGGCACGGCCGCCGCGGGCCCGCCGCACGAGGAGCGAAACGATGAATCGTCCTGACGACGCGATCGTCCCGCCGCACCTCGACGACGCGCGCTGCGCCGACCTCGTGCTCGGGCTCCTCCCCGCGCGCGAGCGTGAGGCGGCACTCGCGCATGCGTCGGAGTGCCCGGCGTGCGAGTCGCGCCTGCGGGCGCACGCGAGCGCGGGCGAGCGCGCACGGGCCGACGCGCCGGGCCGCGCGACCGTGACGCCGCTCCCCGCGCCGCGGCCTCGCCGCACCGCGTGGGCCGCGCTCGCGGCCGCCGCCGCAGCCGCGATCGCCGTCGGCGTCTTCACGTGGCCGCACCCGGGCGGCCCCGTCGACGCGGGCCCGTGGCTGCCCGATCCCGGGCAGGAGATCCGCACGCGTTCCGACGCCGCGACCGATCCGCACCTGGCCGCCGGGCTCTCGGCGTACCGCGACCGCGACCTCGCGCGTGCCTGCGCCGAACTGCGCGCGGCGCGCACCGAGGGTCCGGCGGAAGCGTTGCGGAAGCTCTACCTCGGGCACGCGATGCTGGCCTCCGGCGACGCCGACGGCGCCGCGTCCGTGCTGCGCGGCGTCGAGTGGCGCTTCGTGCCGGAACCCTGGCGTCGCGACGGCTTCGCGACGCTCGCGCGCGCGCTGCGTGCGAGCGGGCACGCGGGCGGCGCCGATTCGGTGGAGCGCGTGCTGGCGCGGCCGGACGCGGTCACGCCACTCGTGCCGTGAAGCGCCCGGCGCTGGCGCTGGCGGCGGCACTGGCGCTGGCCGGCTGCGCCGCACCTCCCGGCACGGGCCCCGCGCCGAGCGCGTGGGCGCACCGCGCACGCGTGGCGGATTCGCTGGCAGCCCGCGGCGAGCACGCGGCGGCGACGACCTCGCTCGTCGTCGCTGGCCGCGCGCCGCGGGCGTGGCGGCGGGATGCCGACGTGCGCGCGCGTTCGCTCGCGCGCGAGCGCGGCCTCCCGGCGGCCGATCGCGCGGCACTCGCGGCGGCGACGGCTCGTCTCGAGGAGGGCGGCGCGCTGGCGCGCGCTGGCTCCCTCGCCGAAGCGCGCGATCGGCTCGCCGAAGCGGCGGACGCGCGCGCTGCGCGCCTCGGCCCCGGCGACCTGCGCGCGGCCGAAGCGGCACTCGCGCGGGCGGCCGTCGAGTTCCAGCTCGGCCGGCCCGCGACTGCCGAGTCGCTCGCGCAGCGCGCGCAGCGCGCGCTCGTGGACTCGGTCGGGCCCGAGCATCCCGCACTCGCCGACGCGGAGGAACTGCTGGGGCGCATCGTCAAGAACTACAGCGGCCGGCCCGGCGTCCCGCGCGCACGCGCCCACTACGACGCCGCCCTCCGCATGCGGGTCGCGCTCTTCGGAGCGGGCTCGGCGCCCGTGGCCGAATCGTGGACCGATCTCGGGAACCTCTACCGCGTCGACCGCCAGCCCGACGTGGCGCTCGCGCTGCTCGGGCGTGCGCTCGAGATCCGACGCACGCGGGCGCAGGCGCCGGACGAGGGCGTCGCCGGCACGCTCGCGAGCATGGCGTTCGTCGCCGCGGCCGAGGGCCGCTGGCACGAGGCGGAACACCTCGCGCACGAATCGCTGCTCGCCGATCCCGGCACCGACGCGGGCATGAGTGCGATGAGCCTCGGGCTGCGGGGCCAGATGCTGCTGCGCCTGGCTCGCCCGCGCGAGGCCGAGCCACTGCTCCGGTATGCCGCCGCGATCCGCGAATCGCTGTGGAACCGCTCGACGCGTGACGCCTCGGCGTCGCTGGTCGCCGGGCTCGCGCTGCACCGCGACCTCGCGCTCGCGCTCGCCCTGCAGGGACGTGGCGAGGAGGCGTTCGACGAACTCGCGCGCGGTTCGAGCCGCATGCTGAGCGGCCGGTGGTTCGACCTCGACGCGTCGCGCCCGGATCCCTGGCGCGGGCTGCTGCCCGCGGTCCAGCGGGCCCTGCGCCCGGACGAAGCGCTCGTGGCGTGGGTCGTGATCGCGCCCACGCTGCTCCCGCACGAAGGCGTGAAGGCCGCGTGCGTCGTGCGCCCCACGGGGCCGGTCCGCTGGGTCCTGCTGCCCGATCCGCTCGCCGCATCGCCGCGCGAGCGCTCACGCCGCTACCAGTTCTGGGACGAGATGCGGGTCGCGGCGAGTTGGCCACTTCCGCCCACCGACGATGGAGCGGTCGACGAACTCGCGCGACGCATGGACGAAGAGTGGTTCGCCCCGCTCGAGCCGGCACTGGCGGGTGTGAGCCGCCTCGTCGTCTGCGGCCCCGACCTCTTCACGGGTGGCCCGCTCGGGGCCCTGCGCGACGCGCGCGGCCGGTGGCTCGCGGACCGCTTCGCGATCTCGTACTCGCCCTCGGCGCTGCTGTTCGTGCACGAGCGGAGCCAGGCCCGGAGCGGAACCGCGGCCGGCCCTCGCGCGGCCCTGCTCGTCGGCGACCCGGCCTACATCGGCGAGGGCGGCCGCTGGCCGCGGCTCGCCGGAGCCGCGGAGGAGATCCGCTCGCTCCGGGAGCGGCTGCCGGGCGCCCGCGTCCTGGCCGGCGCCGAGGCCCGCGCGGCCACGCTGCGGGCCTGGGCGGTGAACGGTGAACTTGCGCGGTACGACATCCTCCATTTCGCGACGCACACGACGATCGACTGGCAGCAGGCGATGGAGTCCGCCATCGTGCTCTCGCCCGACCGGCCGGGTGACGCCACCGACTCGCGGCTCACCGGCCGCGAGATCGCGAACACCTGGCGGCTGGATGCCGGGATGGTGAGCCTGGCGACCTGCCGCTCGGTGCAGGGCCCGTTTTCGGCGAGCGACGGCATGCTTGGGCTGACGCAGGCCTTCCTCGCCGCGGGAGCGCGCTCGCTGCTCGTCTCCGTCTGGCCGGTCGACGACCGGGCGACGGCCGCCCTCATGAAGGAGTTCTACTCGCGCCTGGAGGCCGCCCCCCGGCGGGATCGCTCCGACGTCCTGCGCGACGCCCAGGCGGCGCTGCGGGACTTCCGGGCGAGCGATGGCTCGCGACCCTTCGCTCACCCGGTCTACTGGTCCGGCTTCATGCTCGTCGGCGACACGCGCTGAGGTCGACCACTCGCGCCTCGTGACGAACGATTCTCGCTGCTCGGACGTTTTCTGGTCACAGGGCATCATCCACCGCGTAGATGGCGGTAAGCCGATCCCGGCTCCGGGGGGGCGCTAAGCGCCTGCCGGGTGGTGAACAAGCCAGAAGATTCAGTCAGGCTGGACCAGGTTTTCTCTTGACGAACACTGAAAAAATGCAGAATCGGGTTCTCTCGCGCGTCATCCAGTACATCTGCGCAGGCTGTACCGACGAGGCGGACTGGAACCAGTCGCAGTGCCGCATCAATGGCAGTTGACGGGGACGGAATACACTGCCAGACTGCGAAGTGACTCCAGACCATCAAAATCGTTCTGGGATCTCTCCCGCATTCACCGGTCACCTCGACCCCCGTCCGTGACCGGGACTCGCGCAGAATCGCGGGGTTCAATGCATCAGGGTTCACGCACCCACAAAAGGAGGGGGTTCAGCATGCGGATGGCTAACGTCTTCACCTCGGCACGGACGGCGATGGTCCTCGCGGGCGTCGCTCTGGTCGCCCTCGCTTCGACGGCGAGCGCGTTCAATCTTCGCTCGCCGCAGGTCGTGCTCAACGGCGCGTCGGTTTCGGGCGTGCTCGCCGGGCAGGGCAACACGATCAACGTCGACACCGACCAGCTCGACGCCCAGGCGTGGACGAGCACGGCGTCGGGCAATGCGACCTTCACGCTGGTGATCGAGCTCGCGGGCAACGCGGCCTCGAACAACATTGGCGTCTACAACGCCGGCGCCGCGTCGCCGACGCTGTACCAGGTGTTCCCCGGCGCTGCGACGGCCGGCTGGTTCGCGACCTGCCACTTCACGTCGACGGGCGGCCTCACCGTGCTCCTGTTCGACGACAACGCCGTGTTCCAGGGCTCGACGGCCTTCACGGGCGTCGATCGCACGAACTTCGGCTTCTATCTCCAGGGCCCCGGTGGCACGTTCTACTCGCAGGACTATCGCAATGCGGGCGGCAACGCGCAGATGCTCACGTACGCCGGCAACGGCATCAATCTCGGCGAATACTACGAGTGCTTCGAGGACCTGCCCTACAGCTCGGGCGACGCGGACTTCCAGGACGCGATTCTCGACCTGCAGTCGGTGAACCCGACGCCGACCCACACGCAGACGTGGGGCGCGCTGAAGGCCACCTACCGCTAGAGCTCCACGCCGCCGGTTCCTCCGGAGCCGAGGCCTGGTTCACGAGAGCCCCCGCGCCCCGAGCGCGGGGGCTCTTCGCTTACCGCAACGGGTCCCCCCCGCGTCGCGGATTCGCCACGAAACTCGAGCGTGTGGCGAACGAGCTTTGCTAGAATTGAACGCCGAAGCGACCGTGCGCGCGGTCCTCGCCGCCGTTCGTCGCCCCAGGCGCGATCGTGGACGGGGCGTGGCGAACGAGGACCGGCCGGCACACCCGGCCGCCGTCATCGTCGACCCGGGCGCCCCACACGACAGCGTGCTTCACACCTTCTGACGGGCCGCACCGTCGGCCCCGGGGACCTGCCATGAAGGCGACGAGCCTGCCCATCCTTCGCTTCGCCCTCGGTGCGCCGATCGCGGTCGCGCTCGTGACGGCGCTTCTCGCCGGCACCGGAGCCGTGCCCGAAGCGCACGCCCAGGTGCCGCGCTCGGACTTCTCCGTCACGAACGGAACCGTGAACGCGCAGGTGATCTCGGGCACGACGCTGTACGTCGGCGGCAGCTTCACGCGCGTCGGCCCCATCACCGGCAGCGGCGCCCCGATCGATTCGGCGACCGGCGCGGTGATCCCGTCGTTCCCGCAGGTGGCCGGCCAGGTCAACGCCATCGCCGCCGATGGGCAGGGTGGCTGGTTCATCGGTGGCCTCTTCACCACCGTCGGTGGCGTCGCACGCGCCAATCTCGCGCACATCCGCGCGGACAACTCGCTGAGTCCCTGGAATCCGGCCACCGACGGCCAGGTGCTCACGATGGCGCTCGACAACGGGACGCTGTACGTCGGCGGCGGCTTCGCGAACGCGGGCGGCGCCGCCCGCGCGCGCGTCGCGGCGATCGACACGGCGAGCGGGCTCGCCACGGCGTGGAACCCCGGAGCGAGCGATCTCGTCCGCACGCTGATCGTGAGCGGCAGCACGGTCTACCTCGGCGGGCGGTTCCTCGTCGCGGGCGGCGTCTCGCGCACCCGCCTGGCGGCGATCGACGTCGCGACGGGCACTGCGAACGCCTGGAACCCCGGCGCCAACCTCGACGTCTTCACGCTCGTCTCGTCGCAGGGCCGGCTCTACGCCGGCGGCACGTTCACCGTCATCGGCGGCCGCTCCCGCACGCGCCTCGCGGCCATCGACTCCACGTCGAACATCGCGACGGCGTGGAACCCGGGCGCCAACGCGCAGGTCTCGACTCTCGTGATTCGCGGTGACTCCATCTGGGTCGGCGGCACGTTCACCCAGCTCGCCGGGCAGACCCGCAACCGCCTGGGCATGCTGCTCGCCTCGGCGCCCACGGCCACGTCGTGGAACCCCGGCGCCTCCGCCGCCGTCTCCGCGCTGGTGCTCTCGGGCAGCAGCCTCTACGCCGGCGGCGACTTCCTGACGATCGCGGGCCAGGCGCGCAGCCGGCTCGCCGCGTTCGACGTCGATACGGGGACGCTCACCGCGTGGGACCCCGGGGCCTTCGGCTCGGTGCTCTCACTCGCGACCTCGCCCGGCCGGGTCTACGCCGGCGGCTCGTTCAGCGGCGTGGGCGGCCTGGCGCGCAACAACCTCGCGGCGTTCGATCTCAACACCGGGCTCCCCACGACATGGAATCCCAACGTCGACGGCGCCGTGTTCTCGCTCGCGCGCCGGGGTGGCGTGATCTACGTCGGCGGCCAGTTCACGAGTCTCGCCGGCCAGCCGCGGACCAACCTCGGCGCCGTCGACGCGGTCACGTCGGTCCTGCAGGCGTGGAACCCCGGCGCCAACGACCAGGTCTCGGCGCTCGCCGTCTCGATGGACTGGGTCTACGCCGGCGGACTCTTCACGACGATCGGCGGCGTCGCGCGCCAGCGCCTCGCGCGCATCGATGCGTCTTCGGGCGTGACGTCGGCGTGGGCGCCGGAAGCGGACGGCCAGGTGTTCGTGATCGATCCCGGCCCCGGCGTGATCTACGCCGGCGGCACGTTCTCGCTGGCGGGCGGCCAGGCGCGCAACAACGTCGCGGCGGTGGACACCACCACGGGCGCCGCCACGTCCTGGAATCCCAACGCCAACGGCACCGTGCGCGACATCCTCGTCAGCTGCGGAACGGTCTATCTCTCGGGCTTCTTCACGAGTGTCGGCGTCGCGAGCCGCAACAGCCTCGCGGCGCTGGACGCCACCACCGGCGCGCTCTCGAGCTGGAATCCCAACTCGAACGGCCCCGTGTACGACATGGACTTCGGCGACGGCATGCTCTACGTGGGCGGCGTCTTCAGCTCGATCGGCGGGCAGACGCGCAATCGCATCGCGGCGCTGGATCCGTTGACGGGCCTCGCGTCGGCGTGGAACCCGAACTCGAACGGCACCGTGCGCGTGCTCGCGTCCGGTGACGGCCAGGTGTTCGCGAGCGGGCAGTTCACGACGATGGGCTCGCTGCTCAACTCGAACTTCGCCGTACTTCCCGGCGACGCCTCCGTGGGCTGCTCGGCCATCGCCATCTCGCCGACCGCTCTCCCCGACGGCGTGGCGGGCATCTTCTACTCACAGCCGATGACCGCCACCGGCGGCACGAATCCCGTGTGCTGGTCCGTCACCGACGGCTCACTGCCGGCGGGGCTCACGCTTTCGAGCACCGGGCTGGTGAGCGGCACGCCGCTGGGGTCCGCGACCGGCGTGTTCACGGTCACGTGCACCGACGCACGCGGGTGCACCAGCAGCCAGACCTGCACGCTCAACATCTTCGGATCGGCGATCACCTCGACCGTGGCCCCCGACGCCCACGGGCTCTGCATCAACCCGGCCCACACCGTGGTCACGGTGCCCCTCGTCTACACCCGCACCGACACACTGCCGGCGCGCAGCATCAGCGTGACGTTCCAGATCGACACGACACGCGTGCAACTGCACACACCCGCGAACCCGGCCGCGAGCGTGAACCTCGGCAGCTGGTTCGACGCGTTCCCGAGCGCGTTCCTGCAGGTGGTCGCCAACGGTGGCGGCTCCTATACCGCCGACGCGACCGTGCTCGGGCTCCCGTGTGGCCTCTCGTCCGGCGGCCAGTTGCTGACGATCGACCTGACGTCCGCCGGCCCGGACGGCAAGGGCGCGATCTCCGTCACCCGCGTCCAGGTGCGGGACTGCTCCAACGTCCCGGTGCCGGTGGCGCCGGGCCCCGTGGATTCGGTGAAGATCCAGTACGCCCCGCTCGACATCACCCCGACGTCGCTGCCCGCGGCCACCACGGGCTCGCCCTACCACCAGGTGCTGGCGGGTGTCGCGGGCACGGCGCCGTACCACTTCGCGCTCGCGGCGGGCACGCTGCCGCCCGGCATCACGCTGTCCACGGCGGGAGTGCTCGACGGCTCGCCCACGCTGAACGGGAACTACGCGTTCACGGTCGCCGTGACGGACACGCTCGACTGCGCGGGCAGCCGCGCGTTCACGCTGGCGGTGAACTGCCCCGTGGTCGCGGTCGCGACAGTCGCCATTCCCGACGCCGAGACGGGCACCGGCTACACCGCGACGTTCACGGCCACCGGCGCGACTCCGCCGCTGACCTGGGCGGTGACGTCCGGCGCGCTGCCGGACGGGCTCACGCTCACGCCTGCGACGGGCATCGTCTCGGGCACGCCCACGACGCCGGGCACGTCGGCGTTCTCGATCGGCTTCACCGACGCGTACGGTTGCGGCACCTCGAGCCCCTGGGCGCTCACGGTGTTCGCCGCGCCGGCGGGCGCGACGCTCGCCGCGAATCCGGTGGGGCTCTGCCTCTCGACCGTGACGACGCAGGTCGGCGTGCCCTTCGTGCTGACGCGGACCGACACCACGTCCGTGCACCGCCTGTGGCTCGCCTTCGCGCTCGACACCACGCGGCTCGCGCTCGCCACGCCGGCGACGCCGGCGGCCAGCATCCACCTCGGCGCCTGGTTCGGCGGCTTCGGCGCGCCGACGCCGCTCGTCACCGCGGCCGGGAACGGCACGTACGTCGTCGACGTCACGGTGCCCCCGGGGCCGTGTGGCCCGGGCTCCGGCGGGACCGCGCTGACGGTGGACCTGGGCGCGGGTGCGCTCGACGGCGCCGGCGCGATCACCGTGCTCGGCGTCAAGCTGTTCGGCTGCGCCGGCGACACGCTCCCCGTGCTGCCGGGAGCGCCCGGCCTGCTGACCGTGAACCGCGCGAGCGGTCCCGGGCTCGGCTCGCTCGCGGCCGCACCGGTCGTCACGGGCAATGGAACGGGCGGCACCACCGGCATCACGCTGACGTGGGCGGGCGGCGCGACCGTGGCGCTCTACCGCGCGCCGTGGGCGAGCTACCCCGCGTACGCCGCCGCGGCGGCCCCGGATTCGGCGCTCGCGCCCGCCGCACCGTGGACACTCGTCTCGCCGAGCGCGAGCTCGCCGTACGTGGACCACCCCGGGACGCGGGGCTTCTGGTACTACGTCGCGTTCACGTTCGATTCCTGCGGCAATCGCTCCCTGGTCTCCAACCACACCGCGGGGACGCTCGACTACGTGCTCGGCGACGTGACGGATCTCGTCACGCCCGGCGCGGGCGACAACACGGTCGGGCTCGAGGACGTGACGCTGCTCGGCGCGAACTACGGCATCGTCGCGCCCACGATCGGCAGCCGCGGAGTCGGCTACCTCGACGTCGGCCCGACGACCGACGCGCAGGCGACGTCGCGCCCGGTTCCGGACGGCAAGCTCGACTTCGAGGACCTCATGTTGTTCACGGCGAACTTCGCCACGAGCGCGGCGGCCCCGCCGGCGTCGGCACTCCCGGCGACGCCAGTCGCGGCCGCGGGGCTCGAACGCTTCCAGCTCCAGGCGCCCTCGCTCGTCGCCGCGGGCGACGTGGTCACCGCTACGCTCTCGGTGTCGGCGGCGGGCCGCATGCACGGCTTCTCGGCCGCGCTCGCGTGGGATGCCGACGTGGTCGAACCGGTGAGCGCGCGCTCGACGGGCTGGACCGAGGAACACGGCGGTCTCGCGCTCTCGCCGGCGCCCGGCGTGATCGACGCCGCGCGGTTGGGCCGCAGCGGCCCGGGATTCACGGGAGACGGCGACGTCGCACGCTTCGCGTTCCGGGCGCTGCGGGCGGGAGATCCGGCATTCCGGATCGGCTCGCTGCTCGCGCGCGATGCGGCCAACCGGCCGCTCTCGACCGACGCCATCGCGGGAGCCGACGCGATCGACCCGCCCGGACGCACGCTGCTGCTCGCCCCCCAGCCGAATCCGTTCGGCGCCGACGTCGCGCTCGCCTTCAGCCTCGCCACGTCGGGCGAACTCGACCTGTCCGTGTACGACATCCACGGCCGCCACGTCCGGACGCTCGCCCACGGCGTGCATGCCGCGGGCGTGCATCACGTCCGCTGGGACGGCCGCGACGCGGCCGGTGCGGCGATCGCGCCCGGCGTCTACTACGCCCGATTCACGGCCGCCGGCCACACGTCCACGACCCGGCTCGTCCACCTGAGGTAGGAGTGACCATGCGACCGAATCGACTGCCCTCCTGCTTCCGCTCCATCGGCCTCGTGGCCGCGCTCGGCCTGCTCGGCGCGCTGCTCGTGGCGCCGGCGCACGCCGGCGTCGACGCCGCGCTGCAGCCGGCCAACCGGTTCGTCGCCCCGGGCGCGGGCGTGGACGTGGAGTTCGACGTGACCGCCGCGGGCTCGGCGTTCAACGGCTTCCACGCGACGTTCACCTACGACCCGGCCGCACTCACGTTCGTGCAGGCCTCACCGCTCGCCAACCAGCTCGGCTGTCTCGTGAACGGCACCTGCAGCAGCGCGTGCGGCCAGACGTTCCACATCTTCCACGCCGCGGGCGACAGCCTGACCGTCGACCTGTCGCTGCTCTGCGACCAGGTCTCGCTCGTGGGCCCGGGGCAGCTCTACAAGCTGCACTTCGTCGCCTCGAACACCGACCAGGTGACGTGGGTGCGCGTACGCAGCGCGAGCTTCTTCGACGCGGGACTGTCGTCGGGTGCCGTCACGACGGCGGACACGCGCGTCGTGATCGGCTCGCCCGCGAGCGTCGGACCGGTCACGCGGCCCGGCACGCTGGCGCTGCGCGCCGAACCGAACCCGGCCGCGGGTGCCGTCGTGTTCGCGATCGCCACGGGTCGCGACGGCACGCAGGAGATCGACGTGCTCGACCTCTCGGGCCGGCGCGTCCGTCACCTCGCGTCGGACTGGGCCGCCGCCGGCACGCACCGCGTGACGTGGGACGGCCGCGACGACGCGGGCGCCCTGCTGCCCGCCGGGCTCTACCTCGCGCGCGTGCGCTCCGCCGAGGGCGTCGCCACGACCCGCATCGTCCGCACCCGCTGAGGCAGTTGGCGCCGGCGGCCCGCCGCGGGCCGGCTGCCGGCGATTCGGGCCTGCGGTAGAGTGCCGGGCATGAAATGGCCCTCGCGAGCCTCCGGGCTCGTCCTCGCGCTCGCCGCGATCGCCTCGCTCTCCGCCCACGCCGCGACAGCACCCGCGCCTCGCCGCCCCTCGCTTCCACCGCACGCGACGTCACCGGGGCCCCGCCGGGCTTCGCCGCCGGCGCACGCCCCCGGCGGCGAGGAAGCCGCACTCGCGCGCGACACGCTGGCCTGGGTCGGCGATCGCGCGATCACGGCGCTCGACCTCGTCCAGCGCATCGAGTGGATGCCATGGCCGGAGAAGCGCGACGCCGCGAGCATGGACCAGGCCCGCCTCCGGGGCGTGCAGTCCCTCATCGCCGAGGCCTTGCTCGCCCGCGAGAACGAACGCCGCTCTCCCAACGGTTCGCCGGCGCTGGCCCGCGCCCGGGCCGCGCTCCGCCGTGCGCTCGCCCGCGACGCGCTGAGCCGCGTGCTGGGCGAACAGGCGCCGCCGCCCACGCCGGCCGAGATCGACCGCCTCGCGAAGGCGATGCACCCGGAGCTCTCGCCGGCGAAGCGGGCGGAGTTCCGCCGGCTGGCGGCGGATTCGCTGCGCGAGCTGGCCAGCGAACTGCGAACGCGCGACTTCATGATGTCCCAGCTCGCCGGCAAGCGCGTCGACGTGGACTCGACCACGTTCATGGCACTCTCGGATTCGCTGCGCCGCATCGTCCTCGCGGCGGACACGAGCCGGGTCCCCGGCGGCGGGATCCTCATCCCCTCGGAATCGCCCGACATCCTGCTGGCCATGTTCGCCGGCGAGCTCGAGCGCACGCTGGCCCACCTGCCCGACGGGCCGCTCACGCTCGGGGACGCGCTCGAGGACATGCGCTTCTACACGCTGGCGGTGCGCTCGGTCGATCCGCGCGTCTTTCCCGCGAGCTTCAGCCTCGACCTGCGCGTGATCGTCGAGGGCGAGATGATGGCCCGCGAGGCGCTTCGCCGCCGCATGGACGAGCGGCCCGAAGTGCGGCACGACCTCGCCACGTGGACCCAGGCGTGGCGCGCGCGCGGCGTACTCGAATCGGTCGCGGCCGGCCCGCCGATCGCGGACGACGAGGCGTTCCAGGCGCTGGCGCTCCACGAGCCCGAACTCGTGCGCAAGACGTGCGAGGTCGACCTCGAGGAGATCCTGAGCCCCACGTCCCAGGAAGCCTCCGACGTGCGCCGCGCGCTCGACGGTGGCGCCCGGCTGGACTCGCTCGCGGCCCGGCGGACGCACCGGACCGAGTGGGTGGCGACGCGCGGCCGCTCGGGCTGGTTCGCGATCCCGCGCCACCTCGAGCTCGGCTACCTCGCCATGCTCTCGCCGCGCGACTCGCTGGTGGGCCCGATCCACCTGCCGGAGGGCTGGTCCAACTTCCGCGTGCTCGGCAAGCGGCTGGGCGCGGACTCCCTCCGCGCACGCGAGTCGCTCGAGCGCGAGCGCCAGCGCGTCGAGGGCGACCGGCGCACCGAGCGTGCGGCGCGCTACGTGGCGTCGCTGGCCGAAGGCGTGCCCATTCGCATCGACGAGGCCGCGGTGCGGAAGGTGGACATCCTGCCCTCCAACATGGTGGTCAAGCGCTCGCTGGGCTTCGGCGGCGGCATGACCGCCGCGCCGACGCTCACGCCGCTCTGGCAATGGATGCCGGCCGGGGCCGGCGGCACCGCGCCCCGTCCCTGATCCGTCCGGAACGCGAACGCCCCGCGGGATCCCGTCCCGCGGGGCGTTCGTGTTCGCGTGCGGTCAGAAGGGGATGATCGTGTGGCCGTCGTACTGGTCGCCCTTGGTGTCCATCGAGCGGCCGGTCGCGTCCTTGCCGTTGAACTGGAACACCCAGTGGCTCGGGTCGATGGTGCCCGTCCCGGTGTCGTTCTGGGTGACACGGAAGTAGACCGTCGCCGTGTTCGAACTCGGATCGTACGTCACCGACAGCGGCGCGATCGGGATCTTCACGTCGTTCGGGTTCACGGTCGGGTTGGCGTCGTTGTAGAAGCCCGCGGCCCCACCCTGCGCCTGCGTGATCGTCCAGTTGAGCGGGTTCAGGACCGAGGAGATGTCCATCTCCTGGTTGAACGCGAAGCTCATCTTGAAGACCTTCGACGCCCCCGGCGTGGCGAGCGAGGAATCGAGCCCCGACAGCGACGTCCCGGGGCCGAGGACGGAGCTGAAGTCGCTCCGGGCCGAATCGGCGTAGAGGATCTTGGGCGTGTTGATGTCGTGGTACACGTCGAACGCCAGCTGGTGCGCGCTGCTCGAATCCATGGACAGCAGTTCGCGATACTGCACGCGCGCGTTGTCGGTGTCGCCCTGGCCGAGGTAGGCACGCGCCATCTCGGCGCGGGCGTTCTCGTGCTTCGGGTCCATCGCCACGGCGAGCTGGTACTGCTTGATCGCGCCCTCCCAGTCCTCCTGCTTCGATCGCACGAGGCCGAGGTTGTAGCGCGCGGTCGCGCTCGTGGGCGCGATGCGGATCACGTTCTGGAACTGCGTGTCGGCTTCGGCGAGCCGGCCCTGTTCCAGGTAGATGTAGCCGAGCGTCGTCGGCGGCTCGCCCGCGCCGGGGTTGTTCCGCTCGAGCTCGAGCAGGAACTTCTCGGCGTTGTTGTACTCCTTGTTGTCCACGTATGCGTTCGCGAGCGCCAGCTTCGTGTCGTCACTCTGCGGGTCGATCTGCAGGGCCTTCTTGTACGACTGGATCGCCTCGGTCTTCATGCCCTGCATCGAGTAGATCTTGCCGATGTAGCTGTACGCGGTCGGGTCGGCCGGGTTGTACGCGGCGGCGCGCCGGAACTCGCGAATGGCGAGATCGTAGTTCTTCGCCTGTGCCGCGGTCGCGCCGCGGCTGAGCGCGGACGCTGCGAGCGACGAGTTCTGGCTCGACTGGCCGGACAGGGCGTTGGCCACGTTGTCGATGGCCGAGTTCGACGATGACGACACCGGAACCACCCCCTCGAGGGATCTTGGGCCTTCGGGCCCGGACCACCGCGGCCGGGCTGCTACCCGGCGGGTCTTGCTCCCTACCGGGTATCGGTCGAACCGCTCCGAGGTTGAGGCCCGGATCCCGCGAAATCGCAGGGGTTTCTCACCCGCATTTCGCCACACCGGGCGAAATGCCAGCAACGGCGTGCGCTCCAGTCCTCAGTCCGCCGCGAATGCCTCGAGCAATCGCGCCACGTGCCGGGCGTGCTGGAGGTACAGATCGATCCGGACGTTCTCGTCCGGCGCGTGCGCACGCGTGTCCGGGTAGCCGCAGCCCGCCGTCGCGACCGGCACACCGAGATCGTGGAGGAAGCAGTGGTTCGGGCCCGAGCCGCCGATCATGGGCACGATCGGCATGGGCACGCCGTAGACCTCCTCCGCCGTGCGCGCGACGAGCGCGAGGAACGGATGATCGGGATCGGTGCGTCCGGCGGGATTGCCGCCGAGGAAGTCGATCCGCACGTCCGGGAAACCTTCGCGATCGAGGTGCGCGCGCAGGTTGCGCAGCACCTCCTCCGGCGTCTGGTCGGGGACGAGGCGGAAATCGACCTTCGCCGAGGCCCGGGCCGGCAGCACCGTCTTGGAGCCCGCGCCCTGGTAGCCCGAGGTGAGTCCGCAGATCGTGCACGTGGGCTCGAACACCTCGGCGACGCGCAGGTCGGTCCCGCCGGTGAGACCTCTCAGGAACCCCGAGAGACCGTAGTGCGACTGGAGCTCGCCGGCGGCGTCGGGCATCGCGGCGAGCAGTTCGCGGTCGCGGGCCGAGGGCGCCTTCACCGAGTCGTAGTGGCCGGGAATCCGGATCCGTTCGTCGGGCCCCTTGAGAGACGCCAGCGCCCAGGTGAGCCGCCACGCCGCGTTGGGGAAGATCGAACCGCCGAGCCCGGAGTGCGCGTCGACGCTCGCGGTCTCGACCGAGAGCTCGACGTAGCAGATGCCGCGCAGGCCGGCGTACTGCAGCGGCACGCCGCGATGGTCGACGCTCCCGAACTCCCAGAGGCAGCCGTCGGCCGCGAGCCGATCCTTGTTCGCGCGCACGAACGCGGGCAGGTGCACGCTGCCGACTTCCTCCTCGCCCTCGATCACGAACTTGACCCGGCACGGCAGGTCGCCCGTGAGCGCGAGCCACGCGTCGATCGCGAGCAGCCGCGAGGTGAGGTGGCCCTTGTCGTCGCTCACGCCGCGCCCGAAGAGCTTGCCGTCGCGGATCGCGGGTTCGAAGGGTGGGCTGGTCCACAGTTCGAGCGGCTCGGCGGGCTGGACGTCGTAGTGGTTGTAGACGAGCAGCGTGCGCTCGCTGCGGCCCTTGCGTTCGGCGACGACCACCGGCGGTCCCCCGCCGGCGGGCAGCGTCTCCACCGTGAAGCCGCGCCGCGCCAGCATGTCGGCGACCATGCGCGCGCACGGCTCCATGCCGAGGCCCTGCGCGGCGATCGAGGGCTGGGCCACGAAGCGCGAGAGCTCGGCCAGGTTCTGCTCGAGATGCTGCTCCATCCAGCGATCCAGCGCGGCGATGTCGGTCATCGTGCCTCCGGGAAATCCGCGGACCGGACCGGCTCGCGGGGATCGGGTGACGGCAGCTCGTGCGGCTCTTCGACGTGGATGCGGGCGAGGGCACCGCCCATGCGGTGGCGCAGCCGCAGGGCGACGATCGTCGCGACCGCGGCGAGCCCGGCGACCAGCCCCCACCAGAGGCCGACGGGACCGTGGTGCAGCGTGCGCCCGAACCAGAGGCTGAGTGGCAAGCCCACGAACCAGTAACCCACGAGGTTGACGAGCATCGGCGTGCGCGTGTCGCCGGTCCCGCGCAGCAGGCCGATCGAGACGCACTGTGTCCCGTCGAACACCTGGAAGATCCCCGCGAGCGGGATCAGCGTCGCCGCCACCGCGATGACGTTCGCATCGTTGGTGTACGCCCGCGCGACGAGCCCGGGCGCGAGCAGGAACACCGCTGCACTCACGCCCATGAACCCGACGCCGACCGTGAGCGCCGCGGAGGCGGCCCGCCGCGCGTCGTCCGGCCGCCCCGCGCCGATCGCGCGACCGACGAGCACGGATCCGGCGGTACCGATGCCCAGCGGCACCATGTAGGTGAGCGAGGCGATGTTGAGCGCGACCTGGTGGGCGGCCAGCGGCACCGCGCCGATGTTGCCCATGGCCAGCCCGATGAGCGCGAACACCCCGAACTCGAGCAGGATCTGGATCGCCGCGGGCGTCCCGAGGCGCAGCACCTGGAGCATCGCGCGGCTCGAGGCGACGCCCGGCTCCCACCGGAAGTAGGCGCGCAGGTCGCGCCACGCGCTCACGAGCAGCCCGAGCGCCATGACGAAGCGGGCGATGCAGGTCGCGATGCCCGAGCCCACCGGCCCCATCGCTCGTACACCGAACCCGCCGAACACGAGCCAGAGCGTGCCGGCCACGTTCACGACGTTGGCGACGAGGATCGCGACGAGGATGGGACGCGTGTTCCCGTGCGCCTGCAGCGTGATGCGCGCGAGGACGAAGAACAGGAACGCGAACGTGCTCGGCATCTGCACCAGCAGGTACGGCGTGGCGATGTCGATCACTTCTCGCGGCTGCCCGATCGCGCCCAGTACCTGGCGCACCGGCAGGAACGACAGCGCCGCGAGCAGCCCGAGCACGCCCACGATCAGCAGCCCGCGCTGGAAGGAGCGCCCCACCGCGTGCGGTTCGCCGGCGCCGACCGCCTGCGAGATGAGCGGTTCGAGCCCGAGCAGCATCCCGAACCCGAACGAGATCACGGTGAAGAAGTACATGGAGCCGATCGCGACCGCGGCCAGCGCCGCCGCCGAGACGCGCCCGACGATCATGCTGTCCTCGACGCCCATCGCCATGAGCGACAGCTGGACGAGCGTCACCGGCACGCCGAGCCGCAACAGCTCGCGCAGGTCTGCTCGGCTCGGTCGGGGAATGGACATGGAGGCTCCGGGGCGCGGGAACGAAGGGCGGGGGCTGCATGCTGCCAGCCCCCGCCCGGAAGTGCCAGCGCCGTTCCGGCGTCAGCGATTGACCGAGCTCATGTCCGGGTAGCGGTCGCCCCTCGCGGCACCGGGCGGCAGGGCCGCGTCGAGTTGCGCGACCTCGGCGGCGGAGAGTGACAGGGCCGCAGCGCCCGCGTTCTGCTCCAGCCACTTGCGCTTCTTGGTGCCCGGGATCGGCACGATGTCCTCGCCCTTGGCCATCACCCAGGCCAGCGCGAGCTGCGCGGCGGTCACGCCGCGGGTGGCGGCGAGCGCCTCGATACGCTCCACGAGCGCGAGATTGGCGTCGAAGTTCTCGCCCTGGAAGCGCGGGGCGCGAGGACGGAAATCGCCCGGAGCGAACGCCGTGGCCTGCTTCAGCGTGCCCGTCAGGAACCCGCGACCGAGCGGGCTGTACGGGACGAACCCGATCCCGAGCTCGCGGCACGTGGGCAGGATCTCGGCCTCGCATTCCCGCTGCCAGAGCGAGTACTCCGTCTGCAGCGCGGCGATCGGGTGCACGGCGTGCGCGCGCCGGATCGTCGCGGGCGCGGCCTCCGAAAGCCCGAGGTGGCGCACCTTCCCCGCCCGCACCAGCTCGGCCATGGCGCCGACGGTCTCCTCGATCGGCACGTTCTTGTCCACGCGATGCTGGTAGTAGAGATCGATGTGATCGACCCCGAGCCGCTGCAGCGAGGCGTCACACGCCGACCGCACGTACTCGGGCCGGCCGTTCACGCCGAGAAAGCCGCCTTCGGGCGAGCGCATGTTCCCGAACTTGGTCGCGAGCACGACCTGGTCGCGCTTGCCTGCGATGGCCCGGCCCACGAGTTCCTCGTTCTTGAAGGGGCCGTACATGTCGGCGGTGTCCAGGAACACGATTCCCAGCTCGAGCGCGCGATGGATCGTCGCGATCGACTCGGCGTCGTCCCCGGGCCCGTAGAACTCGCTCATTCCCATGCAACCGAGGCCCATGGCGGAGACCTCGAGGCCCGCCCGGCCCAGCTTTCGCGTCTGCATCACGGCACTCCTCCGTTCTCGTGGGGCAAAGCGTTCGATGCGGAGCGCCGGTCAGCGATCCAGCACGTCGCGCGCCGCGCGGTCGAGCCGCGCGAGGATCTCCGGCAGCCACTCGCGGTGCTCGGGCTTCATGACGCACGCACGCAGGCACGTCACGTGGTCCGTGTCCCAGCCGGGGATCGCGCCCGTGGGTTCGACCATGCTGCGGGGGAAGGTCGCGAGGGCGAGGTGCAGGTCCAGCCGCGCCGCCGCCGCGAAGATCGCCCGCGCCCGTTCCGTAGCCTCCCCCGCACGCGGAGCACGCACCGCCCAGGTCACGATGTCGAGCTCCGGTGCGACGAGGGGTGCGAATCGCGCGTCGCGCGTGAGCGCCTCGTACAGCGCCCGCGCGGCGTCGCGTCCGGCCTCGAGCCCTTGGGCGAACTCGCCGCCCCGCTGGAGCGGCAGCAGCCGCTGCGTCGCCCAGAGGGCCACGGCGCTCGCGCCGGGCCGGGAACACTCGAGCGAGATCTCGCCCAGGTGCAGATCGGCCGAGCTGAAATACGTGTACGGCGAATCGTGGCGATAGAACCGTCCGACCGCCGGGTCGCGAAACAGGACGCACCCGCAACCGTAGGGCTGGAGCCCGTGCTTGTGCGGATCCACGACGATCGAATCCGCCTGCGGCACGGCGTCGAACGCCGCGCGGGCTTCGGCCTCGAGGTTCGACGCGAGCGTGAAATAGCCACCGTACGCCGCGTCGACGTGCACCCGGAACGGAAAGCGCTCCCGCAGGGCGAGGACCGCGGGCAACGGGTCGACCGCCCCGGCCGCGGTCGTGCCCAGCGTGACGACGACGGTCCCCACGTCGCCCCGCGCCAGCAACTCCGCGAGCGCATCGGGACGCATGCGGCCACGGGCGTCGTGGGCGATCGAGTGGAACGGCACGTCGAGCACCGCCGAGAGCCGCGCGTGCGTGTAGTGCGCCTGCGCCGATGCCGCGATCGCGCGCCCGGGTGCGAGTTCACGCGCGACCCAGAGCGCCTCGAAGTTGGCCATCGTCCCGCCGCCCGCGAGGTGCCCGAGCGGGGCGTCCCAGCCGAACATGCGGCCCAGTTCGGCGACCGCTTCCTTCTCCATCGCCGAACTGGCTCGTCCGCCGTCGAGCGCGTGGTTGTTCGGGTTCAGCTGCATTGCGAGCGAATAGGCCAGCCGCGCGACGCGATGCGGGGGCTTGAGCATCTGGCCCACGTAGAGCGGATGCGAGTACGGAAAGTTGTCGTGGAGCCGCCGCGCAGTCTCGAGCAGCACCTCGCGCAATGCAGGCGGGTCCGAGGCCGGCGAGACCGCCGGCAGGCGGCCGAAGCCCGATTGCAGTTCGCGCGCGAGTTCGGCCAGCAGCGGGGCGTCGTCGTGGGAGTCCATGGCGGAACGCTAAGCCAGATCCGCGGCGGACGCGAGACGGCGGTGCGGGCGACGCGACCGGACGATCGGTCGTCAGCCCTCGATGCCGAGGCGCTTCATCTTGCCGACCAGCGTCGTGCGCGAGATGCGCAGCAGCTTGGCGGCATCGGTCTTGACGAACCGGGCCTGCTCCAGTGCGCGCAGGATGCGACGCTTCTCGCCCGCGTCCACCTCGGCCTGGTACGTGGTGATCGACTCCGTGCTCTCGATCACCGGCAGGTCGCGTGGCGTGATCACGCCGTCGGGGCGGGCCGCCACCACGAGCTTCTGCACGACCGAGCGCAGTTCGCGCACGTTGCCCGGCCAGCCGTAGGCCAGCAGTCGCGAGCGCGCCGGCGCGCTCAGTCGCACCGTGCGCCCGAGTTCGTGCGAGAACCCGGCGAGGAAGTGATCGAGCAGGAGCTCGACGTCGTCCCCACGCTCCCGGAGCGGCGGCAGTTCGTAGACGGCGTGGGCGAGGCGATAGTAGAGGTCGCTGCGGAAGCCGTGGCCGCCCTGCAGCGCGGAACGCTCGCGATTCGTCGCCGCGACGATCCGGGTGTCCACGGCCGTGTCGCGCGTGGCCCCGACGCGGCGCAGGACGCCGGTCTCGAGGAAGCGCAGGAGCTTCGACTGCAGGTCGGGCACCATCTCCCCGATCTCGTCGAGGAACACCGTGCCCTGGTGCGCCACTTCGAAGAGACCCGGCTTGTCGGCGACCGCGTTCGTGAAGGCGCCACGCATGAAGCCGAAGAACTCGCCCTCGAGCATGCTCTCGGCGACCGCACTGCAGTTGATCGCCATGAACTCGCCCGTGCGGCCCGAGAGCGAATGCACGCCGCGGGCGACGAGTTCCTTGCCCGTGCCGGACTCGCCGAGCACGAGGACGGGCAGGTCGCTGACCGCGATGCTCGCGATCTCCTCGAGCATGGAGAGCAGGTGGGGCCCACGGGTGAGCATCCCGAAGTTGTCGAATGCCCACTGGGACCGGCGCAGGAGATCCGCGCTCTGCCGCGGCCGGCGCGCGGGGCGCACCTTGCCGGTCGTCGGAGCGTAGGGCTCGTTCTCCACGGCCATGACCCGCTCGAGCGACTCGATGCGGGCACGCGCCTCGCCGAGCTTGTACTCGGAGCCGATCCGCTCGAAGTGATCGAACGCCGCCCGGTACGCCTCGAGCGCCGCCGAGAGATTCCGGTACGTCGCCGCCGAATCCGACGCGAGCCAGTCCCCATACGCGAGCCAGAGCTTGGCCCACTCGTAGGGGGTCTCGATTTCGTCGAAGTCGGCGAAGCCCTGGTCGAAAGCCTTGCGGGCCGCCTCGTTGGCCCCGAGGGCGGCGTGCGCAAGTCCGATCACCCGATGGCAGGCCGCCTCGTCGTAACGCTCGCGAATCTCGCGGCAGAGCGCGAGTGCGTCCTGCGCCTCGTCGAGTGCGCGCTTGGCGTCACCCGCCAGGAGGTGGCACTCCGCGATCCGGCGGCGCAGTTCCGCGACGACGTCCCCGCGCGGGACCAGGGCCAGCGCCTGCGTGAGCGCCGCCGAGTAGCGCGGAAGCGCCGCGTCCGCGCGCCCGCGCTCGAGGTCGAGATCCGCGAGGTACTCCGCCGTGAGCAGGGACGCGCGCGAGTACTTGCTGGGGATATGCCACTCGGGATCCTCGCGAAGCGCCGCCTCGGCGTCCTTGAAGCGTCCCATGTGCGTGAGGATGACAGCGCGGATTAGCGACGCGTACCAGTGCTCATGATGGTGCTCGCTCTCCCGGGCCTGCTGGACAACGTGATCGGCAATATCCTGCGCCTCAGTCAAGCGCCCGCGCTTCCATTCAATTATCGAAATAAGTCTCTTGCAGAGCCTGAGGTGGTAGCCGTTCTCATTTGCCCCGAAGACCTGAGAAGCAGCTTCAGCGTTTTCAATCGCGACGCGGTAGTGAGCACTTCGGAGCCCACTTTCGGCCACCGCGTAGAGCGCCATCCCTTCCAAGTGGGAAGTTCCGACACGGCGAGCCGAGACCAGAGCTTCGATTGCTGCGGCACCCGCCGCGAAGAAGTTTCCGCTCATGGAATATGCGGCGCGCAATTCCAAGGCGACCACGCAGCTTGCAACTGAGTCCGCGCCTAGCGCTAGGTCGCGGCGGAGCGCGTCCAGCTTGACTATGGCCAACTCATGCTGGTTGCGGCGCCACAGGCAACCGGCCTCATATGCGCGAAGAAGTGCGAGATCTTGGGCAGCATTGAGCAGGCCCAAATCAACAGTTCGCAGCACCTCCGCAACCTCTTCTGAGGCTTCAGCTACCAGCCCTTGGCAAAGGAGCGCACGAACAAGTTGAACGCTGATTGAAATCTTTAGGCTCGCAAGACTGGTCTCGGCGACGCTTCGAAGAGCGCCTCGGCACAGCTCAATAGCGCGAACAAACTCACCATGCTCGACCAGTTCGGAAGCACATCGAGCAGCAGCCGCTGGGAACTCAGCGCTGGCCGCCGAAGCCCCAGCGGACTGCATGAGCTCGGTCAATGCGGTCGCCTGCTCGATGAGGCGCTTCATCGAAACGCCCCCAGTCGACTCGACTTCACATGAGCGAAGTCGCTCCGGGGCGACTTGAGGGCATCAACGGAGCTACCACAGCTAACTGAGGTGCCGAAGCCAGACAGTCGGAGTTGCATCGAGAAGAGCATGCGTAGCACAACCACGAAGTCAGGATCGATGAAGATGGCTACGCCTCCACCGCCATCGACCGGATCCCCAGCATTGACTTCCTTCGGATCCGGCGCCTGATCCTCGTTCACTTGCCTCGGCCCATCAGCCCACGCTGGCGCGACGATGGGTACGCTCAAGCTGAGCATGAGCGCGACGATGAGTGCTTTCGCGATCGGGACGCGGAAGTGCCTCATGGCCTGGTTCCTTCCTGGCTCGCGCGATCGGGGTGCTCCCGCCGGGAGTCGGGGGCGAGAAGCCGCGCGAACAATGCGACCTCCACACGGCTGTGGGCCGCGGGAGGTCCGTCGCTCAAGAGGTCCATGGGTCGGCGCATGTGGGGTCACGCAAGCGAGAGCGGTTCCGAGCCATAGCCGTGCTGCCCGGTCGTGCAGACACTATTGGGACGACGATCTCTGGGTCAAGAAATAGTCATGATCTGAGCATGCAATAGGGCCATTTTCCTGTTTCATATGGCCAAACAGCGGCGGTCGCTACGTATTGCCGCTATCGCACCCGCGCGGCGGCGCAGAGCACCGTGATCACCCCGAATACGATTTCGCTGATGCCCAGTTGCCAGGGCTTCCAGCGGGGGCGCCAGGGCGTCAGGCCGTAGGCGGCACGCGCGGCGAGCAGGACCATCGCCCAGACGACCGCCTGGGGCAGCACGCGCGCGTGCTCGAGCAGCAGGGCCGCGAGGATGGCAGCAGCGTGCGAGCCGTGAACAGGGGCCGACCGATAGGGCTGCCCCTTCTCCAGCCTCAGGCGTGCCCGCACGAAGAGAATCGTGGGCAGCGTTCGGGCGGCGAGCACCGCCCACAGCGCGAAGGCACGCGGCCCCGGCAGTCCCTCGGACAGCGCGATCGCCGTGGCCACGGCTCCGAGCGCGACCGCGCCCGCGAGTTCCGCGGCCAGGTCCCGAGAGCGCTTGCCGAGGTCGAACGCGACCGCCAGGGCCGCGAGCGGTGCGGCGGCAACGACGGCCCAGAGCAGCCGCCACTCGCCGAGGAGCAGTGCCGCCCCGAGCGAACCCGCGGCAGCCACGGCCAGCACCGCGAACGCGAGCCGGGCGGCGTGCGTCCGCGGGTAGATCTTGCCGCGCTGCTGGTCCGACACGAAGAGTTTGAGCGGCTGCCGCGCGAGGAACGCGAACACCGCAGCGAGCGCGACGGCGAACCCGGCCGGGCTGAACGCCACGAGCAGGCCGAGCAGGATCGGCTCACCGAGGAACGACCAGCTCCCGTGTTCGTTGGGGAGCACGATCAGGCGCAGCGACACGCCGCCGGGCGACGGTGCCGGCGTGCGTGGTGCGTGGTCGTCGGATCGCATCGGCCCCCTACTTGTGCAGCACGCCGGCCACGACGAGCAGCGCGATCACGACGCCCATCAGGCTTTCGCCCGCGATCAGGCCCGATGCGACCGGGACCACGTAGCGGCGGCCGTGCTCGGCGCTCGCGCGATGGACCAGGAGCGCGATCAATGCGCCGCCGAACATCGCGATCGCGTTGCTGCCGGGCACGACCATCGCGATGCCGACGCCGGCCGGCGAGGGGACGTAGCCCCGCAGCGGTTTGGGCGCGAACCGTTCCAGCAGCACCAGCGCGATCCCGAGTGCGAGCCCGATCCCGATCGCGGTCTTCGCTGCCGGGTCCAGCGTGCCGATCCCGCCCGCGAACGCCTTGCTCACGCCGGCCCACACCAGGCACGAGGGCGCGGGCCAGGCATCGCTGCCGAGCACGCTCGGATCGGGGATCAGGATGTTGAACGCGGGCACGACCACCGCGGCACCTGCGATCACGCCGAAGAGCTGTGCGAAGAACTGCGCGCGCGGGCTTGCGCCGAGCAGCCAGCCCGTCTTGAGCGTGGTGAGCAGGTCGGCGGCGTGCAGCCCGATCCCTCCCGTGACGTTCGCGCTCATGATGTTGCCGGAGAGATTGCCGGGCGTGATCACGCCGTAGAGCAGCTGCGTCACGGGGCCGAGTGCCTTGGTCGGCGTGACGTCGGTCTCGCCGGTCACGCGCGCGGCGATGAACCCCATCACGATCGCGAGGGGCACCGCGATGATTCCCGCCCACCACGGAATGTGGAAGAGCCAGGTCATCAGCACGATCACGACCGGTCCGAGGACGACGAACCCGGCCGGGAACCACCAGCCCGGGCACTCGACTTCGTCCATCGGATCGGCCTCGGCACCGGTCTTCCGGCCGCCGAACATCGACGCCATGCCGGAGAACGAACGTGCGACGCTCTTCCAATCGAGTGCGAACGAGGTGAGCCCCGAGGCGACGAGGATCGCGGCGCCGGGCCACACGGTCCAGCCGACGATGGCCTTGTAGCTCACCGCCGCGACGAGGTGCTCCGACACGAGCGCGGGCGCGAGCACGCCGTACGTGAGCACGCCGCCGAGCAGCAGCGACCACGCGGTGCGAAAGCTCATCAGCGCGCCGGCGCCGAGCAGCACGACCTCCGACTTGATCGCGAGCGTCCAGTCGAGCGCCGGCCGGCCACCGAGCGTGAACGGCAGGCCGAACTGGCCCGGCACGTTGAAGGGCATCCATGCGGCCTTGGCGTCGCGCAGCCACGCGAGCAGGGCCGCGAACAGCGCGCCCAGCCCGAGCGCGCGCGCCTGCTTCGAACCCTCGGCGACCCCGGCATCACCCTCGCCGTGGATCGCGCGGAGCGTCTCGGCCGTGGCCTTGCCGGTCGGGAACGCCAGGCCTTCGGCGTTGATCAACTGGCGCTTGATCGGGATGGCCGTGAACACGCCGAGCGCGGCGATCGCGCCGAACCAGAAGATCATCGGAACGCCGGGTGGGCGGAAGGTGGTCACCATCAACAGGGCTCCGAACGCCGCCATGTTTCCGCCGCCGGTCATGAAGCCGGCGCCGGACGCCACGGTCGTGAGTGCGTTGTTCTCGAGCGCCCCCAGCGGGCGGCCCCCGATCCGCAGGGCCGAAAGCAGGCGAAACAGGGCGAACGCCAGGATCGCGGCCGTGATCGTCACGCCCATCGACCAGCCCGTCTTGAAGAAGACGTACAGGTTCGACAGGCACATCACGCTGCCGATCAGCATGCCGACCAGGATGGCCCGGATCGTCAGCTGCGGCTGCCGGGGCTGGTACGTGTGCTCGAGCCAGCGGCGCTCGGCCGCGATCGTGTTCTGCAGGTTCGTGTCACCCATGCGTTCCTCGTGGGGGTAGGCTGGCGCAAGAGACGGCCATTGGGACTATACTCCGCCGTCGTTCCCGACTCACCGCTCCCGATTCACGCCGCCCCCAACGGATGAGGACCCTGCCATGTTCCGCCGCCTGGTTCTTTCGCTCGCCACGCTCGGCCTGCTGCTCGCCGCCGGCGCCGCTTCTGCGGACAGCCCCGCGACCGCCCAGCGCTTCGGTGCACCGCTCAAGCTGAAGAAGTCGGTCGAGGTCGCGCGGCTCGCGCAGGCGCCCGAAAAGTTCAAGGGCCGCACCGTCCGGCTCGAAGGCACCGTGCAGGACGTCTGCCAGGGCAAGGGCTGCTGGGTGCAGGTGACCGACGGCAAGGGCGCGAGCTTCATGGCCCGCAGCCTGGACGAGTCGGTGCTCCTGCCCAAGGACTGCAAGGGCATGCACGTCGTCGTGGAAGGTCTCGTGACCACCATGCCCAAGGCGGCCATGGAAGAGCCCGAGCCCAAGGACCATGCCTGCCCGAAGCCGGAATACGTGGTCTCGACGCGGGGCGTGGAGCTTCACGCGGCCCGCTGAGTCCGAGCCGAAACGCGACGGGGCGCGCGGCCATGCCGCGCGCCCCGTTCGTTCGTGCCGCGCTCAGGCGGCCGAACCGGCCAATGCTCCCGCACCCGCGCGCAGGCGGAACTGACCGACCTGCCCGCGCATCTCCTCGGCCTGCTGCAGCAGGTGCTGCGCGGTGGACGAGAGCTCCTCGGTCTGCGCGGCGTACTGCTGCGTGACGCTGTCCATCTGCGAGATCGCCTTGTTGACCTGCTCGATCCCGGTGGACTGTTCCTGCGACGAGGCGCTGATCTCGCCGACCAGCGAGGCGACCGTGCGAACGTCCTTCACGATCTTCTCGAGCGTCTCGCCCGCCCGGTTCACGAGCGCGGTGCTGTCCTGCACGCGGCTCGTCGAGTCCTGGATCAGCCCGCGGATCTCGCGCGACGCCGCCGCCGAACGCTGGGCGAGCACCCGCACCTCGCCCGCGACCACCGCGAAGCCGCGCCCCTGCTCGCCCGCGCGCGCCGCCTCGACCGAGGCGTTGAGCGCGAGCAGGTTGGTCTGGAACGCGATCTCGTCGATCGTGCCGCTGATTTCGCCGATCTTGCGGGCGGACTGCGACATCGCCTCCATGGACACCACCGCCTCGCGCACGACTTCCCCGCCGTGCTCGGCGCCCTGCCGCGTCTGCGTGGAGTGACCGTCCGCCTCGTGCGCATGCGCGGCGTTGTTGCGCACGCTCGCCGTCATCTGTTCCAGCGACGCCGCCGTCTCCTCCAGCGCCGACGCCTGCTCCTGCGCTCCCGAGGAGAGCGCTTCGCTGCCCGAGGCGAGCTCGCGCGCGGCCTGCGCCGTGCGGTCGGCGGCGTCGCGCATGCTCGTCAGGCTGGATTCGAACCGCTCCATCATGCGATCGAGCGCCGCTCCCATCTGGCCGAGCTCGTCCTTCGTGTCGAGCGCGACGCGCACGGTCATGTCGCCGGTCGCGGCCTGCTCGGCCCGGGCGACGACGAGATGGAGCGGCCGCGTGACGACCCGCGAAAGCCCGACGCCGCAGGCCGACGCGATCACGAGGATGATGAGCCCGTTGAGGATCAGGTTGAGCCGCGACGACGCCTCCAGCTTCTCGGTCTCGAGCGCGGCCTTGGTGAGGTTGTCCATCTTCTCGGCCTCGAGCTCGTCCAACGCCTTCTCCAACGGGCGCAGGATCGCGCCGGCCTCGTCGACCTTGGCGAGCGCCTCGGTGTCGCGGTCTTCGGCGGCGAGGCGCAGCGACTCCTGCCGCAGCGTCCATGCGGCGTCGTACTGCTCCATGACCTTGGCGGCGCGTTCCTTGTTCTTGGGCTGCTTGATGCGCGCGCGGTACTCGTCCATCGCCTTGCGGAACGCCTTGTCGCACGCGGCCACCTTGTCCGCATGCGTGCGCACTCCGGCGGCGTCGTGTTCGAGAACCGCGTCCCGCAACTCGCGCGAGATGACCAGTGTCTCGATGTGCGCTTCCTTCAGGTTGGCGAGGCCGATCGCATGGCGCTGGAACAGGGAGTCGACCTGCGCCTGGATCTGGTTCACCGCGAGCAACGCCATCACGCACATCACGCCCACGAGCACGGAGACGACTCCGAAGCCGAGGCCCAGCTTCCAGCGCATCGAAAGGTTGCGGAACCACCGCATGGCAGGAAATCTCCACGGCGGCCGCGGCGAGGATGGATGCGCACGGGGGACGCCCTACGAGCCTGATCGCGCCCGCGCCATTCGGCGCGAGCGCACCTCGATTTCACGGGGGGCAAGTTCCCAGTATCGGTCGCGCGTCGAGCGCCTGAAGGCACGCGTGGCGCTCGCGACACCTCACAACCTGAAACGCGAGGCCCGGCGCCTCTCGGCGCCGGGCCAGTGTGTTCGTCGCGTGTGAAGCGAGCGTCTACGTGCCGAACTTCACGCGTTTCTCGAGCCGCGCCCAGCGGGCGTCGGTCTCGGCCTGGATGTGACGGATCTGCTCGTCCGTCAGGTGCTTGAAACGTCCCTGGCGGCGGACGTACGGCTCCACGGGATCACCGGCGTGGTCCATCGTGAAGCGCCAGCGCTGCCCATCCTCCACTTCGAAGAGCGGGAACACGCGCGTGTGCACCGCCTGCCGCGCGAGTTCGACGGTCTCTTCGTCGGAGCTGCGCCAGCCCGGGGGGCACGGCGCGAGGATGTGCAGGAATCGCGTGCCGCGGACGGCCTTGGCCTTCTTCACCTTCTCGACCAGGTCGGCCGGGAACGCGATCGACGCGGTCGCCGCGTATGGAATGCCGTGCGAGGCGAGGATCGCGATCATGTCCTTCTTCGGGTGCGACTTCGGCGTGCCCGCGGGCGTCGTCGTCGTCCACGCACCCCACGGGGTCGAGGACGAGCGCTGGATGCCCGTGTTCATGTACGCCTCGTTGTCGTAGCAGACGTACAGGATGTTCTCGTTGCGCTCGGCGGCACCCGAGAGCGACTGCAGGCCGATGTCGAACGTGCCGCCGTCACCCGCCCATGCGAGCACCGTCGTGTCCTCGTCGCCCGCCATGTCCAGCGCCGCGCGGATGCCCGAGGCCGTGGAGGCCGCGGTCTCGAACGCGGTGTGGAAGAGCGGCACGCCGAGCGAGGACTGCGGATACGGGCCGGCGACGATCGTCCAGCAGCACGCGGGCAGCGACACGATCGTCTTCGGGCCCAGCGTCTTCAGCACGAGCCGCATCGCGAGGCTGCCGCCGCAGCCGGGGCACGCGAGGTGCCCGCTCGCCATCAGTTCCTCGTGCGGGATCAGTTCCTTGATCTGGATCTGGCTCATGCCTTCACCCCCACCCAGACGTCCTCGCGCTGGGGCGTCGCGGCCGCGGAGGCCGCGCGGGCCTTCGCGACGCAGTCCAGGATCGTGGCCGGAGTCACGTCGCGGCCACCGAGGCCCACGATGAAGCCGTGGATCCGCGGGCGCTTCGCGTCCGGAAGGTCGTAGAGCGCCGCGCGGGTCTCCTCGGCGAAGATGCCGCTGTGGCCCGGCGAGATGTTGCGGTCGAGCACGGCGAGATCCGGCACGCCCGCAAGCGCGCGACGCAGGTCCTCGGTCGGGAACGGGCGGAACATCTTCACCTTCACGAGGCCCACCTTCTGGCCCTCGTCCCGCAGCTGGTTCACGACGTGGCGCGCCGTCGACGTGATGGTGCCCGAGGTCATGAGCACGAGCTCGGCGTCCTCGGTCCGGTACGTCTCGATCGGGCCGTAGCCGCGGCCGAAGCGCTTGTTCCAGTCGGCGTCGATGGCGATCATCGCGTCACGCGCGTCCTCCATCGCTTCCTGCTGGCGCAGCCGCATCTCCATGTAGACGGCCGGCGTCGTGAGCGCGCCGAACGCGTGTGGCTCGTTCACGTCGAGCTTGTAGCGCGCCTGGCGCGGCGGCAGGAAGTCGTCCACCGCCTCCGGATCCGGAATGTCGACCGGCTCCGACGTGTGCGAAAGGAAGAACGCGTCGAGCACGACCATGACCGGCAGGTCCACCGCCTCGGCGAGCTTGAACGCCTGGATGGTCGTGTCGAGCACCTCCTGGTTCGTCTCGCAATAAAGCTGGATCCAGCCGGTGTCGCGCTGGGACAGCGAATCGTTCTGGTCCGTCCACACGGTCCAGCCGGGCGCCATGGCGCGGTTCACGTCGACCATGACGATGGGCAGCCGGCCGCCGCCCGCCCAGTGCAGCAGCTCGTGCATGAGCGCGAGCCCCTGCGCGGACGTGGCCGTGAACGCGCGCGCGCCGGTAGCGGCGGCGCCGATGCACGCGGCCATGGCGGAGTGTTCGGACTCGACCTTGATGAAGCGCGCCTTCAGGTCGCCGCTCGCGCACATCTCCGAGAGCTCTTCGACGACCTGCGTCTGCGGCGTGATGGGGTACGCGGCGATGACCTGCGCGCGCGCGAGCTTGACGCCCCACGACACTGCGTGGTTCCCGATGATGACCTTCTTCACAGGCCCTCCCGCGTCATGGTCATGGCGCCGCGCGGACATTCGGCGACGCACAGGCCGCACCCCTTGCAGTACTTGTAGGACAGCGAGAACCCATGCCCGCTCGAATGGCGCTTGATCGCCACGTCCGGGCAGTAGATCAGGCACAGCTCGCAGTCGTTGCACACGCCGCAGTTGAAGCAGCGCTTGGCTTCCGCGATCGCCTCGTCCTGCGCGAGCCCGAGGTTCGACTCCGCGAAGTCCGAGCCGCTCTGGCCCGGGGCGCGATGCCGGTCGGGCGTGCTCGGCGAGTGCGTGAAGTACGCCATGTTGAGCTGGTCGAACGGCACGACCTCGTTGAGCTCGGCCGCGCGGTGCACGGGATCGTCCCCGCGCCAGCGCGTCATGCTCATGTTGCCCGTGCCGCCATAGCGCAGCGCCTTCGGCTCGAGCGCCGGCACCGGTTCGCCCGCGCGCGTACGCAGCCAGCGATCGATCCCGATCGCCGCGCGCTTGCCGGAGCCGAGCGCGTGCGCGACGGTGCGCGGCTCGCCCGACATGTCGCCGCCGGCGAAGTAGCCCTCGCGGCTCGTCTGGCCGAACTCGTCCGTGCGCAGGATGTAGCCGCGGCGGTGCAGATCCGGCGGCAGGGCCCCCAGGTCCGCTTCGACGCCGGACGCGGTGAGCACCGTGTCGGCCGGCAGCACGAACGAACTGCCGGGCACCGACAGCATGCGCCGCGAGCCGTCGCCCGCGGGTTGCTCGGGCTGCAGCCGCACGCACGCGACGCCGACGAGGCGCGCATTCGCCGAGGCGGCCTCGCCGCTGTCGAACATGCTGCGGATCGCGTCGATCGCCGCTTCGTCGTCCGCGTGCTCCGACACCTGCACGCCGACCACGCGCGTGAAGAACTCGAACCGCACGCCCTCACGCAGCGCCTCTTCCACCGCTTCGGCGTCGGCGCTCATGTCCTCGCGCGCGCCGCTCACGACCACGACCGGTTCGCCGCCGAGCCGCAGTGCCGTCCGCGCGCAGTCGACGGCGGTGTCGCTGCCCCCGACCACGATCACGCGCCGGCCCGCGTGCCCGCGGCCACCCGCACGCACCTCGTGCAGGAAGTCGATCCCGGGCCGCACGTCGGCGAGGTCCTGCTCCTGCCACTCGAAGCCCTCGCGGGCCCGCGCGCCGGAGCCGAGGAACACGGCGTCGAAACGCTCGAGATCCTTCCACGGCAGGTTGCCGCCGATCCGGACGCCGCACTGGATGCTGACGCCCTCGGCGCGCACGCGCTCGATCTCGCGCACGAGCACCGCGCGCGGCAGCCGGTATTCCGGCACGCCATAGCGCAACCAGCCGCCCGGCTCGGGATCGGCCTCGAACACCGTCACCGAGTAGCCGAGCCGCGCCAGGTGGTACGCGCAGGCGAGCCCGGAGGGCCCGGAGCCGACCACCGCGACGTGCTCGCGACGCGTGCGCGGCGGCGCGCTCGCGCGCGGCGGGTCGGGCAGATCGCCGAGCATGCGCTCGACGGCGTGGATGTTGACGGCTTCGTCGAACAGCGCGCGGCTGCAGGCGCGCTGGCAGGCGTGATCGCAGACGCGACCGCAGACGCCGGGCAGCGGGTTCTCGCGCAGCATCATCTCGCGCGCTTCCGCCACCTGGTCCAGGCGGAGGAAGTTCATCACGGCTTCGACGTCGATGCCGACCGGGCAGGCCGCGTTGCAAGGCGCGATCTTGTCCTGGTAGATCGGCTGGATGTACTTCCACGAACCGGTGCGGTTCGCGAGCGTGGAGCCCGAGCTCACGGAGATCGTGGGAACGCCGTGGGCGATGTCGGGAGCGGCCTTGCCGTCAGGCATGCTCCACCTCCTGGAACGGGATGCGGACGATCGAGCGCGCCGCTTCGCGCGCAGCCTCGATGTTGGCGTCGGCGCGTCCGGGGATCGCCTCGGTGATCGCCTCGCAGATCGCGTCGAGCCCGACGAGCCCCGAGTCCCCGGCGAACGCGCCGAGGATGGCCGTGTTGACGATCGGCTGCGTCTTGGAGCCGAGCCCGAACTTGCGCGCGATCGTCGACGCGTCGACGAGCGAGACGCGGAACTGCTGCGCGAGCGACGCGTACGTCTCCGGCCCGCGGTCGGAGTTGATGAGGATGGTGCCGCCCGGCTGCAGGCCCTGCGTGACGTCGATGGCCTTGATCAGCGTCGGGTCGAGGATGATGAGGTCGTGCGGGTTGGTGATCTCGCAGCGCAGCAGGATCGGGCCCTGCGAGAAGCGCAGGAACGCCGTCACCGGCGCGCCGCGGCGTTCGACACCGAACGCCGGGAAGGACTGCACCGACTGGCCTTCACGGAAGAGGGCGGACGCCAGCACCTTCGAGGCGATGACGGCCCCCTGTCCTCCACGGCCATGGATCCGGAGCTCGCGCACGTCGGCCCGGCGGGCCGGCGAACCGGGAGCGGAACGATCGTTCATGGGACGCCTCCACGAGTACGCCGTTGCGACCTTCGGAGCAGCGCCCCGGGCGTGCGGGTGCCGGCGGCGAAGGCGGAAGCAGATACGTGCCGCCGATCGACCGCATGAGGTGTGCCACGTGCAAGGGCGCCCGGGAGTTAGCGCGAGCGTCCGACGAACGCGGCCGGGAACAAGCGATTCGCGTCTCGCGCGGGCCGCCGGCGTGGCAGGGCGCCGCCGGCGGGTCGCGGCCGGGCCGTCATCCTGTCAGTGACCGGCGCGGGGACGTGTCAGGGCGGCAGGACGCGGCGTCGCGCTCACCCGCGACGCGGGCCCTCCGGCGCCGGGACGCCCGGCTCCCGCGGCCGTGTCACGGCCGTCGCGCCGCGACCCGCGCGTTTGCTACATTCCGCGCCCATGACCCAACGCCGCTCGTTTCTCCCGCCCATCGGTACCCCCGGCTACTACATCCTCCTCGCCGCCGTCGCCATCCTGGTCCTGGGCCCCCTCGGGGGCGTCACGGCCGCCTACATGAACTTCTCGCTCGGCTTCTTCGTGGGCGGGCAGGTCCTGGCAGGCATCCTCGGGAGCGTCGTCACCTACGGGTACGGCGCCGAGGGCAAGCACGGCGCGAACTACATCCAGACCATGGCCGCTTCGGTGGCCGGGCTCTCCGGCATGGCCGTGCTGATCCAGGCCATGACCTGGCTGGGCCTGCCGGAGCCGCCGCTCTGGCAGATGGTGCTCTACTTCATGTGCATCGGCATGTTCGGCGTCGGCGTCGGCATGCTCTACACGCCGATCCTCGTCGACCGCATGCAGCTCTCGTTCCCCTCCGGCTTCGCGGTCGCGAACATCCTGCGCGCGCTCACCGACATCCGCCTGCTCAAGGAATCCATCGCCAAGCTGGGCGGCGGCGCGTTCGCGGGCTTCGCGAGCGGCCTCGCCGTGAGCATCCCGTTCGGCGGCTCGTTCGGCGCGGCGATGGCGAAGTTCTCCGAATCCGGCTACCAGGCCTCGACGCTCGGCGCGGGCATGATCGTCGGGGCGCGCATCGGCGTGCCCGCGATCGTCGCGGGCGCGCTCGGCACGTGGCTCGTGCCGTGGCTGCGCACGCACGGCATGCACGACGCGAGCGGCGTCATGACGCCCTACCTCGGGCCGCACGACCCGTTCCGCAAGATCGCCTTCATCTGCGCGCTCGGCATGATCATGGGCGCGGCGGCCGTCGACATGGCGATGCTCGCCGGCACCGCGATCGCGTCGTTCGGCAAGTCCAAGCCCGCCGCGCCGGCCGAGGACTGGAAGCGCACCGACAACCGCTTCCTCGTCGGCTGGGTCGCCTTCTGGGCCCTGGCGATCGTGTTCATGGGCGTCGGCGTCCTGCACCTGCCGGCGACGTTCGTGGTGATCGCGATCGCGCTCGCGTTCGTGTTCCTGATGGTCAACGGCATCTCGCTCGGCATCTCGGACAGCAACCCGATCTCGAGCGCGTTCGTGCTGACGGTCTTCATCCTGGCCACGATCGGGCTCAAGGACGCCGGCGTCGGCCTGCTCTGCGCGACGATCCTGCTGATCTCGACCAGCGTCGGCGGCGACATGCAGCAGGACCGCTCGACGGGCTGGCGGCTCGGCACCAACCGGGCGATCCAGTTCCGCTACCAGGTGATCGGCATCGCGATGGGCGCGGTGATGAGCGTGGTCCTTGCGCGGCTCTTCATGCGCGCCTACCCCGTGCTCGCGGTGAACCAGTTCGCGAACCCGGGCACGCCCGGCACCGAGAAGTGGCAGGCGGCGATGACCTACAAGTTCGTCGGCGCCCTGAACGGGCTCACGCACCCGAACCCGAACGTGATGGTGGCGCTCGGGCTGGGCATCGCGATCGGCCTCGCGACCGAGATCCTGCGCAAGGTGATCAAGAAGAACGCGGGCTACCAGGCGTGGGTGAAGCGCGGCGGGTTCGCCTACTACCTCGACCTGACGCTCGATTGCGTCGTGCTGCCGAGCCCGTACGCGTCCAGCTTCGGCGGCTTCGTCGAGTTCGGCACGTCCATGTGGTTCGGTCTCGGCGGCATCTTCAGCTCGCTGCTGCAGACGTGGCAGGCGCGCCAGCCGCGCAAGTCCGCGCACGACGACCTGCCCGAGGACATGAGCACGATGTCGCTCGTGGGCGGCGGCCTGATCGCGGGCGACTCGCTGGCGGCCCTCGCGCTCGGGCTCTTCGGACTGCTGAAGACGCTCGGCTGACGGCCGGCGAAGACGAACGGGCCCGGATCCGCGACGCGGATCCGGGCCCGATGCGTTCGTGCGGGACTCAGCCCCGCATCATCGGCGGCGTCTTCGGCTTGGGCGGCAGCGGCGGCATCACCGCGGGCACGTCGTGCAGGATGTGCGGACGGAACACCGAGAACTGGAAGTCGGGGCTCGTGATCTCGGTGTGGCAGCCGCGGCACGTCGCCTCGGGAACGCTCACCCGGGCGGCGGGCCACGCGTCGTGCTCGGTTCCCATCCCGTGGCAGTTCTCGCACTGCACGTTCGCGAGCTTCGCGGCGTCGTTCACGCCGGCGAAGCCGCCCGGCTTGCCGTAGCCGACCACGTGGCACTTCTGGCAGTCCTCGGTGGCGTCCTTGCGGACGTCGACCAGCGTCTGCCAGGCCTGCGCGTGGCTGGTAGTCCGCCACTGCGCGTACTCCTTCGCGTGGCAGCGGCCGCAGAACTCGGCACCGAGATAGTGCGGCGTCGCGTCCTCGAACTCGTTCCAGCCCGTCGCGTTCCCGCCGGTGCGCTTCTTCTGCAGTTCGCGCTGGTGCTCGTTGAACGCGTCCTCGAACGTGCGCACGCGCTGGAGGACGGCTTTGTTCTCGGGAATCTCGGGGTTCAACTCGAACGTGTGGTTCTCGCCCGAGGTCATGCGGCCGTCGGCGCCGAGCGTGAGGTCGGTGACGCCGATGTAGTGTCCCTGCTCGCCGCCGTAGTTGGCGACCGTGCCCTTCACCGTGCGGCCCTGCGGCAGCACCGCGATGTTCAGGCCCACGATCACGGCGTCGATGCCGTCGATCGACGCGACGAGGTCCTCGCTCTCGATGCGGCCGAGGTTGGAGAGCAGCACGACGACCGTGGCACCGCGCTTGCGCAGTTCGGTCACGGTGGCCTGCGCCGTCGCCAGCGGATCGAGCACCTTCACGGAATCCTTCGCGGGCCCGAGCTCGGCCTTGTCGGACATCAGCGAGAAGAGGCCGACGTTGACGTTGCCCGACTTGACCAGCCGCCACGGCGGCAGCACCGGCTTGCCGGAGGCGCGCTCGACGAGGTTGGCGCAGGTCGCGTTCGTCTTGCCGTGCGCGACGACCGCGCGCAGGAAGCCGAGGCCGTACTCGAGCTCGCGATGGCTGATGCCCACGGCGTCGGCGTTCAGGCGCCCGAGTTCGTCCGCCTGGAACGACGCCTTCTCCATGAAGTCCTCGCCGCCTTCGGGGAACCAGCCGCCACTGTCGACCAGCAGCACCTGGCCGAACTCGGCGCGGATGCTGTCCGCGAACGCGGCGCGGCGGGCGAACCCACCCTTCGGGATGTGGCAGCCGCACGGGCTGGTCATGCCCTTCACGTCGGTGGTCGAGAGCACCACGAGGTGATCGGGCCGGGCCACGGTCGGGGTCGCGGGCGTCGCCGCGCTCGCGGACGGCGCCTGGAGCGCGAGAGCGAACGCGAGGACGAGCGTGGTGCGCGCGACCGTTCGCGCGTGGCGGCGGGCGTCGAGGTTCGGCAGGGACATGCCTGAGACTCCTCCAGCACGGTGATCGTCGCGATGGCTGCCACTCGGCAGCGAGGCCGCGGGGCCCGCGGTCGGGGCGGCGACCGAGGATTTTGCGGGACGGACGGCGGCCCGCGCAAGCCCTTCGCGACCCGGAACCGGGGTGCGATGCGCCCAACGGCCCGCTTGCGCGCCCGCGCGAGCCGATGGCATACACTTCCCTGACACGTTGGAGCGAGAACGCCGTCCCGGGGGCCCCGAATCATGTCCAATCGCACGCTGTGGATCCTCTCGATCGTCCTCACCCTGGTGCTCGCCGTGTGGCAGCGCGTGAGCGGCCCGACCTTCCCGATCTACGGCAGCTCGACGCTCGCCGGCGCGCACTTCAAGTACAAGCTCGAGCGCACGCACGCGGGGCCGGGCGATCACGTCGTCCTCATCGCCCCCGGTGCGGGCACCGAGGGCACGCTCGAATGGCGCGAACACGTCGAGGGCGGCGACGGTGGATGGACGTCGCTCGACATGGCGCCGCGCTCGACGCGCGCCGATCTCGCGGCGCCGATTCCCCACCACGGACCGGGACAGAAAGTCGACTACCGGGTCACGCTGCGCGCCGGCGAGGAGACGCTCGTGCTGCCGACGAAGGGCGTCGCGACGCTGCGCTTCCGCTCCGACGTGCCCGCGTGGGTGCTGATCCCCCACATCATCGCGATGATGGGCGCACTCATGCTCTCGGTGCGCGCCGCGCTCGAGTGCACGCAGCGCGCGCCGCAGCTCAAGTTCCTCACGCTGCGCACGCTCGCGGCGCTCTTCGTGGGCGGCTTCCTGCTCGGCTGCATGGTGAGCGGCTACGCATTCGGCCAGCCGTGGGGCGGCTTCCCGCTCGGCAACGACGCCACGGACAACAAGACGCTGCTCGCGTTCCTGGCGTGGCTGGTCGCGGGCGTGGCGGTGTTCCGCATGCGCAATCCGCGCGGGTTCGTGATCGCGGCCGCGGTGGTGACGCTGCTCGTCTACCTGGTGCCGCACAGCGTCACGATGCCGCGCTGACGGCCGCGCGGGGCGTCCCGGGACGTCCCGCGAACCGGCTCAGGAGTTGCGGCCCGCGCCGCGGTCGAGCCCCACGTCGTCCCACGACGCGGGGTCCTCGATCGATTCGAGGTGCGTGAGCACCGAGCAGTTCGGCACCGCGGCGCGGATGTCGGCCTCGATCCGCTCGAGCAGCAGGTGGCCGTCGTGCACGCTCCACGCCCCCGGCACGAGCACGTGCACGCTCACGAAGCGGCGGACGCCGGCCTGCCGCGTGCGCAGCGCGTGGAACTCGACGCCCTCGCCGCGCCAGCGTTCGAGCACCGCCTGCACGCCGCGCAGTTCGTCCGGCGGCACCGCGCGGTCCATGAGCCCGTGGACCGACTCGCGCACGATGCGCGTGCCCGTCCACACGATGTTGGCGGCGACGAGCAGCGCGACGATCGAATCCAGCGGCCGCCAGCCGGTCCACGCGGTGAGTCCGACGCCCACGATGACGCCGACCGAGGTCCAGACGTCCGTCAGGAGGTGCTGGGCGTTCGCCTCGAGCGTGATCGACTGCTGACGGCGGCCGGTGCGCAGAAGCACCATCGCGACGCCGAGGTTGAGCAGCGAGGCGGCGGTCGACACCACCAGGCCGACGCCGACCTGCTCGAGCGGCCGCGGGTGCAGCAGCCGGGCGAGCGCCGCCCAGGCGATGCTGGCCGCGGCGACGAGGATCAGCGTGCCTTCGACGCCACTCGAGAAGTACTCGGCCTTGCCGTGACCGTGCGGGTGCTCGTCGTCCTCGGGGCGCGCCGCGACCGTGAGCATCGCGAGGGCCATCAGCGCCCCCGCGAGGTTCACCAACGACTCGAGCGCGTCCGAGAGCAGGCCCACCGAGCCGGTGAGTGCGTACGCGGCGCCCTTGAGCGCCATGGTCGCGATCGCGGCGGCGATCGACAACCACGCGAAGCGGCGCAGGTCCGCTCGGTCGGCGAGACCGGTGTTCATGAGGATGCGTCCGGCAGGGCTCCTACTTCGAGCCCTTGCCTTCCGCCTTCTTCTTCGCCTCTTCCATCGCCTTGCGCAGTGCCAGCGCCATCACGGTCGGCTCGTTCGGCGACGTCGGCGTCGACCACGACTGCGGCCCGCGCTCCTCGCGCCCACCGCGACCGCCACGGCCTCCGCGTCCACCCCGATCCCCGCGATCGCCGCGGTCCCCGCGCTCGCCGCCCCGGGCGGGACGATCCGAACGCTCCGGACGCGGTGCGCGCTCCTCGACGACCGGCGTCGCGCCCTCGAGCCGGAGGCGCAGCTTGCCCTCCTTGCTCTCGAGGATCTCGACGCGCACCGGCTTGCCGACGGCGAAGTGCTGGGCGAGGTCGGTGCCGCGCGGGAAGCCCGTCTCCTCGCGCGGCATCAGGCCGCTCGCGCGCGCGCCGAGCTCGGGCAGGTCCACGAACACGCCGAACGGCTTGATGCTGCCGACGCGGCCTTCGACGATCTCGCCCACCTCGGGCGTGCGGGCCGGCGGCAGGCTGGCCGCGAGCGCCTCGCGCACGGAGAGCGCGATGCGCTTCTTGTCGGGCTCGACCGCCATCACCACCGCTTCGACGCTCTGGCCGGTCTTGAAGACCTCCTTCACGTGGACGACGCGGTGCAGCGCGGCCTGCGACACGTGCACGAGCCCGTCGATGCCGGGCTCGAGCGACACGAACGCGCCGAACTCGGTCATGCGCGCCACCGTCCCGGTCACGCGCGCGCCGGGCGCATAGCGCGCCTCGATGCCCGCCCACGGATCCGGAGCGATCGCCTTGATCGAGAGCGCGAGCTTGGGCCGGCCTTCCTTGCCCGTCGTGATCTTGAGGATCTTCACGCGGACCGTCTCGCCTTCCTTGAGGACCTGGCGCGGATGGCCGACGTGCGTGTGGCTGATCTCGGACACGTGCACGAGGCCGTCGACGCCACCGAGGTCGATGAACGCTCCGAACGCCTCGAGCTTGCGGACCTTGCCCTCGCGCTCGTCACCCGCCTGCAGCGTCGCGAGCAGCTGCTTGCCGGCTGCCGAGCTCTCGCGCTTGAGCAGCGCGCGCCGCGAGAGCACCGCGTTGCCGCGCCCCTCCTCGACCGACGTGACGAGGAACTCGAGCGTACGGCCGACGTAGCTCGACGGGTCGGCGCAGAAGCCGAGTTCGATCTGCGACATGGGGCAGAAGCCGCGCACGCCGGAGAGATCGACGGCGAGTCCGCCGGAGTTCACGCTCGTGACCTTGCCCGACACCGGGGCGCCCGCGGCCTGCGCCTCGCGCAGCTGGCCGAGCGCCGCCTTCGGCTCCGTGCGCACCGTGGGCGCGAGCACGACCGAATCGCCGGCGTCCACGACGAACAGATCGACCTCGTCGCCCACCGCGATGCGGAGCGAGCCGTCGTCGTTGCGGAAGTGCTTCGTCTCGACGGCGCCTTCGCTGCGGCCCCCGAAGTCCACGAGGGCGTTCTCGTCACCGATCGAGACGACGCGCCCGTGGACCTTCGTGCCGACGGCGACGTCGGCGTCCGCCGCCGCCGCCGGTGCCGACTGGTCGAACTCCTGGAGGGCGCGGGCGAATTCCTCCGAGGGGCGTTCGGCGTCCACTTCGGCTTCGGTGGGGGTCGGATCGATCGGGGGCGTGTCGTGCGACATGGACGGGCCTGCCTCTTCCGGATGTGGGCGACGAGCGCGGCGAGCACGCGCCCCAATGCGGGGCGCCGTCACAGCGAGGTGAAGATTCGGAGCGACAAGGGTGCCGCAGGAACCGTGTTTCCCGCAAGTCGTCTAGTATGCTGTCGACACGGGGCGTCCGGCCGCCCGGCTGAGCGCCCATGAAACACCGCGAAGACCAATCCCGGGGCTCCCCGTCATGCCGTCGATCCTGCCCTTGCCATACCGCGCCACCGCCGCGCTCGTCCTCGCCGGGGCGCTGATCCTGCCCGCCGCCGGCTGCGCCAAGAAGGCCCCCCCGCGCTCGAATCGCGTCCCGGTCACGGTGGCGCGTGTCGAAAAGCGCTCGATGCCTTACGCCATCCTGGCCTCGGGCACCGTCGAACCCATCCAGACCGCCTCGGTCGGCTCGCAGGTCGGGGGCGTCGTGACCCGGATCCTGTTCCACGAGGGCCAGGACGTCCGGGCCGGTGCGCCGCTCATCGCGCTCGATTCCCGTCCGTTCCAGGCCTCGCTGGCCCAGGCGAACGCGGCGCTGGCACGCGACCGCGCGCAGGCCACGACCGCCCGGCTCGACGCCGAGCGCGCCGAGAAGCTCTTCCAGCAGAACCTGCTCGCGCAGGCCGACTGGGACGCCAAGCGCGCCGCGTGGGAAGCGCTGCGAGCCACCGTGCAGGCGGATTCGGCGCTCGTCGACCAGGCGCGGCTCTCGCTCGACTACGCGACCATCCGCGCGCCCATCTCGGGCCGCACCGGGGTGCTCAACGTGCACGTCGGCGACTACGTGAAGTCGGCGACCAGCGATCCGCTCGTCACCGTGAACCAGGTGCGCCCGATCTACGTGCGCTTCACCGTCTCCGAGGACGACCGGCCCGCGGTCCAGCGCGTCCGCGACCAGCGCCCGACCGTGCTGGTGCGCCCGAGCGAGGACGACAGCGTCGAGATCGCCGGCAAGCTCGTGTTCGTCGACAACGCGGTCGATCCCGCGACCGGCACGCTCACGCTCAAGGCCGAGTTCCCGAACGCGGACGGCCGGCTCTGGCCGGGCGAGTTCGTCGAGGTGCGGCTCGTGCTGCAGGTGCAGCACGACGCGATCGTCGTGCCCGCGCCGGCGGTGAACAACGGCCAGCAGGGCACCTACGTCTACGTGATGAACCCGGATTCCTCGGCGACCTCCAAGCCGGTACAGGTCCTGCGCTCGGACGACGCGCTGGCCGTGATCGCGAGCGGGCTCGAGCCCGGCGAGATCGTGGTCACCGACGGGCAGTTCCGCATCTCCCCCGGCGCGCATCTCGTCGTACGCGCGCCGGTTGCGAAACGCGGGGCGCCGGGCGCCGGTACGGGCGGCGCGGCGCAGGCGTCGGCCGGCCGGCCGGGCGGTCACGGCAAGCCATGAACCTGTCCGACATCTTCATCCGCCGGCCGATCGCCACCACGCTCGTGATGGTGGGGATCCTGATCTTCGGCATCGTGGGCTACACCCAACTGCCGGTCTCCGACCTGCCCAACGTCGACTACCCGATCATCTCGGTGAACGCCGGCCTCGCCGGCGCCTCCCCGGAGACGATGGCGTCCGCGGTCGCGACGCCGCTGGAGAAGCAGTTCTCCACGATCCCCGGGCTCGACGTGATGACGTCTTCGTCGACGCAGGGCCAGACCAGCATCACGCTGCAGTTCGCGCTGGACCGCAGCATCGACGCCGCCGCGCAGGACGTGCAGGCCGCGATCGCCCAGACGCTGCGGCGGCTGCCCACCGGCATCACGCCGCCGTCGTACCAGAAGGTGAACCCGGCCGATTCGCCGATCGTCTTCTACGCGCTCTCCTCCAAGCAGATGTCACTGTCCAAGCTGGACGACTACGCGGAGAACTTCCTCGCGCAGCGCCTCTCCATGGTCAACGGCGTCGCGCAGGTGCAGGTCTTCGGCGCGCAGAAGTACGCGGTGCGGGTGCAGCTGAACCCGCACGCCCTGAACGCGCTCGGCGTCGGCATCGACGAGGTCTCGGCGGCGATCAACGCCGGCAACGTCAACCTGCCGACCGGCATTCTCTGGGGCCGCAACCGCACGGCGACCGTGCAGGCCAACGGACAGCTCGGAAACGCGAAGGACTTCGGCGACCTCGTGGTCGCGTGGCGCAACGGCGCCCCGGTGCGCGTCCGCGACCTCGGGCAGGTGATCGACGACGTGCAGAACAACCGCGTCGCGAGCTGGGTGCACGGCGATCGCGCGATGGTGCTGGCGATCCAGCGCCAGCCAGGCACCAACACCGTCGAGGTCGCCGACCGCGTGCAGGACCTGATCGACCGGCTGCAGCCGCAGCTGCCGGCGTCGGTGTCGATCAACCGGCTCTACGACCGCTCGGTCTCGATCCGCAACTCGGTGAAGGACGTCCAGTTCACGCTGCTGCTGACGTTCGCGCTCGTCGTGATGGTGATCTTCCTGTTCCTCAAGAACCTCCCCGCGACGATCATCCCGAGCCTCGCGCTGCCGCTGTCGGTCGTCGGCACGTTCGCGGTGATGAACCGGCTCGGGTACAACCTCGACAACCTCTCGCTGATGGCATTGACGCTGTCGGTCGGGTTCGTCGTGGACGACGCGATCGTGATGCTGGAGAACATCCACCGGCACATGGAGATGGGAAAGCCCGCGATGCAGGCGGCGCTCGACGGCTCGCGCGAGATCGGCTTCACCATCCTCTCCATGACGCTCTCGCTCGTCGCCGTGTTCATCCCCGTGCTGCTGATGGGCGGCCTGCTCGGGCGGCTGTTCCACGAGTTCGCGGTCACGATCTCGGCCTCGATCCTGGTGTCGGGCTTCGTCTCGCTGACGCTGACGCCCATGCTGTGCAGCCGGTTCCTCAAGGCCGAGCACGCGCAGCAGCACGGCCGCGCCTACGTGGCGATCGAGGACGTCTACCAGCGGATCCTGAAGGCGTACGAGCGCTCGCTCGCGTGGGTCATGGACCACCGGCGCGCGGCCCTCGTCTTCTCGGTCGCCATCCTCGCCGGCACCGTGATGCTGTTCCGGATCGTGCCCAAGGGCTTCATCCCGAGCGAGGACACCGGCCAGCTGCAGTGCACCACCGAAGCGGCCGAGGGCACCGCCTTCGAGGCGATGATGGAGCACCAGAAGCAGGTCGCCGCGATCGTGCAGCAGGATCCCAACGTGATGGACTTCATGTCCACTGCGGGCGGCGGCGGCGTGAGCTCGACCAACCAGGGCCGGCTCTTCATCCGGCTCAAGCCGCGCAACCAGCGCAAGCTCTCCGCGGACGAGGTCATCCGCGAGCTGGGCCCCAAGCTCTCGCGCGTGCCCGGCATCCGCTGCTACCTCGTGAACCCGCCCGTGATCAGCGTCGGCGGCCGCGTGGCGAAGAGCCAGTACCAGTTCACGCTGCAGAGCACCGACCTCGCCACGCTCTACGACGGCGCCACCGCGCTGCTGCAGCGCCTGCAGCAAGACGCCGCGCTCCAGGACGTGACGAGCGACCTGCAGATCCGCAATCCCCAGGTGCAGGTCGCGATCGACCGCGATCGCGCCGCGGCGCTCGGCGTGACGGCGCTGCAGATCGAGCAGGCGCTCTACAGCGCTTACGGCTCGTCGCAGATCTCGACCATCTACACCCCCAACGACCAGTACTGGGTGATCATGGAGCTCATGCCCCAGTACCAGCGCGACCCCACCGCGCTGTCGCTGCTCTCCGTGCGCTCGAAGACCGGCTCGCTGGTGCCGCTGGGCTCGGTCGCGCGGCTCACCGCCACGGTCGGACCGCTGTCGGTGAACCACGCCGGCCAGATTCCCGCCGTGACGCTGTCCTTCAACCTGCGCCCGGGCGTGGCGCTGGGCGAGGGCACGGCGGCGGTCGAGAAGGCCGCGCGCGAGGTGCTCCCGGCCAGCATCAGCACGAACTTCTTCGGCACCGCGCAGGTGTTCCAGTCGAGCCAGCAGGGCCTGCTCGCGCTGCTCGTGCTCGCCGTGCTCGTCATCTACCTCGTGCTGGGCGTGCTCTACGAGAGCTTCATCCACCCGCTGACGATTCTCTCGGGGCTGCCGTTCGCGGGGTTCGGCGCACTGCTCACGCTGCTCGTGTTCCGCACCGACCTCAGCATCTACGCGTTCGTCGGCATCATCATGCTGATCGGACTCGTGAAGAAGAACGCGATCATGATGATCGACTTCGCGCTGGACGCCGAGCGCAACGAGGGCAAGTCGCCGCGCGAGGCGATCCTCGACGCGTGCTCGGTGCGCTTCCGCCCGATCATGATGACCACGATGGCCGCGCTCATGGGCACGCTGCCGATCGCCGTCGGCTTCGGCGCCGGCGCCGAGTCGCGGCGGCCGCTGGGCCTCGCGGTCGTGGGCGGCCTCGCCGTCTCGCAGTTGATCACGCTCTACGTGACGCCCGTGTTCTACACGTACCTCGACGGCCTGCAGAAGCGGCTCGCGCGCCGGAAGGCGCCGGCCGGCGCGGCCGTCCCGGCGAACGCGAGCGCGCCCGCGCGTCACTGACGCGCGGCGGCGGAGACCGGTGCGGGCTTCAGATGCCCGCGCCGGCCTCCAGCTCCGGAGCGGTCGCGCGCGCGTCGGCGGCGTCCGTGGCCATGGCCCGGAACGCCTCCTCGATGTCGGCGCGCGTGAGCCCGCGCGGCAGCACGATCTCGACCGGCTGCTGGCGCAGCGCCGCCACCTCGCGCGCGAGGCCCTGCACCTGCTCGTGGAGCGCGGTGATCGCACGCGCCGTGGGATCGGGCAGCCGGTTGTGCTCGAGTTCGTGGCCGGGCCGCTGCTCCTCGGACGGCTTTTCCTCGAGCACCCGCCCGGGAATGCCGACGATCGTCGAGTGCGGCGGCGACGACTTGATCACCACGGACCCGGAGCCCACGCGCGTGTGCGCCCCAAGCGTGATGGCGCCGAGCACCTTGGCGCCCGAGCCCACGACCACGTGCGGCTCCAGCGTCGGGTGGCGCTTGCCCGGCGACAGCGACGTGCCGCCGAGCGTCACGCCCTGGTAGATGAGGCAGTCGTCCCCCACCTCGGCCGTCTCGCCGATCACGACGCCCATGCCGTGGTCGATGAACACGCGCCGCCCGATGCGGGCGCCGGGGTGGATCTCGATGCCGGTCCAGAAGCGCGTCCACTGCGAGAGCAGCCGGGGCAGCACCGGCACGCGCCACCGCCACAGGCGGTGCGCGATCCGGTGCCCCCACAGCGCGTGCAGGCCGGGATAGCAGAGCAGGATCTCGAGCGCGTTCCGTGCGGCGGGATCCTTCCGCCGCACGGTGCGCAGGTCTTCGACGAGGCGGAACACGTTCGGCTCCTTTCTCAGGCCCTGGCCGTTTCGGGCTCTGCGAAGTCGTAGAGCGGTGTCGACAGGTAGCGCTCGCCGTGGCTCGCGAGGATCGCCACGATGCGCTTCCCGGCCCACTCGGGCCGCGCCGCGACCTGCAGGGCCGCGTGCACGACGGCGCCCGACGAGATGCCGACCATGATGCCTTCCTCGCGGCAGAGCCGGCGGGCCGTCGCGAAGGCGTCGTCGTTGGAGACCTTCACGATCTCGTCCAGCAGGGCCGTCTCGAGAATCTCGGGCACGAACCCCGCGCCGATGCCCTGGATCTTGTGCGGGCCCGGCGCGCCGCCCGAGAGCACGGGCGAGTCGGTGGGCTCGACCGCGATCGCCCGGAAGCCCGGGCGCCGCGCCTTGAGCACCTGGGCGACGCCGGTGATCGTGCCGCCGGTGCCCACGCCCGCGACCACGGCGTCCACCTCGCCGTCGGTGTCCTCCCAGATTTCGATCGCCGTCGTCTCGCGGTGCGCCTTCGGGTTCGCGGGGTTCACGAACTGGCCGATCAGGACCGCGTTCGGGATCTCGCGCGCGAGTTCCTCGGCGCGCGCGATCGCGCCCTTCATGCCCTTCGCGCCCTCGGTGAGCACGAGCTGCGCCCCGAGCGCCTGGAGCACCTTGCGGCGCTCGAGCGACATGGTCTCGGGCATCGTGAGCACGAGCGAGATGCCCTGCGCCGCGCAGATGAACGCCAGCGCGATGCCCGTGTTGCCCGACGTGGGCTCGACGATCGTCGTCACGCCCGGCTTCACGACGCCGCGCGCGAGCGCGTCCTGGATCATCGAGCGGCCGATGCGGTCCTTGACCGACGACATGGGGTTGAACGACTCGAGCTTGAGCAGCAGGTCGGCGCGCAGTCCCTGCTGCAGGCGGCGCGTGCGCACGAGCGGGGTGCGGCCGATGGTGTCCACGATGCTGTCGAAGATGCGGGCCATGCCAGGCTCCTCGGTGGGTGTGCGACGGAGCGGACCGGAAATGCGAAAGGCAGCCGTCCGTCGCGGGTGCGATGACGGCTGCCTTCTCGTCGGCGAATCGGTGCGCGTCAGGCCATGCGCAGCGGAGTCGCGAACGGGAGGCTTCCGCCTCGCCCGCGACAACAACAGGTCCGCAGCATGGAATCGGGACGCGTCATGGCAGGAACGATCCTATCACGGTGCGCGCCGCACGCCGCGGCGGAAATGCCGTGTCGCGGTCACGCATGCGAAGCGCCCGCGGCATCCGGCTTGAGTTTCGGGGCCCAGCGCGCCCGCAGCTTGGCGAGCTTGGGCGAGATCACCGCCCGGCAGTACGGCTGGCCGGAGTTGCGGCGGTAGTGGCCCTGGTGACCGGCGTCGGCCGGGAGGAACTGCTCGAACGGGACGATCTCGGTCACGATCGGGTCGGACCACGTCCCCTCGGCCGTGAGCTCGGCGATCGCCGCGCGGGCGGCGCGTTCCTGCTCGGGCGAATGGAAGAAGATGGCCGACCGGTACTGGGTGCCGACATCGGCGCCCTGGCGGTTCAGCGTCGTCGGGTCGTGGATCGTGAAGAAGACGGCCAGCAGGTCGGCGTACGAGATCACGTCCGGGTCGAAGGTGACCTGGACCACTTCGGCATGGCCGCTGCGGCCTTCACAGACCTCGCGGTACGTGGTCACGCGCGGGTCCCCGCCTGCGAACCCGGACTGGACGCCATGAACGCCCTGGAGGGCTTCGTAGGCCGCCTCGAGGCACCAGAAGCAGCCGCCGGCGAGTGTCGCGATCTCGTTTTTCATGCCCGATTGGATGCGTCCGCCCGGCCGCGCGGTTCGGCCACGGGGTCACGCTCCTGCAAGAAAGACGCGGCGGCCGCTCCCGGAGGAGCGGCCGCCGTTCACTGCCGGATGCGGATTCGAGACTAGCGGTACAGCGCCTTCATCGCGCCCCACGTGGTGGAGTGCGTCGGCGTCGACTGCAGGTTCTCGAACGTGATGTTCGACCACGTGCCCTTCATGTACGTGTCGAAGTTCGGGCCGTCGCTGATGACGCCGATGCCGCCGCCAGCGTACGCCGGGTTCAGGATGCCCCACAGACCGTGCGGCGGATCTTCGGCCGGGTTGCCCTGGTCGAGGAGCAGGTAGCCCGTGTTGTAGTCCGTGCCGCCGTACGTGAGGTAGAACTTCACGCGGCCGGGGTACAGGTCCGACGGGCCGGTCGGGCCGGAGATGTACTCCATGCCCAGGTGGATCGTCGTGCCCTTGACGTACGAAAGCGACGAGCCCCAGTAGTTCTGGGCCGCGGCCGGGTTCGTCCAGGTCACGAACGGCATGCGGCCACCGAACGCCGCGATTTCGCCACCACCGAAGCCGCCCTTGACGTTGATGCGGCCGTCCATCGGGTACCACCACGGAGCGATGTTGATGAAGGCCTCGGCGCCCTGCGCGCTGTTGCCGTCGATGACCATGTCCGTCGAGAAACGGAAGTTGTCATCGTTGTGCACCAGAGCGTCGGTCGAGCCACCGTCATCCGAGAAGCGCCAGAAGCTGTTGTTCATCCAGCCCGTGCACGGCAGGAACGAATCCTGGATCGCGACCGAGAACGGGTAGTTGCTGGTACCCGTCACGATGGACACGGGGCACTGGATCGTGGTCTCCCACGGCGCCATGTAGTGCAGCGTGAAGTGCACGTTGTTGGGGTTCGGCGCCAGGGCGTGAGCCGTGGTCGCGCCGAACACCAGCGTCGTGGCGGCGAGGAGCGCCAGGCTGTAGTAACCGATCCGCTTCATGATTGGGGATCCTCCTTAGCGGGTGAGACTCGGGACTGCACGTTGCGGATCCTGCGGGAACGACTTCACTGCTGGCCTGCGTTGGACTGCACTTCGAAGACACCATCCGGACTTTGTTCGGGTCCGACCTCCCCGTTGCATCCGGACCTCGTCGCGAGGCTCCCAACACCGCCGCGTCGACTTCGCGTGTCGTCGGAGTGCCGGCCGCGCACGCGGTCGTGTGGACCGCAGTCGGCCTTCGGTGAAAACGATTACATGTCGGTCATTGCTGCGTCAACCAGATCCGCAATGAAACTGCAAGCAAACGTGTTTCATCCGAAGGGTTTGCGCTGCTCATTGCAAGACGCAAGCCGCCCCTTTCAGGGGGCTGGAAATCAAGCGGATGGCGGCCCCAGTTCCAGCTCCACCCGGTGCTCCCCGGGGGCCCCGGACAGCGGAATCCGGGCCGTTCCGGCCTCGATCGCCAGCGGGGAGCCGTCCAGGGTCGCCCGGACGACCGCCCGCGGGTCCCCGCCGGGGCAGCGGACCGCGATCGCGTAGACCGCCCCGGACTCGGGAACGCGGTAGCGGACGCGGTACTCGCGCCACGATCCCGGCGTGCACGGGCGCACGCGCAGCGCGGTGCCGCGATCGCGCGTGATGCCGAGGATCGACTCGATCGCGACACGCAGCATCCAGCCGGCGGAGCCCGTGTACCAGGTCCAGCCGCCGCGCCCGACGTGCGGTGGCTCGCCGTAGACGTCGGCCACCACCACGTAGGGTTCGGTGCGGTAGCGCTCCACGTGCGCCGCGTCGCGGGTGTGCGACACCGGGCTCAGCATGGCGAGCAGGCGCGCCGCGAGGTCGTGATCGCCCAGTTCGGCGAACGCCCGCACCACCCACAGCGCCGCGTGCGTGTACTGGCCACCGTTCTCGCGCACGCCCTTCACGTAGCCCTTGATGTAACCGGGATCGTTGGGCGTGTCCTGGAACGCGGGCGTGAGCAACCGGATCAGCCCGTCCGGTTCGGAGACGAGTTCACGGCGCGCCGCGTCCATCGCCATGCGCGCGCGCTCGGGGCTCGCCGCGCGGCTGATGACCGCCCACGCCTGCGCGAGCCCGTCGATGCGGCACTCGTCGCTGGAGCGCGAGCCCATCGGCTGGCCGTTGTCGTAGTACGCGCGGCGGTACCACTCGCCGTCCCAGCCGCCGTCGTCGAGCGCGGTGCGCAGCTGCGCGCGGAAATCCGCGTACCGCGCGGCCCGCTCGTGATCGCCGCGGCGTTCGGCCAGCGGCACGAAGTCGCCGAGGATCGCGTACAGGAAGAAACCCATCCAGACGCTCTCGCCCCGGCCCTCGCGGCCGACGCGGTTCATGCCGTCGTTCCAGTCGCCGGTGCCGAAGAGCGGCAGGCCGTGCGCGCCGCGCACGAGCGAGCGGTCGATCGCGCGGCAGCAGTGCTCGTAGACGTCCGCCGACTGGCCGGAGTCCTTCGGGACGAGGAACACCTCGTCCTCGCCGGCCGGCAGCGCCGGTGCGGTGAGGAAGCGCGCGCGCTCGTCCAGCACCGCCGTGTCCCCCGTCGCGCCCACGTAGTACGCGGTGAGCAGCGGCAGCCACAGCAGGTCGTCGGCGAAGCGCGTACGGATGCCCTTGGCGAGCGGCGGATGCCACCAGTGCAGCACGTCGCCCTCGACGAACTGGTGCGCGGCGTGCAGCAGGATCTGCTCGCGCGCGAGCGACGGGCGCAGGTGCAGCAGCGAGGCCGCGTCCTGCAACTGGTCGCGGAAACCGAACGCGCCGCCCGACTGGTAGAAGGCGGTGCGGCCCCAGATGCGGCAGCTCAGCGTCTGGTAGGCGAGCCAACCGTTGACCATGAGGTCGAGCGCGGGCTCGGGCGTCTCGATCGCGACGCCGGAGACGAGCGTGCGCCACGACTCGCGCACGTGTTCGAGTTCGCGCTCGATCGCGCCCGGCGCGCCGAGGCGCTCCACGAGCGCGCGGGCGGCCGCGGCGCTCTCGCACTCCCCGAGCACGAACGCGCACTCGGCGGTGGCGCCGGGCGCGATCTCGAGCGTCACCTGCTCGGCGAAACAGGGATCCAGCCCGGCGCCGAACACGCCGTCCAGCGCGCGGCCGGTCGCGACCGCCTCCGGGTGCGCCACCGAACCCGTCGCGCCGAAGAAGGCGGCCCGATCGCTCGTCGCGCTGCGCGCGATCGCAGGCGACGCCGGGATCGCCGCGGCGAACGCCACGCGCTCGGCGAACTCGCCGGCCATCGGGTTGCGGGCGACGAGGGCCGCGGTCGCCTCGTCGCGCGCGGTCACGACCCAGCGCGCGCTCTCCTCGGGCAGCACGCCGAGCACGAGGCGCGCGTACGACCAGAACGAGATCCGGCGCGCGCGATCGGAGCGGTTCGTGACGCGCACGCGCGCGATCCGCGCCGGGGCGTCGGCGAGCGCGAACCAGGTGACCTCCTGCTCCAGCCCCCCGCCCGCGCTGCGCGCGGTGCTGTAGCCGAAGCCATGACGCATCTCGTGCGCGGACGGCCGCGGCGCGGGACCGGCGGTCGGCGTCCACCACTCGCCCGACTCCTCGTCGCGCAGGTAGAGCGCCTCCACGTGCGGGTCTCGCACGGGATCGTTGGTCCAGGGTGTGAGGCGGTGCTCGCGACTGTTCGCGGCCCAGGTGGACGCGGCGCCGGTCTCGCTGACGAGGAAACCGAAACCGGGATTCGCGATCACGTTGACCCACGGCAGCGGCGGCACCTGGGGCCCGAGCCCGTCGATCCACGGCATGCGGATCACATACTCGGTGCCGTCGGCCGAGAAGCCGCCGTGCGGGCCCGCTTCGCGCAACGGCTCGTCGAGCGGCAGCGCCGCCGGCGCCGCGTGCGCCGGCGCGTGGCCGTTCGGGGCGTGCCGCGGCAGGTGCTCGCGCGCACGCGCGGCGGCGGCCGCACCGGCGAGCGGCTGGTCGAGCACGAGGCTCGCGGCCGACAGCAGCGACGCGCGGCCGTCCGGCGAGTGCGCGGCCTCGGGCGCCGTCGCGCCGGGGCGATCGAGGATCACGAGCTGCGTCTCGAGCCCGAGCGCGCTCCACTCGCGCCGCGCGGCCTCGAGCGTGGCGAGATCGCCGGCGCCGGCACGGGCGACGACGAGTGGCCGCCCCGGGGCGAGCCCCAGCGCGCGCGCCGACGCGGCGTCGCGCGGCTCGCGCAGCAGTTCGTCGGCGGGCGCGCGCAGGGCCGGGTCGCCGGCGAGCATCGCGGCGCCCAGCGCCTGCAGGTTCTCGGCGTCACCGGCGGACACGCCCGCGGTGCGCAGTGCGGCGAACGCGTGCGCGCGCGCGCCCGCGAATGCGGCGTCCGCCGCGCCGGCGGCGCCGAGCCGGTGCACGAGCGCGAGCGCGGCGGGCGCGGCGTCGGCCACGCCGAGCACGAAGGTCAGCGTCGCGGTGCCGTTCGCCGGCAGCACGAGTTCGCGGCGCAGGCAGGCGACGGGATCGAGCACGTTGCCGACGGTGCCGCTCAGTTGCGCCTCCCCCGCCATCGCGGCGGGGCGCGACGGCGTGCGGCCGCGGCCCAGCCAGCGCACGCGGTCGGTCTCGCAGCTCACGGCGCCGGATTCGAGCAGCGCGTGCACCAGGACCGGATGGCGCTCGTCGTTCCCGCGCGGCCGGCGGTGCGCGAGAATCGCGCGCGCGTCGGCGTCGAAGGACGTCTGGACGAACAGCTTGGAGAACGCGGGATGTCCCGCGTCGGCCGCGGGATGGTGCAGCACGATTTCGGCGGCCGTGGTCACGTCCAGGCGGCGGTCACACCCGCTTCGCTCGACGAGCGTGACGCGGCGGACCTCGGCGTCCGCGTCGGCCACCACGCAGACCTCGAGCGTCGCCTCGAGCCCGGCCTGCGCGTGGACCAGCGTGAAGACGCCCGGCTCCCAGCGCGTCTCGTAGTGCTCGGCCGCGTGTCCCGCGGGCTCGAGCCCGAGCGTGAACGACCGGCCGTCGGCCAGGTCGCGCACCCAGACCGCGAGCCCGGAGACGTCTTCGAGCGGATCCGTGGCGGCGCGCGTGAGCGCGTGCGCGCCGCAGCGCGACACGCCTCCGCCGGCGTGCGTCAAGAGCACGCCGTAGCGCCCGTTGGACAGCATGCGGCCGCCCGGATACGCCTTCGCCGTCCGCGCGAGGGTTCCGCGCGCGGACGTGCCCTGTTCGATCGTACTCATCGAGCTCCCGAAGCTCGGACCACGCGGGGTCCGGAAAAGGTCACCGCAAGAGTACCGCACGCCGGACGGTCGATTCACGCCCGGCCTCGAGCCGGAACAGGTACACCCCGGCCGCGAGGCCGCGGGCGTCCATGCGGATGGCGTGCTCTCCCGCCGTGCGTTCCTCGTCCAGCACCGTGGCGACCTGGCGGCCCAGGACGTCGTACGCGATCAGGCGCACGTGCGTCGCGGCGGGCAGCCGGAAACGGAGCGTGGTCGAGCTGCGGAACGGGGTCGGTTCCGCGGCGAGCTGCAGCCGGGGTGCCTCGATCGCCGGCGGTCCGGAAACCCCGGTGGCGTTGAAGGGCACGAACCCGGCCTGCGCGAGGCCGCGCTGGATGTCGGCGTTCTTCATCGTGCGGCCCCAGACCAGCCCGTTCTGGGCGTTCTCGAGCATCAGCACGATCGGGCCCTGGTCGATCCCGAGCACGGCGGTCGTGAACCACGGCGTCTTCTTCGGGTTGAACGCGTCGCCGAACCCGTAGGGTCCCCAGTAGGGATAGTAGAGGCCGTTGTAGAGCGTGTTCGCGTGCGCGTACATGTTCTTGATGCACGGCCACACGGAATCCGGCGCGAACGGATACGACGAGATCGGCGCCGTCGGCGTGAGGGTGCCGTTGTCGGTGCCGAGCGGCGCACCGTGCGCGACGTAACCGCTCGGGTCGTCGCTCGCCGTGAAGCCCCAGAGCGAATCGCTCTCGCCCAGCCGGAACTGCGGGTACTGCGCACCGTAAAGCTGCTCGAGGATGCCGTTCGCACGCGCGTACATGATCTGCGAGATCGTCGCGCGCCGGGAGTTCTCGAAGTAGGTGATGCCCTTCGTGGCCATGTAGAGATCGACGGTGTTCCGGAAATCGATCCAGCAGTGCGAGTACTGGTGACCGAAGAGCGGAGGGAACCGCACGTAGGGCTGCCCGCCCGAGATCGAGGTGCCCCAGCTGTAGCCGCTCGTCCAGTACGTCCAGTCGGAGGCCGGCACCGGGTGCGTCGGCGAGCCCAGCGCCAGCAGGTACATGATCATCGCCTCGTTGTAGCCGATCCAGCGCCCGAAGCCGCCGAAGCCCGTCGAGGGATTCCAGCCCATCGCGATGCCCGGCCCGCCGTTGCGGACCCAGTTCCAGTCCGCACGCCACGTGATCGAGTCGGCGAGCGCGCGGATCTGCTGCTCGACCGGATCCTCGGGCGTCGCGAAGTACTCGCGGCAGTGGAGGATGCCCGCGAACAGCAGTGCGGTGTCGATCGTCGACAGTTCCGAGTTCCAGTCGACGCGGCGCGTGGCGGTGTTCATGTCGAGCCAGTGGTAGTAGAGGCCCTGGTAGCCGATCACCCCACTCACCTGCGGACCCTGCGGACCGTTCCAGAAGGTCTGCAGCGTCGTGAGCACTCGGTCGCGGCCCTCGTCGCGCGTGATCCAGCCGTGGTCGATGCCCACGGTGATCGCGCTCAGGCCGAAGCCCGTCGAGGCGATGCTGCACACCGATCCCGGCGTGCTGCGGTCCGGGACGAGACCATTGGCGGGATTGGCCTGGTACCAGAAGAACCGGAAGCCGGAGTACTGGATCGAATCCAGCACGGCGCTCCGGTCCTGGGCGAGCGCCGGGAACGCGGCGAGCGCGAGGAACACGAAGGCGAGGGCGATGCGCTTCATCGAAGGACCTTTCAGGCTCGCGTCCGGGTTGCGAGGTCGGGGGTGTTCTCGGGCGCCGACGCCCGATACCGGTGTGAGCCGCCCGGGAGAACCCCCGGCCGGGGTCCGCCGGCCGACCGCTCCGGCGGGTGTCGCGGCGGGGCCCCGTCCGGGGCCCCGCGGGAAAGTGTGACGCCTCTAGAAGCCGATGGCCAGACTGACGCGCTGCGAGTGGCCGAGGCGGCCCTGGTCCGCCCACGCGTAGTCCACGTGGTAGCGGTAGGTGTCGATCCGGCCCCCGATGCCCGCGCCGAGCGTGGCACCGACCTCGGAATCCTCCAGGAACAGGTTCTGCCAGCCCGCGCGCAGCGCGAGGAGGCTCTTGATCGAGTACTCCGCCCCGAGGCTCACGCTCTCGGAGTTGTCGTTCGGGTGGAACGCATCGGCCTCCAGCAGCAGCCGCTGGCCGTCACCCCACCGGTACGGCATCGCGAGGCCGACCCGGAACATCACCGGGACGGCGAACGAGTCCGTGTAGCGGGTCGCCGGGAGCGACGCGTTGTCGCCGTTCTGGCCGGGCACGTTGTCGTAGGTGAACCGCAGGTCGCGGCCGTCGAACGCGCCGCGCGTGCCGAAGTTCGTCAGGCTGGAGCCGATGCGCAGGCCGTTCTCGCTGACGCGGTAGAGCGTGCCGACGTTGACCGTCACCGCGCTCGCGCTCGTGTGCCAGATCGTCTCCTGCACGTAGTTCACCTGTGCGCCCGCCGCGAACCGAGGCGAGATCTGGCGCCCGTATCCGAGCGACAGCGCCACGTCGTTCACGGAGTAGCGTTCCCCCGTCCCGAGCGGCTGGTCCACCGTGCGCACCTCGATGTCCCCGGAGTTGAGCGCGGTGATCGTGGTGAACGCCGCCCCCAGCGAACCGAGCGGGATCGCGAGGGCCACGTAATCGTGCTGGATGTTCGCGATCCAGCTGTTGTGGGAGAAGATCACCTCGGTGGACTTGACCGTGCCGATCGAGGCCGGGTTGTAGTAGACGCCCTCGATGCCGTCGTACGCGGAGACACCCGCGTTGCCCATCGCCACGATGCGGGCGTTGGGCTCGATCTGCAGGAACGTCCCCAGCGTCGTGCCCGTGTTGGTCTGCGCGGACGCCGGGCCCGCGACGCATGCCGTGGCGATCGCCGCGGCCAGGAATGCCTTCTTCATGTCGGCCCCCGCGCTCACTTGATCACCGCGAACTTGCCGATGTTCGTGCCGAGACCCGGCGCATCGACGTGGAAGATGTACAGGCCCGGGGCGACGTCGAGGTTGTCCTTCGTCCGCAGGTCCCACGGCACCATGCCGTCGATCGTCCCGTCCTGGCGGAGCACCTGGACGAGATCGCCGTGCACCGTATAGATCCGGATCACCGCGTTCGACGGAATCGCGCGGAACTCGATGCGGCGGTCACCACGACCCGACGACGCGAAGCGAGCCGGTTCGAAGCTCGCCTCGGCGATGTACGGATTCGGGACCACGTACGGCCTCTGGTTCCAGTCCGCCCTCGCCTTCGACGGATCGATCACCTGCGCACCGGTCGAGAACGTGAAGATGTCGTCGGAGCTCAACGGCATCCGCAGCTTGAGGTCGTAGATGTCGCCGGTACGCGGCCGGATGATGTCCTTCTCCTTCACGACCGTGGTGTCGATCTGGAAGCGCCACGTGAGGTCCGCGAGCGTCGGGTCGTCCGGCACCAGCCCGACGACGTCGATGCGGTCGGCGGCGTTGCTGAGCGTGCTGTCGCGCTGGAAGAAGCCCACGCCGCTCAGTGGCCGCGTGTCGAGGAACTTGAAGAGCAGCAGCTTGTCCCCCGTCGCCGTGTGGGCGATCACGTGGAACTTGGCCGCGCCCGACCGCACGAAGTGCCGCAGCGTGTCGACGTAGGCGATCGACGTGTCCACCGCCGCGTCGTCGAACACCACCGAGATCGAGTCCGGGTAGCCCGTCACGCGCTGGGCCGGCGTGATGTACTTCTGCGGGTTTAGCGACACGGCCATCTGGATGTTGGTCGCGCTGCCCGCGCGCCAACCCGAACGCTGCGTGTCCACCGCCACGTTCTGGATCTGCTTGGTCACCTCGGGCAGCAGGCCCGAGCCCACCGGGCCCGTCCCCTGCGCCTGGAAGTCCTTGCCGTACTCGAACAGCGTCGTGTGGGTCGTGCTGTCCCGCAGGAAGTAGCGTTCCGCCGGCACGACGTCGTGCGCCTGGTCGAAGCCCACGTAGAACAGGTGACCGTTCGGGATCTTGTTCGAGTTGACGATGTCCATCGTCACCGTCCCGATGCCGACCCCGCGCGCGTGCTGCACGGCCGTGGTCGTCGCCGGCTCGAAACCCGCGACGTGCGGTTCGGGCCGCACCGCGACCACGTTGCTCGGCAGGATCAGGCCTCCTCGCAAGGTGCGCGAGACCGGGATCGAGTTCTCGGACGGATAGAACGACGTCGAATCCGAACCGGTGTCGAAGCCGTAGTCGTACGCGCAGACAGCGTAGTAGTACTGCTGGCCGTTCGTGACCGTGGTGTCCGTCCACGTGTGCCGGATGCCGGTGTCGCTGCCGAGCCAGTACTGCACGCCCTCGACCGCGAGCCGCGAGTAGCCCTGCCGCTGGTCGATCAGGTCGAACTGGGCGAGCGGCTGGCCGTTGCCGAGTGGCTGCGTCCCCTGCCCGTTCGTGACCTTGCGCGGGTCGACGAAGTCGGGGTCGGTGGAACGGTAGATGCGATAGCCCTCGAAGTCCTGGTCGAACGTCACGGGGTCGACGGAGCGCTCGGCGTCGTCGCTCCACGACAGGCGCACGCGCCCGTCGCCCGTTTCGGCGGTGAGCGTCGGCCGCTTGGGCGGCACGGCGAACTGGTAACCGGCGTTGTAGATCTGCTGCACGGTGTGCACGGCCGCGCGCAGCTCCGGCAGCGTCGAGCCGTACGCGAGCGCGAGGCTGAAGCGCTCGCGCAGACCCGCCTGCAGCCGGAAGGGACCCGACGCGAAGAGGAACCCGATGTTCCAGTTGAGCGCCGCGGCGGAGTCGAACCGGGCGGCGAAGTTCCCCTGCGTGAAGAAGTCGTAGAGGCGGTTCGGCCAGTCGATGCCGTCCAGGTTCGCGAAGGTGATGCCGTCGGGCGGATGCGGGTCGGTGTTGCCCTTGCCGCGCGCGATGCGGTTCATCTTGAACCCGGTGAGGCCGATCTGGTCCGACTCGTGCAGGTCGGTCTTGTCGAAGTTGGGCTCGCCGGACGTCGGCATGAAGTCGCCCTCGCCGGTGTCGTGTGTGCCGGGCACGCCGTCGCCACCGACGTCGTCCGTGACGACGTTCCAGGTGAGGTCCTCGTCACCCGTCCACCACACGGCCGACTTGTACGCGGGCCGCTTCACGATCGGGCCATAGGCCGCGACGAACTTGGTGGTGTCGTAGTGCGACGCCACCCAGTCGAGGATCGAGTCCTGCCCGGTGATCACGAAACCGGGGCCGCCGTCGCGGCGCTCGTCCACGACGCCGTCGTCGTCGTTGTCGAAGCCGTCGAACGGATTGCCCGGCGTCTCGAGGTACGCATAGCCGAGGTAGCCCGTGCGCGTGCAGTTGCTCGCGAGCGAGACGCCCCGCATGTTCGTGTCCCACGTGTAGACGAGGTTCAGCCCGAGCGAGCGGTCGAAGTACGCGTTGTCGTCGTCGGATTCGGCCACCTGGTCGCACGAGATCGACGAGCCACCGACGCCCGAGTCCATGTACAGGCCGAAGATCACGTCCGGCCACGTCGTGGTGCTCTCGTTGGTGATGTCGTAGTGCCAGAAGATGACGTTGCCGGCCTGCGGATTGGACCACTGGAATCCGCGCACCTCGACGCGCAGGCCCATGCCGCGCCGCGTGACGTCGGTGGAGTCCGCGACCATCGGGATCGTGCGGTAGCGGTCGTCGTCCATGACCGTGTAGCTCTCCTGGTCGGCGGCGGGACGCTTGCCGAAGTAGCCGTCCCAGCTCCCCTTCCAGCCCGGATCGTCGACGTCGTCGACCTTGTCCGGCCACGCGTCCGGCCACGTGCGCGGGTCGTGGCTCATGGCCGGCGAGCGGTCGATATTGATGGCCGGATCGGGCTGGAAGAAGCCCGGACGCGGCTCGAAGCGCATCATGCGTCGGTCGGGATCGAGCGCCTGCCGTTCGCGGTAGCCCGTTTCCATGACATAGAGCCACGTCGTGGTGTCCTCGGGCGAACCCGGGGCGTGCGGGTGGTAGCGCTCGAGCACGAAGGGCGTCACGCCGTCGCTGTAGTTGACGCCTTCCGGTCCCTTCGGCACCTGCATCGAGAAGAAGATGCTCAGGTCGACGTTGACGGGATCGCTCGGGTAGTCGCCGACCATCCCGAAGTTCCAGAAGCGCGTGCGGATGTTGTTGGCGTTGTGCGTACCCAGACGCTCGGCCGAGATGTTGCCTCGCTGGTCGGGCGGCACGGCGGTATCCGCGGCGCGGGCGAACGGCGCCGCCGTGATGAACAGGGCCAGCGCCGCGACGGCGCACGCCACCCACTTCCTGGCAGTCATGTCACTGTCCTCGTGACGTGGGGTCCGGAGATTCATTTGGAGGCACTCAGCGTGAGCCCCACCTCGATGCGGCGCGGGGCATAGTAGCGGGTCGGATCGAGGAGCCGGCCGAGATCCTTGCCGGGGAACCGCGAGTAGTACGGATCGCCGGAGGAGTCGAACACGAAGTCGTTCTGGAACCGCGTGTCGAAGAGGTTGAAGACGCGCACGAACGCGCGGCCGCTGGAACCGAAGCGCGGGAGCACGTGGTCCGCGCGCAGGTCGACGAGCGTGGAGACCGGCTTGCGTCCCGAGTTCTTCTCGAGGCCGCCGCTGAAACCCGTCGTGATCGTCGGCGTGTACGGCTGGCCGCTCGCGATGCGGAACGTCGCGTTCACGTTGAACTGGTCCGGCTTCGCCACGCTGAGCGAATAATTGAGCGTGTGCTTCTGGTCCCAGTTGAACGGGATCGAGCGCGGGCGAGCGTCCTCACCGGCCGCGGCGCGCGTCGCCGTCTCCTGCGGGTCGCTCGAGTTGCCCATCGCGGACTGCCACGTGTAGTCGAGCTTGGAGCCGATCATGCCCTTGGCCCGCTGCGTGATCGTCACCGTGAAGCCCACGACGCTGCCGAAGTCGACGTTCGCGAGCCGGGCGTACTGCGCACCGTTGTAGGTTTCGAGGATCTCGGTGCCGAGCAGGTCGCGCACGTCCTTGTAGTACGTCGTCACGTCGAGGCCGAGGTAGTCCGTCACGGCATGCTTGTAGCCGAACTGGTACTGGACCGTCTTCTCGGGCCGGATGTTCGGGTTGCCCATCACCGGCACGCTGGTGTCGGTCGCCTGCAGGTCCTTGAGCCGGTCGTAGTCCGAGTCCTTGAAGATCTGGCCCAGACCCGGCAGCTGGTAGAAGTGGCCGTACGCGAAGAACAGCGAGGCGTGCTCCGAGATCGGATACGAAACGCCCAGGCGCGGCGCGAACGTCACCTTGGGATCGGCCATCACCGGATGCGAGAGCGGCACGCCCGCGATCGAGTTCGCGGGGTTCGCGAGATCGCTCGGGTACGTGGAGCGGGCGCTGAAGTACTCCATGCGAACGCCGCCGCGCAGCGTGAGGTCGTTCCACTCGACTTCTTCCTGGGCGAACGCGGCACCGATCAGCGGCACGTACTCGAGCACGCCCGGGAACTTGGGATCGTAGGTGGTGCGGCGCTGGATCACCTGCGCGCCGCCGCTCGTTTCCGAGGAATTGAAGATCACGTAGCCCGGCGAGCCGAACTGGATGTGCGGCCACTGGAACTCGCCGCCCACCTTCAGCTGGTGATCCTTCGCGACCTGGTCGACGAACGACGCCTTCAGGACGACGCCGTTGGTGTTCTGCTTGAACCGGTCGAGATCGACACCCTGCGTGGTCGCGGTGATGCCGTAGTCGAAGTCGAACGACTGCGGCGCGCCCCATTCGTCGTAGCGCTTGTCCCACACGCTCTCGAACGCGTAGTCGGCGTAGTCCTTGTAGTTCTGGCGGACGCTCACGGAGTAGAACCGCGTCGGGGACAGCGTGTGCGTCAGGTCGAGGCCCTCGACGACCGACAGCGTGTGCTGCTTCTTGGTGCCGTCGGGCTCGAAGCGGTAGCCCCAGTTGACGGCCCGCGCCTCGATCTTGTCGAAGATCGCCTGCCAGCTCAGTTCGACGTTCGGGATCAACCGGTTCGTGACCTTGACGACGCCCGACCACTCGTCGGACCAGCCGAGCGGCATGCCCTTGCCGTCGCCCGACGGGTACAGGATGTGGTTCGTCACGTCCGCCTTGTCCCACGGATTGAAGTACCGCGCGCCGCGCACCCAGTCGTCGTTCTTGTAGTGGCGCGCGCTCAGGAGATAGGTGGTCCGGGGAATCAGCGTGGGTCCGTTCATGGACGCCTGGAAGTTCTGCTGCGACGCGAGCCGGTTGTGACCGTCGATGATGCGCCGCGTGTTCACGCCCATCACGAGCGGGCCGCCCGCGTAGTACGGGGCCAGTCCTTCGACTCCCCAGTCCTGCGTGCCGTTCGAGTAGACCGGGCCGCCGGTGAAGACTTCGAGGTCCCAGCGGAACTTCTCGCCGCCGCGCTTCAGCACCGCGTTCACGACGCCGCTCATCGCCTGGCCGTACTCGGCGTCGAACGTGCCGCTGATGACCTGCACTTCCTCGAGCAGCGAGCGGTCCAGTCGCAGGGAGGCCTTGTTGTCGTACGCGTTGTTCACCGACACGCCGTCGACCTGGTACTGGACTTCGTCGTCACGCCCGCCGCGGAAGTGCCCGTCCACGACGCCGGCCTGGAGGTTCACGATGTCGGTGAGCTCCTGCACGGGGAGCGTCTGCAGCTGTTCCCGGGACACGGTCGCGATGTTGCTGGTGCGGTTCACCTCGACCACGGGCTTGCGCGCGCTGACCACGACTTCCTGCATCTGGACGGCGCTCTCCGCGAGCTCGACGTCGAGGCGCGTGGTGTTGTCCGAGGTGATGTCGACGTTCTGCGTGAGGACCGGCCCGTACCCGATCAGCGCCGCCTTCACGCTGATGCGGCCGGGCGGGATGTTCAAGATGGTGTAGCGACCTTCGGCATCGGTCGCGGCCCCGAGGGGCATGCCCACGACGGCGATGTTCACGCCGGTGAGCGGCTGCTTCTTCTTGTCGGTGACCCGGCCCGAGAGCTTGCCGGTCGTGCCGGCGAGGACCGTGCCGGCGAAACAACCGGCGATCAGCAGCGCCGTGCCCAGAGTGCGGACCACCCACCGTCCCATGTTCCGGCGATCCATGACGGAATGCCCCTCTATCGTTGCTTTCGAGTGACCGGGAGCGGTGGCAGGCCGGACGGGGCGGGCGCGAGCCCGCCCCGTCCGGGGCACCGCCTCGGGATTACTCCATGACCAGCATCTTGCCCGACAGCGTTCCCTTCGACGCGCCGGTATTGGGATCCGACACGCTCACGCGATAGAGGTACACGCCCGCGTGGCCGGCGAACGGCGCCACGTGCACGCGCGCCTCACCCGCCGCCTGCACGCCGTACGCGTGCGAGTGCACGAGACGGCCCTGCAGGTCGAAGACGTCGAGCGACACGTTGCTGGCCTGCGGCAGCCGGAACGAGACCGACGTCGTCCCACGGAACGGGTTCGGGAAGTTGCCCAGCAGTTCGAGCGCGACCGGCGTCGGCGGCGCGACATCCAGCGTGCCGTTCGGCACCAGCGTGTTGGCGTCGAGCGCGGCGACGCACGGACCATCCTCGTTCTCGTACTGGCGGAAGAACCAGGAGCGCGTGCCGTAGCTGTCCGTGAACGGGATGTAGGAATCGCCGTCGCACAGGTCGAGCGCCCAGTAGAACGCGCGATCGCCGAGGCTCGCGTTGTAGCCGAGCGAAAGGAGGTCGACCTCGAACTCCGCCTGCCAGCCCGAATCGATGTCCACGCCCAGCGTGTCGACGGTCGTGCCCGGCTTGAGCGCCAGCGCGGCCTTGACCTGGCCGTTGGCGATCATGTTCGGGAGCGAATCCGAAGCGACCAGCTGGCCGGTGGGCCCGACCTGGAAGCTCATGCGGTAGCTGAGCAGCGACTTGTCGTTGCCCGCCTTCGAGTGGTCGTTGATCGACAGGATGCCGCCGTCCCAGCGGTCGAACGTCGGGTGGTACTGCACCACGGCGTCGGTCGCATCGATGCCGATGTAGAGCTTGGTGCCCTTGTAGAAGTACTTCACGGTCGCGTCGAGCGGATCCTGCACGAACGCGGTGCCGTTGTTCACGCTCGGCTGGAACTCGCCCGAGCGGTACGGACCGGAGCCCGGGTAACCCGCACGGACGGACGGGTTGCCGTACTCGATCTTGAAGCTCGGCGCGTTCGCCCACACCGACTCGTTCAGGTTGCCGTCGATCGTCGGGTACGCGAACTTGACGCCGTTCGGGATGATCATGTCGGCGGCCATCGCCGGCGTCGCGCCGGAAGCCACCGTCACGTCCGGACGGCCGAGCACCTTCAGGTTGTGGTACCAGCCCGCGTTGCCCCACGGACCCTGGATCCACGTGCGGTTGCTCGCGTAGCGGAAGTAGTTGCTGAGCGGCCACACCCAGTCGGTGTCGTAGATCGACATGTTCCACTCGACCACGTCACCGGCCAGCTGCGTCACGTCGTAGCCCGTCGCGGAAAGGCCGAAGCGCATCTCGACCGTGTAGCCCTGGTCGGCGGCCGCGTCGTCGTTCACGTTGCCGTTCACCGTGTAGGCCACGTCCCACGCCTGCAGCTGCGTCGGCGTGTAGGTCGTGTCGCGCGCGGGCCAGTTCCGGAAGATGCCCATCTGGCTCATCTTGTTGAGCACGGGGTCGCCGGGGTTGTAGTTGCTCTCGACCGGCCACCACCACGACGTGAAGTGCTCGCCGGCGGGCGCCGGACGCGTGGCGAGCTGGTGCTGCTTCACCGACATGAGCAGGCCGTCCATCGTGTTGAACGCGGACGAACCGCCGATCGAGCTGTCACGCACCGTGACGCCGACCCAGAGGTTGTTGCCGACCGTCAGGAAGCGGACGACCGCGCGGATCGGATCCGCCGTCGGGAAGCCGCCCTCGTCCTTCCAGCCGCTGCCGGGGGCCGCACCGATCGTGCGACCGAGGACGACGATCGACTCGGCCTGAGCCCACTGCGCTTCGCTCAGCTGGCCGTCGAGCGTGAGCGCGGCACCGTTCGTGGAACGGGCCCAGACGTAATCGTGGCGCTGGAACTGCGCGTGGCTCGGGGTCGCCGAAACCAGCGCAGCGCCGATCACCAGCGCGCCCAGGAGTGCTGCCTTCTTCATGGTTCGGACCTCCTGCAAGGGGAAGGATCTGTGGCCGGGGGCCGCGTCCTCTCCCGGAGGGCGTCGCCTCGGCCCGCTGCTGATGTCCATACCTGCTTCACTGCTCGAAACGCGTCACCTCGGAACGATTGGGGCCCTCCACGGCCTGTCGTGAGCCACGGTGCGGATGGAGAAATCGCGGTTCATGCCGGTGCGCCGTCCTGGCCGCTGGACGCGTGCTCGTCGTGGTGACGCGTCGCACGCGGACGGTGCCGCGTGGCGTGCACGGCGGGCGCGGTCGCCGGCTGCGCGCCACAGGAGCCGCGCACCACCAGCGAGGTCGGCAGCACTTCGCGCAGCGGCTCGGCGGGGCGCCGGGCGCGCGCGTACGGGATCAGGCGCTGCATCGCGCGCTCGCCGAGATCGCACGCGTCGACGCGCACGGTCGTGAGCGCGGGGCTCAGGTACTGGGCGATCGCGATGTCGTCGAAGCCCACCATCGCGATGTCCTGCGGCACGCGGACGTCCGCGTCGCGCAGCGCGCTCATGAGCCCGATCGCCATGTAGTCGTTGGCCGCGAACACCGCCGTCGGCCGCGGGCGCATGCGCACGAGATCCGCGGCGGCATGGAACCCGGTCGACTCGCTGAAGTCACCGGCCACCTCGAGTTCCGGCGCCCACGGCAGCCCGGCGTCCTCGAGCGCCTGGCGCCAGCCGCGGCGGCGCTCCTCGGCGTCGAGGTTGCCGTGCGGCCCCATCACGATCGCGATGCGGCGGTGGCCGAGGTCGATCAGGTGGCGCACGGCCGCGTACGCGCCGTCGTAGTTGGCGATCGAGATCGCGCCGACGTCGACCGCCATCGCGCCCGGGTTCAGCAGCAGCACGGGGAAGCGCGTCGCGAAGTCGCGGATCGCCGCAGTCGCGTCGGCATCGGGCGCCATGACGATGAGGCCGTCGATGCGCCCGCGCAGCGCGCGCACCGCGGAGACGATCGTCTCGGCGTTCGCGCGCGAGCTCGAGATGAGCACCTGGTACTTCTCGCGGCGGGCGGCGAAGTCGAGACCGCGGATCACCTCCGAGAAGAACTCGCCGTAGAGATCCGGAAGCAGCACGCCGATCGCGTGCGTGCGATGCGTGATCAGGCTGCGCGCCGCGCTGTTCGGCCAGTAGTCGAGTCGCGCCGCCACCGCACGCACATGCTGCGCGGTGGTCTCCGTCACGAGCGCCTGCTGATTGAACACGCGGGACACGGTGGCGATGGACACCCCTGCTTCGCGCGCGACGTCTCGGATCGTGGCCACGGTGGAGGCTCCAGGACGAGTGGGGACCTGCGAGAGGGACTTTGTTCGCGCTCGGGATCGGGGCGCCGAACGGGGCGCGATCACCGCGTGCAATGAAAACGATTACATCTGCATTGGGTCTTTGTAAAGCGCCACTTTTCCGAAGGAGAACATCCTGCCGACGAGCGCGGTCGAGTTGTGGAAATGGAGCTGCATCTCTAAGTCATACTTACATTTACGAGTCGCGCACCAGCAACCGCCCTGCCGCGCCTGGGACTGCCGTTTGTGCTGGCGCGGCTTCGCTGGCTATGCTGCCGGACTTCCGCGAACCCATGCGCAACGACGCTGGAGACCGCTCGAACATGCCCTCCATGAAAACGTTTCCCGAGTCCTTTCTCTTCGGTGCCGCGACGTCGGCGTACCAGGTCGAAGGCTCGCCGCTCGCCGACGGTGCGGGCGCGAGCATCTGGCATCGCTTCACGCACACGCCGGGACGCACGCCGTCGGGCGACACGGGTGACGTCGCGTGCGATCACTACCGTCGCTGGGAGAGCGACGTCGAGCTCATGCGCGAGCTCGAGTTGAACGCGTACCGGCTCAGCATCTCGTGGAGCCGCGTGCTGCCCGAGGGCCGCGGGCGCGTGAACGAGAAGGGACTCGACTTCTATCGCCGTCTCGTCGACCGCCTGTGCGAGCACGGCATCGCGCCCAACGTCACGCTCTACCACTGGGACCTGCCGGCGGCGCTCGACGATCGCGGCGGCTGGCTGAACCCGGACGTCGTGCATTGGTTCGCGGACTACGCCGACGTGATGTACCGCGCGCTGGGCGATCGCGTGGCGATGTGGGCGACGCTCAACGAGCCGTGGGTCGTGGTGGATTCGGGCTACCTCTTCGGGGTGCAGGCGCCGGGGCACGCGAATCTCTACGAGGCGCCGATCGCGACGCACCACCTCCTGCTCTCGCACGCGGCGGCGGTGGAGCGCTACCGCGCGACGGGCCTGAAGGCGCCGATCGGGATCGTGGTGAACCTGGAGATGAAGGACCCGGCGTCGGACTCACCGGAAGACGTGGCGGCGACGGCGCGCTCGCACACGTACTTCAACGAGCAGTACTGCGATCCGCTCTTCCTCGGGCGCTACCCAGCGGGCATGCGCGAGATCTTCGGCGAGGCGTGGCCGTCGTTCCCCGAAGCCGAGGTCGCGCGGATCAAGACGCCGATCGACTTCCTGGGCATCAACTACTACACGCGTTGCCTGACGGCGCACGATGCTTCGCGGCCGCCGGTCTGCGAGCGGCGGGTCGTGCCGGACGGCGCGACGGTGATGACGACGGGCTGGGAGTTCTATCCGCCGGGGCTGGAGCGGACGCTGGCGTGGGTGCACGAGCGGTATGGGGCGATTCCGCTGTACGTGACGGAGGCGGGTGGGCCGTTCGTCGACGTGGTCGGGCCTTCCGGGGCGGTCTCGGATCCGCAGCGGGTGGAGGTGCACCGGGCGAACCTGCTCGGTTGCTTGTCGGCGTTGTCGCGCGGGATCGACGTGCGGGGCTACTTCGCGTGGTCGCTGATGGACAACCTGGAGTGGTCGTCGGGGTTCAAGCACCGGTTCGGGTTGGTGCGGGTGGACTTCGATTCCCAGGTTCGGACCATCAAGGCGAGCGGAGCGTTCTATCGGGACGTGATTCGGTCGCGGGGTTCTTCGCTTTTCGCGTAGCCGCGGCTTCTGCGGTTTGCCCTCTGCAGACTTCGCGACGTACCGCCACGCGGCCGCGGCTCCGGGTCGAGACCCCGTGCTCGCACGGGACCCGTCGCTCCCCTCCCGACCCGAGAGTCCCATCCCCGCGCTCTCGCCCATGCTGTGCGCGGGGCCTCGCCCTCCGCCACGTCCGCTGCTCGGGGCGACTACCGGGCTTGCACGGACTGGCGTTTGCCCAGGAAGTCCTTGGTCACCCCTATTTGAGGTGTTGCTTCGCGGGTCGACCCGATCGCTTGGGCTCCGGTGCTCCGATCCTCTGTGAAACCGGGAGAACTCGGAATTCGACGAGACCTCGATAGGGCGTCGAGACGGGGCGAACGCGCCAGCTGAGGCTCACGGGCAACGCGTGCCGCACGCTCAATGCCTGCATACCCGAATCGAGACTTGATTGCTGATTGGCGTGCCGTCCCCCGACTCTTTCGATCACGGATGGCCCCGACAACGGCTGTCGTGCTCCAAGGCTGAGGGCGATTCGAATTCCCGCAGGGGGTATCCGCAGGCCGGTGTCGTCGATATCGACCAGAATCGCCTTGTCGGACGGGGCACTGACCGGGATGTTGGAGAGCCAGTTGTAGTTTCTCGAGTTCCGGAGGTGCGCGGTCGAATCCGCCACCATTCGAATCCTGTACGACAACGGCCCCCAGCGTGTTCTCAGGTCTTTCACGACCACTCCTGAGTCCGCAAGCCAGGACGGTGGGATGCCGGCGCCGATCACGAGACTGCTGTCCCCCTCATCTTCGTAGGCCAGCATGTCGAGGATGCTGCGGACGTAGTCGGTGCCGCACCAGGTGTGAGGCATGTCGCCGATGAAGTGCGGAGCGCGCTCATCGTGCCAGACCACTTCAGCCCAGTGTTGAAAGCCTGCCGGACGGCGGAAGTTCATGAGCCATGACCGCGCGGCGTTCGCACGAGCGGTCCAGTCCGCCCACACGACGGCCGGCTGATCCTGCACCGCGAGATGCGCCATGGCGCCCACGTTTCGCCATTCGTAGGGCGTGAAGTTCTCCCAGGGCTTGGTGCCGTTCGCGCGGTTGGTGAAGAAGTCCCAGTACTTCTCGTAGGTGGCTTCCAGGACTTTGCGCGGCACGACACTCGTGTCGGCCATCACGGGGTCGAAGGCGATGCTGGTGCTGGTGGGGTCGAAGTCGCCGAGGTCGGCGCAGCCGGGGATGTAGTCGATGTGCTTCTCGGCCATGGTGCGGCGAATGCTGTTGGCGAAATCGGTGCTGAACTCGTCGCGGTCGTGCTCGATGGACGGCTGCTCGGGCTTGTGCAGTTGCTTCGCGAGCCAGGCGGCGTCCTTGAAGCCCCTGAGGGCGAAGAAGTCGTCCCAGTAGGAGTGCATGGGCTTCGACGAGTAGCCCTCGTGGCTGATGCTGGGCGGTAGCAGGCCGAAGAATCTTGCGTTCTCGGGCGTCTGCCACTCGGGCGTGCGGCGCTGGGCTCGGAGGGTGTCGAGGTATTGCTCGGCGGCGAGGACGTGGGGCCACATCTTCTCGGCGAACTGCATGTCGCCGGTGTAGCGGGTGTATTCGGCGATCAGGTAGATGAGCTCGCCGCTGCTGTCGTGCTCGGGGACGGGGTCGGCGCCTCGGCTGTCGACGCAGCAGGGGGCCTTGCCGTTCGCGAACTGGAACGGAGCGAACCACTCGATGAACTGCTTCACGGCCTCGGTCTCCCCCAGCCGCAGCAGTGCGCTGGAGGTGAGGCAGCCGTCGCGGATCCAGGACCGCGCGTACGAGCGCGTGCCGGGCTGGATGCGCGGGCCGTTGCGGTTGATCAGCACGTACGCGAGCTGCGCTTTGAGCGCGTGCACGGCGTCGCTGTCGGGGAACTCGATGCCGACGCGGTCGAGGCGCGTGCGCCACGCGCTGGTCGCGAGGCTGTCGAGCTGGTCCACGTAGCGGAGTTCGTCCGCCGCCGTGCCGCGGATCGGGATCGGGTTGGGCGCATCGTGCAGCGGGATCACGAGGTCGATCTCGCGCGTGCCGCCGGCGGGCAGGTCGAGCGCGTACGCGAGCGCGCCGGAGGCGTGCGACATCGCGTCGGGCATGCGCACGGCCGCGGGCAGGCGGCCGTCGGCGAGGAACTCCACGACGTCGCCCTGGTCGAACGACGCGGCGCCGAATGCGTCCGGCGCCTGCACGCTGGTCAGTCCGCGGTCGCCGTTCACGCGTACCACGTTGCCGTCCGCCGCCAGTTCGCGGATCGGCGCGACGCCGCCCTGCGTCGAGAGGAACTGCGTCGGCGGGTTCACCTGGAACGGGCGGATCGCGAGGTAGAGCGTGTCGCGCCGCGGCGCCGCGGAGCGGTTGGTCAGCCGGTAGCGCGCGACCAGCGCCGAGTGCTCGGCCACACCGGCGCCGAAGGCCGTCACGGTCAGGCGCTCGTCGCCGAACGCCCACTCGACCGACGGGATCGGCAGGTCGCCCCGGCGCAGCGACGGCGTCGCGGTGACGTCGGCCCACGTGACCAGTTTGCCGCCGGAGCGCACGAACGGCTCCACGGTCCACTGCCCGCGCCCGGCCTCGATGCGGCCGACCTCGTCGATCAGGCCCTCGTCCGAATCGAAGTCCTGCCCCACCACGGTCCAGAAGATGTTCTCGCCCAGCATGCCGCGCGGGTAGCGCCCACGCGGCGCGTCCTTCGCGATCGCGGAGTAGAAGCGGTCGGGCGTCGCGGACCACTCGAGCTTCTGCAGCCGCACGGCGGTCACCGCCATGGCGTCGGCCTCGAGCCGCGTACCGCGCACGCGGATCCAGCGCGCTTCGCTCTCGGGCAGGTACAAATAGTCGCGGCCGCCGTTGCTCCCGCTCACCATACGCGCCGCGGTCCACGTGCGGCGGTCGACCGAGAGCTCCACGGCGTAGTCGCGCGCGTGCCGGCCGGCGGCCCAGTCGATCACGAGCCCGCCGAACTCGCGCGCGGCACCCAGGTCCATCACGAGCGCAGGTTCGCGCTCGCCTCGGCGGCTGCTCCACGCGCCCGAGACGACCTCGCGCCACGTCGTGTCGGGCTTCGGCAGCGGCTCCATGCGCAGGTTCTCGATCCACACGGTGCCCTTGCCGCCCTTGCCCGCGGTGATCGCGAACTCGATCGCGGCGACGTGCTTCGCCTCGCCGCCGCCCAGCGGGCCCCATGCGAACGAGATGTGGCGCTTCTTGAGCTTCATCTCCACGCCGGCCGGCGAGAACGTCACGTCGCGCTGGTTGCACCACCACACGTTGTCGCCGCTCGCGTCGGCGAGCTTGAACTCGAGGTTCTCGTTCGGGCAGTTGCCCCGCACCCGGAACGTGAAGCGGTAGTTCTCGGGCAGGTCGAGCGACACGGCCCGGTGCGCCACTGCGTATCCGCCGCCACCGTGGAAATCGAAGTCGAGCCGCAGGGCCTTCCCCGTCGTGCCCGCGTCGGACGAGAGCGACAGCGACACGCCGTCGGCCGGCTGGGCCTTCCAAGCGGCGACGTCGTCGCCGGTGGGGATCACGATCGGAGCCGGCGTCGCGGCGTGCGCGGGGGCCGCACACGCGAGCACCGCGGCGAACAGCGCGGCACGGAGACGCATGACGTTCATCCCTTCACGCTCCCCATGAGCACGCCCTTGATGTACGAGCGCTGCATCACGAGGAACACGATGAGTACGGGCAGCACGGTCAGCACGGACCCGGCCATCATCAGCTCGGTGTCCTGCACGTGCTCGCCCACCAGGTTGGCCAGCGCGACCGGCAGCGTGTAACGGCTGTCGTCGCTCAGGACGATGAGGGGCCACATGAAGTCGTTCCAGGCCGACAGGAAGCTGAACGTGGCCATGGTGACGAGGATCGGGCGCAGCACCGGCAGCACGATCGTCCAGTAGATGCGCCACTCGCTGGCGCCGTCGATCCGCGCGGCGTCCAGCAGGTCGTCCGGGATCGACAGCGCGAACTGCCGGATCATGAAGATGCCGAACACGGTCGCGAGCCCGGTGATCATGACGCCCCACGGCGTGTTCACGAGCCCCATGCTCTTCACGATCAGGAAGAGTGGCATCATGCCGACCTGCGCCGGGATCACCATGGCCGCCACGAGCAGCTTGAACGTGGCGTCACGCCCGGTGAAGCGCAGCTTGGCGAACGCGTACCCGGCCATGGAGTTCACGACCAGCGAGAAGAACGTCACACCCAACGTGATGAAGAGCGAGTTGGCGAAGTTGCGCGCCAGGTTGAGCCGCGTGAACAGGTCCGTGTAGTGCTGCAGCGTCGGGGTGCTGGGCAGCAGCGGCGGCGGGAACGAGCTCGCCTGCCCGGTGGGCATGAACGACGCGGACACCATCCAGAGCAGCGGCGTCAGGGTGACGATCGCGCCCAGCACGAGCAGCGCGTGCACCACGAACGACGGCAGGGCGCGCTTCATCGCGACTCCTTCCCGCCGCCCTGCAGGCGCATCTGGATCAGGGTCACGGTGAGCATGATCGCGAACAGGATGAACGCGATCGCGCTGGCGTAGCCCATCTTCCACCAGCGGAAGCCCTGCTCGTACATGAGCATCACCACGGTGACGGTCGAACGCAGCGGGCCGCCCTGCGTCATCACGTAGGGCTCGGAGAAGATCTGGAACTGCCCGAGCATGGTCATGATGCCGACGAACAGGAACGTCGGTGCCAGCGACGGCAGCGTGACGTGCAGGAACTGCGCGCGCGCACCCGCTCCGTCCAGCTGGGCGGCCTCGTAGAGCTCGTCGGGGATCGACTGCAGGCCCGCGATGAAGATGAGCATGTTGTAGCCGAAGTTCTTCCACACGGCGAGCAGCACGATCGCGGGCATGGACCAGTGCGGGTCGCCGAGCCAGTCGATCGGCGGCACGTGGAAGAAGCCGAGCGCGCTGTTCACGAGCCCGTAGTGCGGATGCAGCAGGTAGCGGAACACGATCGCCACGGCGACCATGGTGGTGACGACGGGCGTGAAGAACACCGTGCGGAAGAAGCCCTTCGCGCGCGCGACCTTCGCGTTCACCAGCAGCGCCGCGCCGAGCGACGTGACCACGGAGAGCGGCCCGCCCACGACGACGAAGTAGATCGTGTTCCGTAGCGCCCGCCAGAACTCCGCGTCGGTCAGCACCTGCTGGTAGTTGTGCAGGCCCATGAACCGGATCGTCTCCGGCCGGCCGATCGCGTAGATGTCGAAGTCGGTGAAGCTCATCACCAGGCCCGCGATCACGGGCACGAAGAAGAAGACGCCGATCAGCACGAGCGCGGGCGCGAGGAACACCCAGCCCGCGGCCTGCTGCCGGCGCTCGCTCGTCTGCCCCTTCATCGGGCGCCTCCCCCGTGCGCGGCGAGCTCGCGTTCGCGGAGCCAGCGGCGCTTTTCGAGCATGCGGTCCACGTCGGTCGAGAGGTCCGCCATCGCCGAGTCCGCGGTCGCGGCCTTGCGCACGACGCGCTCGACCTGGTCCTGCACGCGGATCGCGATCTGCTCCCACTCGGGCACCTTGGGCGTCGCGACCACGCGCGTCAGCTGCTCGCCGAACGCGCGCAGGTTGGCATCGCGCGTGAGCGCGGTGTCCTGCCACGCCTCGACGCGCCCGGGCAGGTCGCCCGTCAGGTGCATGAAGCGGAGCTGCACGTCGGGACGCTCGAGGTACTGGATGAACGCCCAGGCTTCCGCCTTGTGCCGAGACGCGCGGTAGAGCACCAGGCTCGAGCCGCCCGCGAGCGACACGCCCGAGGCCGCGCCGGTGGGCCCGGGCAGCGGCGCGCACGCCCAGGCGCCCTGCAGCGAGTCGGGCAGCCGGTTGCGCATCTCGCCCATGTTCCACGGTCCCGTGATCCACATCGTGAGATAGCCGCGCGTGAACTCCTGGTAGACGTTCGAGATCTCGTTGCCCGAGATGCCGGGCGCGAGCCCCTCGCGGAAGAGGCTGATGTAGAAGTCGAAGCCGCTCCGGAACGCCGAGTCGCGGAACGCCGCGCGCGTGTCGCCGTCCTTGAGCAGCGTCGAGCCCGACTGCAGCCCGGCGATCACGGGCGGGTTCCACTCGTTGGTCGGCAGGAAGATCGGGAATCGGTCCGGGCCGATCACGCGCTTGACCGCGTGCATCGCCTGCTTCCAGCCGGCCCAGTCCTGCGGGACGTGGTCGTAACCCGCGCGCCGGAGGATGTCCTTGCGGTAGAAGAGCAGCCGCGTGTCCACGTACCACGGCACGCCGTAGGGCTCGCCGTCGATCACGTTCGTGTCCCAGATGCCGGAGAAGAACGAACTGCTGTCGAGCCCGGTGCCCTTCGCGATCCACGGCCGCAACGGCTCGATCGCCTGCAGTGCGGCGAACTCCGGGACCCACGTGTTGCCGAGCTGGCTCACGTCCGGCGTCGAGCGGCCGACGTAGGCGGTGATCAGTTTCTCGTGCGCCGCGGTCCACGGCAGCTGCTGCACGACCACGTGCACGCCGGGATGCTCACGCTCGAACTCCGGCACGAGTTCCTGCACCACCTCGCCCTCGCGCCCCATGCCCCAGAAGCGCAGCGTCACGCCCTTCTCGCGCGGCGCGCAGCCGGCGAGTGCACCCGCCGCGAGCGCGGCCAGCGCGAGTCGCTGCAGCGTGCGGCGCGCGGCGGTCATCGGGCCTTCGGCGTGGCGTGGTCGAGCCAGCCGCCGCGGAAGCCCGCGAGCTTCAGGCCGCGGATGAGGTACGGGTTGTGGCGCATGTGCTTCCACACGAGCCCGCTGCGCCAGTTCTCGATCATGAGCACGATCAGGCCCTGGTCGATCCCGAGGTAGTCGTGGTCGACCCAGCCGCGCTGCGGATCGATGCCCTGCGACTCGTGGCCTTCGAGCCTCACGCTGGGGTTGTACGCGTCGTAGAAGCCGTACTCGCCCCAGAGCCGGTCGCCGTGGCGTTCCTTCATCGCCATGAGCGTGGGGATCACGACCTCGGGCGCGAACGCGATCGAGCCGCCGGCCGCGTTCGGCGTGATCGTGCCGTCGTCGAGCACCTCGGTGTGCGAGGCGCCGCGCGCCCAGTAGGTCTGGAAGTGACGCTTCACGCCGTCGATCGGGAAATCGCCGTCGATCGGGCCGTCGCACGCCGACAGGCCCCATTCCAGCGGCCCGTACGCGGTCCACTGCGCCGGGTTGTCGATCGCGTACTGGCGTTGCGCGAGCGTCGCGCGCCGCGAGTTCTCGAAGTAGTCGATCCCGTGCGCGCGCATGAACTCGTCCTGGAGACCGCGGTAGTCGATCCAGATGTGCGACGACTGGTGCCCGAAGAGCGGGGCGAACCCGAGGTAGGCCTGACCGTGGAACGTGCCCCAGCGGTAGCCCTCGGTGTACTTCGCCCACGTGCCCGGATCAGCCGGGTGCGTCGGCGAGCCCATCGCCAGCAGCAGCATGAGCGTGGTCTCGTTGTAGTGCCCGGTGTCGTACGGCAGGTGGCCTTCCTCGGGCGTCCAGCCCAGGCTCATGAGCGGCGCGCGCACCTGCATCCAGCGCCAGTCGACGCGCCGGTAGAGCGACTCGGCGAGCGCCCCCACCTCGCGCTCGCGCGGCGTGTCGCGATCGAAGTACTCGCCGCAGAACATCGCCCCCGCCACGAGCAGCCCGGTGTCGATGAACGAGAGTTCGAGGTGCTGGAAGCGCGTCCCGTCGCCGGGATTCACGAAGTGATAGAAGAAACCACGGTAGCCGATCGTGTTCGGCCCCGCGGAATCCTGCGGCGCGTTCCAGAGGAAGCGCAGCGTCTTCAACGTGCGCTCGAGCCCCTGCTCGCGCGTGACCCAGCCGCGCTCGACGCCGACCGGGTACGCGGCGAGCCCGAAGCCCATCGCCGCGGTGCTCGCGAACGAGCGCGTGGGCCAGCGGTCCGGCGTCAGGCCGGTGGTGGGATCCGCGGTGTCCCAGAAGAAGAAGAACGTGCGCCGCTCGAGCGTATCGACGAACGCGCGCTGCGCGGGCGTCATCGGCGGCTCGGCGGGCCGCGTCGCGCGGGGCCGCGGGCGGAACGCGGCGTGCGAGCGCGTCGCGGCGGCGGCGGGGATGACGGCGAGAAGGGCGAACGCGAGGACGGCGAACGCGGCGAGGGTGCGACGGGGCGGGCACATCCCTGCGAATCGGGTCGGCACGGAATCCTCGGGTGTGGGGCGTGCTATTCGATCGGGTGCGGCAGCGTGCGATCGCGCCGCCAGCGTGCGGGTTCCTCGCGCCGCGTGAGCCGCGCGCCACACGAGCTGCGGATCGCGAGCGAGGTCGGCAGCACCTCGTGCTGGCGCGGCCCCGTGTTGCCGGCGCGGCGCGCGCGCAGGAGCAGTTCCACCGCGCGCTCGCCGAGCAGTGCGGTATTGACGCGCACGGAGCTGAGCGGCGGCGTGGTGAAGCGGGCCATCGCGATGTCGTCGAAGCCCGCCACCGCGATCTCGTCGGGAATGCGGATCCCCGCCTCGCCGAGCGCGCTCATCACGCCGATCGCCATGTGGTCGTTGCCCACGAAGATCGCCGTGGGGCGCTGCGGCCGCCCGAGCAGCGTGGTCACGGCCTCGTAGCCCGAGGGCTCGGTGAAGTCGCCGACGACCTCGAGCTCGTCCGCGGGCCCCAGCCCCGCTTCGCGCAGCGCCGCGCGGTAGCCCTGCAGGCGCTGCTCGGCGTCGAGGTTGGAGGCCGGCCCGCGCACCATGGCGATGTGCCGGTGCCCGAGCGCCACCAGGTGCTGGACCATCTCGTGCGCGCCGTCGTGGTTGGCGATCGTGATCGTGTCGCAGGAGTCGACATCCTGCCCGGGGTTCAGCAGCACGACCGGGCAGTGCGAAGCGAAGCCCGCGATCGCCGTCGGCGCCTGCACGTCGGGCGCCATCACGATCATGCCGTCGACGCGGCCGCTCATCGAACGCAGCGCCTCGACCAGAGCCTCGCTGTCCGCGTGCGAGCCCGACACGAGGATGTGGAACCCGTGCGTGCGTGCGGCCAGGTCGATGCCGCGGATCACTTCGGAGAAGAACTCGCCGTACATGTCCGGCAGCAGGACGCCCAACGCGTGCGTGCGGTTGGTGATCAGGCTGCGCGCGACGCCGTTGGGCCAGTAGTTGAGTCGCGCGGCGACGGCCCGCACCTGCGCGATGGTGTCCGCGCTCACGAGCGAGCTGTCGTTGAAGACGCGCGATACCGTCGCGATCGAAACGCCCGCCTCGCGGGCGACATCACGGATGGTCGCCAAGGAACTCTCCGTGCGGAGGGAAGCCGAGCCCTGCCATAAGGGGATGCGCGACGTGGGACGCGATCGGCTCGAACTGCTGTAACCGTTTACAATGAAGGCAAACGCTCTGTCAAGACGGTCCCCGTTGCGAGCCCGCAACCGACGCGACGAGAACGGCATCGGACGGCCACGCCTCGCCGGTCGCGAACCCGGGCGCCCCGGGCGATCGCTTTCCCGCGCCGGTCCCTCGCCGGGGTGCCGCGTGCGGGATCGCGTGCTAGCGTCGCGAGCATGGACACTACCCCGCGTCACCTCGAGGCCCGGCGCGCCCGGGCCGCCGCCGCGTGGAACCTGCGCGACGAGATCGTGCTGATTCCCGCCGGCGACCACGTTTCGATCCTCGGCGCCGCCGACCAGACCTACCCCTTCGTCGCGCACGCCGAGTACTTCTGGCTCGCCGACCACGAATCCCCCGGCGCCGTCATGGCGTTCGACCCGAAGGCGGGCTGGACCGACTTCGTGCCCGAGACCACCGTGGCCGAACGCGTGTGGGAAGGCCGCGGCGACGCGCCCGGCACGCCGAAGTCGAAGCTCGACGCGTGGCTCGCCGCGCGCGCGGGACGCCCCGTGATCTCGCTCGGCGCGGCGCAGCCCAACGCCGGCGTCACCGACGCGCGCGTGAACGAGCTGCGCGAGGCGCTCCTCCACGCGCGGCGGCCCAAGGACGAGGTCGAGTTGGCGCGTCTGCGCGCCGCGTGCGCCGCGAGCGCCGCCGGTTTCGCGCGCGCCGTCCCCATGATCCGTGCCGGCGTCACCGAGCGCGCGATCCGGATCGAGATGGAAGCCGAGTTCTTCCGCGCCGGCGCCGATCGCACCGGCTACGGCACCATCGTGGGCGCGGGCTCGCACTCGGGCGTGCTGCACTTCGAGCCCGGCGAGCGCACGGTGAAGCCCGGCGACACGGTGCTGATCGACGCGGGCGCCGAGGTCCGCCGCTACACCGCCGACTACACGCGCACGTACCGCGCCGCGGGCGGCGACGACGGCTTCTTCCGCGAGCTCTACGCGCTCGTACTGGCGATCGAGGAGCGCGGCGTCGCGCGCTGCGTGCGCGGCGCGGAATGGCGCGACGTGCACATGGCGGCCAGCCGCGAGGTGGCCGAAGGCCTCGCGGCGATGGGCCTGCTGAAGGGCGACGCGGACACGCTGGTCGAGCGCGACGTGCACGCGCTCTTCTTCCCGCACGGACTCGGGCACATGGTGGGCCTCGGCGTGCGCGACGCGAGCGGCTACCTGCCCGGGCGCACGCGCAGCACGCGGCCGGGGCTGAGCGCGCTGCGCACCGACCTGCCGCTGGACGTGGACTACGTGATCACGGTCGAGCCGGGCATCTACTTCATTCCCGCGCTGCTGAACGACCCGGCGACGCGCGCGAAGTACGCCGACTGCATCGCCTGGGACCGCGTGGACGCGCAGAAGGAGTTCGGCGGCATCCGGATCGAGGACAACGTCCGCGTGACGGACGGCGCGCCCGAGGTGCTCACGGCCGCGGTGCCCAAGTCGCTCGAGGCGGCACTGCTCGGCTGAACGTCCGGCGCGGGCGATCGTCGCGGTTGCGGCAGTCGTTCGCGCCGCTTCACGAACCGCGGCGTTGCGCCTGCCATTCGCCGCCGCGCGGGCGCAGGCCCGCGAGCTCGCGCGCTGCGTCGCGCACGGCGGGCCACGCGGCCCCGTGCGGCAGCACGGGCTCGAAGTGGCCCGCGTGCGGCAGGACGTCGATCCGCGCGTCGTCGCCCGCGGCGCGCGCCGCGTCCACGAACGCGCGCACGTGTGGCGGCGGCACGATCGGGTCGTTCGCGCCCACCACGTGCCGGTGCGGCACGCGGAGCGGCAGCCGCGCCGCCGGCGAGCCCAGGGCGAGCCGATCGGGCACGGCCTCCGGCTCTCCGCCGAGCAACGCCGCGACCACGTCGCCGCCGCAGATCCCCTCGCGCCGGGCCGCCGCGAGGTCGGCGATCGCCGCGAGCCCCACGACGCCGCGGAGCGCGAGCGGCGCGGCGCCGCGCAGCGCGTGGCCGGCCGGCAGCGACGCGCGCGTCGCGAGCCAGAGCGCGAGATGCCCGCCGGCCGAGTGCCCGAGCGCGATCGCGCGCGCCGGATCGAGCGCGTGGGCGTGCGCGTGCGTGCGAACCGCGTCGGCCGCCGCCGCGACGTCGCCGAAGGTCGCGGGCCAGCCGCCCCCGCCACCGATGCGGCGGTACTCCACGCTCCAGGCGGCGATGCCCTCGTGCGCGAGCGCGCGGCAGAGCCCGCCCAGGGGCTCCAGCCCGTACGGCGCCTCCCAACAGCCGCCGTGAAGCACGATCGCCACCGGGTGCGGCCCGGCGCCCGCCGGCCGGTACAGGTGCACGAACGCGTCCGCGTCCGCGCCGTAGCGGATCACCGCATCGGGCGCGACCTCGGGCAGCCGCAGGTAGTCGGCGGTCGTGAGCATGACCCGCTTGAGATGCGCGCCGCCGGCGGGCGACGCGCGCGGATCACGCGGCGGGCTGCAGCAGATCCCAGCGGTTGCCGTAGAGGTCGAGGAACACCGCGGCCGTGCCGTGCGGCTCGTGCCGCGGCTCCTCGGCAAACCGCGCGCTCACGCCTTCGAGCCCGCCTCGTGGTAGCCGGGCCCGTAGAGCTGGCGGAGCCGCTCGTGCCAGAGCGCCTCGAGCGTCTTCAGTTCCTTCTGCGGATCGTGGACCGGCGTCTCGCTGGCCTTCAGCGTGTCGAGCGTCTCGAACGCGAACGCGTCCGGGCCGAGCATGCGCCACTCGCGCTGCAGCGCGGGGTTCGGGTGTGAGCCCGCATCGAGCTGGAAGCGCTGGCGGTTGAGCATCGCGGGCACGTCCAGGCTGGTACCGATGTACCACCGCCCGCTCGCCTTGTGGCAGACGCGGAAGATGCCCATCGGGCGCGGGGTTTCCTTGTACTCGCGCGTGAGCGCCTTGCGATCCATGTCCGGTCCGGTCAGTGGGAGTAGTCCAGCACCGCGACGAAGTGACAGGCGGTGCCCGCGAGCACCGCGAGGTGCCAGAGGAAATGAGCGTACTTGAGCCGGGGCGCCGCGTAGAAGGCGACGCCCGCCGTGTACGCGAGCCCGCCCGCGAGCAGCCAGAACCAGCCCCACGCGGCGAGGTGCTGCGAGAGTGGCTTCACGGCGACCACGACGAGCCAGCCCATGAGCAGGTAGACCGCCGTCGAGAGCCGCGGGTACTTCATGCCGATCGTCGCCTTGAGCACGATGCCGGTGACCGCGAGCCCCCACAGCACGCCGAAGAGCGACCAGCCCCACGGCCCGCGCAGCACGCCGAGCGTGAACGGCGTGTAGGTGCCGGCGATGAGCAGGTAGATCGCGGCGTGGTCGAGCACGCGGAACACGCGCTTGGCGCGCGAGGGCGGCAGCGAGTGGTACAGCGTGGACGACAGGTAGAGCAGCGCGAGCGTGGTCGCGAACACGCTCGCGCCCACGACGGCCGCAGGCCCCAGCGGCAGGGCGCGCGTGACGAGCAGCGGCAGCCCGGCGAGCGCGAGCACGAAGCCCACGCCGTGGCTCACGCTGTTGGCGATCTCCTCGCCGCGGGTCTGTTCGCGGCGGATGCGCGGTGTGGATGCGGACACGAGGAGCACTCCGGTGCGGCCGGGGTGGAAACGCGAGGTTGCGGCACGGCGAGCGTAGCACGGCGGCCGCGCCCGCGCGGCCGCCACGCGAAAGCCCCGGCCATCTCGCGACGGCCGGGGCTGCGTGAATCGTACGGCGCGTCAGACCTTCGCGCCGGCGCTCTGCAGGCGCTTCTCCAGCTGGTCGAGCTCGTCCTTGAGGCCCTGCGGGAGCTTGGCGCCGAACTTCTCGTAGTGCTTGCGCACTTCGGGCAGCTCCTTGAGCCACGCCTCGACGTCGACCTTCAGCACCTGCTCCATGTTGGCCGCGGGCACGTCCAGGCCGCTCACGTCGAGCGAACCGGGCGCCGGCAGGTTGCCGATCGGCGTCTCGATCGCCTTGCCCGTGCCGGTCACGCGCTCGAACACCCACTTGAGCACGCGGCTGTTCTCGCCGTAACCCGGCCACAGGAACTTGCCGTCCGCGCCCTTGCGGAACCAGTTCACGTTGTAGAGCTTCGGCAACTTGGCGCCCGCCTTCTGGCCGATCTTGAGCCAGTGACCGAAGTAGTCGCCCATGTGGTAGCCGCAGAACGGCAGCATCGCGAACGGATCGAACCGCAGCGTGCCGACCGCGCCCGTGGCCGCGGCCGTCGTCTCGCTGCTCATGATCGAGCCGAGGAACGTGCCGTGCTGCCACGAGAGCGCCTCGTTCACGAGCGGCACCACCGTCGCGCGGCGGCCGCCGAACAGGATCGCCGAGATGCGCACGCCCTTCGGGTCCTCCCACTCCTTGGAGATGGTCGGGCACTGGCTCGCGGGCGTGCAGAACCGCGAGTTCGGGTGCGACGACTTGCGGCCCGACGCGGGCGTCCACGGGCGGCGCAGCCAGTCGGTCAGCTCGGCCGGCGGCGCGGACATCTCCTCCCACCAGATGTCCTTGTCGGGCGTCAGCGCGACGTTCGTGAAGATCGTGTTCTTCTCGATCGTCCGCATCGCGTTGAAGTTGCTCTTGTCGCTCGTGCCGGGGGCGACGCCGAAGAACCCGAACTCGGGGTTGATCGCGCAGAGATAGCCCTCGGAGTCGAACTTCATCCAGGCGATGTCGTCACCGACGGTCTCGATCTTCCAGCCCGGGATCGTGGGCTGCAGCATGGCGAGATTGGTCTTGCCGCAGGCCGACGGGAACGCGGCCGCGAGGTAGCGCTTCTCGCCCTGCGGGTTGGTGATGCCGAGGATCAGCATGTGCTCGGCGAGCCAGCCCTCGTCGCGCGCCTGCACCGACGCGATGCGGAGCGCGTGGCATTTCTTGCCCAGCAGCGCGTTGCCACCGTAGCCGGAGCCGTACGACATGATCTCGCGCGTCTCGGGGAAGTGGCAGATGTACTTCGTCTTCGCGTTGCACGGCCACGGCACGTCGGGCTGGCCTTCCTTCTCGAGCGGCGCGCCGACCGAATGCAGGCCGCGCACGAACTCGCCCTCGCCCAGCACGTCGAGCACCTTGGTGCCGACGCGCGACATGATGTGCATGCTCGCGACCACGTACGGCGAGTCCGTGAGCTCGACGCCGATCTTGGCGATCGGGGAGCCGACCGGGCCCATGCTGTAGGGGATCACGTACATCGTGCGGCCCTTCATGGCACCCGTGAACAGCGGCGTCAGGATCTGCTTGGTCTCGACCGGGTCCTTCCAGTTGTTGGTCGGGCCGGCGTCCTCCTTGTTCTTCGAGCAGATGAACGTGAACTCCTCGACGCGCGCCACGTCGGCCGGATCGGACCGCACGTAGATGCTGTGGGGGCGCTTCGCCTCGTTCAGCCGGATCGCCGTGCCGCTCTGCTCCATGAGGTGGAGCATGCGGTCGTATTCGCTCGGGGAGCCATCGCACCAGACCACGTTGTCCGGCTGGCACATGGCCGCCATTTCCTGCACCCACGCATCGAGCTGCTTGTTCTTCGACATGGCGCGACCGCCTTTCTCGCATCGCGGACCGCTGAAACGGACGTTTCAGCGTATGAAGCGCTGGCGGCTCCGCCGCCGGCGCGAGTGTTTCCAGCCGCAGTGTAGACGGGCCGTTCCGGGCCCGTCCAATGGTGCGAAAGGACCGTTGGGCCGCCTGTCGACCGCGGAATTTCACCTTTTCCGCAGGCCGGGCCATACTGCCCGGCTCGTCCGCGAACCGCCTTCGACCCCGGGAAACCGTCTCCGCATGAGCCTGTCCTGGCGCCAGTGCATGTCCCGGTCGCGCTTCGGCGCGCCCGCGCAGGAGCACTCGATCGCGCGTACCGCGTTCCAGCGCGACTACGACCGCATCCTCTTCAGCGGCGACTTCCGGCGGCTGGCGGACAAGACGCAGGTCTTCCCACTCCCGTACGACGACCACGTCCACTCGCGCCTGACGCACAGCCTCGAGGTCGCCTCGATCGGCCGTTCGCTCGGTACGCTCGTCGGTACGCGACTGCTCGAGCGCGAACCGGCGCTCGCGGCCGAACTCGACGCGCGGGACTTCGGCGACTGCGTCGCGGCGGCGTGCCTGGCACACGACCTCGGCAACCCGCCGTTCGGCCACGTGGGCGAGGATGCGATCCGCGAGTTCTTCAAGCGCCGCCAGCCGTTCTGGAACGAGCTCTCCGAGCGCCAGCAGAAGGACCTGCTCGGATTCGAGGGCAACGCGCAGACGTTCCGGATCGTCACGCGGCTGTCGCGTCCCACGCGCGGGCGCGGCCTGGAGCTGAGCGAGGCCACGCTCGGCGCGCTGGTCAAGTACCCCTGTTCCTCCCGTGCCGCGCGCAAGGACGCGACGCGCAAGAGCGCGAAGAAGCCGGGCCTGTTCGACGGCGACGTCGACGAGTTCCGCGGCCTCGCCGAACGGCTCGGGCTCGCGCCGCTCAGCGACGAGAGCTGGCAGCGGCACCCGCTGGCGCTGCTCACCGAAGCCGCGGACGACATCGCCTACCTCCTGCTCGACCTCGAGGACGGCCTGCGGCTGCGGCACGTCACGTTCGAGCAGTTCGAGGCGTGCCTCGAGCCGCTCAGCGCGGGCGACCCGCGCGTCGGCGCGCTGCAGCCCGCGCGCGACTACGCCGAGCGCATGGACCGCGCCGACCTGCGCCGCGCCGTGTCCGTGAACACGCTCATCCACGACGCCGCCGACACGTTCGTGCGCGAGCTGCCCGCGATCCTCGAGGGCGGCTATGCCACCGCGCTCGAGGCGGGCATGCAGCACCGCGAGGCGCTCGGGAAGATCCAGCAGACGTGCAAGCGCCACTGCTACGAGGCGCGCGACGTGCTCAAGATGGAGCTCGCGGGCGCCGAGGCGATCCAGGGCCTGCTCGAAGTGTTCGTCGATTCGCTGGAGCAGCCCGATTCACTGCGCGGCAAGCACCTGCGCAAGCTCTATCCCAAGCTCTTCGCCGACGGTCCCGCGTACGAGCGGCTGCTGCGGCTCACGGACCACGTTTCCGGCATGACCGACCACTACGCGGTGCGGCTCTACCGCGAACTGCGGGGCATGCGCTACCCCGGCGGGCGCGACTAGCCGCGCGCCGCGGGCGGTGCGCTACCGCGGCCCGGCGCCGCCCGCGATCCACGCGCCGAGCGTGTCGCGCTCGGCCTCGGTGATGCCGGTCAGGTTCCCGAGCGGCATGGTCTTCGTCTCCACCGCGCGCACGCGGATCCGCTCGCGCAGGGCCATGACCTTGTCCGCGTCGTCGAACATGACGCCCGCCGGCGGCTCGGGGAACGACGGATTCGATGGGTGCCGCGAGTGGCACGTCATGCACCGGCGCGCGAGGATCGCGTGCGCCGTCTCGTACGACACCGCACTCATCGCCGGCGCCTGTGCCGACGCCTCGCGCCGGGCGGGGATCACCGTGATCGCGATCAGAGCGGCGAACGCGCCGATGCCCGTCGCGAGAATCGCGGGATGCGCGCGGAAGCGGAAGTTCATCCAGTACTTGAACGCCATGCCGAACGCGACGAACAGGATCATCACCAGCCCCGGCTGCGGGTGGCCGTACATGCTCGGGAAGTGATTGCTGATCATGGCGAACACCACCGGCAGCGTCAGGTAGTGGTTGTGGATCGAGCGCTGCTTGGCGCGCGCGCCGAGCGCGGCATCGGCCCGCTGGCCGGCGCGGGTCGCCGCGATCATCTGCGTCTGCGCGGGGATGATCCGGCGCCAGACGTTGCCCGCCATGATCGTCGCGAGCAGCGCGCCCACGTGCAGGAACGCGGCGCGGCCACTGAAGACGTGCGTGAGCCCGAGGATCGCGCCGGCCAGCAGCACGAGCGAAACCGCGGCGACGAGCTTCGGCGAGCGCACGAGCGGCGAGCTCCAGAGCGCGTCGTAGGCGAACCAGCCGGCGAGCAGCACCGCGGCGCTCGCGGCCACGGCCTGCGGCCCCGTGAGCGGGAGCACCGAGTGGTCCACCATGAACGCGGTGCCGCCGATCCAGTAGACGACCACGAGCAGCGCGAAGCCCGACATCCACGTCGTGTACGCCTGCCACATGAACCAGTGCAGGTGCTCGGGCATCTCGTCCGGCGCGAGCACGCGGCGCTTCACGACCTCGTAGAACCCGCCGCTGTGCACCATCCACAGCTCACCGGCGACGTCACCCTCGAGCGGACGTTTGGGCGGACGCAGGCTCGAGTCCATCCACATGAACAGGAACGAATCGCCGATCCACAGGATGCCGGCGATCACGTGCGTCCAGCGGAGCAGCAGGTTCAGCCATTCGGCGACGATCGCGGGCACGGCGACGGAGACCTCCGGATGCGGATCCCCCGGGCGGATGGACGAGCGGCCGGGGCAGGCGCTCCGGGCGCGGACTTCTGACACGCCCGAGACAAGGAGAATGGAGAAGCGAGGGAGGATAGCCGATGTGAGCCCGACTTCCCCACGACGAAATGCGCCCGGGGACGTGCGCACGCACGAAGGAGTTCTCACCTACCCCGACCGCCCGGCCGCGCAGGCGACGGTGCGTGCGCGCCACCGCGACGCGAAAGCCCGATTCACGCGGGCGGTGATGACCTGGGCCGCCGGGTGGGGCCTGGCCGTCGCGGCGGTGTTCCTGCCGCTGCTGCACTTCGTGCTCGTCCCGCTCCTGCTGATCGGCGGTCCCGCCCTGGCATGGCAGCGCATGCGGGAAGCGGCGACCCTGGTCGACGCGCACGGGGCCTGCCCCGCCTGCGGCGCCGAGCGCACGATCGCGCTGGGCGGCGCGTGGCGCGAACGCACGCCACTGCGGTGCGAAGGGTGCGGTCGCGGCCTCATGCTCGAACTGCCGCCCGCCCCGGCCGAGTCGTAGTCCCGGCGAGTTCGTGCCCCGAGGGGCGGCGCCCGTCGCCCCGACGCCCGCGACCGTCCCGCGACCCTGCCCGCGGGCGGCCACCTGCGTGCTAGCGTGCGCCCTACGTTGCTCGATCCACCTCACCGAGCGCGCTGCGGCCCCCACCCGCGGCCGAGGAGTTCGCATGAAGGCACGGCTGCTCTCCCCCACCCGGTTCGTCCTGTCCACGCTGCTGCTGCTGTCGGCGATCGCGGCGCCCGCGTTCGCGATCGAACGCGCGACGTGGATCCGCCATCCGGCGATCTCGCCCGACGGCCACACGATCGCCTTCGGCTGGCGAGGCAACCTGTGGAAGGTCTCCGCTTCCGGCGGCGTCGCCACGCCGCTCACGGTGGGCACCGCGTACAACTCGAACCCCGTCTGGTCGCGCGACGGTTCGAAGCTCGCGTTCACCTCCGATCGCTACGGCAACGACGACGTCTTCGTGATGCCCGCCGAGGGCGGCGAGGCGACGCGCCTCACGTTCCATTCGGCCGACGAGACCCCGTCGTCGTTCACACCCGACGGCAAGGCGGTCCTCTTCACCGCCGCGATCCTGCCGTCCGTCACCAACGCGGGCTTCCCGACGGGCGCGCAGCCGCAGCTCTGGTCCGTCGACCTCGCGGGCGGGCAGCCGCGCCAGGTGCTGACGACGCCTGCGATCGACGCGTCTTACGACGCCGCCGGCAAGCGGCTCGTCTACGCGGACCAGCCGGGCTTCGAGATGGAATGGCGCAAGCACGACACCAGCGCATTCGCGCGCCAGGTGTGGATATGGGACGTCGCGGCCAACAAGCACACGCGCCTGACGGCGTGGGGTGCGGATCACCGCCAGCCGGTGTGGGCGCCGGGCGAACAGTCGCTCTACTACCTCGCCGAGGACAGCGGCTCGTTCAACGTGTGGTCGCTCGATCTCGCGGATCCCTCGCACCCGGTCGCGGTGACGCATCACACGGGTGATCCGGTCCGGTTCCTGTCCGTCTCGAAGGCGGGTGACCTCTGCTACGGGTTCGACGGCGACATTTGGGTGCGCCCCGCGGGCGCGAAGGACGGCCACAGGCTCGACGTCATGGTGGCCGCCGACCGGCGCGATCGCTCGCAGGTCCCGATCGACGTGTCCGGGCAGGCGACCGAGTTCGACGTCTCGCCCGACGGCAGCGAAGTCGCCTTCGTCGCGCGCGGCGAGGTGTTCGTGGCCTCCGTCGAGCACGGCGACACGCGCCGCATCACCCGCACGCCCGAGCAGGAGCGCTCGGTGAGCTTCTCGCCCGACGGCAAGAGCCTCCTCTACGCCTCGGAGCGTGACGGCCGCTGGCGCCTCTATCGCACGAGCCGCGTCGACAAGGACGAGCCGAACTTCTTCAACGCGACCGCGCTGCGCGAGACGCTGCTCGTGGGCGGCGACGCGGAAGCGTTCCAGCCGCAGTGGTCGCCGGACGGCCGCGAGATCGCGTATCTCGAGAACCGCACCACCGTGAAGGTGCTCGACCTCGCGAGCGGACGCACGCGAACGGTGCTCGCGGGCAACTTCAACTATTCATACGCCGATGGCGACATGGCGTTCGACTGGTCGCCGGACGGGCGCTGGATCGCCGTGCAGTACCTGAGCCCCGACCGCTGGTCCAACGAGGTCGGGCTCGTGTCGGCCGTCGGCGACGGCAAGGTGATCGACATCACCAACAGCGGCTACGAGGACTCCTCGCCGCACTGGTCGCGCAAGGGCGAAGTGCTCTTCTGGCAGACGGACCGCCTGGGTCTGCGGCGCCAGTCGGGCGACAATCTGCAGGCCGACGTCTACGCCGCGTTCCTCACGCGCAAGGCGTGGGACCGCTTCAAGCTCGACGAGGCCAGCTACGCGCAGTTGACCGCGAAGGAGAAGGACAAGGACAAGCCCGGCAAGGGCGAACCCGGCAAGGGTGACGCCGGCAAGGGCGAGCCGGCGAAGGACAAGCCGGCCGACTCGGGCCCCAAGCTCGCCGATGCGGTCGCGATCGAGTTCGACCACCTCGAGGACCGCATCGCGCGGATCTCGCTCGCCTCGGCCGACCTCTCCACCGCGCTGCTCACGCCCGACGGCGAGACGCTCGTCTACCTCGCGCGCGTGGACAAGGGCTACGACCTCTGGAAATACGTCCCACGCAGCAAGGAAGTGAAGCTGGTCTCGAAGCTCGGCGCCCGCGAGGCGAACATGACGCTCTCGCGTGACGGCAAATCGGCGATGGTGCTGGCCGACGGGCGGCTCTCCAAGATCGAGCTCGAGTCGGGCAAGTCGACGCCGGTGGGCGCGCAGCCGCGGATGGACCTCGATGCGGCCGCCGAGCGCGCGTACCTGTTCGAGCACATCTGGCGCCAGACGTTCGAGAAGTTCCTCGATCCCGGGATGCACGGCGTGCAGTGGAAGGCGCTGAAGGACCACTACGCGCGCTTCCTCCCCGCGATCGACAACTCGCGCGATTTCGCCGAGCTGTGCTCCGAGATGCAGGGCGAGCTCAACGCCTCGCACACCGGCTGCCGCTACCGGCCGACGCGCTCCGACGGCGTGGCGACCGCCTCGCTGGGCATCTTCCCCGATCCTGCGTGGACGGGAGCGGGCATCGCGATCGCCGAGGTGATCGCCGGCGGCCCGCTGCAGAAGGCCGGCTCGCGCATCCGCGCGGGCGTCGTGATCACCGCGATCGACGGCAACGAGATCGCGGCCGGCGCCAACTGGTACCCGCTGCTCGACCACAAGGCCGACCAGCCGGTGCGCCTGTCGCTCTTCGACCCGCGGGGGAACACGCGCTGGGAGGAGAGCGTCCGCCCGATCTCGTGGGGCGCGCAGGGCCAGCTGCTCTACCAGCGCTGGTGGCGCTCGCGGCGGGACGTGGTACTCGAACGCTCGCACGGGCGGCTCGGCTACGCGCACATCCGCGGCATGAACGACGGCGCGTATCGCGAGGTGTTCGACGAGGTGTTCGGGCGCGACGTGGAACGCGACGCGATCGTGCTCGACACGCGCTGGAACGGCGGCGGCAACCTGGTCGAGGCGCTGACCACGTTCCTGTCCGGCCGCACGTACGCGACCAACGCACCGCGCGGGCAGGTGATCGGGCACGAGCCCTCGCGCCGGTGGTTCAAGCCGTCCATCGTCGTGATGAACCCGGGCAACTACTCCGACGCCCATTGCTTCCCGATGGCCTACACGCAGCTCGGGCTCGGCGAGACGGTCGGCATGCCCGTGCCGGGCACGTGCAGCTCCGTGTGGTGGGAGCGCCTGCAGGATCGCGACCTCGTCTTCGGCATCCCGGAGGTCGCCCTGCTCGACATCCACGACCAGGTGATGGAGAACCACCAGCTCGAGCCCACGTATCGCGTGGAGCCCGATCCCGCGGCGCTCGCCGCCGGCCGCGACCTCGACCTCGAGAAGGCGGTCGACGTGCTGCTCGCGAAGTTGCCGAAGAAGTGATCCGCGACCTGGGACGCGAAACGGCCGGCGGGGTGCTCCCCGCCGGCCGTTTCGGCTTTCGACCGGGCCTTACATCCGGCCGCGGCCGCGCCGGCCCGCGTTGGCCGGGCGCGGACGGCGGCCGTGGACGATCGGCCCCTGCGACGGGGTCGGTGGCGGCGCCGACCGGGCCGGACGATCGCCACGCGAATGATCGCCGCCGCGTCCGCCCCGCGGCTCGCGAGGCTCGACCGTTCCCTTGGCGTGGTAGTCGAAGTCCGGGATCTGCACGCGCACGATCGAGCGGCCCAGGAAGCGCTCGATCGCCTCGACGTCCTTGCGCTCCTCGGGGCCCATCAGCGTGAACGCATCACCCGTGGCGTCGGCACGCGCGGTGCGGCCGATGCGATGCACGTAGTCTTCGGGGGTGTGCGGCACGTCGTAGTTGATGACGTGCGTGATGTCCTGCACATCGATCCCGCGAGACGCGATGTCGGTCGCGACCAGGATCTGCGTACGGCCGCGCTTCAGGTCGCGCAGCGCGCGCTCGCGCTGGCTCTGGGTGCGATTGCCGTGCAGGGCGGCCACGGAATGCCCGCGCCGCTCGAGCTGCCGGGCCAGCCGGTCCGCGCCGTGCTTGGTGCGCGTGAAGACGATGACGCTGCCCATGCTCTCGCGCCGCAGCATCTCGTCGAGCAGGTCGGTCTTGAGGTGGCGGGCGACCGGGTACACCGCCTGCGTGATGCCCGCCGCGGGTTTGGACGGAGGCGCGAGGTCGAGCCGCACGGCGTCCATCAACGCTTCGGTCGCGACGCGGTTCAGGTCCGGGGGCATCGTCGCCGAGAACATCAGCGTCTGGCGGTCGCGCGGCAGCAGCTTGAGGATCCGGCGCAGGTCGGGCGCGAAGCCCATGTCGACCATGCGGTCGGCCTCGTCCAGCACCAGGATCTCGATGTCCTCGAACGCCACGCTCTGCCGCCCGTGCAGATCGAGCAGCCGGCCGGGCGTGGCGACGAGCAGGTCGACGCCTTCGCCGCGCAGCTGGCGCTCCTGCGGCTCGATCCGCACGCCGCCGTAGGCGACGCCGCAGCGCAGGTCGGTGTAGCGGGCGTAGTCGCGCGCGGCGGTCTCGACCTGCGCGGCGAGCTCGCGCGTCGGGACGAGGACGAGCGCGCGCAGCGCCGGGTAGTCGCGATCGAGGAGGCGCGCGAGGATCGGCAGCACGAATGCCGCGGTCTTGCCACTGCCCGTCTGCGCGGCGCCGATCACGTCCTTGCCTTCGAGAATGACGGGAATCGCCTTCTGCTGGATCGGGGTGGGCGTCTGGTAGCCGGCGGCTCGCACGCCCCGGAGGACGGAGGCCGGCAGGCCGAGTGATGCGAAGGACACGAAACCTCCCGTGGTGCCCCGGCAGGCGCGCGACCGTCGCGCGCCCGGCGTGGGGCGCGCCTACATTAGAAGATCGGCCCGGCGGGCGCACGCCCGGCGGGCGACGACGGGCCCCAGGGCCCGCCGACGCCCGCCGGGGCGCCGTTCACTGCAGGGCCAGCCGCAGCCCCGCGACGGTCGCCGCGGGCAGGGCGGCCGAGCCGCCGGGATGCTGGATCCACTGCACATCGGGCGAGATCACGAGGTGCTCGCCCGCGTGGATCGCCCACGTCGCCTCGAACACGCGTTCGAAATCGGGGACCTCGGACGCGGCCGCACCGGGATTCGCGTCCCGGAATGCCGCGGCGAGTTCGGGGCTGGTGCGCGCGTGCACGAAGCCGATGGCGATCGCGTCGTCGGGCCGGCCGGGCCACGGCGCGGTCCACTGCAGACCGGCCTCGAATACGCTCGCGAGCGGGCTACGGTCCGCCGGCGCGAACGCGACGCGCGACCACACGCCCACCGCGCGCGCCGGCCGGCGCGCGGACACCCAGATCCGCTGCTCGAGCGTGGCGTACGTTCCCGCGTTCCCGTGGTGCACCGCCGGATCGAGTCCGGAGGAGGCCACCGGATCGCCGTTCGCGTCCCGGCGCAGGTCGGCGAAATCGGCCGTGTGCCGCCAGGCGCCGAGCCGGGCAGAGCCCGCGAGTGCGCGATGGCCGGGGCTCCAGTCGTGCTGCGCTTCGGCGATCGCGAAGGCGCCCTGCGATCCGCGCAGGCGGAAGTTGAGTCCGAGGCGGTTGGCGTTCGCATCGCCGTCGGGGCTGTCGAACGTGTCGCCGTCGTACGCTCCGACGCGCACGGTCCAGTGCTCCGCCGGCGAGACGGCCAACCTTGCGCCAAGCGCGGGCACGAAGAAGATGGGGCCGCCGTTCACGACGTTGGCGCCGATACCGGGCTCCCAGCCGAAGGCACTGTTCGACATCCGGCCTCCGCCCTCGGTCCCCGCGAACTCCTCGTCCGCGCCCTGGCTGCCGAGCCGGAGCGAGGCGCGGTCGTGCGCGAAGGGCTGCTCGATCCACGCGTGGTAGAGCCTCAGGCCCGGCGTCGCTTCGAGGTTGCTCGCGACCAGGCCATCGCCGCTGAAGCGCTCGCTCAGCGAGGGGCCGTGCAGCCACGCGACGTCGACCATCGCACGCGTGCCCGAAGCACGCCCCGTCCACTTGGCGAGGTCCGCCTCGAATCCCGCGTAACCCACCGCCTGCCCGGTGGCGCCGGTGACGCGGCCACCGGCGACGTCGCCGATCCACGCGCCCGTCAGCGATCCGACCGGCGTCACGCCGCGTGCTGCGAGCCCCTGCAGCCACGCCGTGCCGCGCGCGGCCGCGCTCGCGGTGCCGGCGTCCATCGGGCCGGCGGCGACGTCCGAAAGGTCGGCCGCCGTGGCCTGCACCTCGGCCGAATCCGGAGGCGACTGCGCCGCCACCGGGCGCGTCGCGCCGCCGAGGAGGAAGAGCACCCCGCCGAGAGCGATCACGACGAGCGGGAACGATGCCTTGCGTCTCATGTCAGAACTCCTCGAATCCGTCCACCGTGGACGGGGCCGCGGCGGTGGAAGCCGCCGCGATTTTCGACTCTCGCTTCGCCCCGGGTACCGCGGTGGCGTGCGCCGGCCGGCCGGGTGCGTGGGCCGAGCGAGCGGGCTTCGCCCCCGGGACGGCACTGCGGGACTTCGGGCTCGCGTGATCACCGTCGCCGGTGAACACCGCACCCGCGAGCTTGAAGCGCTGGACCAGCGCGAGAACGTCGCGCGCCTGTTCGGAGAGATGACCGGCGGTCGCCGACAGCTCCTCCGTCTGCGCCGCGTTCGACTGCGTCGCGCGGTCCATCGACGCCACCGCCTTGTTCACT
>JBGAML010000033.1:0-11913 GCA_044223005.1 Candidatus Eiseniibacteriota bacterium
TCGCGCACCGCGATCTTCGGGTTCTTCAGCGCCAGCACCATCGTGATCGCCGCCGTCAGCGTCGTCTTGCCGTGGTCGACGTGTCCGATCGTTCCCACGTTCACGTGGGGCTTCGTGCGCTCGAATTTCGCCTTCGCCATCTCGGCCGACTCCTGTGTTCGAGATTGGGTTGGTTCCGCTCCGACCGCTTCGCGCGGCCGGGGCCTTGCTTTCTATGCGCACGATGCGGGCATGCGAGCCCCGTGCGCGGCCGTCACATCCGAGGTGCGCCTGCCGATCTCATCGAGAGGCATGCACTTCGGGTGGAGCCCACGATCGGAATCGAACCGATGACCTTCTCCTTACCATGGAGATGCTCTACCGACTGAGCTACGTGGGCACGCACAACCGCTCCCACCGCAGCGGGCAGCACTGCAGCATGATGTCCAGCAAACAGATGTACTGACCGATGCGGGCGGGCTGGCTCGAGCCTGGGTGCGTCCTCGAGAAAGACACACCACCCCGAGGCGACCTCCGAGTGAGGAGGGTCGTCGGGGTGTCGCACGAGACGAATAATGTAGGGATCCGCGACGAGAGCTGTCAACGCAAATTTCGAAAAAAGAGAGAGTTGCGACGACGGAGGCAATCCCTCACCGGGGTTCGGGAGGCGACTTTCGCGGCCTCTCTCGGGCCATCCGTCGAGTGTGCAGGAACGGCAAAATCGGTCGCGAGGTTTTGTCGCCGGGGGCATTCACCGGCGGGGAGATGGAGCGGGAAACGGGATTCGAACCCGCGACCCTCGGCTTGGAAGGCCGATGCTCTAGCCGCTGAGCTATTCCCGCCCAGAACCGTTGCCGAACGGGTGATGCGTGGTGGAGGGGGGAGGATTCGAACCTCCGAAGGCGTACGCCGGCAGATTTACAGTCTGCTCCCTTTGGCCGCTCGGGCACCCCTCCAGGTTCACCGGCCGCCGCCCGGGAAGCGCGGTTCGACCGATGCGGGCCCGCTGGCACTGGCCTGCCGGGGGGCCGCCGAAGCGGCACCGCACGCGGCAGTCGATGACAGAGCTGGCGAAGGGACTCGAACCCCCAACCACCTCATTACAAATGAGATGCTCTACCAATTGAGCTACGCCAGCGCGGACCCTGTATGTGCGGAAAAGCCTGTGGAAGATAGAGGTCTCGCGCGGGGGTGTCAAGGAAACGGGCGCCCAGCGCGGTCCGCTCCAATTCGAAGAGGCAGCCGAGCAGCGAGCGTTGCTCACTGTCGACTGCCTCTTCACGACAGAGCAGGGAGCGACCGGGATTAACTCCTCTGCCCTGACGACTTCGTTGACCGGGCGTATTCTGTTTTTTTTGTTGCCGTTGATCGAAACCACTCTACTCACTCAACCGGGCGTCTCTGTGCGTCATCCCCCCTTGCGTCTGTTCCTCGCCTCAGGCCGCGGCCTTTGCGACGACCTCTGGCGGGGAGCCCCAACTTCGGGTACGAGCCCTGGCGCGGATGCGCCCGTTGGTGCGACTACACTTGGACTTCCAGCTGTTTGGGCCTGGCGGGAGCGCTGCAGGAGGAGGTGCCAACCTGCGCGCTCGCCTGCCGTGGCCCGAGGCCCTGCTCCCCTATTCACAGGACCTCTTGAAACGACTGCAACTTACCTTCGGTGATGCGGTGCTACCCCGTATCCGCAGAATCACTAGAGCAGCCTGCGTGCCAAGCTGTGGAAAGTTGGACGAGCGATGGTGGAAAGGCTGCAAGCGATTGCAATTCATCAAGTTGTTCGGGCGCTGTCACGGCGCCTGCGCGTGGCGTCGCGACGCGGCGAAAGCGGGCTGTCACCTGGCCGAGGTGACACAGCGGACGCCACGATTCGCGGCAACTCTCGATCCGCCATCGCGAAAGCGAGTGTCACCCCCGGGGTGACACTCGTCCGGGAATGGTGTGCCGCCGGAAACACTGCGGCGCGGGCCCCGTCGGGGACCCGCGCCGCGTCGTTTCGGTGCCGCCTCAGAGTTCGAGCTGGAGTCGCTTGAGTCGGGCGTAGAGCGTCTTGCGGCTCACGCCGAGCAGTTCGGCGAGGCGGCTCTTGTTGCCGTGCGCGTCGCGCCAGGCCGTGACGATCTCGTCGCGCTCGGCGTTCGCCCGATCGCGCGGCGACGGCGCCTGCGGCGCGTCCTCGCTCAGGAACGGCAGGATGTCGTGCGCGCCGACCGGGCCTTCGGCCGCGTGCAGCGCCGCGAGACGTTTCATCACGTTCTCGAGTTCGCGCACGTTGCCGGGCCAGCCGTAGCTCGCGAGCACGGCCTCGGCGTCGGGCGCGAGGCGTGGGCCCTCGAGCCCGCCGTAGAACGACAGGAAGTGACGGGCGAGCGGTACGACGTCCTCGTGGCGTTCGCGCAGCGACGGCAGGCGGATCTCGATCTCGTTCAGGCGGAACAGCAGGTCGCGGCGGAACAGCCGCTCGCCGTCCGCACCGCGCAGCGACCGGTTGGTCGCGGCGATGATGCGCACGTCCGCGCGGCGCACCTGGGTCTCGCCCAGGCGCAGGTACTCGCCGCTTTCGAGGAAGCGCAGCAGCGTCACCTGCACGTCGTGCGGGAGTTCGCCGGCTTCGTCGAGGAAGAGCGTGCCGCCGTGCGCGGCCTCCACGAGGCCGATGCCCTCCGCGTGTGCGCCGGTGAAGGCGCCCTTGCGGTGGCCGAAGAGCTGCGAGAGCGCGAGGTCCGCGCGCAGCGCGCCGCAGTTCACCGCGAGGAAGGGCTTGTTCGCCCGCGGCGACAGCGCGTGGATCGTGCGCGCGACGAGTTCCTTGCCCGTGCCCGTCTCGCCCAGCACGAGCACACTCAGTTCGGTGGCGGCGGCGCGGCGCGCGAGCGCCTCGACCTGCCGCATGGCCCCGGAGCAGGCGACCAGGCTCGGCGCGCGGTGGCGGCGGCCGAGGATCGAATCCGTCCGCGCGGGCGCCGGCGCGATCGGGGCGCCGAGCACGCGCTGCAGTTCGGCTTCCGCCTGCTCGAGGCCCCAGGCGCTGCCGATCTCGCTGAAGAGCGCGCATGCCTGGAAGAGCGGACCGCGCGCGGCCTTCGGGTCGTCGGCGTTGCGCCCGACGAGCAGGCACGTCTTCGCGAGCTCGAACCGCTCGCGGCAGCCGCGCAGCAGGCTCGCCGCCGCCTGCCAGCGATCCATCGCCTCCACGCGCGAGCCGCGCGCCAGGGCGATTTCGCCGGCGACGCGCAGCGCGACCGCGTGCTCGAGCCGGTCGTCGGTGTAGCGCGCCAGCCGCTGCGCGCGCTCGCAGGCGACTTGCGCCTCGCCGAGCCGGCCCAGCGAGCAGAGCGCTTCGGCGCGCCGGCGCTCGAGCTCGACGACGAGATCGCCGTCCGGAGCCGTGCGTTCCGCGATCGCCAGCGCTTCGCTGTAGCGCGCCATCGCCGATTCGGCGCGGCCGCGATCGAAATCCAGCTCGCCCATGAACTCGAGCGCGAGCACCTCCTCGCGCCGGGCGCCGAGGCGGCGCGAGCGCTCGAGGGCCGCAAGGAACTGCGATTCCGCGTCCGCGAACCGGCGCCGCAGCCGGGCCACGTTGCCGAGCCCGATCGCGACACGCGCGAGCTGGAGGTCCTCGCCCACGCGCACCAGCGCGTGCTCGCAGGCGCGATACGTTTCCTCGGCGCGCTCCCATTCGCCCGTCTTCTGCCAGACGATGCCGAGGTTCATGAGCGGGCTGGCCGAAAGCGCCAGGTGACCGCCGCGCTCGAACACGTCCAGTGCGGCCTGGAAGTTCGCGACGGCGGAATCCCACTCACACAGCGTCTTGTGCACGAGCCCGAGGCTGTTGCGCACCTTGGCCGCGTGCAGATCGTCCCCGAGCCGGCGATACAGCGCCAGCGCCTGCTCGAGGTGGTCGCGGGCCGCCGCCAAATCGCCGGCGCGGTACGCCGTCGTCCCCAGCAGGCCGAGCGCCTGTGCCGACAGCACCGTCTCGCCACTCTCGTCGGCGAGCTTCAGCGCCTTGCCGGCGACCGCCGCACACTCCTCGATCCGCCCCAGGTCCTGCAGCGCCTTCGCGAGCTGGATGTGGAGCCGGGTGCGCAGCGGCAGCGAGTCGAGCGTTTCTTCGTCGCGCAGCAACTCGCGGCACTGACCGAGCGCGGCCTGCGTGTCGCCGCGGGCGATGCGGCAGGCCACCGCCATGCTCTCGATCGCGGTCCGGCGCACGCGCGAGAGCGAGCGCGCACCGGGAAGGGACAGGAGGCGGTCGATGGTTTCCAGTGCCGGCAGGTAGTAATCCGCCTGCAGGTACAGATCCGCGAGCACCTCGAGTTCGGCCGGCGTCTGCTCCCCGGTATCACCGGGGAGCGCCGCCAGCCGCTCTTCGAGAAACGCGATTCTGCTCCGGTCACGCATCCGCCGAACTCCCGTTGGCGTCTTCGATCGATCGCGATTGCGTTCGGTTCCGGCCTTCGTCCCGCGACCTACCGCAGGATCATCACCCGGAACGCCTGCAACGCGATTCGGAACCTGAACAGCCATTCGGCTCCACGGGTGTCACCCACACCAGTGGTCACCGCCACGTTCGCCGCGCCCTTCGAGGCACCACGCGTCGCCAGCGAAGCCCGCGGGCTCGTCGGCGAATCGGGGTCACCCGCACCCACGGGATCCGGTGGCGGATCCGGCGCGGGAGAAGGAATGGGGCCGGCGAACAGGTTCGGCTCACCTGCGCGACCGCTGGCCGGAAGGATCGCGATCCCCGCGAGCGCGAACGCGCACACGAGCAGCGGAATCCAACGGCCGTTCTTCGGGGCTCGATACATGAAAGCGTTCCTCTCGAATCCCAGTCTGCAGCAAACTGCAACTGCGTCGTCGCACGGCGGATCCGCGGACGGGTGAGAACGCCCTCGACTGCACGGTCGCCGGAGCTGGATACGGGGTGAACTCCGGGTGCGCACATTCGAGGCACGTTCTTGCCTGCCAAGAGGCTAGACCCGTCCAGAGGAGGCAGCAAGGAATTTGTCCCGTTGGCGTCAGGCCGCTCGCGGCTCCAGCCCCGGCTCGCCGAACGCCGACGGCCACGAGCCGCACCGCTCCAGACGTCCCCCGGAGTGGCGAGCGGAATACGGGCGGGCGCGTGCCCGCGGGACAGGCGAACCTCCTGAACCCGACCACCCGGCCCCGGGTCGATCAGCGTCACGAACCAGCTGCAGCGCCGCCCCCTGCCGAGTCGACCTGGACGGGCTCGGAGGAGTCGCGAAGGGGCCATCGGAGCACATTCTTCTTATGGAGAACAAGAAGGTCCCGGAGAGCGCCCGCATTCTCCATTGGGCAAATGTCACAGGACGCGAGCCCGATCGATCCGGCTAATCATTTTTGCCGGAACGGTTTGCGCCGAATGGACGGCGGCGGAAGGCCGATCATGGCCTTCCGCCGCCCACATCCGACGCCGACCGCTTGCGGCCGGCTAGCGCTTCTTCAGCTTCTGCCCCTGCGGCCCGTCTTCGACGACCACTCCCTTTTCCAGCAGCGCGTTTCGCAGCTCGTCCGAGCGCTTCCACTCCTTGGCCGCACGCGCCTTGGCCCGCTCGTCCGCCAACTGGAGAATATCCGCCGGCCACGACTCTCCGGCCGGGGCCCTCCAGAACAGGCCGAGCACCGAACCCAGTCGCAGGAGCGCCCGGGCCGCCTGGACTACATTGGCCCCGCCGCCATCGTCGAGGCCGCGGTTCACGGCCCGGGCGAGGTCGAACAGGTGCCCGAGCGCCTGGGCGCTGTTGAAGTCGTCGTCCATCGCCTCGTGGAAGAGCCGGTCCGCCGTCGCGACCGCCTCACCCAGTTCGCCGGTCGGCGCCGCGCCGTCGGGCGCGGTCCAGGCGCCGGCTCGCTCGAGCGGGGTCCGGAGACGCTGGTAGGCGACCCCGGCTTCCTGCAGCCGCTCGAGGCTGAACTCGATCGGGCTCCGGTAGTGGGTCGAGAGCAGGTAGAAGCGGGTGACCTCGGGGTCGACGCGGCCGGCGATGTCCTCGATGAAGAAGAAGTTGCCATCGCTCTTGGACATCTTGCTGCCGCCCAGGTTCACGAGCCCGTTCTCGGCCCAGAAGTTCGCGAACGGCTTGCCCGTGCACGACTCGCTCTGCGCGAGCTCGTTCTCGTGGTGCGGGAAGACGAGGTCCTGTCCGCCGCCATGGATGTCGATCGTCTCGCCGAGGTGCTTCATGGCCATCGCCGAGCACTCGATGTGCCACCCCGGTCGGCCGGGCCCCCACGGGCTCGGCCACGACGGCTCGCCCGGCTTGGCCCCCTTCCAGAGCGCGAAGTCGAGCGGATCGCGCTTCGCCTCGCCCGGCTCGATGCGATAGCCCTCGCGCAGTTCGTCGACGCGCCGGCCCGAGAGCTTGCCGTAGTCGGCCTTGCTGCGGACGTCGAAGTACACGTCGCCGCCCGCGGCGTAGGCGTGGCCGCTCTCGATCAGCCGCGTGATCAGCGCGTGCATCTCGCCGATGTGCTGTGTGGCGCGCGGGTACACGGTCGCCCGCTTGATGTTGTGCAGGTCCGCGAAGCGGAGGTAGGCGTCGATGTTTCGCTCGCTCACGCTCTCGTAGGCGACACCCTCGGCGTTGGCGCGCTCGATGATCTTGTCGTCGACGTCGGTGAAGTTGTACGCGTACCAGACCTCGAGACCGAGGTGCTCGAAGTACCGCCGCATGACCTCCGCCGACAGCGACGAGCGGATGTGGCCGACGTGCGGCTTGTTCTGCACGGTCATGCCGCAGACGTACATCGTCACGCGCCCCGGGGTGACGGGTGCGAACTCGCGCTTCTGCCGGGTGAGCGTGTCGTAGATGCGGAGCGGCACGGCGTTCCTCCTTGCGATGGGTCAGGCGCCGGGCGGCGGCGTCGCGGGCGATGTCGCGACGAGCCGCAGTCCGGCCTCGTGGATGCGGGCGAGCAGCAGCCTCCGCGCCTCGCGCGCCGCTTCGACGCCGGAGGCGCCGGGCGCGGTGCGCAGGGTGACGCGCAGGATGACGCCGTCGGGACCGATGCGCTCGAGCCCCACCACCTGCGGCGGCTCGAGCCAGCGATCGCGGAACCGCGCGTCGGCGGCCAGTTCGGCCACGGCCGATTCGGCCGCCGCCAGCGCGGCCGCGGGGTCCTGGTCGTGCGCGAGCGGCAGGTCGACGAGCGAGCGCTGCCAGTCGCGGCTCTGGTTGATCACGATGCGCATCTCGCCGTTCGGGACGAACAGCAGCCGGCCCCGGAAATCGCGCAGGCGCGTGGAGCGCAGCGTCACGTCCTCGACCGTCGCGACGGTGCCCGCCACGTCGATCACGTCGCCCACCGAGAATTGGTCCTCGATCAGGATGAAGGCGCCGGCGATCACGTCGCGCACGAGGTACTGCGCGCCGAATCCGAGCGCCGCGCCCAGGATGCTGGCGCCCACGAGCAGCGGCTTCACGTCCCAGCCGATCACGTCGAGCGAATGCAGCAGCGCCCCGGCGGCGACGAGCGACGTGATCAGGTGGCGCGTCGTCTGCCCCAGCGTGCGCGCGCGCTGCTTCGCGGCGGGCCGGTCGTGACCGGCGCGCGACAGCCAGCGCTCGGCGCGCCAGACCAGCACGAAGCCGGCGCGCTGGAGCAGCCAGGCGAGCACGATCGTGACCGCGATGCTCGTCAGCTTGGCGCCGGCGTGCTCGGTGTCGGGGATCAGCCAGGTGGGAAGGTGCAGGTTCATGAGCAACGACGAGGCCGCGCGGTGTACGGGCACCGCGCGGCCCCCGGAAGGATCAGCTGAAGCTCTCGACCGTGCGGCGATCGAGGCGCTTCACGACCGCCACCAGCAGCTTCACCGTCATGTCGAAGTCGCGACGGTCGATGACGCTGTTGTGGCTGTGGATGTACCGCGCGGCGACGCCGAGCGAGAGGCTCGGCACGCCTTCGCCGGTCATGTGGATGCGGCCGGCGTCCGTGCCGCCGCGCTCGACGCTCTCGAACTGGAGCGGCATCTTGAGCTTCTCGGCGGTGTCGATCACCAGGTCGCGCAGGCCGCGATTGGGGATCGAGCTCGAGTCGTAGATCACCACGAGCGGACCGCCGCCCAGCTTCTCGTCGCCCTCGGTGCCCGGCGTGTCGTGCGCGATGCCCACGTCGAGCGCGAAGGCGACGTCCGGGCGGATCTTGGTCGCCGACGTCTGCGCGCCGCGCAGGCCGACCTCCTCCTGCACCGTGGCCACCGCGAAGACCGTGTTCGGGTGCTTCTGGCCCTTGAGCTGCATCGCGACCTCGGCCGCGACCGCGCAGCCCATGCGGTTGTCCCACGCCTTCGCGAGCAGCAGGTTGGGATTCGCCATCACCTCGAACGAGGACACGGGCAGGATCGGGTCGCCGGGGCGGATGTCGAGCTTCTTCTTCACGTCCCAGTCGCTCGTCGCACCGACGTCGATGTACATGTCCTTCAGCTCCATCACCTTCTTGCGGTCCTCGTCGCGCAGCTCGTGCGGCGGCTTGCAGCCCACGACGCCGAGCACCGGGCCCTTGCGCGTGTGGATCAGCAGCCGCTGGCCGAGCACGACGTGCCCCCACCAGCCGCCGAGGCCGAGGAACTTCACGTAGCCGTCCTTGGTGACGTGCTTCACGAGGAAGCCGACCTCGTCGAGGTGCCCGGCGAGCATCACGCGCGGGCCCTTGGGATCGCCGGCCTTCTCGCAGATGAAGCTGCCGAGGCGATCCTTCGAGATCGGCCCGACGCCCTTCATGCGGCGGGCCATCACGGTGGCGACGTCGCCCTCGAATCCGGGGGCGCCGTCGGCTTCCACGAGTTCCTTCAGAAATGCGAGCGTGCGGTCCATGAGCTCTCCGGCGGAACGCTATCGGGTGTGGGTGAAGTCGCGCTTCACCCGGGAATCGGCGAGCGCGAGGTCGAGGATCTTCGCGACCAGCTGGTCGTACGAGAGGCCTTTCGCCGCCGCAGCCATGGGCACCAGGCTCGTCGGCGTCATGCCGGGCAGCGTGTTCACTTCGAGCAGGTACGGTTCGTCGTCCTCGCTGAGACGGAAGTCCACGCGGGCGACGCCCCGGCACCCGAGCACCTGGGCCGCTTCGACGGCGAGCTCGCGCACGTGGCGCGAGAGTTCCTTGTCGAGCGCCGCTGGACAGGTGTACGTGGTCATGCCCTTCGTGTACTTGGACGTGTAGTCGTAGAGGCCGCTCTTGGGCTCGATTTCGACGACCGGATAGGCGACCTCGCCGATCACCGCGACCGTCAGTTCGCGACCCTCGATGTACTGCTCCACGAGCACCTGCGAATCGTGCTCGCCGGCCTTGTGGATCGCGGGCTCGAGCTCGGACGGGTGGCGGACGATCGAGAGCCCCAGCGTGGACCCTTCCGCGTTCGGCTTGACCACGAGCGGGTAGCCGCCGAGCAGCGTCGTGTCGATCGCGCTCCCGGGCACGCCCGCCTCGAGCAGCATCCAGTGCGGCGTCGGCAGCGCCTCGCGCTCGAACACGCGCTTGGTCATCGCCTTGTCCATCGCGAGCGCGCTCGCGAGCACGCCCGAGCCCGTGTAGGTCTTGCCCATCAGCTCGAGCGCGGCCTGCACCACGCCGTCCTCGCCGTACTTGCCGTGCAGCGCGATGAACACGACGTCCGCGTTGCGGACGGCGGGCTGCTGCAGCGCCTCGAGCATCGCCGACTCGGGCAATGCCCGTACCGCGTCGAGCGAGGGCGCAGCGGTACCCTCCTGCCCCGCGGCGAGCAGCGAACCGTCGGCGGCGTCGATCGCGGTGACCTCGTGACCGAGCGTGCGCAGCGACTGCGCGATGCCACGGCCCGTGCTGAACGAGATCTCGCGCTCGCCGGACCTTCCGCCCATCAGGACGGCTACCTTCATGCGTTCCTCCCCTCCTGCCCCTCGTGGGCGGCCGCGAAGCGCTTCGCGGCCTCGTGCAACCGCAGCACGCAATCGTCCTTGCCGAGCAGGCCCGCGAGCAGTGGCAGCTCGGGGCCGTGCACGCGACCGGTCAGCGCCGCGCGAACCGGCATGAACAGGTCCTTCCCCTTCCGGCCGGCGCGGCGACCCGCAGCCTGAAGGGCCGATTTAAAGGCTTCGCCGCTCCATTCGGCAAGTTTGTCGACGTCCGCGGCGAACTCGCTGCAGAACGCGGCCGCACCGGGGCCCGACAGGGCGGCGGCGGCTTCGTCCTCGAATGCGAAATGCGGATCGGCCAGATAGCCGATCTGTTCCGGCAGGTCGGCGAGCGTGGACACGTTGCCGCGAACCACCTCGAACAACTGGGCCCGCTGGGCGGGCGCCAGCGCGGGGGTCAGCCGGTGGACGGCGTCCCGCCAGTCGATTCCGCCCTCCGGCAGCGGGCCGGGGCCGGTCTCGAGCCACTCCGCGATCCGCTCGCCGGTGGCGTGATGCAGCCAGTGCGCGTTCATCCAGCGCAGCTTGGCCGCGTCGAACACCGAGCCGCTGCGGCCGAGCCGGTCCAGCGCGAACGCCTCGACCAGCTCCTCGCGGGTCATCACCTCGCGGTCGTCGCCGGGATGGAAGCCGAGAAGCGCCAGGTAGCCGGTCAGCGCTTCGGGCACGTACCCGGCCCGGCGCCAGTCCGCCACGGCCACGGCGGCCTCGCCCGCGCGCTTGCTCATCTTGGTGCGGTCGCGGTTGAGGATCAACGCCACGTGCGCGAACTCGGGCGGCGTCCAGCCGAACGCGTCGTAGAGCATGAGCTGGCGCGGCGTGTTGGCGAGGTGCTCCTCGGCGCGGATCACGTGCGAGATGCGCATGAGGTGGTCGTCGACCACGCACGCGAAGTTGTAGGTCGGCAGGCCCGACGAGCGCAGCACGACGAAATCCCCCACCATGCCGGCGGGGAACGTCACCTCGCCGCGCACGTGGTCGGGCAGCGTCCAGTCGCGCGCGTCGACCGCGAAGCGCAGGCTCGAAGGCTCGCCCGCTGCGTGGCGCGCCGCCGCGTCGGCGGGTGCGAGCGCGCGGCAGCGCCCGTCGTAGTGCGGCGGCCGGCCGGCCGCGAGCGCGCGCTGGCGGCGCACCTCGAGTTCCTCGTCGGTGCAGAAGCAGCGGTACGCGCGTCCGGCCGCCACGAGCTGGTCGGCGTGTTCGCGGTAGGTCGCGAGCCGCTCGCTCTGGCGGTAGGGCCCGCAGGGGCCGCCCGTGTCGGGGCCCTCGTCCCAGTGCAGCCCCAGCCAGCGCAGGTCGTCGAGCACGAGCCGCTCGCTCTCGCCGCTCGAGCGCGCTTCGTCGGTGTCCTCGATCCGCAGCACGAACGTGCCGCCCGCGCGGCGGGCGAAGAGCCAGTTGAAGTACGCGGTGCGCGCGCCGCCCACGTGCAGCCAGCCCGTCGGGCTGGGCGCGAAGCGGACGCGGACAGTGCTCGGGGACGCGGACACGGGACAGGACTCCTCGGCGCGGGGTGGGCCGCGGCCGTCCGGGCCGCGGGCGGCGCATCATCGCAGGTCGGCCCGCGCCGACCAAACGCGACCGCCCCGGTGCCGAAGCACCGGGGCGGCATCCGGCGCCCGGCCGGAGGACCGGGCACCCGCGGAACCACGGAGGCCTAGAACTCCTCGAAGCCGTCGGTACCGGTGGCCGCGGCGATCGGCGCCACGACGACCGGAGCCGCCTTCGCCGCCGCACGCCGGCCGGCGCGCATCGGCACCACCTTCGCCTTCGCCACCGCCCTCGCCGGCGCGTTCGACACCGCACGCGCCACCGCCGGCGGCGCACCGCCGTCGCCCAGCCGGAAGCGCTGCACCAGCGTCATCAGCGCCTGCGCCTGATGGCTCAGCCCCTCGGCCGTCCCGGCGAGCTCCTCCGTCTGCGACGCGTTCGCCTGCGTCACCGCGTCCATCTGCGTCACCGCCGTGTTCACCTGCTCGATCCCCGTCGACTGCTCCCGCGACGACGCCGCGATCTCGCC